>NZ_JBITZU010000007.1:0-206773 GCF_044547075.1 Kitasatospora sp. NPDC052896
AGACGCTCGGCTGGGAAACCCCAGCCGAGCGTCTGCATAAACTCATCGCGGCCTAGACAACCGACCACGTGTTGCGACGACCACTAGAAACCACCGCGCGCTTCCGGCCCCTCGCTCCCCTGCCGAGCAGGGTCAGACCAACGTCTTCCAGTAGTACCAGAACCGGTTCAGCACCAGCAGCAGGATGATCGCGTACCAGAGCACCGGCACCACCCAGTGGTAGCGGTGGAACTCCCGGACCACCGGGCGCAGCCGGTCGGAGACCGGGATCACGCCGGTGCGCAGGTTGTGCAGCAGCGTGTACCAGAACAGCGTGATCATCGCCGCCCAGACCACCATGCAGTACGGACAGACCGCGCCGATCACGTACAGGGTCTGGCCGATCAGCCAGTGGATCAGCACGATCCCGAAGACCGTCCCGGCCTGCAGGCCGAGCCAGAACCAGCGGCGGTACCGGGCGCCGGCGAGCGCTCCCATGCCGATCGCCACGACCACCGCGAAGGCCATCAACCCGATCAGCGAGTTGGGGAACCCGAACACCGAGGCCTGCTCGGTGCGCATCACGGAACCACAGCTGATGATCGGATTGATGTTGCAGCTCGGGACGTAGTTCGGGTTCTGCAGCAGCTTGATCTTGTCGGTGGTCAGGATGAAGGCGCCGGCCAGGCCGATCGCCCCCGCCACCACGAGCAGGACGGAGTAGCCACGGGACGACGACACCTGACCGGTGTCGGCGTCGGCGGGGAGCGTCATCTCATCAGCCGATCTGCTGCTTGATCATGGCGGTGTACTGGTCGGGGGTGAGCGGGTTGCCGCTGTTGTCGAAGAGGGTCAGCTGCTTGCCGTCCAGCTTCAGGGTCGGGGTGCCGGTGACGCCACTGGTGTTGAACTTGGCGGCCACCTTCTGCGCCCACGGCAGGTAGGTGTTGGCCTTCACCGCGTTGGTGAAGGCGTCCGTGCTCAGGCCGGGGACCTGGCCGGCCACGCTGAGCAGGGTGTTGACGTTGCCGTAGCCGTCGGTCTCCTCGCTCGGCTGGTTGGCGTACAGCGCGTCGTGGAACTTCTTGAAGTCGTCCACGCTCTGGTTCAGCGCCGCGCCGGCCGCGGCCAGCGCCTGGACCGAGCCCTTGCCACCCAGGTTGTCGTCCAGGAACGCGGCGATGTGGTACTCGATCTTGTACGTGCCGTCGTCGGCCAGCGCCTGCACGGCCTTGCCGTCGGTGGTCTCGAACTTCTTGCAGATCGGGCAGCGGAAGTCCTCGTACACCTGCAGGGTGTGCTGGGCGTTCGGGTTGCCGTAGACGATCACCGTGCCGTCCCCGCTCACGTTGGCCGGGGTGACCACCGGGGCGGAGGGGCTGCTCGAGGCGCTGCTCGACTTGGAGCTGCCGCTGTTGATCGCCAGCGCCACACCGCCGGCCAGCGCGAGCACCACCAGCGAGGAGACGCCGATCACCACCCGGCGCCGGATCGTCTCGGCGCGCTGCTCGCGCAGCCGGGCCTCGTGCATCTTCTGCCGCCGGTCCCGCGCCTGGTCGGCCCCGTTGCCACGGGGGCCGTTCTTGCTCGGGTTGCCGCTCTTGTTGGACTTGCTGTCGTTGGGGGTCTTACCCATGGGATTGCTCGATCCTGTCCGCGAAGGAGAAAAGGGGGCCGGACGCGCGCGCCGGACCCGCGGCTCCCCGGGCGGGGAGGGCGGTCAGCAGGCGAGCGCGTAGCCGGCGGGCGGACCGCGGCGGCGGGACGGGCTGAGCGGAAGGTCCTCGACGGGCGCGTACTCGGGACGCGGCTCCGGCAACGGTGCGCCTGGGGCGGGCCGGGCCGGAATCGGTGCGAGCAGCAGGGCGCGCAGCGCGTCCGGGGCCAGCCGGGCCAACGCCCGGACCAGCTCGGGCAGCCGGGCCAGCGCGGTCTCGGCGCAGCGCAGCCAGAGCGCGGCGAGCACGGTGACCAGCACGTGCACCACCAGCAGCAACAGCTCGACCAGGGCCGGAGCCATGGTCAGCACGCTGCTGCCGTCGCTCACCGAGCCGCCGCCACAGACCACCAGGTCGATGCCGTGCGAGCGGCCGGTCGGCGGTGAGCAGGTGTCCTGGCCGAGATTGAAGGTGGTGTTGAGCAGCAGCTCCACCGGCAGGAACACCGCGGCGATCTGCAGGAAGCCGCGCTCGGTGCCGGACACCACGGCGGCCAGCAGGAAGACCACGGCACCGGCGGCGAACACCAGGGTCACCGGCAGTGGACGGCCGGTGACCACCACCTGGCCGGCCGCGGACAACGGAACGGCCAGCGCGGCGAACACCAACGCGCGCAGGGTCCTCGTTATCCGGCTGCCAGTCACGAGTCGGAGTATGCCACGGTGCCCTGAGCAAGCACGAGGGGTGCGACGTGCACCACATCACCGCTGTTCGGCTTCGGCCCACCCGGCTCGAGGGCCGCGTGGGAGCATGCACCATGACAACGGGGATCTCGGAGAGGTCAGAGGCGGAGCCCGAGGCGCGGCCGGCCGGACAGCCGCGATCGGTGGGCCTGGTGGTACGGACGGGACGGGCGGGGTTGGCCGGGCGGCTCAGGCCGCGGACGCTGATCACCGTCGCGGGGGCGGTCGTCTTCGGCGTCCTGCTGTACTTCCAGGGGACGCGGGGGGACGTCGATCCGGTCGAGGTGGTGCTGGGCGCGGACCCGGGTTGGGTGCTGCTCGCGCTGCTGGCCGCGGCGGCCAGCTACCCGGCGGCGGCGCTGGGGTTCCTCGGGTTCGTGCCGGAGCGGCTGGGCGCCGGGCGGACGGTGCTGGTCCAGCTGTCCGGCGCCTTCGTCAAGCTGGTCGCGCCGGGCGGGCTGGGCGGCATGGCGCTGAACACCCGCTTCCTGCAGCGCGCGGGAGTGGCACCGGGCGAGGCGGTCTCCAGCGTGGGGGTGGGCTCCTTGGTCGGGCTCGGGCTGCACCTGCTCCAACTGATGCTCTTCGTCTCGCTGCTCGGCTTCGACCCGGCCGCCCACCAGCACGTGCCCTGGCCGGTGCTGGCGATCGCCGCCGGCGCGCTCGTGCTGCTGGTGGCCGGGGTGCTGGCGGCGCCGACCGCGCGGCGCTGGGTGCTGGGCCGGCTGCGGACGTTGCTCGCGGGCTCGCTCAGCCGGCTGCGCGACCTGTCACGTCAGCCCGGGCGGCTGGCCGCCGGGGTGATCGGGCAACTGCTGGTGTCGATGACGCTGGTGTCCTGCCTGTACTGCAGCGTGCGGGCCGGGCACGGGCACCCGCGGTTCGCCGCGGTCGCGGTCGCCTACCTGGTCGGCAGTGCGATCGGCTCGGCGAGTCCCACCCCGGCCGGGCTGCTCGCGGTGGAGAGCTCCACCGCCGCCCTGCTGACGGCGGCGGCCTCGCTCGGGCACGCCACCGCGCTGGGGTCGGTGGTGCTGTTCCGGCTGATCACGCTGGTGCTGCCGGTGTTCCCGGGGTGGCTCTCGCTCACCCGGCTGCAACGAGCTGGCGCGCTGTAGCTGCCCGCGCCCCCTCGCCGCCCGCACGCCCACCACGCGCGCCGGGGTACTCACGGATCTCGCGCGCCGCCGGACAAGCTGGGCGCCTGCGGGCCAGGATGGCCTGACCGCCCATCGGCGGCGGACCAGCGACCCCGAGGAGCGCACGTGAGCCCTGTGACCGACGACGGCAACGGCCCCGACACCTTCGACGTGATCGTCCTGGGCGGCGGCCCGACCGGTGAGAACGTCGCCGACCGGACCAGGGCCGCCGGCCTGACCACCGCCGTGGTGGAGAGCGAACTGGTCGGCGGCGAGTGCTCGTACTGGGCGTGCATGCCGAGCAAGGCACTGCTGCGCCCGCCCGCCGCGCTGGGGGCCGCGCGGGCGGTGGCCGGCTCGCGCGAGGCGGCCACCGGCGCGCTGGACGCCCCGGCCGTGCTGGCCCGGCGGGACTCCTTCGTCGCGCACTGGAAGGACGACGGGCAGGTCGCCTGGCTGGAGGGGACCGGCGCGGTGCTGGTCCGCGGCGAGGGGCGGCTGGACGGTCCGCGGCGGGTCGCGGTGCGCACGCCGGACGGTGGGGAGCGGCTGCTCACCGCGCGACACGCCGTGGCCGTGTGCACCGGCAGCCGCGCGGTGCTGCCCGCCGGCGTGCCGGGGCTGGCCGAGGCCCGTCCGTGGACCAGCCGCGACGCCACCAGTGCCAAGACGGTGCCGCGCCGGCTGGCGGTGGTCGGCGGCGGCGTGGTGGGCGTGGAGATGGCCACGGCCTGGCAGGCGCTCGGCTCCCGGGTCACCATGCTGGTCCGCGGGGCCGGGCTGCTGCCGCGGATGGAGCCGTTCGCCGGGGAGCTGGTCGGCGCCGGGCTGGCCGCTGCCGGGGTGGTGGTGCGGACCGGCGTCACGGTGACCGAGCTGCACCGGGTGAACGGCACGGTCACCGTGCGGCTGGACAGCGGCGAGGGCCTGGAGGTCGAGGAGGTACTCTACGCCACCGGCCGGGCGCCGCGCACCGACGCGCTGGGCCTGGCGAGCGTCGGGCTGACCGACGGCTCCTGGCTGGAGGTGGACGACAGCTGCCTGGTCCGCGGGGTGGACGGCGAGTGGCTCTACGCGATGGGGGACGTCAACCACCGGGCGCTCCTCACCCACCAGGGCAAGTACCAGGGGCGGATGGCGGGGGCGGCGATCGCCGCCCGGGCGCTCGGCCGGCCGGTGGACACCGCCCGCTGGGGCGCGCACGTGGCGACCGCGGACCACGCGGCCGTGCCGCAGGTGGTCTTCACCGACCCGGAGGCGGTGTCGGTCGGGCTGACCGCGACGGCCGCCGAGCGGGCCGGACTGCGGGTGCGGGTGGTCGACTACGAGATCGGCCAGGTGGCCGGCGCCTCGCTGCAGGCCGACGGCTACCAGGGCCGGGCCCGGATGGTGGTGGACGAGGACCGCGGCTGCCTGGTCGGCGTCACCTTCGTCGGGCCCGGCATCGGCGAGCTGCTGCACTCGGCGACGGTCGCGGTGGTGGGCGAGGTGCCGCTGGACCGGCTCTGGCACGCGGTGCCGTCCTATCCGACGGTGAGCGAGGTCTGGCTGCGGCTGCTGGAGGCGTACCGGGACGGGAAGTAGGCGCCCCCGCGCCGTCCGTTCCGGGGCCTCCCCTTCCGGAGCCTTCCGTTCCGGGAGCATTTTCGGCCAGAGCCGAAACGGCCGGTCTGGCCATCGACGGGCCAGCCGGCCGACCCGATAATCGGGGAGCATGCAGACCGCTTCCCGGCCACCGCCGCGCCTCGTCTACGCTGGTTGACGTGCTTCCCCTGCTTCTCCTGGTCAGTCGCCGTCACGTGGACCTGCTCCGCGTCACGAGCATGTCCTGTCGACGCTACCGCTGACCCCACCTTCACCTTCGGACCCTGGTCCCGGGGGCGCCGCCCATACCCCGCCGCGCCTCCGGCGTTCCCGGCCACCGCCGGAACCGACCGGGCATACCCAGCGGATGTCACCTTATGTCGCAGCAGCACACTTCTGTCCCTTCCGTCCCCGCCGTTCCGTTCGACGCCCTTCCGGTGATCGACCTCTCCGCCGCCTCCGGCAGCGCCGAGGAGCGGGCCGCCCTGCACACCGCCCTGCACCGGGCCGCCACCGAGGTCGGTTTCTTCCACCTGACCGGCCACGGCATCACCGCGGCGGAGACCGCCCGGCTCACCGACGCCATGCACGCCTTCTTCGCGCTCCCCGAGGCCGAGCGGCTGGCCATCAGCAACCTCAACTCCCCTCATTTCCGCGGCTACACCCGGATCGGCGACGAGCGCACCGGCGGCCGCAGCGACTGGCGCGACCAGCTCGACATAGGCGCCGAACTCCCGGTCCACCGCCCGGCCGAGGGCGAACCGGACTACTGGTGGCTGGAGGGCCCGAACCAGTGGCCGGCCGGACTGCCCACGCTGCGCGCCGCCGCGCTGGACTGGATCGACCGGCTCAGCGCGGTCGCCGAACGGCTGCTGCACGAACTGCTCACCGCGATCGGCGCCAAGCCCGACTTCTACGACGACGTCTTCGCCGGCCACCCGCACCTGCGCCTCAAGCTGGTCCGCTACCCCGGCAGCGCGCCCGACGGCGCCGGCCAGGGGGTGGGCGCGCACAAGGACTACGGCTTCCTCACCCTGCTGCTCACCGACGGCGTCCCGGGCCTACAGGTCGAACGCCCCGACGGCAGCTTCCTGGACGTCCCGTCGATGCCGGGCGCCTTCGTGGTCAACCTCGGCGAGCTGCTCGAAGTCGCCACCGACGGCTACCTCAAGGCCACCAACCACCGCGTGGTCAGCCCGCCCGGTGGCCGGGAGCGGTACTCCGTGCCGTTCTTCTACAACCCGCGCCTGGACGCCCACATCCAGCCGCTGGACTTCCCGCACGCCCAGCACGCCCCCGGTGCAACCGCCGACCCGGCCAACCCGCTCTTCGCCGAGTACGGCCGCAACGAGCTGAAGGGCTACCTCCGCGCCCACCCCGAGGTGGCCCGCCGCCACCACGCCGGCCTCCTGGTGGGCTGATCCTCGCCGCGCGGTCCACCAGCGACCGGCACATGACCAGGTGCCGGTCGGTCCGAGCCGTGCGGTCGGGTCCCCGGGCGTACCGGGGGCCCGGGTTGGGCACTGCTACTGTCACAGCAGGACTGTCCCAGCAGGGTTGTGCCAGCCTGGTCTGGCGCGACAGGAGGCGAGAGATCGATGGTCGCAGCTCCGGCGCCCTCCCCCGCCCCGACTCCGTCCGATTCCGCGCCGCTGCGGTTGACGGTGGACGAACTCGCCGCGCGGGCCGGGGTGACGGTGCGGACGGTGCGGTTCTACAGCGGGCGCGGGCTGCTGCCGCCACCGGAGTTGGGACCGCGCCGGGTGGGCTGGTACGGAGTGGCGCACCTGGACCGGCTGGAGCTGATCGAGGAGTTGCAGCGACAGGGCCTCACCCTCGCCGCGATCGACCGCTACCTGGCACAACTCCCGGCAGACATAGGCTCGTTGGACCTGGCGATCCATCGGGCACTGGTCGCCGCCTGGCAGCCGGAGTCGGCCGAGGAGGCGAGCGTCGAGCAGCTGTCCCGCCGGGTCGGCCGCGAGCTGTCCGCGCCGGACCTGGACCGACTGGTGGCCATGGGCGCGCTGCAACCGACCGACCGGGACGGGGTGTTCCGGGTCGATCCGGGTCTACTGCCGCTGGGCGCACGGGTGCTGGACCTGCCGATACCGCTGGAGGTGATCGTCGCCACCCGGGCCGTGGTGCGGCTGCACAGCCAGGCCGCCGCCCAGGAGTTGCACCGGCTGTTCCGGGAGACGGTGTGGCGGCCGTTCCGGGAGAGCGGGCCGGCGCCGGCCGAGGTGGCGCGGATGCGGGAGCTGACCGGGGGGATCGAGCCACTGCTCGCCCAGGCGCTGGTGACGGCCTTCCACCGTTCGCTGGCCGAGCAGTTGGCCGAGCGGGCCTGACGGTCGGGCGTAGCAGAAGGCCACAACGGGCTTGCCCCGGCGGCGTGTTGCCGCCGGGGCAGGCGACCGTCAGGCTTCGGCGGGCCGGTCGGTGAACCGGCCACCCTCCGCCGCGATCCGCTCCAGCATCGCCGGCGGGGCGAAGCGCTCGCCGTAGGCGGCGGCCAACTCCCGTGCTCGGGCGGCGAACCCGGCCGGGCCGCCGGGGTAGCCGTTGATGTACTGGAGCACGCCGCCGGTCCAGGCCGGGAACCCGATGCCCAGGATCGAGCCGACGTTGGCGTCGGCCACCGAGGTGAGCACGCCCTCCTCCAGGCAGCGGACCGAGTCCAGTGCCTCCGCGAAGAGCATCCGCTCCCGCAGGTCCTCGAACGGCACGTCCACGGGCGTCGTCGCCCCGAAGTGCTCGCGCAGTCCGGGCCAGAGCCGGCCACGCCCGCCGTCCGCGTCGTACTCGTAGAAGCCCGCGCCGCCGCTGCGGCCGGGGCGGCCGAACTCCTCGACCATCCGGTCGAAGACGGCGTCCGCCGGGTGCGGCTGCCAGACACCGCCGGCCTCCTCCACCGCGCGCCGGGCCTCCGCCCGGATCCTGCGCGGCAGCGTCAGGGTCAGCTCGTCGAGCAGCGAGAGCACCTTGGCCGGATAGCCGGCCTGGGCCGCGGCCTGCTCGATCGAGGCCGGCTCGATGCCCTCGCCGACCATCGCCACGCCCTCGTTGATGAACTGGCCGATCACCCGCGAGGTGAAGAAGCCGCGCGAGTCGTTCACCACGATCGGCGTCTTGCCCAGCGCGCGGACCAGGTCGAAGGCGCGGGCCACCGCCTCCTCGCCGGTCCGCTCGCCCTTGATGATCTCGACCAGCGGCATCTTGTCCACCGGCGAGAAGAAGTGCAGACCGATGAAGTCGGCCGGCCGCTGGACGCCCTCGGCGAGCAGCGTGATCGGCAGCGTCGAGGTGTTGGAGCAGAGCAGCGCGTCGGGTGCGAGCAGGCCCTCGACCTCCTGGAACACCTTGTGCTTCAGCGCGACGTCCTCGAAGACCGCCTCGATCACCGCGTCGCAGCCGGCCAGCGCGGCCGCGTCGGCGGTCGGGGTGATCCGGGCCAGCAGCGCGTCCCGCTGCTCGGCGGTGGACCGGCCGCGTGCCACCGCCTTCTCCAACAGCCCGGCCGAGTAGGCCTTTCCACGCTCGGCGGAGTCCAGGCTGACGTCCTTCAGGACGACCTCGAAGCCCGCCCTGGCACAGGAGTAGGCGATGCCCGCGCCCATCATCCCGGCGCCGAGCACGGCCACCCGGCGCACCTCGCGCTTCGGCACCCCGGCCGGGCGGCTGGCACCGGAGTTGACCGCCTGGGTGTCGAAGAAGAGCGCCTGGATCATGTTCTTGGCGGTCTGGCCGCAGACCAACTCGGTGAAGTAACGGGCCTCGACGACCATCGCGGTGTCCAGGTCGACCTGGGTGCTCTCGACCGCGGCCGCCAGCACGTTGCGTGGCGCCGGGTAGGGGGCACCCGCCAGCTGCTTGCGCAGACTGGCCGGGAACGCGGGCAGGTTGGCGGCGAGCGCGGGGGTGGCCGGGGTGCCGCCGGGGATCTTGTAACCCTTGACGTCCCAGGGCTGCCGGGCGCTCTCGTGGGCGGCGATCCAGGCCCGCGCCTTGGCCAGCAACTCATCCTGAGTGGTGGCCAGTTCGTGCACCAGGCCGGCCTCGAGGGCGGCGGCCGGCCGGTACTGACGGCCGGTCAGCAGCACCTTGAGCAACGCGTCGGTGAGGCCGAGCAGTCGGACCGTGCGGACCACCCCGCCACCACCGGGCAGCAGGCCCAGGGTGACCTCGGGCAGGCCGATCCGACTGGCGGGCACATCGAGCGCGATCCGGTGGTGGCAGGCGAGGGCCAGCTCCAGGCCGCCGCCGAGCGCGCTGCCGTTGATCGCCGCGACCACCGGCACGCCCAGCGTCTCCAGGGCGCGCAGGTCGCGCTTGATCCGCAGCGAGGAGGCGAAGACCTGCTCGGCGTCCTCGGGACCGGCGGCCGAGAGCAGCCGCAGGTCGCCGCCGGCGAAGAAGGTCTTCTTGGCCGAGGTGATCACCACCCCGCGCAGCCCCTCGGTGGCCGCCAGCCGCGCCACCACGGCCTCGAAGGAGGCGGTGAAGGCGGCGTTCATGGTGTTGACGGACTGGGTGGGATCGTCGAGGACGAGCGTGACCACCCCGTCCTGGTCCTGCTCCCAGCGGACAACGGATGCGACGGATGCGTCGGTCATGGGGTTTCTCTCCAGGAGGGGACGGGGGTGGTCAGAGCCGCTCGACGATGGTGGCGATGCCCATGCCGCCACCGACGCAGAGCGTGACCAGGCCGTAGCGCTGGTCCCGGCGCTCCAGCTCGTCGATGACGGTGCCGAGCAGCATCGCGCCGGTGGCGCCCAGCGGATGGCCGAGCGCGATCGCGCCGCCGTTGACGTTCACCTGGTCCGGGCGGAAGCCCAGTTCCCGGACGAAGCGCAGCGCGACCGCGGCGAACGCCTCGTTGATCTCCACCAGGTCGATGTCGGCGGCGGTCAGGCCGGCCTTGGCGAGCGCCTTGCGGGTGGCCGGGGCCGGACCGGTGAGCATGATGGTGGGCTCGGATCCGGAGACCGCGGCCGAGACGATCCGGGCCCGCGGGCGCAGCCCGTACCGCTCCCCCACCTCGCGGGTGCCGATCGCCACCAGCGAGGCGCCGTCCACGATGCCGGAGGAGTTGCCGGCCGTGTGGACGTGGTCGATCCGCTCCACCCAGTGGTACTTCTGCAGCGCGACCGCGTCGAAGCCACCGGCCTCGCCGATCCCGGCGAAGGAGGGCTTCAGTGCGCCCAGGGTCTCCACGGTGGTGCCGGGGCGCAGGTACTCGTCGCGCTCCAGCACGATCAGGCCGTTGCGGTCGCGGACCGGGACGACCGAACGGTCGAAGAGCCCGTCCGCCTGGGCCTTGGCCGCGCGGGACTGCGACTCGGCGGCGAAGGCGTCCACGTCGGCGCGGGTGAAGCCCTCGATGGTGGCGATCAGGTCGGCGCCGACGCCCTGCGGGATGAAGCTCGACTCGTAGTTGGTCATCGGGTCCATCGCCCAGGCGCCGCCGTCGGAGCCCATCGGGACCCGCGACATCGACTCGACCCCGCCCGCCAGCACCAGGTCCTCCCAGCCCGAACGGACCTTGGCCGCGGCCAGGTTGACCGACTCCAGGCCCGAGGCGCAGAAGCGGTTCTCCTGCACGCCGGCCACCGTGTCGGGCAGGCCGGCCGCGATGGCGGCGATCCGGGCGATGTCGGAGCCCTGGTCGCCCAGCGGGCTGACCACGCCGAGCACCACGTCGTCGATCGCCGCCGGGTCCAATCCGGGCAGCCGGGTGAGGAGTTCGCGGATCAGGCCGACCACCAGGTCGACCGGCTTGGTCCCGTGCAGGGAACCGTTGGCTTTGCCGCGTCCGCGCGGGGTGCGGATCGCCTCGTAGACGTAGGCTTCGGTACTCACGATGGCTGCCTTTCGGAGGAGTTGGTCGTGCGGGCGGGACGGCTCCACCGGTCCAGGGCGGGCAGGCCCCAGTCACGGGCCACCTCGGCGGTGTCGGCGCCGGGCCGGGCGGGTGGACGGCGCAGCGCGGTGGGGGTGGCGGAGAACCTCGGGGCGGGGGCGGGTTGGGTGATGCCGTCCCGCTCGACGTAGGTGGCGCGGGCCACCAGGTGCGGATGGACGGCGGCCTGGTCCAGCGTCAGGACGGGTGTCACGCAGGCGTCGGTACCCGCGAAGACGGCCGTCCACTCGGCGGTGTCGCGGGTGGCGAAGCGGGTGGCGATCCGGGCCCGCAACTCCGGCCAGCGGGTGGTGTCGTACTGGCCGGGCGCGTCCTCGCCGAGCTCCAGCAGGCGGGCGAACTCGGCGTAGAACTGCGGTTCCAGCGCGCCGACCGCGAAGTACCCGCCGTCGGCGGCCTGGTAGATCGCGTAGCAGGGCGCGCCACCGTCCAGCAGGTTGCCACCACGGCGGTCCCGCCAGCGGCCCTCGGCACGCAACCCCCAGAAGAGCGTGGCGAGATGGGCGGTGCCGTCGACGATGGCCGCGTCCACCACCTGGCCGGCGCCGGTGGTCCGGGCGTGCTGCAGCGCCGCGAGCAGGCCGATCACCAGGTAGAGCGAGCCGCCGGCGTAGTCGCCGAGCAGGTTGAGCGGGATGCTGGGCGGGCCGTCGCCGTCGGCCGGGCCGATCATGCCGAGGACCCCGGTCAGCGCGGTGTAGTCGATGTCGTGGCCGGCGGTGGCCGCGAGCGGGCCGGTCTGGCCCCAGCCGGTCATCCGGCCGTACACCAGCGCGGGGTTGCGGGCCAGGCAGGCGTCCGGGCCGACGCCGAGCCGCTCGGCCACGCCCGGGCGGTAGCCCTCGATCAGCAGGTCGGCCCGCTCGGCGAGGTCGAGCAGCAGGCCGGGGCCCTCGGGGGACTTGAGGTCGATCAGCACCGAGCGCTTGTTGCGGTTGGTCAGATCGTGCGCCGGGTCGCCGGCGAGCGGGGACGGGCCGGGGCGGTCCACCCGCACCACGTCGGCGCCGAGGTCGGCCAGCAGCATCGCGGCGAACGGGCCCGGGCCGATCCCGGCCAGCTCCACCACCCGCACCCCGGCCAGCGGGCCGGCCGGCTCCGCCACCCGCGCCTGGTCAGCGTCGGCCACCGCTGGTCACCACCTGGTCGTCTCCTCGCATCGTCGCGTCGCCCGCGAGCGTGACAGTGGAGCTGTAACACCCGCGATGGTATGTCGGTGACTCGCCGGTAACAAGGGTGGTCGACCCGAGGAGTGACGACTGACGGGTGACAGCTGACAACTGACGGCTCCTGTCAGCCGACAGGCGAGGAGCGGGCCGGCGGCGATGCCCCGGAACGGGAAATTCAGAAGAACCTCAGAGCCGTCAGGCCTGGCCCTGGAGCTGACATGGCGTCAAGATGACGGTGTCACGTCAAAGAGTTGGAGCTCGTTCGACTTCCGAGTGACGGCTCTCCCCTGTCCCACTCTCCCCCACACCCGACCCGAGGAGTCCCCATGGCCACCGTCCCACGCCTTCCAGCCGGCGTCGTCGCCGCGGCGCCCGCCCAGGCGCTGGGCCTGCTGCGGATCGTAGCCGCCCTGCTGTTCACCTGCCACGGCGCGGCCACCCTGTTCGGGGTCCTCGGCGGAACGCACGGGGGCGCCAGCACACCGGTCGGACAGTGGCCGGGGTGGTGGGCCGGGCTGATCCAACTGGTCGGCGGCATACTGGTGTTGATCGGCCTGCTGGCCCGGCCGGCGGCGCTGCTCTGCTCGGGGTCGATGGCGTACGCGTACTTCACCGTCCACCAGCAGCACGCGCTCTGGCCGATCCAGAACGGCGGCGAGCCGGCGGTGCTGTACTGCTGGATCTTCCTCACCATCGCGGTGGCCGGCCCCGGTGCCCTCGCCCTGGACCGGCTGTGGCAGGCGAGGAGCAGAGCCGCCGCCGAGCGCGGACCGGCGACGCTGCAGCCGACGACCGACTGAGACCGGCGGTCTCCAGGCCGCCGGACACGGGCTGTGACCAGGGCATCGGCGTGGAGTTCTCGTCCTGCGGGAGGACTCCCGCGGAGCCGTACCCGTCGGTAGAGTACCCGGACTCGGACGGCGGACCCGCTGCTCGACGAAGGCCGCCCGACGATCGACGAACCTGGTGAACGCATGTCTGTCCGGACCGCTCCCGCCCTCTGGTGGCGGCTCGCCATCGTCGCCTCCTCCGGGCTCGGACTGCTCCTCGGCACCAGCTCACTGGTGTACTTCACGGTCGAGAGCAACGTCGCGGTGCTCGGCTACTTCGTCGGCGCGGTCTACTGGATGCTCAGACGCGACACGGTGGACGGACCCGCGCCGCGGCTGCGCGGCGCGGTCACGCTCTACATCGTGATCACCGGGCTGGTCGCGCACTTCGTGCTCAACCACGGCGTCAGCCCGCTGCCCGGCCTGGTCTCCGGGTCCGGGGCGGACCGGTTGTCGAACTGGTCGTCGTTCTTCCTGCACTACGTGACGCCGGTGCTGGTGGTCGGCGACTGGCTCGGCAACAAGCCGCGCAACGCCTCGCGATGGCGGGACCTGCCGCTCTGGCTCTCGTTCCCGCTCGGCTACGCGGCGCTGACCCTGCTGCGGGCGGCGCTGTTCCCGAGCTTCCCGAACAAGTACCCGTACTTCTTCCTCGACCCGACCGGGCACGGCTACGGCTGGGTCGCCCTGCAGATCGCCCAGCTGACGGTGGAGTTCGTCATCCTGGCGGCGGGCGTGGTCGGCCTGGACCGGCTCGGTACGGCGGTGCGCGCCAGGCTCCGTGCCAGGTTCCGCCCGCAACCCGCCTGATCCCGGCGCCCGGTATCCGCCGACGGTCGGATCAGATCCGCCAGTCGCGGATCCGGTCGGCCGCCGCGAACACGTCCGCCGCTCCCTCGGCGACGTCGCGCGCCAGCTCCACCAGCGCGCCGTACGGCGGGTCGATGCCCTCCTTGGCGGCGTGCATGTAGGCGGCGGTGGCCATGCACGCGAACAGGTTGTTGCGGGCGGGCAGCGGCCGCAGCAGCGCGATGGTGTGCATCAGGGCGGCGGCGCACCAGGCCGGGTCCGCGTCGTGGCCGAGCTGGGCGGTGTTCACCCGGTGCCGCGCGACGGCGGCCTGCAGCGCGGAGTAGTCGCGGACGCTCAGGTCCTCCGGCGAGGCCTGCTCCTGGACATCCAGCAACCAGCGGATGTCGACGTGCAGCATCATCCTCACGCCGCGGAGCGCTTGGCGGCGGGCGTGTCCTCGGGGAAGGCCTCGTCGAACTCCGCCAGGTGCGCGTTCCAGAACGCCACACCGTGGTTGACGAACGTGCGGCGCTGCTGCTCCCGCACGCTCAGGTCGTGCACGTAGGCCTTCACGCTCTTGCCGTCCGCGGCCGCCGCCTCACGGATCGCGGCCAGTTCGGTCTCCGTGTACTCGATGTTGAGAGCTGGCATGCCCGTCAGGGTACCGGACGGGTACCGCGGCCGGTACCCGTCCGGTACCGCTCACATCGGGTCCACCCGCCGCAACCCCGTCCCGTCCAGCCGCAGCCAGCGGGTGATCCCGAGCCCGCGCAGGAACGGCAGGTCGTGGCTGGCCACCACGAGCGCCCCGCGGTAGGACGACAGCGCCTGGGTGAGCTGCCGCACGCTCGCCAGGTCGAGGTTGTTGGTCGGCTCGTCGAGCAGCAACAACTGCGGTGGCGGGTCGGCCAGCAGCAGGGCGGCCAGCGCCGCCCGGAACCGCTCCCCGCCGGAGAGCGTGCCGGCCAGCTGGTCGGCCCGGCCGGCGCGGAACAGGAAGCGGGCCAGCCGGGCCCGGACCAGGTTGTCGGTGATCCCGGGCGCGAAGGCCTTGACGTTGTCGGCGACGCTCAGCGCGTCGTCGAGCAGGTCGAGCCGCTGCGGCAGGTACCGCAGCGGGACCGGCACGTTGACCGTCCCGGCCAGCGGCGCAAGTTCGCCGGCGATGGTCCGCAGCAGGGTGGACTTGCCGGAGCCGTTGCGCCCGACCAGCGCGATCCGCTCGGGACCGCGCAGGTCGAGGGCGATGCCCGGCCCGAAGGCCGGGCGGACCGCCTCCAGCGAGAGCACGGTACGGCCGGCCGGGACCTCGGTGCGCGGAAGGTCGATCCGGATCTCGGCGTCGTCCCGGATCGCCTCCTCGGCGGCGGTGAGCCGCTCCCGGGCCTCCTCCAGCCGCTCGGTGTGCATGACCCGGTGCTTGCCGGCCGACACCTGGGCCTGCCGCTTGCGCTCGTTCATCACGATCCTGGGCTCCCGCTTGTTCTCGTTCATCTTCTTGCCGTAGCGCACCCGGCGGGCCAACTTGACGTTCGCCTCGACGAGTTCGCGCTCCTGGCGCTGCACGTCGCCCTCCGCGACCCGGACCAGCCGGTCGGCGGCCTCCTGCTCGGCCGCCAGGGTGCGCTGGTAGTCGCCGAAGTTGCCGCCGTACCAGGTCACTTCACCGGCCCGCAGGTCGGCGATCTGGTCGACCCGCTCCAGTAGCTCGCGGTCGTGGCTGACCACGACCAGCACGCCGGCCCAGCTCGCGACGGTCTCGTAGAGGCGTTCGCGGGCGGCCAGGTCCAGGTTGTTGGTCGGCTCGTCGAGCAGCAGCACGTCGGGCCGGGCCAGCAGCAGGGCCGCCAGCCGGAGCAACACGGCCTCGCCACCGGAGAGTTCGCCGGTGGTCCGGTCGAGGTCCAGCCCACCGAGGCCCAGCCGGTCGAGGGCCGCGTGAGCGCGCTCCTCGACGTCCCAGTCGTCGCCGAGCGTGCCGAAGTGCCGCTCGTCGACGTCGCCGGACTCGATCGCGTGCAGCGCCTCGCGGCGGGCCCGGATGCCGAGCACCTCGTCGATGCGCAGCGCGGTGTCCAGCACGAGGTCCTGCGGCAGGTAGCCGAGCTCGCCGGCGACCCGCACGCTGCCGCCGGACGGGGTCAGGTCGCCCGCGAGCAGGCGCAGCAGGGTGGACTTGCCGGCACCGTTGAGGCCGATCAGGCCGGTGCGGCCGGGGCCGACCGCGAGGTGGAAGCGGTCCAGCACGGTCGTGCCGTCGGGCCACTCGAAGCTGAGGTCGGTGCAGAGGATGGAGCTGGTGGCTGCCACGGGGGCCTCCTGGGTGGTTGCTCAAAGGGATGGTGGGCACCACGGGAGACACCGCCGAGGGGCGTGCGGACGCGACGGAACAGGCGGACGGAACGGACGGCTCCGGGCCGAGGTCGGACAGCACGCTCGATCGCCGCGCGAGGACTCAGCGCGGGAGCGGTGTCTCATGACCTCAGTAGAGCAACGGCCTTCTCCTGTCCGGCAGAGGTGCGAACGGGCTCGCAAGCGGTTCGGGCGAACCGACGACGGCAACGCTACGGGCGCCCGGCCGGCCTCGACAACCGGTTTTCCGCGGCCGTTCCCCGGGCCCGCACCGGGCCGCCTTAGGATCGGGGACATCATGAGTGCCACTCTCGTAACCAAGGATCTCAGCGCGGGCCACGGCGAGCGCACCCTCTTCTCCGGGCTCGACCTGGTCGTCGCGCCGGGTGAGGTGACCGGGCTGGTCGGCGTCAACGGCGCGGGCAAGTCCACCCTGCTGCGCCTGCTGGCCGGGCTGGACCGGCCGGAGAGCGGCTCGATAACGCTCAGCCCGCCCGCCGCCACCGTCGGCCACCTGCCGCAGGAGCCGGAGCGCCGTCCCGGCGAGTCGGTCCGCGACTTCCTGGCCCGGCGGACCGGCGTGGCGGCCGCCCAGGCGGCGCTGGACGTGGCGACCGAGGGCCTGGTCGAGGGCCGGCCGGGCGCTGACGACGCCTACGCGGACTGCCTGGACCGCTGGCTCAACCTGGGTGGCGCCGACCTGGAGGAGCGGGCCGAGGAGGTGGCCGACTCGCTGGGCCTCAAGGTCGGCCTCGACCTGCCGATGACCGCGCTCTCCGGCGGCCAGGCGGCCCGGGCCGGCCTCGCCTCGCTGCTGCTCTCCCGCTACGACGTGTTCCTGCTGGACGAGCCCACCAACGACCTCGACCTGGACGGCCTGGCCCGGCTGGAGTCGTTCGTCAAGGGCCTGCGCGCCGGGACGGTGCTGATCAGCCACGACCGCGAGTTCCTGGCCCGGACGGTGACCCGGGTGCTGGAGCTGGACCTCGCCCAGCAGCAGGTCAACCTCTACGGCGGTGGCTACGACTCGTACCTGGAGGAGCGCGCGCGGGCCCGGCAGCACGCCCGCGAGGAGTACGAGGAGTACGCGGACACCAAGGCGGGCCTGGAGGCCCGGGCCCGGATGCAGAAGGGCTGGGCGGACAAGGGCGTGCGCAACGCCCTCAAGAAGCAGCCCGACAGCGACAGGATCCGCAAGGCCGCGGCCGTCTCGTCCTCGGAGAAGCAGGCCGCCAAGGCCAAGCAGACCCAGCGCATGATCGAGCGGCTGGAGGTGGTCGAGGAGCCGCGCAAGGAGTGGCAGCTGCGGATGGAGATCGCGATCGCCCCGCGCTCAGGCTCGGTGGTGGCGACGCTCCGTCAGGCGGCCGTCCGGCGTGGCGAGTTCACCTTCGGCCCGGTCGACCTGCAGATCGACTGGGCGGACCGGGTGGCGATCACCGGGGCCAACGGCGCGGGCAAGTCGACGCTGCTGGCCGCTCTCCTCGGGAGGCTCCGACTCGACTCCGGGGACGCCTCGTTGGGCTCCGGCGTGGTGGTCGGCGAGGTGGACCAGGCGCGCGGGCTGTTCCTCGGCGGCGAGCCGCTGCTGGAGGCGTTCGGCGCCGCCGTACCGGAGTTGGCGCCGGCCGACATCCGTACCCTGCTCGCCAAGTTCGGGCTGAAGGCGGCGCACGTGCTCCGCCCGGCCGACACGCTCTCGCCCGGCGAGCGCACCCGGGCGGCGCTCGCGCTGCTGCAGGCGCGCGGGGTGAACCTGCTGGTGCTGGACGAGCCGACCAACCACCTGGACCTGGTCGCCATCGAGCAGTTGGAGTCGGCGCTGGCCTCCTACCCGGGGACGTTGCTGCTGGTCACCCACGACCGGCGGATGCTGGAGGCGGTCTCGGTGAACCGGCGGATCGCGGTGGCGGACGGCCGGGTGACCGAGTTCTGATCGGTCACCGTCAGGGCGGAGAGGTCTGAACCTCTTCCGCCGAGCCGCCGTGGTGTGCTGTGCTGTCGACCATGGCTGACAGCACAGCGCCCGCGACGGACCACCCGACCGTCCCGCTCCGCCCGATGACCGTGCCGGCCGACGAGGCGGTGGACCGTTGCCGGTCCTTCCACGACGTGATGGCCCAGCGCCGGACCGTCCGCGACTACGCGACCCGCCCGGTCCCGGACGGGGTGATCGACTGGGCGGTCCGGACCGCCGCCACCGCGCCCAGCGGCGCCCACGTCCAGCCCTGGCGGTTCGTGGTGATCACCGACCCGGAGCGCAAGCGGCGGCTGCGCGAGGCGGCCGAGGCCGAGGAGCGCGAGTTCTACGCTCACCGGGCCTCGGCGGAGTGGCTGGCCGCGCTGGCGCCGATCGGGACCGACTGGCGCAAGCCGTTCCTGGAGGACGCACCGGCGGTGATCGTGGTCTTCGAGGTGCACAAGGGGCCGGACTCGCCGCGGCCGTACTACACCAAGGAGTCGGTGGGGATCGCGGTCGGCCTGCTGCTGGCCTCGCTGCACCAGGCCGGGCTGGCCACGCTGACCCACACCCCGAGCCCGATGCGCTTCCTCAACGAGGTCTGCGACCGGCCGGCCGAGGAGCGGGCGGCCTACGTCATCCCGGTCGGCTACCCGGCCGACGGCGCCCGGGTGCCGGACCTGCGGCGCAAGGAGCTGGACGAGGTGTTGGTCCGACTCTGAACCACGCCTCCGGGCACCGCCGAAACGGCTGGTCGGGGTGGACGGCCGGCTGCCATCATGCGGGACATGAGCCGAACCTACGACGAACCCGCAGCCGCCGCCCCGGTCACCACCGGCCGACCGCCGGAGCTGATCGCCCTGCCCGGCGGCGTCTCGCTGCGCCGCCGGACGGTGGCGGACGCCGCGGCGGCCAACGCGGCGGTGATCCGCAACCTGGAACACCTGCGGCCCTGGATGCCCTGGGCCGGCTCGGCGCCGACCCTGGAGCGCAGCACCGAGATGACCAAGGCCGGCTGGCAACTCTGGGAGGACGGCACCGACTTCCTGTACGTGGTCGGGCTGGACGCCGAACCCGGCAGCATCGTCGGCGCGTTCGGGCTGCACGGCCGGGTCGGGCCGGGCGCGCTGGAGATCGGCTACTGGGTGGACGCGGCCCACACGGGCCGGGGGATCGCGACCGACGCCGCCCGCGCGCTCACCGGGGCGGCGCTGGCGCTGCCCGGCATCGTCCGGGTGGAGATCCACTGCGACGAGACCAACCTCGCCAGCGCGGCCGTCCCGCGCAAGCTCGGCTACCGCCTGGACCGGGTCGACCGGCGGCCACCGAGCGCCCCGGCGGAGACCGAGCGGCTGCAGATCTGGATCACCGAACGGCCGGGTGGCCGGGCGGCCGACTGAGCGGGTTGGCCGAACAACCGCGGTCGAAAACAGGTGGCAGCTGTCAGCTGACAGCTGGCAGAATCTGTCACCCCATCATTGGCGTGCGGGGCTCCCGGGTGGGCCCCGCACGCCGGTGGACGACGGTGCGACGGCGAGGCCGCACGGCGTTCGACGTCGGTCCGATCGGCTCGGACGCCCTCCCCGGCATCCCTTGCCGGCCGGGCAGGCCCTAGGGTCTGCCCGGCGGATCTTGCCGGATCAGCGTGCGGCGTTGGGGGCCCGGCTGGGCGTGCGCCCGAGTCGTCCTCGTACTGGGTCGTACTTGGGCGATTCGGGCGTGCGTCCAGGTGGGGGCACCTCCCGGCCGAAGGCTGGGGGAGGATTCCCGGCGTCGCGCGCCCGGCAAGATCCGCCGGGCAGGCCCTAAGCCGCCACGGGCTGCGCGCGGCGCAGGATCGCCTCGGTGTCGACGCCCGCCGGCAGGGTGCCGAAGGCGCCGCCGTGGTCACCGGCCAGCCGCGAGGCACAGAAGGCGTCGGCGACCGCCGGGTCGGCGTACCGGACCAGCAGCGCGCCCTGCAGGGTCAGCGCCAGCTGCTCGACCAGCCGGCGGGTGCGGAACTCCAGGTCGGTCAGGTCGCCCAGCTGCTTGCGCAGTCCGGCCGCCGCCGCGTCCAGCCGGCGGTCGGCACCGGCCGCCGCGTCCACCTCGGCGAAGTAGGCTTCCAGCGACTGCGGGCTGCGCGCCATCGCCCGCAACGCGTCCAGCGCCGCGACGTTGCCCGAGCCCTCCCAGATCGACACCAGCGGCGCCTCCCGGTAGAGCCGCGGCATCCCCGACTCCTCGACGTACCCGTTGCCGCCCAGGCACTCCAACGCCTCCGCCGCGTGCGCCGGACCGCGCTTGCACACCCAGTACTTGGAGACCGCCAGCCCGAGCCGCTTGAACAGCGCCTCGCCCTCGTCCCCGGCCACCGCCCGGTCGGTCGCCTCGGCCAGCCGCAGCGCGACCGTGGTGGCGGCCTCCGACTCGATCGCCAGATCGGCCAACACGTTGCGCATCAGCGGCTGGTCGATCAGCGCCTTGCCGAACGCCCGCCGGTGGTTCGCGTGTTGGACCGCCCGCTGGACACCGAGCCGCATCCCGGAGGCGGCGCCGAGGGTGCAGTCCAGCCGGGTCATGTTGACCATCTCGATGATGGTCGGCACGCCGCGCCCCTCCTCGCCGACCAGCCAACCGACCGCGCCGTCGTACTCCAACTCGGCCGAGGCGTTGGAACGGTTGCCCAGCTTGTCCTTGAGCCGCTGGATGAACAGCGCGTTGCGCGAGCCGTCCGGCAGCACCCGCGGCAGCAGGAAGCAGCTGAGCCCGCCGGGCGCCTGGGCGAGGGTCAGGAAGACGTCGGACATCGGCGCGGAGGTGAACCACTTGTGGCCGGTCAGCCGGTAGCTGCCGTCCGCGGCGGGCACCGCGGTGGTGGTGTTGGCCCGGACGTCCGAACCGCCCTGCTTCTCGGTCATCGACATGCCGGCGATCAGGCCGCGCTTGCCGTGCGGCTCGCGCAGGCCGAAGTCGTAGCTGGGGGAGGCGAGCAACGGCTCCAGCCAGCCGGCCAGTTCAGGGGTGCTGCGGAGCGCCGGGACGGCCGCGTAGGTCATCGAGATCGGGCAGCTGTGGCCGGCCTCCACCTGGCCCCAGAGGTAGAACTTGGCCGCCCGGGCGGTGTGCGCGCCGGGGCGGGCGTCCTGCCAGGGGGCGGCGTGCATGCCGTGCGAGACGGCGATCTCCATCAACTGGTGCCAGGCGGGGTGGAACTCGACCTCGTCGATCCGGTGGCCGAAGCGGTCATGGGTGCGCAGGACCGGCTCGTTCTCGTTGGCCAGCCGGCCCCACTCGGCGGCCTGCTCGGTGCCGGCCAGCGCGCCGAGTTCGCGCAGCTCGGGCTCGGCCCAGCCGGCACCGGCCCGGTGCAGGGCGGCGAGCAGAGCCGGGTCCTGCGCGGTGTTGTGGCCGTACGGCGGCGGTACCTGGTTGGTGACCTCGTGGGTCGGCGCCATGCGCTACTCCCTACTCGCGGGTAACTGATATCTCCAGCCTGCCGCATCGACGGGCGGAACGGGAGGGTGGACGCTCCCCGTCCTGCGGGCGCCGGCCGGTGGGGAACGCCCACTAGGATCGGCCGATGACGGAAACGACCGATATCGCGAACCGCCCACAGGACCGCTTCCCCGCGCTCTTCGCGCCGCAGCGCTGGGAGTGGGGAGGGATGGACGCCCAGTTCTCCACCGAGCTGCCGCCGGACGGTCTGATCACCAACATCCACCTCGCCGGGTTCA
Source organism: Kitasatospora sp. NPDC052896 (assembly GCF_044547075.1). Taxonomy (NCBI): domain Bacteria; kingdom Bacillati; phylum Actinomycetota; class Actinomycetes; order Kitasatosporales; family Streptomycetaceae; genus Kitasatospora; species Kitasatospora sp. NPDC052896. Next base: position 21,849 of record NZ_JBITZU010000007.1, read on the forward strand.
CCGGCGACCTGCTGGTGCTCTGCCGCGACTCGCGCGGCCACTGGTTCCTGCCGGGCGGCACCCGGGAGGCGGGCGAGAGCATCGGCTCCTGCCTGGACCGCGAGCTGCGCGAGGAGGCCGGCGCGCGGTTGCTCGGGCCGGCCAGCTGGATCGGCGCGCACCGCTGCGTGACGGACCATCCGGAGCCGTACCGCCCGTGGCAGCCGCACCCGGAGAAGGCCTGGCTGTGGGGGTGGGCCGAGGTGGTGGTCGACTCCGCGCCGACCAACCCGGCGGACGGCGAGCAGGTCGAGGAGGTCCGGGCGATGCCGGTGGCGGAGGCCTGCGAGTTGCTGGCCCGGGGACGGGAGCCCTGGTGGGGCGAGCTGGTGGCGTTCGCCGCGGCGCACCGCGACGGCACCTTGTAGGACGTCACGAGGCGTGGGAAGTCGACTCTGCCGACCTCCCACGCCGCAGCACCTACTTGGTCAGCCCCGCCCGCCGCAACGCGTCGGCCATCGCGCTGTTGCCGATCGGCGCCGAGCCACCCGAGCCACCGCCCCCGCGCCGGTCCTGCCGAGGCGGACGCGGACCGCGCTCGCCTCCGCGCTCGGTGCGGCCCGAACCACCCGATCCGCCGCCCGGCCGCCCGACCTCGTCGTCCAGCCGCAGGGTCAACCCGATCCGCTTGCGCGCCACGTCCACCGAGACCACCCGGACGGTCACCACGTCACCGGGCTTGACCACCTCCCGCGGGTCCTTGACGAACTTCGCCGACAGCGCCGACACGTGCACCAGCCCGTCCTGGTGCACGCCCACGTCGACGAAGGCCCCGAACGCGGCGACGTTGGTCACCACGCCCTCCAGCACCATCCCCACCTCCAGGTCGCCGATCTTGTCGACGCCCTCCTTGAAGGTCGCGGTGCGGAACGCCGGCCGCGGGTCGCGCCCGGGCTTGTCCAGCTCGCCCAGGATGTCCGTGACGGTCGGCACGCCGAAGGTCGCGTCCGCGAAGTCGGCCGGCCGCAGCGCCCGCAGCGCCGCACCGTTGCCGACCAGCTCGCGCACCGTGCCACCGGTGGTCGCCAGGATCCGTCGCACCACGGGGTACGCCTCCGGGTGCACCGCCGAGGCGTCCAGCGGGTCGTCCCCGTCCGGGATCCGCAGGAAGCCCGCGCACTGCTCGAACGCCTTCGGCCCGAGCCGGGCCACGTCCTTGAGCGCCCTGCGGGTGCGGAACGGCCCGTTGGCGTCCCGGTGCGCGACGATGTTGTCGGCCAGCCCGGCCGTCACCCCGGAGACCCGGGTCAGCAGCGGCGCCGAGGCGGTGTTGACGTCCACGCCGACCGCGTTCACGCAGTCCTCGACCACCGCGTCCAGCGAGCGCGACAGCTTCGCCTCGCTGAGGTCGTGCTGGTACTGGCCGACCCCGATCGACTTGGGGTCGATCTTCACCAGCTCGGCCAGCGGGTCCTGCAGCCGGCGGGCGATGGAGACCGCGCCGCGGATCGAGACGTTGAGCTCCGGAAGCTCCTGCGAGGCGTAGGCGGAGGCCGAGTAGACCGAGGCGCCCGCCTCCGAGACCATCGCCTTGGTGAGCTTCAGCTCCGGGTGGCGCTTGATCAGCTCCTCGGCCAGCTTGTCGGTCTCCCGCGAGGCGGTGCCGTTGCCGATCGCGATCAGGTCGACCGCGTGCGCCTTGGCCAGCGCGGCCAGGGTGGCCAGCGCCGCGTCCCACTTGTTGGCCGGCTGGTGCGGGTAGATCGTGTCGTGCGCCACCACCTTGCCGGTGGCGTCCACCACCGCGACCTTGACGCCGGTCCGGAAGCCCGGGTCCAGGCCCATGGTGGCCCGGGTGCCGGCGGGTGCGGCGAGCAGCAGGTCGCGCAGGTTGGCGGCGAACACCCGGACCGCCTCGTCCTCGGCCTCCTGGCGCAGCCGGGTGCGCAGGTCCAGGCCGAGCCGGACCAGGATCCTGGTCCGCCAGGCCCAACGGACGGTGTCACCGAGCCACTTGTCAGCCGGGCGGCCGTGGTCGGCGACCCCGAACCGGGCGGCGATCCGCTGCTCGTAGTCGCTCTGGCCGGGCAGGTCGCCGGACTGCTCGCCGTCCTCCGGAGACAGCTCCAGGTCGAGGGCCTCCTCCTTCTCACCGCGCAGCATCGCCAGGATCCGGTGCGAGGGGAGCTTGGTGAAGGGCTCGGCGAAGTCGAAGTAGTCGGCGAACTTGGCGCCCTCCTGCTCCTTGCCCTCCCGGACGGTGGCGACCAGCCGGCCACGGGTCCACATCCGCTCGCGCAGGCCACCGATCAGGTCGGCGTCCTCGGCGAAGCGTTCGACCAGGATCGCCCGGGCGCCCTCCAGCGCGGCGGGCGCGTCCGCCACGTTCTCGTTGACGAAGGTCGCGGCGAGCACGGCCGGCTGCTGCCCGGGGTCGGCCAGCAGCTGGTCGGCCAGCGGCTCCAGACCGGCCTCGCGGGCGATCTGCGCCTTGGTGCGCCGCTTGGGCTTGAACGGGAGGTAGATGTCCTCCAACCGGGCCTTGGAGTCGGCGGCCAGGATCTGCGCTCGCAGCGCGTCGTCCAACTTGCCCTGTGCCTCGACGGATTCCAGCACCGCCGCGCGCCGCTCCTCCAGCTCCCGCAGGTAGCGCAGCCGCTCCTCCAGGGTGCGCAGCTGGGCGTCGTCCAGCTCGCCGGTGACCTCCTTGCGGTAGCGGGCGATGAACGGCACGGTCGAGCCGCCGTCCAACAGCTCGACGGCTGCCCTCACCTGGCCCTCGCGGACACCGAGTTCCTCGGCGATCCGCCGCCCGACTGCCCGTTCGGCTGCCGCTGCTGCCTGTGCTGCCTGCTCGGCTGGCGTGGTCACGAAGCCGGTCACCTTCTCCAGAGTTGCGCTGTCGATCAGAGTTGCACTGCCGGTCCTGCTGGTACGCCCTGCATTCTGGCAGCTTCCGCGCCTTCCCCGGCGGTGTGGCGCGAGGCCCGTACAGTTCGGGCCATGGACGAAGCGCAGCTGGAGCGGCTCAGCCGCGGCAAGTACCTGCTGGTCACCTCGTATCGCAAGGACGGCTCGCCGGTGGCCACCCCGGTCTGGGTGGTCCGGGACGGGCCGGCGCTGGGGGTGTGGACGGCCACCGACTCCTGGAAGGTCAAGCGGATCCGCCGCCGGCCGGACGTGCTGGTCGGCCCGTGCGACGTCCGGGGCAAGCCGACCGGGCTGTCGGTGCCGGCCCGCGCCGAGCTGCTGGACACCGCGGGCACCTCCCGCTACCGCGCCCTGCTGGCCCGCAAGTACGGCGTCCTCGGGCGGCTGACCATGCTCGGCAGCCGGATCCGGCGCGGCACCGAGGGCACGGTCGGGATCCGGCTCACCCTCAGCTGAGCCTCCGGGGCCGGTTTCACCAGAGCGGACGCAGCCGGCCGGACGGGGCGAGCCGGGCCAGTCCGTCGCGCAGCTCGCGCAGTCGGGCCGGCCCCAGCTCGGCCTGCCACGGGCGGACCGCGTCGGCCGCCGCCTCCTCGGCCGCCCGGGTACAGGCCCGGCCGCGCTCGGTGAGCACGATCAGCCGGGCCCGCGCGTCGGCCGGGTGCGGGTGGCGCTCGACGTAGCCCTTGCGGACCAGCTCCTCGACCAGCTGGCTGGCCGCCTGCTTGGTGACGTCCAGGTGCTCGGCCAGCTCACCGACGGTGGCGCCGTCCGGGGCGAGCCGCACGAAGGCGTAGCCGTGCGCCGGGCGCAGGTCGGCGAAGCCGCGCCGGCGGACCCCGTCGTCGATCCGGCGCACCAGGTCGGCCGCCAGGCTCAGCACCAGCGGCGGGAGGCTGAGGGCCACGGGGTCGGGGGCTTCGGTCATGGCGGCCAGTCTGCCACTTGACGAGATAGACAAGTAGCTTGACCATATAGACAAGCAGCTTGACCATTTGCTTCCACGAAGGGACCCCCATGCCCGTCATCACCGCCGCCGAGGGCGCCGTCCACGAGGTGCACGGCGCCCGCTTCACCTCCTACGCCACCAGCGCCACCGGCAGCACCGAACTCGCCGCCTGGCGGCTGGAGATCCCGGCCGGCAGCCGCGGCGTACCGCACACCATCAGCCGGGAGGAGGTCTTCCTGGTCCAGGCGGGCGAGCTGGCCTTCTCGATCGACGACGAGCAGACCACCGCCCGGGCCGGCGACGTGGTGATCGCCCCCGCCGGCTGCCGCCTCGCCGTGCACGGCTCCGAGCGGGAGGCGGGCCGCGCCTGGGTCACCACCCGGCTCGGCCTGCGGGCCGAACTCGCCGACGGCACGGTCCTCAGCCCGCCCTGGGCCGCCTGACGGGGCGCAAGGGCCTGTCTGACAATTCGCGTCGGATCAGCGCGCGGCGTTGGGCGCCCGGCGGGAGTTGTCAGACAGGCCTTAGCCGCGCAGCTCGGGGAACTGGTCGTCGCGCCACTCCCGGGCCGTGGCCGGCAACCCGTGCTCCTCGCGGGCCCGCAGCTCGACCCGGCGGATCTTGCCGGAGATGGTCTTCGGCAGCTCGAAGAACTCGACCCGGCGCACCCGCAGGTAGGGCGCCAGGTCCTGCCGGGCGTGCCGCAGGATCGCCAGCGCCGTCTCGCGGTCCGGCTCCCAGCCGGGTGCGAGCGCGACGTACGCCTTCGGCACCGCGAGCCGGGTCGGGTCCGGCGCCGGCACCACCGCCGCCTCGGCCACCGCCGGGTGCTCGATCAGCACGCTCTCCAGCTCGAACGGGGAGACCTTGTAGTCGGACGCCTTGAACACGTCGTCGGTGCGGCCGACGTAGCTGATGTAGCCGTCCGCGTCACGGCTCGCCACGTCACCGGTGCGGTAGTAACCGCCGGCCGTCACCTCCGCGTTGCGCTCGGGGTCGCCCAGGTAGCCGGTCATCAGGTTGAGCGGCCGCTCGGCGAGGTCCAGGCACAACTCGCCCTCGTCGGCGGCCTTCCCGGAGACCGGGTCCACCAGCACCACCGGCACACCGGGCAGCGGGCGGCCCATCGAGCCGGGCTTGACCGGCGCACCCGGGGCGTTGCCGACCAGCAGGGTGGTCTCGGTCTGCCCGAAGCCGTCCCGGATGGTCAGGCCCCAGTGCTCCTCGATCCGCGCGATCACCTCGGGGTTGAGCGGCTCGCCGGCCGCGACCAGCTCGCGCAACGCGCCCGGGCCGGCCGACAGGTCGCTCTGGATCAGCATCCGCCACACCGTGGGCGGCGCGCAGAAGGTGGTGACCCGGGCCCGGTGCAGCTGCTCGACCAGCCGAGTGGCGTCGAAGCGGGTGTAGTTGTACACGAAGATGGTCGCCTCGGCGATCCACGGCGCGAAGAAGCAGCTCCAGGCGTGCTTCGCCCAGCCCGGCGAGCTGATGTTGAGGTGGACGTCACCCGGGCGCAGGCCGATCCAGTGCATCGTCGTCAAATGCCCGACGGGGTAGGAGATCTGTGTGTGCTCGACCAACTTGGGCCGGCTGGTGGTGCCGGAGGTGAAGTAGACCAGCAGCGGATCGCCGGGCGCGGTACGGGTCTCGAACGGCGACGGCTCCGCCAGGGTGTAGGCGTCGGCGTACCGGGCCCAGCCGGCGGCCTCACCCTCACCCACCGCGATCCGGGTCCAACTCCCCTCCAGGCCCTGGAACTTCGCGGTGTCCGCGACGTTCGCCAGCACGTGCCCCGCCGCACCGCGGGCGATCCGGTCGGCCAGGTCGGCCGGGCCGAGCGCGGTGGTGGTCGGCATGATCACCGCGCCGAGCTTCATCACCGCGAGCATCGCCTCCCACAACTCGACCTGGTTGCCGAGCATCAGCAGCACCCGGTCACCGGGACGCACCCCCTGACCCGCCAGCCAGTGCGCCACCTGGTCGGAGCGGTGGGCCAGTTCGGCGAAGCTGTAGCGGGCCTCGGTGCCGTCCTCCTCGGCGATCCACAGCGCGGTCCGGTCGTTGCCGCGGGCGATCGCGTCGAACCAGTCGACCGCCCAGTTGAACCGGCCCTCGATGGCCGGCCAGGCGAACCGCTCGGCGCCCGGCCGCAGCAGCAGGTCGCGGGCGGAGCGGAAACGCGCCGTCGCGGAGGTCAGTTGAGCGGGGGTCAGCTGAGAGTGGTTACCCGACGTCGTGGTCACGGCAGCCGAGCATACTCACCGCACCCCACCGAGGGGCAGAGTCCGGCCGCGGCCGGTCAGCCCTCGTACGGCAGCAGCTCGGCCCGCTTCGCCGGCCGGCCGTCCCCCGAGGAGCGGCCGGTCAGCCGCCGGACCAGCCACGGGCCGACGTGGATCCGCAGCCAGCGCAGGTCGGACCGCACCCGCCGCCACCGCCCGGCCGGCGGGGCGGGCGGCAGCGCGGCGCGCCAGTCGAAGGCGGCCGGGCGGCCGAGCGCCTGGAGCACCGCCTCGGCGACCCGGCGGTGGCCCTCCGGCGAGAGGTGCAGCCGGTCCTCGGCCCACAGCCGCCGGTCGTCGAAGCAGCCGGCCGAGAACAGATCCACCACCACGGCCCCCGGGTGCGCGGCGACGAACCCCTCGACGAAGGCCTTGAGCCGGCGGATCGCGGGCATCAGCCGGGCACTGCCGGCCATCCGGCGGCTCGGGTCGGTGCTGGTGAAGAGCACCACGGTGGCACCGGTGGCCAGCAGCCGCTCGGCCGCCGCCGCCAGCCGGGCTTCGACCTCGGCGATGTCGCAGCCGGGGCGCAGCACGTCGTTCAGCCCGCCGGCCAGGGTGACCAGCTCGGCCCCCATCCCGGCGGCCGCTGCCAGCTGCTCGTCGCAGATCTGGCCGATCAGCTTGCCCCGGACCGCCAGATTGGCGTACCCGAAGCCGGATCCGCCGTCCTCGGCGGCCAGCGCGGCGGCGAGCCGGTCGGCCCAGCCGCGGTAGTGGCCGTCCGGGAGCAGCTCGTCGCACATGCCCTCGGTGAAGGAGTCACCGACGGCGACGTAGCTCGCGAAGCGGGTGGGGGCGGTGGTCTCGTCCATGGCGGCACGATGCTACGCGCGCCGCGGCGCCCCGGATCGACCGGGGTGCGCCGCGCACCCGGTGGCGGGATGATCACTGTGACCGTCGAGAGGAGCGCGGACCATGACGGACGGCCGGCCGGACGTCGCGGTGGTCGGATCCGGACCGAACGGTCTGGCCGCCGCGATCACCATGGCCCGGGCCGGGCTCGCGGTCGAGCTCCACGAGGCGGCACCGGAGGTCGGCGGCGGGTTGCGGTCGGCCGCGCTCTTCCGCCCCGACGTGCGGCACGACCTCTGCTCGACCGCCCACCCGATGGCCCGGGCGTCCCGGTTCCTGCGCGAGTTCGACCTGGCCGCGCGCGGCGTCGACCTGCTGGTGCCGGAGCTGAGCTACGCCCACCCGCTCCCGGGCGGGCGGGCCGGGCTCGCCTACCGGAGCCTGCGCCGGACCTGCGCGGAGCTCGGACCGGACGGACGGCGCTGGCGCGCCCTGATGGAGCCGCTGCTGCCGCACAGCCGCGGGCTGGTCGACCTGATGCTGTCCGGCCAGCGGAGCCTGCCGGCGGACCCGGTGGCCGCGCTGCTGCTGGCGGCGCGGCTCCCCACCGTCGGCACGCCGCTCGCCCGCCACCAGTTCGCCGGCGAGCAGGCCCCGGCGCTGCTGGCCGGCGTCGCCGCGCACGCCGTCGGTCGGCTGCCCTCGCCGACCGGTGCCGCGGTGGCGCTACTGCTGGGTCACCTGGCGCACGGCACCGGCTGGCCGCTGGTGCGCGGCGGCAGCGACCGGATCGCCCGGGCGATGGCCGCGGACCTGACCGCGCACGGCGGGCGGATCACCACCGGGCGCCGGGTCGCCGACCTGCGCGAACTGCGCGGCGCCCGGGCGGTGCTGCTGGATCTCGGGCCGACGGAGTTCCTGCGGGTGGCGGGAGCGCTGCTGCCCGAGCGCTACCGGCGTGCCCTGCGCGCGTTCCGGTACGGGCCCGGGGCCGCCAAGGTCGACTTCCTGGTCTCGGCGCCGATCCCCTGGGCCGATCCCCGGGTGGGCCGGGCCGGCACGGTGCACCTCGGCGGCACCCAGCGCGAGGTGTTCCGGCAGGAGACCCGGGTCGCCCGGGGGCTGCCCGGCGGACGGCCGTTCGTGCTGGTGGTCGACCCGGCGGTGACCGACCCGGGGCGGGCGGCCGGCGGGGCCCGTCCGGTGTGGGCGTACGCGCACGTGCCGAACGGCGACCCCACGGATCCGGCGGAGCTGGTGACGGCGTCGATCGAGCGGTACGCGCCCGGGTTCGCCGACACCGTGATCGCCCGACAGGCGCGCAGCGCGGCCGCGTTGGAGCGGTACAACCCCAACTACGTCGGCGGCGACATCTCCGCCGGGGCGCTCACGCTGCGGCAGTCCGTGCTGCGGCCGGTGCCCCGCTGGGACCCGTACCGCACCGCCCTGCCCGGGGTGTACCTCTGCTCCGCCGCCACCCCGCCGGGGCCCGGCGTGCACGGCATGTGCGGGTACCTGGCGGCGCGTTCGGCGCTCCGGCGCGAGTTCGGCCTCCGCCGGGCACCGTCGCTCTCGCCCTGACCCCGTCCCCGGGGCGGACCGATCGGCCGCCTGACGACCGGCTGACCGGCTGACCGGCGCCGACCTCAGCCGACGGGCTCGTGCGTCACCGTCACCCAGTGCCCGCGCACCGCGTCCGTCGGCCGGGGCGCGCCGAGCGCGTCCAGCCCCCACTCCCCGAGCGCCGCCACCACCGCGCGCAGCGCCTCCCCACGCGCCGTCAACTCGTAGACCATCCCCCGTGCGGGTGGTTCCATCCGCCGCCGTTGCAGCACGCCCTCGGCCTCCAGCTGCTTCAGCCGGGCCGCCAGGATGTCGGTGCTCACTCCCGGCAGGTCCGCGTGCAGATCGGTGTAGCGGCGCGGCCCGCCCAGCAGTTCACGGACGATCAGGAGGCTCCAGCGCTCCCCCACCGCGTCCAGGGCCCGGGCGACGGCGCAGTACTGGTCGTAGCTTCGGTGTGACTGACGTGACATGGTGATCAGCATAGCCAAAAGGTTGGACTTTCCAAGTGCTTACTTGGTAGAACAAAGCACCAGTGTGGGTGAGGGTCGGGAGGCCGCAGCAATGGAGTATCGCCAGTCCAGCAAGCTCTCGGGCGTCTGCTACGAGATCCGCGGTCCGGTGGTCGACCAGGCGAACGCCCTGGAGGAGGCCGGCCACAGCGTGCTGCGACTGAACACCGGCAACCCGGCCGCCTTCGGCTTCGAGGCGCCCGCCGAGATCCTGCAGGACATCATCCGTCACCTCCCCCAGGCGCACGGCTACAGCGACTCGCGCGGGATCATGCCCGCCCGCCGGGCCGTGGTGCAGTACTACCAGCAGCGCGGGGTGCCCGGGGTCGGCGTCAACGACGTCTACCTCGGCAACGGCGTGTCCGAGCTGATCCCGATGGCCGTGCAGGCCCTGGTGGACGACGGTGACGAGGTGCTGGTGCCCGCCCCGGACTACCCGCTGTGGACGGCGGTGGTCCGGTTCGCCGGTGGCAAGGCGGTGCACTACCTCTGCGACGAGGAGGCCGAGTGGTACCCGGACCTGGCCGACATCGCCGCCAAGATCAACCACCGGACCAAGGCCATCGTCGTCATCAACCCCAACAACCCGACCGGCGCGGTCTACCCGAAGGAGCTGCTGGAGGGGATCCTGGACCTGGCCCGCCGACACGGTCTGGTGGTGTTCGCGGACGAGATCTACGACAAGATCCTCTACGACGGCACCGAGCACCACTGCCTGGCCGCGCTCTCCGACGACGTGCTGACCCTCACCTTCAACGGGCTCTCCAAGTCCTACCGGGTGGCCGGGTTCCGCAGCGGCTGGTTGGTGGTGTCCGGTCCGAAGGAGCACGCCAGGGACTACCTGGAGGGGCTCACCATGCTGGCCGGGATGCGGCTGTGCCCGAACGTCCCGGCGCAGTACGCGGTCCAGGCGGCGCTCGGCGGGCACCAGTCCATCCACGACCTCACCCTGCCGAACGGCCGGCTGACCGAGCAGCGCGACGTCGCCTGGCGGGCGCTGAACGAGCTGCCGGGGGTCAGCTGCGTCAAGCCGAAGGGCGCGCTGTACGCGTTCGCCAAGCTGGATCCGGCGGTGCACGAGATCCACGACGACGAGCGGTTCGTGCTGGACCTGCTGCTCCGCGAGAAGATCCACATCGTCCAGGGCACCGGCTTCAACTGGCCGCGCCCGGACCACTTCCGCTTCGTCACGCTGCCCCGGGCGGACGACCTGGAGACCGCGATCAGCCGGATCGGCCGCTTCCTGACCACCTACCGGCAGTAGTCCTAGCCGGTCCTCCCCCGGCGCGCAGGCGTTCGGTGGATCTTCGCTCGAAAGATCCCGTGCGGCCTCGGCCGCAAGCCGGGCCCGCGCTGCCACACGCGGCTGTACGGCCCGGAGCCTCCTGCCGAGACTGGGCAGGACCGGTCGCACGGCCCGGGTCCGCACCCGGACCGTGCGCGCCGCCGGTCCGGGTGCCGCGCCGACGGTCACCCGCGAGCGACCACGCTGGGGGGCCACGGTGACCACAGGACCTTCGACGCCTTCGACACCTTCGAAGGCGTCGACCGCACAACCCTTCGAACTGCCCGAGTTCTACGTGCCGCACCCGGCGCGCCTCAACCCGCACCTGGAGAGCGCCCGGGCGCACACCAGGACGTGGGCCCGCGCGATGGGCATGCTGGAGGGCTCCGGCGTCTGGGACACCCACGACCTGGAGTCGCACGACTACGCCCTGCTCTGCGCCTACACCCACCCCGACACGGACGCGGCCGAGCTCGCCCTGGTGACCGACTGGTACGTCTGGGTGTTCTTCTTCGACGACCACTTCCTGGAGACCTTCAAGCGCAGCCAGGACCGCGCCGGCGGCAAGGCCTACCTGGACCGGCTGGCCGCGTTCATGCCGATGGACCTCGCCGACGGCTTCCCCGAACCGACCAACCCGGTGGAGGCCGGCCTGGCCGACCTCTGGGCCCGGACGGTCCCCAGCATGTCGCTGGACTGGCGGGCCCGGTTCCGCGAGAGCACCGAGCACCTGCTCAACGAGTCGCTCTGGGAGCTGTCCAACATCAACGCCGGCCGGATCCCCAACCCGGTCGAGTACATCGAGATGCGCCGCAAGGTCGGCGGCGCGCCCTGGTCCGCCGGGCTGGTCGAGCACGCCGTGGGCGCCGAGGTCCCCGCGGTGGTCGCCGGCAGCCGTCCGCTGCGGGTGCTCCGGGACACCTTCGCGGACGGCGTTCACCTGCGCAACGACCTCTTCTCCTACCAGCGGGAGACCGAGGAGGAGGGCGAACTCAGCAACGGCGTACTGGTGCTGGAGACCTTCCTCGGCTACCCCACGCAGCGGGCCGCCGACGCGGTCAACGAGATCCTGACCTCCCGGCTGCGCCAGTTCGAGAACACCGTGGTGACCGAACTCCCCCCGCTGTTCGTCGAGTTCGACCTCGATCCGAAGGCCTGCGCGGACGTGCTGGCATACGTCAAGGGGCTGCAGGACTGGCAGTCCGGTGGCCACGAGTGGCACATGCGCTCCAGCCGCTACATGAACGGTCAACCGGGTGCGGGAGCCCGCGGGGTCGACCCCGCGTTCGGTGGAGCGTTCGGTGGACTCGCCCTGCTCCCGGGCGGATTGGGGGCCTCGGCGGCCGACCTGGTGCGCTCGCTCGGTCTGGCCTCGCCCGGCGGGCCGCGCAACTTCACCCACGTCCCCTACCAGCAGGTCGGCCCGCTCCCACTGCCGGACTTCTACCTGCCGTTCACGCCCCGGCTCAGCCCGCACCTGGAGTCCTCGCGGCGCCATGTCCGCGGCTGGGCCCGGGAGATGGGCCTGCTGGACGAGCAGCCCGGCGACCTCAGCTCCGGCGTCTGGACCGAGGAGCAGCTCGTCCGGTACGACCTGCCGCTCTGCGCGGCCGGCATCGACCCGGACGCCGCCCCCGACAAGCTCGACCTGACCAGCGACTGGCTGCTCTGGGGCACCTACGCCGACGACTACCTCGTCCGCGCCTTCGGCTACTCGCGCGACCTGACCGGCGCGCGGCTCTGCGTGGAGCGGCTCGCCGCGCAGATGCCGCTAGACGCGCTGCCCGGCGACCCCCAGGCGGCCACGGCCGCCACGGCGTTGGAACGCGGCCTGGCCGACCTCTGGGCCCGCACGGCCGGTGCGATGACACCGAGTGCCCGGCAGCGGTTCCGCACCTCGGTCGAGGATATGACGGTCAGCTGGCTCTGGGAACTCACCAACCAGGCCCAGCACCGGATCCCCGACCCGGTCGACTACATCGAGATGCGCCGCAGGACCTTCGGCTCCGACCTCACCATGAGCCTGTGCCGGATCGCCCGGGCGAACGCGGTGCCGGAGGAGGTGTTCCGGGCCGGCCCGATGGTCGCGCTGGAGAACTCCGCCGCGGACTACGCCTGCCTGCTCAACGACATGTTCTCGTTCCAGAAGGAGATCCAGTTCGAGGGCGAGCTGCACAACGCCGTGCTGGTGGTGCAGTCCTTCCTGAACTGCGACATCCCGCAGGCGGCGGCCGTCGTCAACGATCTGATGACGTCCCGGATGCGACAGTTCCAGCACATCGCGGCGCACGAACTCCCGCAGCTCCTGGAGGACTTCGACCTCGACCCGGCCGCCCGCGCGGCCGTCGGGGACTACGTGTCGGACTTGCGGGACTGGCTGTCCGGCATCTACGTCTGGCACCGCGACTGCCTGCGCTACGGCGAGGCGCACCTGGAGCACCAGCCCTCGCCGCGGTTCCGCCGGCCCGGCCGGATCCCGGCCGGGCCGGTCGGCGGCGCGCTCACCGCCTCCGGACCGTTCTCGGACCTGGCGGCGCCGCCCGGCGCGGCCTCCGTCGCGGGTGCGCTCATCGGCGCGGCCGCCGCCGCGTTCCCCGGCTCGCCCTCGTCCGCGGGCGGCAGCCCGGCCGGCACCCAGCCCCCGGGCGGCCCGGCCACCCTCGCGGGCACCACGCGGCCGGTCGTCCCGGCCCCGATCGGCGGCCCGACCGGCCTGGGCACCTCGGCCGCCCGGCTCGCCGACCTCCTCGTCCCCCAGCCCCGCACCCTGACCTCCGCCCCCTGACCCGCCCGCCCCACGCGGACCGCGCGCCCCACCCGGGGCCCGCGGTCCGCCCGTGCCCCCACCACCGACCGCTCCCGCCACCCCACCCCCTCACCGCGCACGCAGCGCGGCCTCGCAGGCTCGGCAGCGGCGGGTGCGCTGCGAGGGCGGGTACCAGGGGTCACCAGGCGCGGCGGGGACGTACGGCTCCCGCTCCAGCGGCCCGGTGTCGATCCCGCAGAAGGTCAGCGGTCCGGGGTCCTCCGGCACCTCCGGATCCGCCGGGGCGGCATGCACCCACCGGATCCGCGCCCCCACGTCGACCTCGCCGCCGCTGAGCACCTCGGTACTCGGCTCCAACTCCATCAGCACGATCACACCGCTCATGCCTCGACCCTGCGCCACCCCACCGCCGACCGCATCCCGGCACCCCACCGCCGGCGCCAGGGGCACCCACCCCTACCGCCCCCGCGGCCCGTACATGATCACCGCCACCCCCGCCAGGCAGATCACCGCGCCGATCACGTCGTACCGGCTCGGGCGGAAGCCGTCGACCAGCACGCCCCACAGCAGCGAGCCGGCCACGAACACGCCGCCGTAGGCGGCCAGTACCCGGCCGAAGTGGCTGTCGGGCTGCAGGGTCGCCACGAAACCGTAGGCGCCGAGGGCCACCACGCCCACGCCGATCCACGCCCAGCCCCGGTGTTCGCGGACGCCCTGCCAGACCAGCCAGGCACCCCCGATCTCCAGCAGGGCGGCGAGCACGAAGAGCAGGGCGGAACGCGTCACGGTCATGACCAGCGAGCTTACGACCCCGGCCCGGCGCCAGGCGCTAACCGGCCCGGAGCAGTTCCCGCACCGCGCGTTCCAGAGTCGCGGCCACCGGCGTCGGGGCGCCCAGCGCGGCGCCGACCATCGCGCCGTCGCGCAGCAGCACCAGCTCGTCGGCGCGCTGCTCGGCCGCCTCCACCGGCAGGCCGGTCTCGGCGAGCAGGCGCGCCAGCAGGCCGCGGAACCACTGCCGGTGCGCGGCGATGGCGAGGGTCACCGGGTGGTCGGCATCCGGGTACTCGGCCGCGGCGTTGATGAACGGGCAGCCTCGGAAGCCCGGCCCGCACATCTCCTCGGCCAGCCGGGCGACCAGCGCCGGCAGCACCTGTTCCGCCGTCAGCCGGGCCAGCACGCTGACCGCCTCGGCACGCACCCGGGCGTCCCACTCCTCGACGTACGAGCGGACCAGGTCCTCCTTGCCCGGGAAGTGCCGGTAGAAGGTGGCCCGGGTGACGCCGGCCTCGGTGATGATCCGGTCCACGCCCACGGCATGGATCCCCTCGGCGTAGAACAGCCGGGTGGCGGCCGCGAGTACGCGCTCGCGGGCCGCGGACCGGCGAGGGACGGGCGGGGCGTCGGCGGAAGCGCTGGTGGCGGCAGACGTACTCACGTCCCCGACCGTACTGCACGAGCGCCCGGCCCCGACCGTGGTGCTGGCGCCGGCACCGCCGCCGGGCTACCATTCGGCACACCGGAAGAACGAACGTTCTATCCACTACAGCCCACGAAGGGTTCCCCGATGGCCAAGTCCCCCGAGGTCGGCTCGCCCGCCCCCGACTTCACCCTCCCCGGCCTCGTCCTCGACGGCGACAGCGAGGGCGGCACCGCCGACCGCCGCGACTACCGGCTCGCCGACGCGGCCGGTGCCCCGCTCGTGCTGGTCTTCTACCCGGGCGACGACACCGCCGTCTGCACCAAGCAGCTCTGCTCGTACACCTCCGACCTGGACCGCTTCAAGGGCCTCGGCGCCACGGTCTGGGGCATCAGCCCGCAGGACCTCGACAGCCACGAGCGCTTCGCGCGCAAGCACCGGCTCGGCTTCCCGCTGCTCGCCGACACCGAGCGCACGGTCGCCAAGGCCTACGGCATCGCGGTACCCGGCCTGGGCCTGCGCCGCTCGGTCTTCATCCTCGACGCCGACGGCACGGTCCGCTGGAAGCACGTCGCGCTGGCCGGCCTGACCTTCCAGCACAGCGACACCCTCACCGCCCAGCTCGCCGCGCTGTGAGCCCAGGGCCCGGGCGGACCACACCGCCCGGGCCCCGCCACCTCAGTGCCCGCGGGCGATCCAGTCCGGCAGGTCCGGCGCCTCCGCGCCGATCGTGGTGGTCTCACCGTGCCCGGTGTACACCACGGTCTCCGGCGGCAGGTCGAGCAGCCGCTCGCGGATCGAGCGGATGATGGTCGGGAAGTCCGAGAACGACCGCCCGGTCGCCCCCGGCCCGCCCTTGAACAGGGTGTCCCCGGTGAACACCGCGTCCAGCGCCGGCACGTACAGGCTGACGCTGCCGGGGCTGTGCCCGGGGGTGTGCCGGACGTGCAGGTAGATCCCGCCGACGACCAGTCGCTGACCGTCCCTCAGGTCCTCGTCGGGGCTGTCGCCCGGGTGGGCCTGCTTCCACAGCGGCAGGTCGTCCGGGTGCAGCAGGATCGGCGCGCCGGTGAGCGCGGCCAGCGCCGGCGCGCCGTTCACGTGGTCGTTGTGGGCGTGCGTGCAGATGATCGCCAGCAGCCGCCGGTCGCCGACCGCCGTCGCGATGGCCTCGGCGTCGTGCGCGGGGTCGATCACCACGGCCTCGCGGTCGTTGGCGATGATCCAGACGTTGTTCTCCACCTCCCAGCTGCCGCCGTCCAGGGTGAAGGTGCCGGCGGTGACCAGGTGTTCGATCTCCGGCTCGGGAGGCATGACCTGCATCAGAACACCACCACCGAACGCAGCACGTCGCCGCCGTGCATCCGGTCGAAGGCCTGCTCGACCTCGTCCAGGGCGATCGTCTCGGTGACGAAGGCGTCCAGGTCGAGGCGGCCCTGGAGGTAGAGGTCGATCAGCATCGGGAAGTCGCGCGAGGGCAGGCAGTCGCCGTACCAGGAGGACTTCAGCGCGCCACCGCGGCCGAAGACGTCCAGCAGCGGCAGCTCCAGGGTCATCTCGGGGGTCGGCACGCCCACCAGCACCACCGTGCCGGCCAGGTCACGGGCGTAGAAGGCCTGCTTGTAGGTCTCCGGGCGGCCGACCGCCTCGATCACCACGTCGGCGCCGTGACCACCGGTCAGCGCCCGGATCTCCTCGACCGGGTCGCTCTTCGAGGAGTCCACCGTGTGGGTGGCCCCGAGCGCGCTCGCCCGGTTCAGCTTCCGCGGGTCGACATCCACCGCGATGATCTTCGCCGCGCCGGCGAGGCGGGCGCCCAGCACGGCCGCGTTGCCCACGCCACCGCAGCCGATCACCGCGACGCTGTCGCCCCGCCCGACCCCGCCGGTGTTGACGGCGGCGCCGAGGCCGGCCATCACCCCGCAGCCCAGCAGGCCGGCCGCGGCCGGCGAGGCGGCCGGGTCGACCTTGGTGCACTGCCCGGCGGCGACCAGGGTCTTCTCCGCGAAGGCACCGATGCCCAGCGCCGGCGAGAGCTTGGTGCCGTCCAGCAGGGTCATCGACTGCTTGGCGTTGTGGGTGGCGAAGCAGTACTGCGGCCGGCCGCGCCGACAGGCCCGGCACTGCCCGCAGACCGCACGCCAGTTGAGGATCACGAAGTCGCCCGGGGCGACCTCGGTGACGCCCTCGCCGACGCTCTCCACCAGGCCGGCCGCCTCGTGGCCGAGCAGGAACGGGAAGTCGTCGTTGATCCCGCCCTCCCGGTAGTGCAGGTCGGTGTGGCAGACGCCGCAGGCCTGGACCTTGACCACCGCCTCACCCGGTCCCGGATCGGGCACCACGATCGTCTCCACCCGCACCGGCTCGCCCTTGCCCCGTGCGATGACTCCCCTGACCTGCTGTGACATCCGGTGGTGCCCTTTCTGCGACCTCTGCGAGGAGCCGAACGGCCCCCCGGGAAGATTCTCTCCCGAGGGACCGCCCATGACGCCCGTCCGTCAGCGGGCGTCGGTCATCGGCCGGATCACCGGGGCGTCGGCCCCGGACCACCAGCGCGTCGGCGCGGGCTCACCAGCCCCAGCCGCCGCCCTCGCCGTCGTCGTCCGAACCGCTGTCCCAGCCCTCGCCCACCGTGCGCACGATGGTGTAGTGGTCGATCCGCTGCCCGGTCTCGGTCAGCGCGGTGACCTTCATCGAGGACTGCTGGCCCAGCCGCGCCGGGGTGACGTCGACCTTGATGAACGAGTAGCCCAGGTAGCGGACCCGGGACCACTCGACCGTCTCGGCGACCTTGGTCTGCCCCTTGGCGTTGTAGAAGGTCTGGATCTCGTCGACCCGGTCCTCGTGGCCCTCGTAGCTCTGCGGCGCGCCGAAGGAGTAGAGGCTGCGGCCGGCGGCGCCCGCGGTCACGTAGACCACGCCGTCCTTCGCCGGCTCCAGGGTGGCGCCGCTCGGGACCGCCTTGGAGACCTTGTTGCCGAGGATCGCGTCGGTCCGCTCGTAGACGTGGTTGTGACCGTTGATCACCAGGTCCACCCGGTACTTCTCGAACAGCGGCACCCAGGCCTCGCGCACCCCGCCCTCGGAGGCGTGGGCGGTGGTGGTCGAGAAGGCGCAGTGGTGGAAGAAGACCACCACGAAGTCGACGGTCTCGTCGCCGCGGAGGTCCTTGAGGGTGCGCTCCAGCCACTTGGTCTGGCGGCCCGCGGTGAGGCCCAGGTTGGCCGGGATCTCGTACGAGACGTCGTTGGCGTCCAGCGAGACGACGCCGACGTTGCCGTAGCGGAAGGCGTAGACGCCGGGGGCCTTGCGCGGCTCCGGGCCGTTGCCCGGCAGGAACCAGCGGCTGTCCTCGCCGCCGTAGCCGTTGTGCGAGTACCAGGCCTCCATGTCGTGGTTGCCGTAGGCGACCATCCACGGGATCTTCGAGGCGATCGGCTCGGTCTGGACCAGGAACGCGTCCCAGGTCTTCGCGTTGTAGTCGACCTTGTCGGCGTCCAGGCCCTGGCCGTCCGGGTCGGCGTAGCAGATGTCGCCGGCGTGCAGGTGGAAGGCGGGCTGCTGGGCCAGGATCACGTTGTCGTTGTTGGCCGCATGAACGCTGACGCCCTGGTCGCCGAAGGCGGTGAAGGTGAACGGCTGGTAGACCTTGCCCCAGCGGTGGTCGCGCGAGGGCGCGGTGCGGAAGGTGCCGAGCGAGGAGATGGCCTGCTGGCGCGTCGGGTCGAAGCCCTGGTGGCCCACGCCGTAGTAGTACGTGGTGTCGGGCTCCAGGTCCTCCAGCGCCGCGTGCACGTAGTACTGGTCCAGCGGGGTCTGACCCGGGACCAGCGCCGGCGTGTGCAGCGAGCGGATCTCCGCCCGGACCTCGCACTCCAGGTCCCACGGGGTGCGGCCGTAGCGCACGAAGGGCTTCTTCACCGGCACCGGCACCTGCCAGGAGATCCGGAACTCGCTCTCCGGCTCGGCGCCGAACTGAAGGTGACGGCCGACCGGGACGACCTGCGAGCCGTCCACGGTCGAGGAGGCCCGGTCGGTGACCAGGGTCGGCCCGGCGGCGGGCGCGGCGTACGCCGTACCGCTGTTGATCGCCCCGCCCACCGCCAGGGCGCCGACGGTGATCGCACCGGCGCGCAGCGCCTTCCGCCGGGAGAACCGGCTGCGCAGGTACTCATGCTGCTCGGCCATGCTCATCCGGGCGGCGAGTCGCTCGGGCACGCCCATGTTCGGGATATCCATGGCGCCGACCCAACCAGCAGCCGGTGGCGAACGACAAGGCCACCGTGGTGAACGGCCGGGAACGCGTCGGTGACGCTCCCTTCCCGTGCCAGCCGGTACCTTGACGATCCGTCACCCCGACAGGCCCTCGCGCACCCGCCGGGAGACCGCGAACTCCTGGAGGTCCAGGGTGCCCGGCGGTTCCGCCAGCCCCGGGCCGCCCGCCCGGACCCACTCGGCGATCTCCTCGACCATGTCGTCCTGCAGCACCCAACCCAGCCAGACCGGTCGCCCGCCGGCCCGGCGCCCCTCGGCCGACGGGCTGACCACCACCACGTTGGAGTGGGCGCAGGCGTCCAGGCAGGGCACCGCGCGCACCCGGCCGTCGCCGCCGACCCGCTCCTTCAGCCGGGCCAGCTGTCCGGCGTGGTCGACGCCCGGGTGCTTGGCCTCCGTGCCGCAGCAGCAGCCCCGGCAGACCGTCACCGTGCAGGGCGAGTCCTGCGGAGTGGGTAGGTCACGGCTCCTGCGGCGGCTCATCGGCGTCTCCTCGGACACGGGCGACCGCCACCGGGCGTTGCCCGCTCGGCGGCGGTCGTTCATCAGCTCAACACACGTAGGATGCCGCCATGGGCCATGGAGTCGCGACCACCGAAGAGAACGCCGTGCCTCGGATGCGTCTGGACGCGGCCAACGTCGCGCGGGTGGCGAGCACCCTGCAGGCCCTGGCGACCCCGTCCCGACTGCTGATCCTGGCCGAGCTGCGGGAGGGACCGCGGGCCGCCACCGAGCTGGCCGGTGCGGTGGGGATGGAGCAGTCGGCCTGCTCCCACCAGCTGCGCCTGCTGCGCAACCTCGGCTTGGTGGTCGGTGAGCGACGCGGCCGGTCGGTGGTCTACTCGCTGCACGACAACCACGTGGCCCAGCTGCTCGACCAGGCGGTCTACCACGTGGAGCACCTCCGCCTCGGCCTGCCGGACCGGCCCTAGTTCAGGCGGTGGCCAGCGCCGCCGCCCGGCCCGCCGTGCGGCCCGAGAACAGGCAGCCGCCGAGGAAGGTGCCCTCCAGCGAGCGGTAGCCGTGCATCCCACCGCCGCCGAAGCCGGCCGCCTCCCCCGCCGCGTAGACGCCCGCCAGCACCCCGCCGTCCGGGCGCAGCACCCGCGCCGAGAGGTCGGTCTCCAGCCCGCCCAGCGACTTGCGGGTCAGGATGTTCAGCCGCACCGCGATCAGCGGCCCGGCCTCGGGGTCGAGCAGCCGGTGCGGGCTGGCGGTGCGCACCAGCCGGTCGCCCAGGTAGCGGCGGGCCCCGTGGATCGCCGTCACCTGAAGGTCCTTGCTGAACGGATTGGCCAGCTCGCGGTCGCGCGCCTCGATCTCGCGGCGCACCGCCGCCTCGTCGAGCAGCGCCTGCCCGGTCCGGGCGTTCATCCCGCGGACCAGTGCCGACAGCTCGCGGGCGACCACGAAGTCCGCGCCGTACCGCTTGAACGCCTCGACCGGGCCGGGGGCACCGGGCAGCGCCCGGCCCAGTACGTCGCGGACGCTGCGGCCGGTCAGGTCGGGGTTCTGCTCGGAGCCGGAGAGCGCGAACTCCTTCTCGATGATCTTCTGGGTGAGCACGAACCAGGTGTGGTCGTACCCGGTGGTCATGATGTGTTCGAGGGTGCCCAGGGTGTCGAAACCGGGGAAGAGCGGTACCGGCAGCCGCCGCCCGCGGGCGTCCAGCCAGAGCGAGGAGGGGCCGGGCAGGATCCGGATGCCGTGCCGGGCCCAGATCGGGTTCCAGTTCTCGATGCCCTCGGTGTAGTGCCACATCCGGTCGCCGTTGACCAGGTGGGCACCGGCCCGCTCGGTGACTCCGAGCATCAGCCCGTCCACGTGCGCGGGGACCCCGGAGAGCAGCCGCTCGGGCGGTGCGCCGAGCCGGGCCGGCCAGGCCTTGCGGACCAGTTCGTGGTTGCCGCCGATGCCGCCGGAGGTGACGATCACCGCCTGCGCCCGCAGTTCGAAGGCGCCGGCCACCTCGCGTGAGGACGCGGTGCCGCGCTCGGCCCCGCTGGGCACCAGCACCTCGCCGGTGACGGTGTCCGTCACCCCGGCGGTGGCGGCCAGCCCGGTGACCCGGTGCCGGAACCGCAGCTCGACCAGCCCCTTGGCGGCGGCCGCGCGGACCCGGTGGACGAACGGCTCGACCAGGCCCGGGCCGGTCCCCCAGGTGATGTGGAAGCGCGGCACCGAGTTGCCCGGCCCGCTGGCCAGCAACCCGCCGCGCTCGGCCCAGCCGACCACCGGGAAGAGCCGCACGCCCAGCGCGCGCAGCCAGGCGCGCTTCTCACCGGCCGCGAACTCGACGTAGGCGCGGGCCCACTGGCTCGGCCAGTGGTCCTCGGTGCGGTCGAAGCCGGCCGTGCCCTGCCAGTCCTGCCAGGCGAGTTCGAACGAGTCACGGATCCGCAGCCGGCGCTGCTCGGGCGAGTCGACCAGGAACAGGCCACCGAAGGACCAGTGCGCCTGCCCGCCCAACGAGGCGGCCGGCTCCTGGTCCAGCAGGATCACCCGCCGTCCCGCCTCGGCCAGTTCGGCCGTGGCCGCCAGCCCGGCGAGCCCCGCCCCGATCACGATCACGTCGGCATCGAGCGCCATGCGCCAATCCTCCAGAGCCACCCCGACAGTGGGGTCGATACTGCGTCCCCCGCCACCCGCCGTCAACCGAGGATTGACGATCGGGCACGGGCGGTGGCGGACGGTCGGCCTTCACGGCCGCCGACCGGGCCGAGACCGACGTCACCGGGTCGTGGTGGGCCGCGAGCCGGTGGGGCACGAGGTCTTCCAAGTAAAAGAACCGGGGAAAAGAACCTCCCACCCACCCTCCCGGCAAAGGGTTCACCCGCGCGGGTGACTTCGACCGGACGGTCCGTCAGCTGGAGGTACGCTCGGCCACACAACCCCATGAACGCGGACAGCCCCCGGGCGGGACTTGCACTCCCGACCGAGGGCCTGACCATGACGAGGAAGTAGTACCTTCCCGATGGCTGAGCCAGAGTCTAACGCGCCCTGCGCGCCCACTTCCGGCGTGATCCACGTCCGGACCCGTCTCACCTCCCACTTCACCGTGATCTCCAACCGCCTTGCCCAGCGCGGCGGAAGCGCGATCGCGCTCGGAGTGGCGACGTACATCCTCTCCCTCCCCGACGGCGCGCCGGTCAGCATCGCGGCGCTCTGCGCGCACTTCAGCGAGGGCGAGATCCTGATCGCCCGCGCGCTGCGGGAGTTGGAGGCCGCCGGCTACCTGGAGCGGCGTCGCGAGCGGATCGCGGGCGGGAGGATCTGCACCCGGACGTACGCCCATGATGTGCCGGGCGGGAAGCCGAGGCCCCAGGGGCGGAGGGTCGGGCGGACTCCGCCGGCGAGCGTGCCCGATCCCGAGGCCGCCGCCGTGCTGACCTCACTGCGCCGGCGGGACTCGCGGCTGCTGCTGTCCGAGCGCGAGGTGGCCGAACTCGCGCCGGCGGTGAGGGAGTGGCTGACGCGCGGGGTCGCGCCGGAGGCGATCGCCAAGACGCTGGCGACCGACCTGCCCGTGCCGATCCAGCGGCGCCCGGCCCGGCTGCTGGCGTACCGGCTGGCCAACCAGCTGCCGCCGCCGGCGGGTCGGCCGCACACCACGACGGCCATCCCCGCGCCGCTGCAGAACTGCCCGGGCTGCGAGCGGGCGTTCCGGTCGCCCACGGCCGGCCGGTGCCGTGACTGCCGGACTCGAAATCTGCCGGCGACCGGGTGACTCGGGGCGGAGCGGGCAGAGCGAATTTCGCTACGCGGTGACGTGGAATTAAAAACGCTTCACGCCGGAGCGAAATTCGAAATCACCCGAAGGGGATCGGCGAGAAATTCACCCACTGTTTCCATAGACGCGTACGAAACCTGACGGTAACTTACCAACCAGTAGCAGTAGCCGCGGCTCGGCATCCCCACCCGTTCCCGTTTCTCTCCCCCAGGAGGAACCGTGTTCAGCCCTGCCCGGAAGTCCGCCCGCCAACTCGCCACCGTCCTCGGCAGCTTCGCGCTGGCCGGCTCGCTGGTCGCACTCGCCACCCCGGCCTCCGCCGCCGCGCCCGCCGCCGGCTACGGCAACTACGTCGCGCTCGGCGACTCGTACGCCGCCGGTGCCGGCGTGCCCGACCAGTCGGACGGGCTCTGCCTTCGTTCGGACCACAACTACGGACATCTGGTGGCGGCCGCGCTCAATTCCCCCTCGTACACGGACGCCACCTGCTCGGCGGCCAAGATCAAGGACATCACCGGGTCGCAGTACGACGCCATCATCAAGGTCAACGACCCACAGATCGACGCGGTGAACGCCGGCACCGGCCTGGTCACCCTCGGCATCGGCGGCAACGACCTCGGCACCTCCGCCCTGGGCATCGGCGACGTCATCGCGACCTGCATCGCGGGCGCGGTGGTCAACCCGTCCGGCACGCCGTGCCGCGACGTCTACGAGCACGGTCACTGGGTCTGGAACTGGAGCACGCTCTCCTGGTCCTGGCAGTACAGCGACGACGACACCCTGGTCGACCGGATCAACGCGGCAGCTCCCCAACTCGCCTCCGTGCTCCAGCAGATCCACGCCAAGGCGCCCAACGCCAAGGTGCTGCTGGTCGGTTACCCGTCCGTGCTGCCCGCGGACGCCTCGACCTGCGCGGGCAAGCAGCCGGTCACCGTCGGGGACGTGGCCTACCTGCACGGCATCCTGGACCAGTTGAACGCCATGCTGGCCAGCACCGCCGCCGCCAACGGCGCGACCTACGTGGACACCGCCACCCCGACCCAGGGCCACGACGTCTGCTCCGACGACCGCTGGATCGAGGGCGCGCTGCCCGAGCAGCCCGCCGTACCGTTCCACCCGAACGCGACCGGCGAGCAGGTGATGGCGGACGCCGTCCTGGCCGCGCTCAAGTAATCGATGGAGAAGAGGAGTTGATGCTCGGCGGCCGGAAGACCGCCGAGCCTCAGTCGACTTCGGCGCAGGCCGAGGCCGGCGCGGGAGCCGCAGCCGGCGCGTCCTCCCGGATCTCCGCCGACCACTTCTGCTCGACCTTGCCGAACTTCCAGAACGCCAGCGCGCCGACCCAGGTGAGCACGAAGAGCCCGACGATCGCGTACCCGACCAGGTTGAGGTCGAGCGAGCCGATCCAGCCGATCGGGCCAGTGGTGATGTCGTACTGGTCGGCGAGCAGCCCGATCAGCTCGATCGCCCCGATCACCAGCGCGACCAGCACGGAGAGCCCGGTCACCGTGAGGTTGTAGTAGATCTTCCGGACCGGCTTGGAGAACGCCCACTCGTAGGCGAAGTTCATGAACGAGCCGTCGATGGTGTCCAGCAGACTCATCCCGGCCGCGAACAGCACCGGCAGCACCAGCAGCGCGTACCAGGGCAGCGCGAAGGCCGCCGCACCGCCGGCCAGCACCAGCAGCGAGACCTCGGTCGCGGTGTCGAAGCCCAGCCCGAACAGCAGGCCGACCAGGTACATGTGCCAGGGCTTGCTGACCGCCCGGGTGGCCCGGCCCAGGATCCGGTTGAGCAGGCCGCGCTTGTCGAGCTGCCGCTCCAGCTCGGCCTCGTCGAAGTGGCCACCGCGCATCTTCCGGAAGACCTTCAGGATCCCGTTGAAGGCACCCAGGTTGACCAGGCCGATCAGCAGCAGGAAGCCGCCGGAGACGCTGGTTCCGATCAGGTTGGTGGTCTTGTGCAGCGCGGAGTCGTCGGTCTCGACCGCGCCGGCCAGCGAGCGGATGCCGAAGGCGAGCAGCGCGCAGAGGCCGAAGACGATGGACGAGTGGCCGAGCGAGAACCAGAAGCCGACCGAGAGCGGCCGCTTGCCCTGGCCCATCAGCTTGCGGGTGGTGTTGTCGATGGCCGCTATGTGGTCGGCGTCGAAGGCGTGCCGCATGCCGAGGGTGTAGGCGGTCAGGCCCATCCCGGCGCCGAAGACCTGGTCGCCCATCCGGTAGTGCTCGGGCGCGATGACGGCCAGCAGGGTGAACCAGCCGATCACGTGCAGCGCCAGGATGAAGCCGCACATGCCGGCCAGCCGGATCCACTCGTCACGGGTGAGTCTGGCGGTCCATCGGGACCGGGCGGCGGGAGCCGCGGACGCGCTGCTCATGGGCGGCGACCTCTTTCGGGCGTACGGGGGCGGTGCGACCGGGTCATCCTTCCCTCCGCCAAGTCGTAATTGCAAATAGCTTGCAACTACGCGCCAACGGCGAATCCGGCCGGGAGACCGCGCACGCGAACAGGCGAGTGCAGCGAAATGTCCACTATTGTCGGTTTCTACCGGCCGCCCGCCGGGCATCCCGCACCGCCGCACGGAGCCCGCATGCAGCACCCGAGCTCGTACCCCAACCGGATCACCCGCGAGGAGCCACGCATCCCGCTCCCCGAGGGCGGCACGCTCCACGCGCGGCTCTGGCGGCCCGTCACCGGGACACCGGTGCCCGCGCTGCTGGAGTACCTGCCCGCCCGGCTCGGCGACGGGACGGCGACCCGCGACGCCGAGCGGCACCCCTGGTACGCCGGCCACGGCTACGCGAGCCTGCGGGTGGATGCCCGCGGCCACGGCAACTCCGCCGGGTTCGCCGGCGACGAGTACGCCCCGCACGAGCTCACCGACGGCGTCGCGGTGATCGAGTGGCTGGCCCGGCAGCCCTGGTGCAACGGCCGGGTGGGACTCTTCGGGCTCGGCCGCGGCGGCACCGCCGGCCTGCAGCTCGCCGCGCTGGCGCCCGAACCGCTGCGGGCCGTGGTCGCCGTCTGCGCCACCGACGACCGGTACCGCAACGACGGCCACCACCTGGGCGGTTCGCTGCTCGCCGAGGAGCTGCCGGCCCGCTCGGCCGAACTGCTGGCGCTGGCCGCCGCCCCGCCCGACCCCCGGTACGCCGGCACGGACGCGGACTGGCGGCAGGCCTGGCTGGCCCGGCTGGCCGCGGTCGAGCCGCCGCTGCACCGCTGGCTGGCCCACCAGACCCGGGACCACTACTGGCGGCGCGGCAGCGTCGCCGAGGACTACCGGGCGATCCGGGCCGCCGTGCTGGCCGTCGGCGGCTGGGCGGAGCCGCACCGGGACACCGTGCTGCGCCTGGTCGAGCGGCTGGCGGCGCCGGTGCGCGGCCTGATCGGCCCCTGGGCGCACGACTATCCGGACCGGGACCGGCGGCACCCGATCGGTTTCCTCCAGGAGACGCTGCGCTGGTGGGACCACTGGCTCAAGGACCTGGACACCGGCGTGCTGGCCGAACCCGCGTTGCGCAGCTGGATGCCCGAGCCGCCCGACGAGCCGGGCGCCGAGCACGACGGCCGGTGGATCGGCGAGGACGGCTGGCCCTCGGACGACGTCCGGGAGATCCACTACGACCTGGCCGACACCCTGCGCACCGCCGGCACCCCGTCCGGCGAGCGCTACGTCCCGGTCCGCTCGCCCCAGCAGACCGGGATCGACGCCGGACGCCCGTGCCCGACCGGCTCCCCCGCCGACCTGCCGCCCGACCAGCGCGCCGAGGACGGCCGGTCGGTCTGCTTCGACGGCGCGCCGCTGTCCGAGCGGGTGGAGATCCTCGGCGGGCCCGTGGTGCGGCTGCGGCTGCGCGGCACGGCCGCCCGCGGACAGGTGGTGGCCCGGCTCTGCGACGTGGCGCCGGACGGCTCGTCCGCCCTGGTCACCCGGGGCGTGCTCAACCTCACCGCCCGGCACGGCCGGGACCAGGTGGTGCCCTGGGAGCCGGGCGCGGTGGAGGAGGTCGAGGTCGAGCTGGCGGCGATCGCGCACGCCTTCCCGGTGGGCCACCGGATCCGGCTGGCGCTCTCCTCCGCCTACTGGCCCTGGATCTGGCCGCAGCCGCCGGACGCCGGTTTCGGCGTGGACCCCGGGCACGGCGTGCTGACGCTGCCCGTCCGCCATCTGGCCGCCGACATCGGGCGGGCGCCGATCACCTTCGGGCCGCCCGAGCAGGCCGCGCCGCTGGAGGTGCTGGTCGCGCACCGGACCGACGCGCGCCCGGAGCGACTGGCGACGCACGAGTTCGCGACCGGCGAGTGGCGACTGGCGGCCGACCCCGACCTCGGCGGCGCGCACAGCCACCCGGACGGCGTGATCCGCACCGACGAGGTCCGGGAGAGCTACCGGATCCGGCAGGACGACCCGCTCAGCGCGACCGCCCGCGCCGAGCGCACCGTCCGGTTCCAACGGCCCGACCAGGGCTGGGACGTCACGCTCCGGAGCAGCGCCGAACTCAGCTGCGACGCGACGTCGTTCACGGCCGTGCACCGGCTGACCGGCTGGGAGGCGGGCGCGGTGGTGTTCGAACGGGACTGGGAGCGGCGCTTCCCGCGCAGCGCGGGCTGAGCCCGCCCGGCTGGAGGCCCTGCGAGCCGGCGGTGTCGACCAGCGCGGCGGAGGGCGCGCAGACCTGCTGGCTGGAAATGTCGCTGCGCACCTGGGAGAGATCGGTGTCGAGCTGGGTCAGTCCGGCGGTCGGCCGGCTCGGAACCTGGCTGACCGGCGCCGGCGCGGCCCCCGACGAGCCGGACGTACAGCCGGCGACCAGCAACCCGGCGGCGACGGGCAGCGCGAGCAGGCCGCACCGGGGCGCGCGTCCGGCCGCTGAAGGGTCTGGACAGTCTGAACCGTGCAGGACTCGCCCCCCGGCGGTTCGTGCGTGTCCCACCCGAGCCCACGCGTGGTGTCCGGTCGTGGCTGAACAGGGTCCCGCGCCCGGGCGAGCCGGTCAACGGCGTGCCGGGGTGCTCATCAGGCGCACAGCTGGCGCACACGGGGTGCCCAGGAGACTCGGGGGCGATCGAAACCTTCCAGATTTCGTCCATTAATATCAGCCAATGCTCGCGCTGACCGGACTCCCACTGCAGATCATCGCCAGTCTGCTGGCCGTGGCCACCTTCGTCGCCACCATCTGGCTGTGGCCGAGGCTGGGCGGCCACGGCTGGCGGGCGCTGCTCGGCCGGATCGGCGCGTTCTTCGCCACCCAGGTGATGGTGCTGGTGGCGATGGGCCTGGTCGCCAACTCGTACTTCGGCTTCTACACCACCTGGACCGACCTGCTCGGCACGGCCGGCGGGCCGGGCACGGTGGTGGACCACACCCCGAGCAACGCGCTCTCGGTCACCGGCCAGCAGAAGGTCTACTCCACGCTGGGCTCGGCCGAGAACCGCTCCGGGGTGATCAAGAAGATCGAGGTGCACGGCGCGCTGTCCGGCCTGAGCCACCCCGGCTACGTCTACCTGCCGCCGCAGTACTTCCAGTCCGCGTACGCCAACCAGCGGTTTCCGATGGCGCTGGTGCTCTCCGGCTACCCCGGCTCGGCCGAGAAGCTGATCTCGCTGATGCAGTACCCGACCAGCACGCTCCAGGCGATCCAGGCCAAGCAGCTGCCGCCGACCGTCCTGGTGATGATGACGCCCACCGTGGTCGGCAACCGGGACACCGAGTGCATGGACATCCCCGGCGGGCCGCAGGTGGAGACCTTCTTCACCGAGGACCTGCCGAAGGCCGTCGAGAGCGGCTTCCGGGTCGCCCCGGACGCCTCGGCGCACGCGGTGATCGGGGACTCCACCGGCGGCTACTGCGCGCTGAAGTTCGCGCTGCGCAAGCCGGACGCCTACCGGGCGGCGATCGCGCTCTCCGCCGACTACAGCGTCTCGAACGACCCGACCACCGGTGACCTGTTCGGCGGCAGCGAGCAGCTGAAGCAGGAGAACAACCTGATCTGGCGGCTGCGGAACGCCCCGGCGGCGCCGGTCTCGCTGCTGCTCGCCACCAGCCCGAACGAGGACAACTACAAGGACACCCAGGAGATGGTCGCCGCCTTCAAGGCGCCGACCCAGCTCTCCACGATCACCCTGGACAGCGGCGGCCACAACTTCCACACCTGGAACCGGGAGATCCCGCCGGCGCTGGACTGGCTCGGCAAGCACCTGACCGTGCCGCAGCCGGTCTGAGCATCACCTCCGGGCCACGGCCCGGACCGCCTCCGCGACCGGCTCCTCGCCGCCGATCAGCTCCAGCGTCCGCCCGGCACTGCCCGGTTCGAACAGCAGCTCGGCCAGCACCGCGGCCACGTCGTCCCGGGTGACGTCGCCGCGCCCGGTCGTCCCGGCCAGCGCGACCAGCCCGGTGCCCGGGTCGTCGGTCAGCCGGCCGGGCCGCAGGATCGTCCAGTCCAGGCCTGGCCGGGCCTGGATGTCGGCGTCCGCCGCGCCCTTCGCCCGCAGGTACGCGGCGAAGACCGGGTCCGTGCCCTCGGCCGGCTCGCGGTCGGCACCCATCGCGGAGATCACCACGAACCGGCGCACGCCGGCCGCCTCGGCCGCGTCCGCGAAGAGGCTCGCCGCCGCCCGGTCCACGGTGTCCTTCCGCGCGACACCACTGCCCGGGCCGGCTCCCGCCGCGAAGACCGCCGCGTCCGCGCCCTCCAGGTGCCGCGCGACATCCGCCAGCGAGGCCGACTCCAGGTCGCAGACGATCGGCTCGGCCCCCGCCGCGAGCAGGTCCCCGGCCTGCTCCGGACGGCGGATGATCCCCGCGACCTCGTCCCCACGCGCGGCGAGCAACCGCTCCAGCCGAAGGGCGATCTGACCGTGTCCACCAGCGATGAGAGTGCGCATGGTCCCTGAGCCTACGTCAGCCGACCGCGCGGAGGCGCTCGGCCGGGCGGTGCGGCGCGACAGGGCCACGAGCGGGCCCGCCAGCAGCGACGGGGCGAACGGTTCCTCGGTCACTGGGCGCCTCGTACCGCGAACTCCCGGTTCCTGACGGCCTGTTCGCGGTGCTGGCGAGGGAGGAGGCCAACGGCGGCAAGGGGGGCGGGCACGAGGAGCACTGCGACCAGGGCCCGACCGGACCCACCGGGCGATCCCGACATCGTCGTACCGCCGCGAGGACTGACCCCCACGAGCACGCGACACCCCCGCCCACCACGGACGGGGGTGTCGCGCGTCAGTCAACTGGTCGGGCAGTGCGTCCCGGCCGGCGGCATGGTCCCGTCCAGCAGGAAGGCGTTCACGTCCGTCTGGATACAGGCGCTCTTGCCGTAACCGGTGTGCCCGTCGCCGTCCCGGGTCAGCAGGGTGGCGTTGGCCAGGCCCGAGGCGAGCTTCTGCGCCCAGGCGTACGGCGTGGCGTCGTCCCCGGTGGAGCCGACCACCAGGATCGGCGCGCTGCCGGCCGCCCTGATCGCGTGTGGCTGCGCGGTGGACTTGAAGGGCCAGTTGCGGCAGTCCGGGTCGAACAGGTCGTCCGTCGTGTAGTGCTTGGTCAACAGCGGCGCCTGCTCGTGCAGTTGCTGCACCGCCTGCTGGACCCGGCCGTCCGACGGGATGCCCTCGCCGCTGTGGTCCGCGCAGGTGATCGCCGCGTAGGCGTCCAGCTCGTTGCTGTAATGTCCGCCGGTGTCACGGCCGTTGTAGTCGTCGGCGAACTCCAGCAGGTAGTCCGCCTTGTTGCCGTTCATCGCCCAGTCCAGTCCGTCCCGCAGGTACTCCCAGGACTTGGCGTCGCCGTAGAGCATGCCGAGGGTGCCGGTCCAGCCCTGGCTCGCGGTCAGCTTGCGGCCGTCGGTGGCGGTCATCGGGCGGGCGTCCAGGCCGTCCAGGAAGTCCCCGAGGCGCTGGGCGGCGCCGGCCGGGTCCTTGCCGAGCGGGCAACGGGCCTGTGTCGTGCAGTCCTTGGCGAAGCGCTCGAAGACGCCCTCGAAGGCGATGGTCTGCTGCACGTCCTGGTCCAGCAGGTCCATGCTCGGGTCCATCGCGCCGTCCAGCACCAACCGGCCGGTCCGGTCCGGGAATTCCTCGGCGTACACGCTGCCGAGGTAGGTGCCGTAGGAGGAGCCGAGGTAGTTGAGCCTCGGGTCGCCGAGCGCGCCGCGCAGCACGTCCATGTCGCGGGCGGCGTCGGCGGTTCCGACGAACGGCAACAGCTTGCCGGAGTTCGCCTGGCAGGCCTGGGCGAGCGTGGTGCCCTTGGGCTGCGCGGGATGGTCGTCGGTGTCCCACTGGTCGCGGGCCTGGTCGCCGAGGCAGTGCACGGCGGTGCTCTTGCCGACCCCGCGCGGGTCGAAGCCGACCAGGTCGTAGCGGTCGGTCAGGCCGCTGAACTGCTTGCCGTCGAGGGTGACTTCCTGGATCCCGGAGCCACCCGGCCCGCCGGGGTCGACGACCAGCGCGCCGAGCCGCTGGCCGGGCTGGGCGGCGGGCCTGCGGACCACGGCGATGTCGACGGTGTCGCCGCCGGGGTGGGTGTAGTCGAGCGGTACGTGCAGCGTGGCGCACTGGAAGTCGGCCTCGTCGACGCCCTTCCGCGTGGGGTCGTCGGGGCAGGTGGCCCAGGCGATCTGCTGGCCGTAGAACGGCTCGAGTGCCGGGTCGGCCGCCCCGCTCGATGCCGCTGCCGACGAACTCGTCGAGGGACGAGCGGAGTTGACGACCTCAGCACCCCTGGATCCGGCGGCGCCGCCGCACCCGGCGACCATGGTGACGCCCAGCGCGGCCGGCAGGATGCGGCGCGACACCCGCGCCATGATGATCTTCACAGAATAAGAAATATCACCATCGCGGCAGCGCCCGACACCGGATTCGGACGCCGGCGGTTGTCCGCCGCTACCCGCCGATCGCGGACATCGGGCGGTCCGGCTGCCGGAAGTCGGCCGAGCCGATCTCGTGCCCCGCCCCCTTGCGCGCGATGGTGCGCCGCCAGGCCCGCTCCACCTCGTCGTCGTCCGCGCCGCCGCGCAGCAGCGCTCGCAGGTCGGACTCGGTGGTCGCGAAGAGACAGTTGCGCAGCTGACCGTCCGCGGTCAGCCGGACCCGGTCGCAGCCTCCGCAGAACGGCCGGGTCACCGAGGCGATCACCCCGATCACGGTGTCGGTGCCGGCGATCCGCCACTCCTCGGCGGGCGCGTTGCCGTGCCGGCCGACCGGCACCAGATCCCAGCGGGCGCCGAGCCGGGCCAGCAGCTCGTCGGCGGTGACCATCTTCGTCCGGTCCCAGGCGCCCTGGGCGTCCAGCGGCATCGACTCGATGAACCGCATCCGGTAGCCGTGCCGGGCCGCGAACTCGGCCAGCTCGATGACCTCGTCCTCGTTCACCCCGCGCACCGGGACGGCGTTGATCTTCACCGGCGCCAGCCCGGCATCCCGCGCGGCGGCCATACCGGCGAAGACGTCCTGGAGCCGGTCCCGGCGGGTGATCTCCCGGTAGCGCTCCGGCCGCAGGGTGTCCAGGCTGACGTTGACCCGGCGCAGACCCGCCGCCCTCAGCGCGCCGGCCGTCCGGGCCAGGCCGATCCCGTTGGTGGTGAGCGAGAGCTCCACCCCGAGCGCGGCCAGCCGGGCGACCAGCGCGGGCAGCCCGCGCCGCAGCAGCGGCTCGCCGCCGGTCAGCCGGACCGTGCGGATCCCCAGCCGCCCGGCCGCCACCCGCACCAACCGGACGATCTCGTCGTCGCTCAGCACCTCGGACCGCGGCAGCCAGTCGAGGCCCTCGGCGGGCATGCAGTAGGTGCAGCGCAGGTTGCAGCGGTCGGTCAGGGAGACCCGCAGGTCGGTGTGGACCCGGCCGAACCGGTCGACCAGCGGGGCAGGTGCGGTGTGCATGACGGCCAGTAGAAGCCCCCGGACCGGGAAGATCCAGCGGTGGAAGGCCCGGGTTCCGCACAAGGTCACCGGTGCACCGTTGTGCGTTCACACAACACCGTGGGCGCCTCGTTTTCGGCAGAGTGGTGGCATGGCCTCACCGACTTCCCCGCTCTCCCCGGTCGCCGCCCTGGTGCTGGCGGCCGGCGGCGGCCGGCGGCTCGGCGGCCGGCCCAAGGCGCTGCTGCCGTACCAGGGCCGGCCGCTGGTCGAACACGCCGTGCGAGTGGTCCGCGAGGGCGGCTGCGGGCCGGTGCTGGTGGTGCTCGGCGCGGCCCGCGAGCAGGTCCGGGCGAGCGCCGCGCTGGACGGCTGCACGGTGCTGGACAACCCCGACTGGGCCGAGGGGATGGGCGGTTCGCTGCGCGCCGGGCTGGCCGCGGTGCCGGCGGACTGCTCGGCGGTGCTGGTCGCGCTGGTGGACACGCCCGGCGTCACCCCGGCCGCGGTCGCCCGGCTGCTGGCCGCACACCGGGCGGGCGCCCGGCTGGCCGCCGCGGCGTACGGGGGCCGGCGCGGCCACCCGGTGCTGATCGGCGCCGAGCACCTGGCCGAGGCCGCCGCCGGGGCCCGGGGCGACGCCGGCGCACGGGCACTGCTGGCGGCCCGCGGCGACCAGCTGCGGCTGGTCGAGTGCGCGGACGTCGCGGTCCCGGACGACCTCGACACCCCGGCCGATCTGGCCCGCTGGTCGGCGGGCTGACGACGCACCGGGCGACGACCGGCCGCATCCCTGAGAAACCCCTGATCATTCCGGCATTCCCTGCCATCCCGGGCCGCGATCGGGGAGCATGGGTGCCGACCCGCCTCTCCACCGAACGGACGGTGCGCGCCATGTCCGGACACCCGCTGCCCGACGACTTCACCGGCCCGTACGACGCGGAGCCGCCCGCCGTCCCGCGCGGGCCCGAGCACGCCGGGGGTGGCGGCCGGGAGATCCGCTGTCCCGCCTGCCGCCGCGAGCACCGGTACGAGCCGCCGACCCTGCCCTGCCCGTGCGGCGCCGCGCTCAAGGTGCCGCTGCTGCCGGGCGGGGTGCCGGTGCAGGTGCGGTTCCGCTCCTGGGAGGACTCCTGGCTGAGCATGCGCTGCCCGCACTGCGGCCGCTCCGACCAGTGGCCGCAGCCGGAGTTCACCTGCAACTGCGGGGCCACCGTGCGGCTGCCGGTCGATCGCGCGCCGCGGACGGGGGCCGGTGGGCCGGCCGGGGCGCGTCCGCTCGGGGTGCGCCCGTACCACCCCTCGCCCACCCCGCTCTACGCCGAGCAGCCGCCGGCCGGCCCGCCGGCCCGACCGTCCATGCCACCGGCCGGCCCGCACGGCGGCGCCCGGCGGCAGAACCGCGCGCCGTTCCGTCCGCACCCCGTGCGCACCGCGAAGGACGCCGTGCTCAGCGCGGTCCGCTACCTGGAGTGGCTGGGCTTCGGCGAGTTGGAGCTGACCGAGGCCCAGGAACGCGACGCGGTGACGCTGCTGGGCCACCGGATGGTCGCCCAGGTGGACAGCTGGCCGGAGGTGGCCGACATCCGCAGCGTCGAGTGCCTGTGGCTGCAGACCCTGCACGCCGAGGAGATGGCCGCCGCGATGTTCACCACGGCCGGCTACTCGCACCAGGCGACGGTGCGCGGCGAGCAGTTGCTGGTGGCCCTGTTCACGCTGGACGAGGGCGGCCTGCCGCAACCGGTGAACGGCGCCGCCGAGTCGCTGCTGGAGACCGGCTGGACGTCCTGACCGCGCATGCGGTGGGGGCTCCGGAGCGGTGTTCCGGAGCCCCCACCGCGGTGCGTCAGCGCGCCGGCCAGGTGGGCAGGACCGGGCGCTTGAAGGTGTAGGCGGTGACCCCGGCGAACGAGGCGTACCAGGCCACCATCGCGGTGATCAGGCCCATCCAGCCGCCCGTCTTGGTGATGCTCTCGCTCGACCCGAACGCACCCGCCGCGAGCAGCGCGAAGGTGACGGTCAGCGCGACGAAGACGGCCAGCACCGCCCCGCTGACCCGCACCGCCGCCACCGCCATGTAGGCGGTGAAGATCGCCCAGGCGAGGAGGAAGAGACCGACCGCGCGGTTCGCGTGCGGATCGCCGGCGAGCGCCGGCAGGGCGTCCTTGACCAGGAAGTAGTAGGCGATCCAGAAGGCACCGAAGGAGCCGAAGGCGGTGGCGCCGAAGGTGTTGCCCTTGCGGAACTCCCACATTCCGGCCAGCAGCTGGGCGACACCGCCGTAGGCGAGGGCGAGCGGCAGCACCACCGCGCTGAGCTTCGCGTCGATGAGGTTGGCGTTGAAGCAGCTGAGGACGAAGGTCGTCAGGGCGAAGCTGGCCAGCCCGAGCGGGGCCGGGTCGGCGATGGCGACATCGGCGGTGGGGACGGCGGTGGAGGTCGGTACGGACTGCTCGGTTGCCACGGGCGGTCGTCCTTTCGAGGGGTGGGCGGCGACTACGCGACAGGAGAAATATGTTGACGTGAATACACGTTTTGAAACAAGCGGTGTACGGGATTTTTGTGGCTTCTGATGAGCAGAAGTCGGCAATTCCGGGAATAACGTGACCAGAGTTGCCAATGTGGCGTGTGATAACCGGATTAACTACCCCTTCTGGCGTAGCGGTGACCTTTCCGCCCGCATTCGAACAGAAAGAATCGGACGAGAACGCTTGATCCAGCTTTGCGCCCGCGGGGCACAAACACGTCACGCTCGTGATCTGGTGCACAAGCTCGCCCCCGGTGTTGAATTGCCGGCACGGCGGCCATGGCCGTGGGCACCGCACACAAGGAGGTGGCGTTGTCTGAACACGGAACGGCCCCGCTGAGCGGGGGGACGCGCGGTCGGCGGGGGAACGCCCGCCACTCACCCGGCGGCCCGCCGGGCGTACCGCCGCACGGAGGCGGGCTGCACCCCGGCAGCGGCGGCTCCCTCGACGAGATCACCAGCGGCACGGTCTGGCGGTTACGCTCCCGCGCCTGCTGGCAGGAGGCCGCCGAGCTGCTCCAGCCGGCCGCCGAACACGACCCACGGGCCGCCCTCTGCCGGGCCGAACTCCTCATCGAACAGTGCCTGTTCACCGCCGACCACTGGGACACCGCGGAGGCCGCGCTGCGGCTGGCCGAGGCCGGGGTGACCAGTACCGAGCAGCGCGCGGCCGCCTCCTGCGCGCGCGGGTTCCTGGCCTACCTGGCCAGCGTGCTCGGCCCGCGGGACCGGCTGGACGAGGCGCAGGCCGCACTCGGCCGGACCTCCGCGCTGCTGGCGCCGGACGCGCCCGGTCGGCCACTGCTGGACTTCCGGCGCGGTCTGGTCGCGGAGAACCTGCTGCGCGACCAGACCGCCGCCTGGATCGCCTACCGGCGGGCCCACGACGCCGCGTTGGCCCGTGGTGACACCCTGCTGGCCTCCTCGACCTGGCGGCATCTGGCGGCGCTGGCGCTGGCCGGCGGGGATCGCGGGCGGGCCCGCGAGGGCTTCGCCGCCTCGCTGCGGCTGCGCGAGGAGCTGGGGTTCATGGTGGGGGTGGCGCCGGCACTAGCCGCGCTGGCCGAGGTGGCCGAGCCGGCGGAGGCGGACCGGTTGCGCGCCGAGGCGGCCCGGCTGGTGCAGTCACTGGGTGGGGTACCGGTCTGGCTGGTGGGGCGACTGGAGACGGGCGAGGCGCCGACGGGACCGCCGGGCGCCCCGCGCGGCGCACCGCCCGGCGCCCGACCGGGGGTTGCCGGCGCGCGGACGAACGGGACGCCGGGCGGACGCCTCCGCACTCCCCCGGACGGGCGAACGGGAGGGGACAGCCGAGGGACCATCAGGTAAGGTGAGGCTAACCTGATGGGGCAGGGACATCCCGGGGCTGCCACCCGGCGGTTCCCTGCCCCGCGGGCATCCGCCGCACCCGATGGGGCCCGCCATGACCGTGCGCACCACCGAGCCGGATCCGCCCGCACCCCGGGGCAACCGGCGGCGGCAGCCGGACACCGCGCCCGAGCACCAGGACGGCCGGCGGCAACGGACCCACCCGTCCACCGTGTTCCCGTGCGCGGGGGCGTACGCCCGGGTCGGCGCCGTCTTTCCCGAGCTGCGGATCCGGCTCGGCGAACTCCGCGCCGGCCGGGGCTGGGTGCCCACCCCCCGCCTCCTCGGCGATCCCGCGTTCCGCGCCCGGCTGCTCGCCGCCGAGGGCCGCCGGGACCGGTTCCGCTACGGCGAACCACTCCGGCCCGACGTGGCCGCCGGGTTCTGGCTGCACCGCTACCTCTGGCCGGCCGGCCTGCTCTTCACCCTGCCCTGGTTCCTGGAACGTCGGGTACCCCGACTTCCGGTGACGGCCGTCGCCTTCCGGCCCGCCACCACCGGCGGGCCGGCCGAACTGAAGGTCCGGCCCGCCGACTTCGCCTGTCTGCCGGACGATCCCGCGGCCGGCCTTCCCGGCGCGCGAACCGTACCCGACGAGGCGGCGCTCCGCGCCGAGCTGCGCGCGGCCGCCGTCGAGCACCTGGCACCGGTGCTCGACGCGCTCCGGCCCGCGCTGCGCCGCGGCCCGCGCACCCTGTGGGGCCTGGCCACCGACGAGTTGGTCGAGGGCCTCCGGTACACCGCCGGCCTGCTGGGCGAGGAACGGCGCGCCGCCGACGCGCTGGCCGCGCTGCTCCCCGGCGGCACCCCACCGTTCACGGGCGCGGCGGCCTTCCGCTGGACCGAACCGGCCGCCCCGGGGAAGAGCCGGGTGAGCGCGGACGAGCAGGCGGGCGAAGGCAGTTGGGACAGCGGGAGCAGGCGGGACAGCGGGAGCAGGCGGGACAGCGGGAGCAGGCGGGTGGGCGCCGGGGGCCGCGGGGCGACCTCGGAGCCCGTTCCCGACCCGGCCCCCACCCGCACCAGGGTGAGCTGCTGCCTGGCCTACACCGTCCGCTCGGCAGGCTCCTGCTTCAGCTGTCCGCGCACCTGTTCCTGACCAGAACGTCCTATCGACATACCGTCAGAAAGTCTGTGCTCCAAGGCAATTGGCGGCAAAGCACCCGTACGTCCGCCGACCATCCGCCATGATGGACGTCCCGGTGGCTCCCGCCACCGCGATCGACGGAAAGCGAGGCTGGTTCAGGACAATGAGACTGTCGGACATACCACTGGGCTGGGCCGTCGCGGGCGTGGCCACCCTGGTCCTCGTCGCCGTCCTGGTGGCCTTCCTGCGCGCCCGCGGGGCAACGAGCGGCCTCGCCGGCTCGGACAGCTGGGAGCGCACCGAGGAGCGCCGCCGCCGCAAGGAGTCGCTCTACGGTGCGGCCTCCTACACCCTGCTCTTC
Source organism: Kitasatospora sp. NPDC052896 (assembly GCF_044547075.1). Classification (NCBI taxonomy): domain Bacteria; kingdom Bacillati; phylum Actinomycetota; class Actinomycetes; order Kitasatosporales; family Streptomycetaceae; genus Kitasatospora; species Kitasatospora sp. NPDC052896. The sequence goes on from NZ_JBITZU010000007.1 coordinate 59,541, forward strand.
TGCTGCGCGGCGGTCGCCGCCGCGCTCTCCTTCCACGGCCTGGTCGGCTTCGGGATGCAGAACCTCGGCCTCTCCGGCGGCTGGGAGTACCTGGTCCCGTTCGGCCTGGACGGCGCCGCCATGTTCTGCTCGGTGCTGGCCGTCCGCGAGGCCAGCCACGGTGACGCCGCGCTCGGCTCCCGCCTGCTGGTCTGGCTCTTCGCCGGGGCCTCCGCCTGGTTCAACTGGGTGCACGCCCCGCGCGGAATGGGCCACGCGGGCGCCCCGCAGTTCTTCTCCGGGATGTCGCTCTCCGCCGCGGTGCTCTTCGACCGGGCGCTCAAGCAGACCCGCCGGGCCGCGCTGCGCGAGCAGGGGCTGGTGCCCCGACCGCTGCCGCAGATCCGGATCGTCCGCTGGCTGCGCGCCCCGCTGGAGACCTACGCGGCCTGGTCGCTGATGCTGCTGGAGGGGGTGCGCAGCCTGGAAGAGGCGGTCGAGGAGGTCCGCGACACCAAGCGCGAGGCGGTGGTCAACCGGGAGCGCCAGCGGCTGGCCAGCCGGCGCGAGCGGGCCGAGATCCGGGCGATCAACCGCCAGCACGGCGGCTGGGGCCGCTCCCGGGCGGCGGTCGCCGCCCGGCGGTTGGAGCCCGGCGGCGCGGAGCCTGCGATAGCCGGCGGGGACCCCGCTCCCCCACCGGGCCTGCCCGCCCGGCCCGCCCGCCGGACGATCGACCTGACGCCCGACGACGACACCATGGCACTGCCCCGGCTGGACTCGCTGGAGCAGAAGCTGAAGGACCTGGAGAAGCAGTTCGGCTGACGCCTCCGCACCGGGCCCGGGGGTGACCACCCCCGGGCCCGGGGGGGGGGCGCCGGGGCGGGGGGGGGGGGGGGGGGTGACGCGCCGCGGGGGGGGGGGCCCCGCGGGGGGGGGCCCCGCCCCGCCCGCCCGCCGCCCGCCGCCGTCCGGCTGGGGGCGCACTAAATCAGCCCGCCGGGGGGGGGGGCGGGCCCCCCCCCCCGCCCCGGGGGGGGGGGGCGCCCCCCCCCCCCCCCCCCGCCGCCGCTACTCCTGGGCGGCGGCGCTGAGTTCGAACCACATCCGCTTGCCGGAGCCGCGCGGCTCGACCCCCCAGGCGTCCGCCAGCGCCTCGACCAGCATCAGGCCACGGCCGGAGGAGGCCTGCTCACCGGGGGTCCGGCGCTTGGGCCAGAGGTCCGACTCGTCCTCCACCTCGATCCGCAGCCGCGGCTCGCGGCCGTCCCCACGGTAGAGCCGGGCGGTGAACATGGCGTCCCGGTCGGTGTGCCGGATCGCGTTGGTGACCAGCTCGGAGGCGAGCAGCTCGGCGGTGTCGATCAGCTCGGCCACGCCCCAGCGGCGCAGCGCGTCGCGGAGTTCGCCGCGCAGCTCGGCCACCCGGGCCAGGTCGGCCTGCCCGATCCGGCGCCGCAGCTGCTGGGCGGCCTGGCCACCCTGCGGACCGTCCCAGCGGAGCAGCAGCAGCGCTATGTCGTCCTCGCGCTCGGTGGAGTCGGCCGCCGCCCGGGCGGTGATCTTGTCGGCCAGCTCCTCCAGCGGGCCCGGGCCACCGTGCACGAACGGCCCGAGGTCGCCGGCGGCGGCCGCGCAGAGCCGGGCGATGCCGCTGTCCAGGTCCGTCGTCCGGGACTCCACCAGCCCGTCGGTGCAGAGCACCACGGTCTCGCCCGGATCCAGGCTGAACCTGGTCACCTGGTACTCCTGGTCCGGCGCGACGCCCAGCGGCAGGCCGCCGACCACGGAGACCACCGAGGCAGTGCCGTCCGCGCGGCGCACCACCGGGTCCAGGTGGCCGGCCCGGACCGCGTAGACCACGCCGTAGTCGACGTTGACCTCGGCATAGGTGCAGGTGGCGAAGTGGTCGGTGTCCAGGTCCGCCAGGAAGCGGGAGGCCCGGGCCATCACCGCGGCCGGTGGATGGCCCTCGGCGGCGTAGGCGCGCAGCGCGATCCGCAGCTGGCCCATGATCCCCGCCGCGTGCACGTCGTGGCCCTGCACGTCGCCGATCACCAGACCGACGTGCCCGCCGGGCAGCGGCACCACGTCGTACCAGTCGCCGCCGATCTGCAGGCCCGAGCCGGCGGCCAGGTAGCGCACCGCGGTGGTCACCCCGGGCACCGCCGGCACGGTCCGCGGCAGCATCACCCGCTGCAACCCGGCCGCCAGCTCGTGCTCGGCGTCGTGCAGCCGGGCCCGGGCCAGCGACTGGGCGACCAGGCCGCCCAGTGTGGAGAGCAGCGTGCGCTCGTCCGCGTCCAGCTCGCGCGACTCGTCGAAGCTGACCACGCAGACGCCGATCGCCCGGCCGCTGGCCACCAGCGGCAGGAAGGCCCAGGCGCTGCGCCCGGTGCCGATCGCCCGGGGCCAGGCCTCGGGGTAGCGCCGCTGGTACTCGGCCTGGCTGGCGATGAAGACCGGCACCCGGCGGCGGATCGCCTCGGCGGTCGGCTGGTACGGGTCGAGCGGGGTGCGGTCGTAGGCGGCCACCGCCTCGGGGGTGTAGCCGCTGGCGCCCAGGACCTGCAACCGGCCGGTCTCCAGCGCGACGAGGACCAGCCCGTCCGGCGGCAGGCCGGGCAGCGGCAGCTCGGTGAAGACCCGGGCCACGTCACGGACCGTGACGGCTTCCGAGAGCGCCCGGGCGGCCTCCTTGATGAACCGCGAGCGCTCCTCGCGCAGCGCGGCCTGCCGTCCGGCATTCTCCCGCTTGCGCAGCTCGACGGTGGCGTCCCAGACGAAGCCGACCATCCGGGACGGGCGGCCGAAGGCGTCGGCCAGCACCCGGCCGCGGAACCGCACCGCGTGCAGCTCGCCACCCGGGAAGACCGTGCGGTAGTACGCGCCGCACTGGCCCAGCTCGGCCACCGCGCGCTCGACCCGGCGGCGGACCACCGGGGCGTCCTCGGGGTGCAGCAGCGCCAGGAAGGCGGCCGACGTGCCGTCGAAGGCACCGTTCTCCAGACCGAGGATCGCGCAGGCCCGCGCGTCGCCGGCGAGCACGTCACGGCGGATGTCCCAGTCGAAGGAGCCGATCCCGTTGGCGGCCATCGCCGGCTCCAGCCACTCCGGGGTGGAGTCGCCGGCCCGGGCGGACAGACCGTGCCCGTCGCCCCCCTGGACGGACGCCAGCACGGCCGGGCCGGCCGGCCGGCCCGTACCCGCGGTCCGCGCGGTCGTCCGGCGGCCACCCTGCGGCGGCGGCCCCGGCACGCCGGGCTGCGGGGGTGCCAGGGGCTGGACGGACGGGCCGCCGGAGGGCTTCGACAGGCGGGTCGGCCCCTGCGGCTCGGGCTCAGTCGCCATGGTTCTCCTGCCGCTTCCCGATCGGTGGATGGGGTGTGCTCGGCGGACCAGCCCTCAGGCTCGGGCCCCTGGTCCGGACACACATTCTCACTATCCTGTCGAATGTTCGGCAAAGCGGCAATGCTGCCGGGCCGCGACCGGCCCGGACTCCCCGATCAGCCGCACCCCCGCAGGATCGTCACTCAGAGTGCCGACAGCTCGAACCAGGTGGTCTTGCCGTCACCACCCGACTGCACGCCCCAGGCGTCCGCCAGCGCCTCGACCAGCACCAGCCCACGCCCCGAGGTCGCGGTGTCGCCGGGCCGGCGCGGCCGCGGCAGCCGGCCACTGGTGTCCCGGACCTCCACCCGCAGCCGCCGGTCCGCGCCCAGCGCCGCCTCCAGCACCGCGCCGGACGCCGTGTGCAGCAGCGCGTTGGTGACCAGCTCCGACACCAGCAGCTCGGCCGTGTCGGCGAGTTGCGGCACCCCCCAGGCGCGCAGCGCGGCGCGGAGCCGGTGGCGCACCGGACCGATCCCGGCCAGCTCGGCCGGCCGGAGCACGGCCCGCAGGCGATGCTCCGGACGGCGCCCGGCCGTCGCAGAAGGGACCCGCTGTTGACCATCCATCAGATTTCGCCCCCGCCCTCGTCCCGGCCACCGCACGGACACCCCCACCCGCGCACACCGGCCGCTGTCACCATCGTGAGTGCCGCTCACCGGACACCGCAACAGGGCGTGCACCGCCTGCCGAGGCGAACGGGGGCTCGAGGTGCGCCGTGTGATCCAAGCCGAGGTTTGACCGGCGCGCGCTGCTGACAGCCTGTCAGCTCAAGCCCGCGGATCGCGCCGTCGCCCGACCTCCCCCACGCCCGTCGAACCGGCCCCCGACCCGGCCCGACCCGGCGCGCGGGACGACGCGAGCCGGGAAAGGCTGGACACGGCGACCCGATCCGGGTTCAATGGCCAGCAGATGTTTGAACGGCGTTCTAACTCTTTCGACCCGCCGGACCTGCTGGACCGGCCGGGTCTGCCAGCCCCCCAGACCTCACCGAGCGACCCGCGAGCGAGGAACCGTGCGACTCACCCCCACCGAACGGGACCGGCTGCTGATCTTCACAGCGGCTGAGCTGGCCCGCGCCCGGCGCGCCCGCGGCGTCCGGCTGAACGTCCCCGAAGCCACCGCGCTGATCGCGGACACCGTCTGCGAGGCCGCCCGCGACGGGCGCCGGCTGGCCGACGCGATCGAGGCCGGCCGCTCGGTGCTGACCGCCGACGACGTGCTGCCGGGCGTGCCCGACGTGGTCACGGTGATCCAGGTCGAGGCGGTCTTCGACGACGGCACCCGGCTCGCGGTGATCAACGACCCCTTCCGCGGCGCCGGTTCACTCGGCGAGGACGGGCCCGGCGCGGCTCTGCCCGGCACCGGCGAGGGCTACGACCCGACCGAGGAGACCGTCGTGCTGCCGGTCCACAACACCTCGGCGGTGCCGATCTCGGTCACCTCCCACTTCCACTTCTTCGAGGCCAATCCACGGCTCGCCTTCGACCGCGCGGCGGCCTACGGCACCCGGCTGGCCGTCCCGGCCGGCTCCTCGGTGCGCTTCGACCCGGGCGCGGTGGTCGAGGTCGGACTGACCCCGATCGCCGGCGAGCGGGTCGCCGTCGGCTTCGCCGGGCTGGTCGACGGACCGCTCGACGCCCCGGGTGCCAAGGAGGCCGCGCTGGCCAAGGCCCGTGCCACCGGCTACCTCACCAGCTTCGACGACACGGAGGTCGAGTCGTGACCGCCATCTCCCCGCACGACTACATCTCGGTCCACGGTCCGCGGACCGGCGACCGGATCCGCCTCGGCGACTCCGGGCTGATCGTCCGGGTCGAGTCCGACTCGCAGGCCCCCGGTGACGAGTTCCTGGCCGGGTTCGGCAAGACCGCCCGGGACGGCCTGCACCTCAAGGCCGCCGCCGTCCGCGACACCTGTGACGTGGTGATCAGCAACGTGCTGGTGATCGACGCGATGCAGGGCATCCGGAAGACCTCGATCGGTCTGATCGGCGGCCGGATCGCGGCGATCGGCCGGGCCGGCAACCCGGACACCATGGACGGCGTGGAGGTGGTGGTCGGCACCGGCACCACGATCGTCTCCGGCGAGGGCCTGATCGCCACCGCCGGCGCCATCGACACCCACGTCCACCTGCTCTCGCCGCGGATCATGGAGGCCTCGCTGGCCTCCGGGGTGACCACCATCATCGGCCAGGAGTTCGGGCCGGTCTGGGGTGTCGGCGTCAACTCGCCCTGGGCGCTGCGGCACGCCTTCAACGCCTTCGACGCCTGGCCGGTCAACATCGGCTTCCTGGGCCGCGGTTCGTCCTCCGACCCGGCACCGCTCGTCGAGGCGCTGGCCGAGGGCGGTGCGTCCGGCTTCAAGGTGCACGAGGACATGGGCGCGCACACCCGCGCGCTGGACACCGCGCTGCGGGTGGCCGAAGAGTACGACGTCCAGGTCGCCCTGCACACCGACGGCCTGAACGAGTGCCTCTCCGTCGAGGACACCATCGCCGTTCTGGAGGGCCGCACCATCCACGCCTTCCACATCGAGGGCTGCGGCGGCGGACACGTCCCCAACGTGCTGAAGATGGCCGGTGTCGCGAACGTGATCGGCTCCTCCACCAACCCCACCCTGCCGTTCGGCCGGGACGCGCTGGCCGAGGCCGCCGGCATGATCGTCTCGGCCCACGACCTCAAGCTCGACCTGCCCGGCGACGCCGCGATGGCCCGCGACCGGATCCGCGCCGGCACGATGGGCGCCGAGGGCATCCTGCACGACCTCGGCCTGATCGGCATCACCTCCTCCGACGCGCAGGGCATGGGCCGGGCCGGCGAGACCGTCCGACGCACCTTCGCGATGGCCGGCAAGATGAAGGCCGAACTCGGGCCGCTGGACGGCACCGGCTCCTACGGCACCAGGGAGAGCGGCGACGACAACGAGCGGGTGCTCCGCTACGTCGCCAAGCTCACCATCAACCCTGCCATCGCGCACGGCCTCGCCCACGAGGTCGGCTCGATCGAGGTCGGCAAGCTCGCCGACATCGTGCTCTGGCGGCCCGACCACTTCGGCGCCAAGCCGCAGTTGGTGCTCAAGTCCGGGTTCCCGGCGTACGGCGTGGTCGGCGACCCGAACGCCACCACCGACCGCTGCGAACCGCTGGTGCTGGGGCCGCAGTTCGGCGCGCACGGGGCGACCGCGGCGGACATCTCGGTGGCCTTCGTGGCCCAGGCCGCCGCCGACGGTTCCTACCTGGACGTGGCCGCCGACCAACTGCCCACCCGGCGACGGCGGGTGGGCGTGCGCGGGACCCGCGGCATCGGCCCGCGCGACATGGTGCGCAACGCCCGGACCGGCTCGGTCACCGTGGCGGCCGACACCGGCCTGGTCTCGCTGGACGGTTCGCCGCTGCGCTCCGAGCCGAGCGAGAGCGTCTCGCTCAGCCGCCTCTACTTCCTGTAGCCCCCACCCCTCCCTCCTCGACCCCTCCCCCAAGGACGTCGCCTCATGACCACCCCCGCCTCGCTCGGCTACTCGATGCCCGCCGAATGGCACCCGCACGAGCGCACCTGGATGGCCTTCCCGACCGACAACCAGACCTTCGACACCCCCGAGCACCTGCACCAGGCCCGACTCGCCTGGGCCGCGGTGGCCAACACCATCGTCCGCTACGAGCCGGTGACGATGATCGTGAACATCGGTGAGACCGCCGCCGCCCGGGAGTACGTCGCGGAGGGGATCGAGCTGGTCGAGCGGCCGCTCGACGACGCCTGGATGCGCGACATCGGCCCCACCTTCCTCGCCGGGCCGGAGGGTGAACTCGCCGCCGCCGACTGGGTGTTCAACGGCTGGGGCGCGCAGTCCTGGGCCAGCTGGGAGCACGACCAGCACATCGCCGAGCGGATCACCGAGCTGACCGAGGCCCGGCGCTTCGCCTCCCGCCTGATCAACGAGGGCGGCGGCATCCACGTCGACGGCGAGGGCACGGTGCTGGTCACCGAGACGGTCCAGCTGGGCGAGGGGCGCAACTCCGACTGGACCAAGGAGGAGGTCGAGGCCGAGCTGCACGCCCACCTCGGCACCACCAAGGCGATCTGGCTGCCGCGTGGACTCACCCGCGACTACGACGAGTTCGGCACCCGCGGGCACATCGACATCGTCGCCTCCTTCGTCCGCCCCGGTGTCGTGCTGGCCCACGTGCAGCCCGACCCGAGCCACCCGGACCACGCGGTCTGCCAGGAGCTGGTCGCCGTCCTGCGCGCCTCCACCGACGCCGCCGGCCGCACCCTGGAGGTCATCGAGGTGTCGGCACCGACCGTGCTGCGGGACGAGGACGGTGAGCCGGTCGACTACTCCTACATCAACCACTACGTGGCGAACGGCGCGGTGATCCTCTGCGCCTTCGACGACCCGCGCGACCAGGAGGCCGCCGCCATCCTCGGCGCCGCCTTCCCCGACCGCAAGGTCGAACTGGTCGACGCCCGGGAGATCTTCGCCAACGGCGGCGGCATCCACTGCATCACCCAGCAGCAGCCGCGGGTCTGACCCAGGCTCCGGCCGGTCGGGACGGTCAGGACACCGGGCGTGCCCAGGCGGCGTGCCAGGTGTCCGGGCCGACGACGCCGTCCGCGGTCAGCGGCCAGCCGTTGGCGGTGGAGTCCCGCTGGAACCGCTCGCAGATGCTCCGGCTCCGCTCGCCGTACCAGCCGTCCACGGTGAGCGCCCAGCCGCGGTCGCGCATCCGCTGCTGCCAGGCGCGCACGTTGTCGTCGTGCAGCATCGGGTTCTCCAGCCGGAGGTACTCCCCGGGCCAGGGCGGCGCGGCGGCCCTGTTGGCGACGCCGTTCGTCGTCGTGGCGCCGCCGCCGGGGCGCGGGGCGCCGGCCCGCACCCAGGCGTACAGCGGGCCGCCGGGGCAGTCGGTCGGATAGCCGTCGCGATGGCCCTCGATCTCCGGACCCGCCCCACCCTGCTGCCGCAGCCACTCCACCGCGTCGCGCAGCCCGTTGAGCATCGCGTCGGTCGGCTGGGTGAGGCCGGAGTCGCCGACCATCCCGCAGACCGCGTAGTGCGCGAGGTTGAGCGACTGGTTGCCGTTGGCCCCGGTCTCGTGGTGCGGCCCGCGCCCCTCGAAGACGTAGGCGTGCGGGCAGACCATGGCGTTGTAGGCGATGTCGATCCATCCCTCGGTGGGATCGGCCAGGTGCGCGGCCTGGATCGCGCGGACCCGGCCGGCGCACCGCTCGTGATGGTCCGGCAGGTCGGCCGGGACCTCGCTGCCCTCGTAGTGGATCTTCACACCCTGGGTGCTCGCCACGTACGTCCAGTCCTGCCTGGGAGGTTGGGCGCCCCAGTCGGCCCGGGTGACCAGTTGCACGGGACCGTCCTCCTTTGTTGAGAGGGGGAAGTCCCGTCAGGGTAGCGGGAGTTCGGGAGCACTTGTCACTCTCTGTGAAAATCCAATTCCACCGAGTGAATGCGGTGCAATGGAATTGACGCCCGGACCGCCTCGACCGGTGCCGCTAGGGTGAGGAGCTGGGCGGTCACCCCCCTGTCTCCCGCATCCCCCACCCGATCGATCCCCCCGATTGCCCCTGAGGAGCCGCAGATGGCGCAGGTCCGCACCCGACGCCCGGCGCGGCCGCGGGAAGAGGTGCTGGCCGCCGCGATGGCGGCGATCGCCGAGCACGGACTGGCCAAGCTGACCATGGCCGGGCTGGGCAAGCAGCTCCAGATGAGCGCCGGGCACCTGCTCTACTACTTCGGCAGCAAGGACCAGCTGCTGCTGGAGACCCTGCGCTGGAGCGAGGAGCAGCTCGGCGAGCGGCGACGGACCGCGCTGGACCGTCCCGGCCTGAGCGCCTGGGAGCGCTTCACCGCCTACGCCCACCTCTACCTCCCGGACGGGCCGGGCGATCCGCGCTGGATCCTCTGGGTCGAGGTCTGGGGGCGTTCGCCGTCCAGCGCGGAGATCCGCCAGGGGCAGCTGGAGATCGAGGCCCCCTGGCAGGCCGACCTGGAGGCGCTGATCCGGTCCGGCACGGCGGCCGGCGAGTTCACCGGCCACACCTCGGCCGACGAGTTGGCCGTGCAGCTGCGGGCGGTGCTGGACGGCTTCTCGGTCCCGCTGGCGATCGGCCTGCCGGGCGTCCGCCGCCCCGAGTCGCTGGCCCGGGTGAGCGCGGCGGCGACCGCCCTGCTGGGGCGGGCCTGACCGCTGCTCGGCCCGGACCCCCGGCCGGCCCGGACCGCTCAGTCCGTCCAGAGTGCGACCGCCGTGCGGTCCTCGGCGAAGCCCTTCGCCCGGACCTGGGCCTGGCGGAGGAAGTCGACCGTTCCCGGCGGGTGCGGGTGCGCCCAGTGGGTGGCCAGGAACTGCGCGACGGCGGGCTCCCCGGCGATCGGCTCGGCCAGCCCCGGCGAGCAGAGCAGCAGGATGTCCCCGGGGCCGGCCGGGACCAGCCGGAACCGGAACGGGCGCGGCTCCGGCGCCTCGCCCGGACCGTCCGGATGGTGCAGCAGCCGGGCCGCGTAGGCGTCGATCCAGTGCCCGGCCCGCAGCAGGTAGAGACCGCCCGGGCCGAGACCGAAGGCCGCCCGGTGACCGGCGGCCGGGTCGAGCGGGACCAGCAGGCAGTGCAGCGAGCCGGCCTCGGGGGCGAGCGCGCGCAGCCCGACGGCGGCCCGGGCGGTGAGCCGCTGCAGGCCGTACCGCAGCCGGTCGCGGGCGCCCTCGCGCAGGTCGGCGGCCAGCTCCGCGTGGCTGCGGCCGATCGCCTCCGCGAGGTGCGCGCAGGCCTGGCGGATGGTGTCGTCGGTCAGTTGACGCTCGGGGTCCGGCTCGGCCCGCGGGTCGGCGGGGATCCGGGCCCGGCCGCCGAGGACGGCGAGCAGCAGGCCGTCCGGTGCCTCTCCGAACCGGGTCACCAGCAGCGCGTCGGTGCGCGGCTCGCCACGGTGGCGTGGGGAGTCGCCGCGCACGGAGGCGGCCCGGAGCGTGAAGCCGGGGTACTGGGCGCCTTCCAGCACGGTGTCGGGGACGACGGCCGTGATCCGCTCCGGCACGGCGGCCGGGAGGAGGGTGGGCTCCGGGCCGTAACTGGGCGGGCGCTGGGCGACGGGCTGGGCGGGGATGGTGATGGTGGGCGCGGGGTCCGCGACCGCCGTGACTTCCACGACCTCCACGACCTCCACGACCTCAGCGACCTCAGCGACCTCTGCGACTTCCGGGGCTGGTGGGGCTGGTGGCGCGGCTGGCGGCGGAGTCACGGCCTCCGGGGTCCCCGCGGCCGTCCCGCCGCCGTCCTCCGGTGCCACGATCGAGGCGACCGAGTCGAACCAGTCGTCCACCGACCCCTCCCCCGGCCCGGCGTCCGGGGTGTCGGGGAGCGCGCCGGTCGGGCCCTGGTAGACCCGGCCCCACCAACCGTCCTCGGTCCGTCGCTGCGCGCGGGCGCCCTGATCGCTCATCTGCCGGCTCCTCGTCCGTATCTGCCGTCACCTGCCGGGACTGGATTGGTCATTGGTCGTCCGACCCGCCCGTCATTCTGCCCACGACGATCGCCCGTGTCCGGACTTTCCGCACGAAGCCGGGCCGATCGGGCCGATCGGGTCAGGTTGCCCGAGTCGGGCCGGGCTCGGTGGTCCGGCACCGGAGGAATCCGAAAGAGAGGCCCGAACAGGGGGACCGCTCCACCCATTCGGCTGATTAATATGTGCGCATGACCGCGCCAGGAGCCAGACGACCACTGCCCGGGAGTGCCGTCTCGGCCACCCGTCCGCTGGTCGCTCTCTGGACCCTGCTGCTGATCGGTCTGCTGACCGTGCTGCCCTGCGCGGGCACCGCCCGGGCCGCCACCCCCGCGAGCGCCGGCGCCCAGCTGGCCGGGCCGGACGCGACCCCCGGGACCGTCGCGCCCCGGCCGGCACCCGCGGCCGCGGTACCGCGTGCGGCGGCACACACCCCGGCCCACGCACCCGCGTCCGGTGAGGCGGTCTCCGCCGTCCCGGCCCTCCCGGCGTCGCTCTTCCTCTGCTCGCCCGGCGACCCGCCGCCCGCCCCCGGCGACGGCTGCTCCAGCCACAGCTGCAACGGCCAGGAAGCCCAACTGCCGAACGCGCCGCCGCAGCCCGAGCCGGCCACCGCGCCGGTGCTGGTCATCCCCGGCCCCGGGCCGGTCCTCGCGCCGAGCGCCGCGGCCCCGGACTCCGGCCCGGCCCCCGATCTCCATCTGCTCCAGGTCAACCGGACCTAGGCGGACCCCCCGCCGGCCCGCTCCCAGGTGCTCCGCACCCGGAGGGGCCGTCGGTCGCGCCTCCCCTCTTCAGCTCATTCCGCCGTGCGCAGGCCGCCCGGCGGGGACAAGGACGACTTCCGTGGGTTCCGCCTCCAAGCCGACCAGTTCCAAGCAGCCCAACGCCAAACCGACCGCCAAGGCCAAGGGCGGCGGCAAGCAGACCACCGCCGACCGCCGCGAGCGGATCGCGAAGCTGCGGGCCGAGGAGCAGCGCCGCGAGCGTCGCGTCAAGATCGTCTCCTTCGTGGCGGCGGGCGTCCTGGTCGCCGGCACCATCGGCGCCGGCGTCTACATCGTCAAGAACGCGGACGACAAGAAGCACGCCCAGCAGGAGGCCGCCAAGGCGCCGATCCCGGGCGTGCAGACCTGGAGCAACCTCTCCCGCAACCACGTGACCACGCCGGTCAACTACCCGCAGACCCCGCCGGTGGGCGGTGACCACAACCCGGTCTGGCAGACCTGCATGGGCAACGTCTACACCCAGCCTGTGCACAACGAGAACGCGGTGCACTCGCTGGAGCACGGCGCGGTCTGGGTCACCTACAACGACAAGGCGACCCCGGCGGACATCAAGACCCTCTCCGACAAGGTCAAGAACACCCCGTACTCGCTGATGAGCCCCTACCCGACCGAGAAGGGCACCATCACGCTCACCGCCTGGGGCACCCAGCTGATCGTGGACAGCGCCAACGACCCGCGGGTGAACGAGTTCTTCACCAAGTACGTCCAGGGTCCGCAGACCCAGGAGCCGGGCGCCTCGTGCAGCGACGGAGCGATGTAGTGGCCGACACCCCGATGGACGAGATCGACGAGCCGTCCGGCGCCCTCCCCCGGCGCCGCCGGACGGTCTGGTGGCCGGCCGCGCTGGCCGCGGCGGTCGCGCTCTGCCTGGGCGTCCCCGCCCTGGTGGCGAGCGGCACCTCGGCCTCCAGCACGGTGTCCGCCGCGCCGTCGACGGACTCGCCCGAGGCCGGGTTCGCACGCGACATGGCGACCCACCACCAGCAGGCGATCGACATGTCGTTCATCATCCGCGACCGGACGGACAACGCCGAGGTCCGCGGCCTGGCCTTCGACATCATCAACACCCAGGCCAACCAGCGCGGGATGCTGATGGGCTGGCTCGCCCAGTGGGGGCTCACCCAGGCCTCGCCGAACCCGCCGATGGCCTGGATGCACATGGACCAGCAGTACCAGCCGCACGACGGTTCGCTGATGCCCGGCATGGCGACCAACACGCAGCTGGCCCAGTTGCAGAGCCTCAGCGGCAAGGCCGCCGAGATCTTCTACCTGCAGCTGATGATCCAGCACCACAAGGGCGGTGCGGCGATGGCCCAGGGCTACGTCGACGTGGCGAAGAACGCCGCGGAGAAGTCGCTCGCCCAGTCGATGGTGGCGAGTCAGACCTCGGAGATCCAGCTGATGACGACGATGCTGGCCGAGCGGGGCGCCCAGCCGCTCCCGGACTGACGGGCCGACGCGCGAGCGCGGGGGCGGGTCCGACCTACCGGTCGGGCCCGCCCCCGTCGTCGTCCGTCCGTCGAAGGGCCGGTGGCGGCCCGCTGACCGGCTACGCTGTCCGCCATGCCGCCGCTGCCCAGCCCCGACCTGACCGGCCCTGACGCCGCGCCCGCCGACGACGCGCTGGCGATCGAACGGGCCCAGCGGCTGACCGACGTGGTGACCCGGCTGCGCCGCGCGCTGCGCAGCAGCATCCGCACCGAGTACCCGTGGGAGTCGCTGCCGATGGCGCAGGTCGAGCTGCTCCAGACGCTGGCCGCCGCGCCGCTGCGGGTCGGCGAACTGGCGGCCCGCCAGCGGCTCGCCCCCAACACCGTGAGCGGCCTGGTCGGCAAGCTGCTGGAGGCCGGCTTCGTCGACCGCCAGGCCGACCCGGGCGACCGCCGAACCGCCCGGATCGCGCTCACCGAGGCGGGCCAGCGCCAGCTGGACGACTGGCGGCGGGCCCACGAGCGCCGGATCGCCAACGCCCTGGCCACCCTCTCCTCCGCCGACCACGCCGCGGTGATGGCCGCCCTCCCCGGCCTCGACCACCTCGCCCAGGCCCTGGCCGCCACCACCCCACCCGAGACCACCGCCTAACCGACGCCGGCGCCCGCGGTGCGCTCCCCCGCCGACGCCTCCGCCGCCGACGCCTCCACGGCGGTGCGCCACAGCTGGTGCACCGCGTACGAGCGCCACGGCGCCCAGCCGGTCGCCAGGGCGGCCGCGGACCCCGCGTCGCCGGGCAGCCCGAGCCGGCGCAGGCCGTGCCGCACCCCCGCGTCTCCCGCCAGGAAGACGTCCGGGTCGGCCAGTGCGCGCATCCGCAGGTATCCCACCGTCCACGGGCCGATCCCGGGGAGCGCCAGCAGTTCGGTGGCCGCCTGCTCGCGGTCCACGCCGGCGTCCAGCCGGAGCGTGCCCTCGGCGAGCGCCGTGCACAGGCCGCGCAGCGCGCTCCGCCGGGCGGCCGGCATCGCGAGATCGCCGTCGGCGGCGTCGGCCAGCGCGGCGGCGGTGGGGAAGAGCCGGGTGAGGCCCCCGCTGGGCTCGGGCAGCGGCCTGCCGTACGCCAGCACCAGCCGGCCGGCCAGGGTGCGCGCAGCGCCGACGCCGATCTGCTGGCCGAGCACCGCGCGGACCGCCAGCTCGTGCGGGTCCACGTGCCCGGGCGAGCGCAGGCCGGGCCGCCGGGCGACCACCGGGCCGAGCGCCGGGTCGGCGGCCAGTTGCTCGGCCACCGCCGCGGGGTCGGCGTCCAGGTCGAACAGCGCCCGCAGCCGGTGCACCGCGGTGGTCAGGTCGCGCAGGTCGGTCAGGAGCAGCCGGCAGTCCAGCCAGCCCCGGTCCGCCGGGACGCCCGGCCCGAGCCCGTCCACCTCGGCGACGCCGGGGCCGTGCGGCAGCGCGAGCGTCCGCCGGTAGGTCCGCACGCCGGACCGCCGGCCGGACGAGGCGCCCGTGACCTCCTCGACCCCCGGCACGGCCCGCAGCGCGAGGAAGTCCAGCAGCCGCTCGGTGTCGATCGGCCCGCGGTAGGCGAGCCGCAGACTCAGCACGCCGCGCGGCGCGCCCGGGCCGCCCCCGGTCCCCGCCTCCCGCACCACCGGACGGCGGCCGTGGCCGGACACCTCCGCACGCAGCCCGCTCGGCGTCCGGTCGTAGACCTCGCGCACGGTGTCGTTGAACTGCCGCACGGACGCGAACCCGGCCGCGAACGCCACCTCGGTCACCGGCAGTTCGGTGGTCTGCAGCAGCAGCCGGGCGGCCTGTGCCCGCTGGGCCCGGGCCAGCGCGATCGGGCCGGCGCCGAGTTCGCCGGTCAGCTGGCGCTGGACCTGGCGCGCACTGTAGCCGAGCCGCCGGGCCAGGCCGGCCACGCCCTCGCGGTCCACCACGCCGTCGCCGATCAGCCGCATCGCGCGGCCGACCAGGTCGGCGCGGTGGTTCCACTCGGGCGAGCCCGGGACCGAGTCGGGCCGGCAGCGCCGGCAGGCCCGGAAACCGGCGCCCTGCGCGGCGGCGGCCGTCGGGTAGAAGGTGCAGTTGGCGCGCTTGGGCGTGACGGCCGGGCAGCTGGGCCGGCAGTAGATCCCGGTGGTCGTCACCGCCGTGAAGAACACCCCGTCGAAGCGGGCGTCCCGGCTGTCCACCGCGCGGTAGCGGGTCTCATCGTCGATCACGCCGTCCAGTCTGCGCCTCCGCCGAGGCCAGGACTGGCGGAAATCGGACGTCACCCTGAGCGCGCCGAGCACCGGGCTCAGGGGCGGATCCGCCCCCGGGCCTCCCGGCTGCGGGCCCGCCACAGCCTGGCCCGCTCGCTCGCCAGCCGGGCGTCGGTGCGCGAGGCGATCCACTCGTTCTCGCGCCGGAGCTTGCGGTAGCTCGCCATCCGGCGTTCGGGCAGCACGCCGTCCGCGATCGCCGCCAGCACGGCGCAGCCCGGCTCGGACTCGTGCGCGCAGTCGTGGAACCGGCACTCCGCCGCCAGCTCCTCGATCTCGGAGAAGGCCAGGTCGAGGCCCTCGCCACCGTAGAGGCCGACCTCCCGAAGCCCGGGGGTGTCGATCAGCACGCCGCCGTCCGGCAGCGGGATCAGCTCGCGGGTGGTCGTGGTGTGCCGGCCCTTCTGGTCGCCGTCGCGGGTCTGCTGGACGGCCATCCGCTTGGCGCCGGCCAGCGCGTTGGTCAGCGTGGACTTGCCCGCGCCGGACTGGCCGATCAGCGCGGAGGTGCCGGGGGTGCGGGCGCGCAGCACGTCCAGGCCGTCACCGGTCTCGGCGCTGACCACCAGGACGGTGACGCCGGGCGCGATCCGCTCGACGTCCTCGCGGACGAACCCGGCGTCGTCGACCAGGTCGGCCTTGGTCAGCACGACCAGTGGCGGGGCACCGCTCTCCCAGGCCAGGGCCAGGAAGCGCTCGATCCGGCCGAGGTCCGGCTCGGCCGCCAGCGAGACGGCGACCAGCACCTGGTCGACGTTGGCCGCCAGCACCTGGCCATCGGAGCGCTTGCCGGCGCCCTTGCGGATGATCGCGTTGCCGCGCGGCAGCAGCGCGGCGAGCGCGGGCAGCGGGGTGGCCGCCAGGTCGACGGCGACCCAGTCCCCGGTGCAGGGGGCGTGGATCGCCTCACCGCCGAGCAGCGGGCGGGTGTCGGCCCGTACGGTCAGCGCCCCGCCGGTCGCCGGGTCGGCGACGATCACGTCGGCCTGGCCGCGGTCGACCCGGGCGAGCCGGCCCGGGGTGAGGCCCGCTTCGGCGAGCGGGGCGAAGAGCTGGTCGAGCTCCGGGGTCCAGCCGTAGCCGGACAGGGGTGAAGCGGGAGAAGCGGCGTCGATGAGGACGGCGTCGGACAACGCGGTGAAGCCCTTCGGGAGGAGGCTGGTCCCGGGGCTGAGCGAACGAACGTCAGCCGATGGCCGGGAGGTCGAGGTGGCGGCGGTGGCTGCCGAGGGCAGCCGTCAGCATGGCGACAGCCATGGGGCTCACCTCCTGCTCCTTCTCCCGGGCCGCGCGGATCGCGGCCCTGACGTGCGGTACGGGCTCAACGTACGACAGGCGCACGGCCCGCACAACCGGTTATCCCCCAGCCCCGGCAGCGGCGCTGACACCGGCTCAGGGCCCGCCCTCCCAGGGCGCGCGCGGCGGGTGGCTGGGCAGCGCGGAGTCCACCGGCCCGAGCGCCCCGGGGAACCGCCCGTCGGAGCCCCAGGGCTGCGCAGGGTGCTCCGGCTCGCCCACCGCCGGCGGCCGGCCGCCGCCCTGCGGGCCCGGACGGCCGGTCGGCCGGTCGCTGTCCGGTGGCGGCGGGGGCTCCCGGCGCCGGCCGCGACCGGACAGCCGGGCCCGCAGGCTGGTCGGCGGCAGGATGTCGGCCCAGCGCTCGGGGTACTCGGACGGCACCAGGTCGTCGTCCTCGTCCTCCTCGTCCTCCACCCCGTCGGCGAGGCCCAGCTCGCGGACCCGCCGGGCCCGTTCGGCGGCCCGCCGGGCGCCGGCCTCGCGGACCAGCGCGGCCGCGGCCTGCTCACTGGCGCGCTCGTTCTCGGCCCGGGCGTCGGCGGTCTCCACGCTCGGCCAGCGACGGTCTATGGCCGCGTTCATCGCCGCGCCGATCAGCACCGCGAGTGCCACCACGAAGATCCACAGCAGCACCGCGACCGGCGCGGCCAGCGAGCCGTAGACGGTCGGGCCCTCGACCGAGTGGACCAGGTAGACCCGCAGCACCACGCTGCAGATCACCAGCACCCCGAGCGCCACCAGCGCCCCGGGGATGTCCTCGCGCCAGGGCGTGGAGGCGGGCACGGCGAGGTGGTAGAGGGTGGTCAGGAAGACCACGGTGAGCAGGATCGCCACCGGCCAGTAGAGCGCGCCGACCAGGCCGGCCAGGTTCGGCACCGCGGCCACCACCAGCCCGGGCCCGGCCACCAGCAGCGGCAGCACCAGCGAGCCGATCACCAGCGCGCCCAGGAAGAGCCCGATCGACATCGCCCGGGTCGCGACGATCCCGCGCTTGCCGTCCAGCCCGTACATCACGGTGATGGTGTCGATGAAGATGTAGAGCGCCCGCGAGCCGGACCAGAGCGAGAACAGGAAGCCGATCGAGATCAGGTCCGGGCGGCCGTTCTCGAAGACGCTGTTGAGCAGCGGCTTGACGGTCTGTTCGATCGAGGACGGCGAGAGCACCGTCCCGGCGGCGGAGAGGATGTCCTGCTGGAGCTTCTGGATGGTCCCGGCGCCGAGCAGGTCGTCCAGGTAGCCGAGGGTGCCGGCCAGGCAGAGCAGCAGCGGCGGGATGGAGAGCAGGGTGAAGAACGCCGCCTCGGCCGCCAGTCCGGTGACCCGGTACTCGACGCAGGTGTTGGTGGTGTCCTTGATCAGCGCCCACACCGTGGCACGCCAGCTCGACCTGCGGGCGGCCCGCCGGGCGCCCTTGCCGCGCCGCCGGGACGGCCGTTCCGCGTCCGCTCTGCTGGTCCCACCTGCTGCTTGCACACCCCTACGGTATCGGGCGGCGCCCCCACCGGGCCCGGTCCGGCCGAGCGTGCCCCCGGCGGACTGCGGCGAAACCCGTTCATCTCAGTATTCGAAACAAACTCGTCCGCATCCTGGATGATAGTGGACCGCGCCTCGCTCGGCGTGCGAATCTCTTGCCATGCCGAGCGCCGGAACCACCCTAGTAGGTCGACTTCACGTCGATCTCCTCCGCGTGTCCAGCGCCATCTGTCCGGTGACCTGAGGCTCCACCCCCGCCACCACCGCACTGGCGCCATCCCGAACCGCCGTCCCCGCCGCGGCGGGTGGGCGAGCGCCTGCCGGCCAAGGTCACTGCTTCCCGCCACCTGTCGTGAACCCGCAGGTCAGAGCAGGCCCATGGCTGCAACACCCGTGCCCCGCACCAGAGCCACCTGCCCGAAGGACGACACATGGCCACCACTTCCGACCCGGTCGAGCCGCGACCCGCCGACGCGCGCGTCGAGCGGACCGAGGGCACCTCCCGGCCGACGGCCGGGGGCCCCCGCAAGGTGACCCGCCATCGTGGCGAGGGCCAGTGGGGCATGGGGCACCACACCCCGCTGAACGCCAACGAGCAGTTCAAGAAGGACGACGACGGTCTCAACGTGCGGACACGCATTGAGACGATCTACGCCCACCGCGGCTTCGACTCGATCGATCCCGCGGACCTGCGCGGCCGGATGCGCTGGTGGGGCCTGTACACCCAGCGCAAGCCCGGCATCGACGGCGGCAAGACCGCGATCCTGGACCCGCACGAGCTGGACGACGAGTACTTCATGCTCCGGGTCCGGATCGACGGCGGCCGGCTCACCGTGGCCCAGCTGCGGGCGATCGCCGAGGTCTCCCAGCAGTACGCCCGTGGCACCGCCGACCTGACCGACCGACAGAACATCCAGTACCACTGGATCCGGATCGAGGACGTCCCCGCGATCTGGCGGAAGCTGGAGGCGGTCGGCCTCTCCACCACCGAGGCCTGCGGCGACACCCCGCGGGTCATCCTCGGCTCACCGGTGGCCGGCGTCGCCGAGGACGAGATCATCGACGGCACCCCCGCCATCGAGGAGATCCACCGCCGCTTCGTCGGCAACCCGGACTTCTCCAACCTGCCGCGCAAGTTCAAGTCGGCGGTCTCCGGCTCGCCGCTGCTGGACGTCGCGCACGAGATCAATGACGTCGCGTTCGTCGGCGTGGTGCACCCCGTGCACGGCCCCGGCTTCGACCTCTGGGTCGGTGGCGGCCTCTCCACCAACCCCAAGCTGGGCGTCCGACTGGGCGCCTGGGTCCCGCTGGACGAGGTCCCGGACGTCTTCGGCGGCGTGATCGGCGTCTTCCGCGACTACGGCTACCGCCGACTGCGCAACCGCGCCCGGCTGAAGTTCCTGGTCGCCGACTGGGGCGTCGAGAAGTTCCGCCGGGTGCTGGAGGACGAGTACCTCAAGTACCAGCTGATCGACGGCCCCGCGCCCGAGCAGCCGAGCGGCACCTGGCGCGACCACGTCGGCGTGCACCGGCAGAAGGACGGCAACTTCTACGTCGGCTTCGCGCCGCGGGTCGGCCGGGTGGACGGCGCGCTGCTCGGCAAGGTGGCCGAGCTGGCCGCCGCGCACGGCTCCGACCGGCTGCGCACCACCTCCGAGCAGAAGATGCTGGTGCTGGACGTCCCGGCCGACCGGGTCGACTCGCTGGTGGCCGGCCTGGACGCGCTGGACCTGCGGGTCACCCCGTCCCCGTTCCGGCGCGGCACGATGGCCTGCACCGGCATCGAGTTCTGCAAGCTCGCCATCGTCGAGACCAAGGAGCGCGGCCGCACCCTGATCGACGAACTGGAGGCGCGGCTGCCGGAGTTCGACGAGCCGCTGACCATCAACATCAACGGCTGCCCGAACGCCTGCGCCCGGATCCAGGTCGCCGACATCGGCCTCAAGGGCCAGCTGGTGACCGACGAGCACGGCCGGCAGGTGGAGGGCTACCAGGTCCACCTGGGCGGCGCGCTCGGCCTGGAGGCCGGCTTCGGCCGCAAGGTCCGCGGCCTGAAGGTCACCAAGGACGGCCTGCCCGACTACGTCGAGCGGCTGCTGAAGCGCTTCCAGGCGGAGCGCGCCGAGGGCGAGCGGTTCGCCCAGTGGACGGCCCGGGCCAGTGAGGAGCAGTTGTCGTGAGCGAGCGCGCCGCCCCCTTCTTCTGCCCCTACTGCGGGGACGAGGACCTGCGTCCCTCGGAGGCCGGCGGCCACGGCGCCTGGGAGTGCGCGGCCTGCCGGCGGGCCTTCCAGCTGAAGTTCCTCGGCCTGCTGTCGGCCACGAACGGGGGAGCCCCGGATGAGCAGCGACACTGACCGTCGCACGGCCGACGAGCTGGCCGCACTGGCCACCGCGGCCGGCCGCGAGCTGGAGCGGGCGCCCGCGCAGGAGGTGCTGCGCTGGGCCGCCGAGACCTTCGGCAGGCGGCTCTGCGTCACCTCCTCGATGGAGGACGCGGTGGTCGCGCACCTGGCGTCCACCGTGCTGCCCGGCATCGACGTGGTCTTCCTGGACACCGGCTACCACTTCCCGGAGACCATCGGCACCCGGGACGCGGTGGCGGCCACCCTGCCGGTCAACGTGATCACGCTGACCCCGCGGCAGACCGTGGCCGAGCAGGACGCCGAGTACGGACCGCGGCTGCACGACCGCGACCCGGACCTGTGCTGCGCGCTGCGCAAGGTCGAGCCGCTGGGGCGCGGGCTGGCCGGGTACGACGCCTGGGCCACCGGCCTGCGCCGCGACGAGTCGCCGTCCCGCGCCGACACCCCGGTGGTGGCCTGGGACGCCAAGCGCCGCAAGGTGAAGATCGCGCCGATCGCCCGCTGGACCCAGCAGGACGTGGACGCCTACGTCCAGGCCAACGGGGTGCTGCTCAACCCGCTGCTCTGGGAGGGCTACACCTCGGTGGGCTGCTCGCCGCTCTCCTGCACCCGCAAGCCGGCCGAGGGCGAGGACTCCCGGGCCGGCCGCTGGGCGGGCTCGGGCAAGACCGAGTGCGGCATCCACCTCTGAGCTCTCCGACCGTTTTCGACCGACCGCCTTCGACTACTGGAGTACTGACGTGACCACAGCCACCACCACCCCGGCCGCCGGGGCTGCCGCGGCGGGCGCCGCCTGCGAGCGCGGCGCCACGGTGTGGCTGACCGGGCTCCCCAGTGCCGGGAAGACCACCCTGGCCTTCGCGCTGGCCGAGCGGCTGACCGCCGAGGGCCACCGGGTCGAGGTGCTGGACGGCGACGAGATCCGCGAGTTCCTCTCCAGGGGCCTCGGCTTCTCCCGCGAGGACCGGCACACCAACGTCACCCGGATCGGCTTCGTCGCCGAGAAGTTGGCTTCGAACGGGGTCAAGGTGCTGGCACCGGTGATCGCTCCCTACGCCGACTCGCGGGCCGCCGTGCGCGCCCGGCACGAGGCCGAGGGCACCGACTTCCTGGAGATCCACGTCGCCACCCCGGTCGAGCTCTGCTCCGAGCGCGACGTCAAGGGCCTGTACGCCAGGCAGGCGGCCGGTGAGATCTCCGGCCTGACCGGGGTCGACGACCCCTACGAGGCCCCGGCCTCCCCCGAGCTGCGCATCCAGACCCAGGGCCGCACGGTGGCCGAGTCCGCCGCCGAACTGCACGCCTTCCTGACCGAGAGGGGCCTCGCGTGACGACCGCGACCGACCGCCTGGTGGCCACGACCGCCCTGTCCCACCTGGACGTCCTCGAAGCCGAGTCGGTGCACGTCTTCCGCGAGGTGGCCGGCGAGTTCGAGCGGCCGGTGATCCTCTTCTCGGGCGGCAAGGACTCCATCGTCATGCTGCACCTGGCGCTCAAGGCGTTCTGGCCCGCGCCGGTGCCGTTCGCGCTGCTGCACGTGGACACCGGGCACAACTTCCCCGAGGTGATCGCCTACCGCGACCGCGTGGTGGCCGAGCACGACCTGCGCCTGCACGTCGCCTCCGTCCAGGAGTTCATCGACGACGGCCGGCTGCGCGAGCGCCCCGACGGCACCCGCAACCCCCTGCAGACCGTCCCGCTGCTGGACGCCATCGAGCGGGGGAAGTTCGACGCGGTCTTCGGCGGCGGCCGGCGCGACGAGGAGAAGGCCCGCGCCAAGGAGCGCGTCTTCTCGCTGCGCGACGAGTTCGGCGC
Source organism: Kitasatospora sp. NPDC052896 (assembly GCF_044547075.1). Classification (NCBI taxonomy): domain Bacteria; kingdom Bacillati; phylum Actinomycetota; class Actinomycetes; order Kitasatosporales; family Streptomycetaceae; genus Kitasatospora; species Kitasatospora sp. NPDC052896. The sequence continues at coordinate 81,872 of NZ_JBITZU010000007.1, forward strand.
CTGGGACCCGCGCCGCCAGCGCCCCGAACTGTGGTCGCTCTACAACGGCCGCCACGCGGTCGGCGAGCACGTCCGGGTCTTCCCGCTCTCCAACTGGACCGAGCTGGACGTCTGGCAGTACATCGAGCGCGAGTCCATCGAACTGCCCGAGATCTACTACGCCCACGAACGCGAGGTCTTCGCCCGCGACGGCATGTGGCTGACCGCCGGCGACTGGGGCGGCCCCAGGGAGCACGAGACGGTGGAGCGCCGGCTGGTGCGCTACCGCACGGTCGGCGACATGTCCTGCACCGGCGCCGTCGACTCGGACGCGGCCACCATCGAGGCCGTGATCACCGAGATCGCCGCCTCGCGCCTCACCGAGCGGGGAGCGACCCGAGCCGACGACAAGCTCTCCGAAGCCGCCATGGAAGACCGCAAGCGCGAGGGGTACTTCTAACATGACCACCGCAACGACCACCTCCCTGCTGCGGTTCGCCACCGCCGGCTCGGTCGACGACGGCAAGTCCACCCTGGTCGGCCGCCTGCTGCACGACTCCAAGTCGGTGCTCGCCGACCAGCTGGAGGCGGTCGAGCACGCCTCGCGCAGGCGCGGCCAGCAGGAACCGGACCTCGCGCTGCTCACCGACGGCCTGCGCGCCGAGCGCGAACAGGGCATCACCATCGACGTCGCCTACCGCTACTTCGCCACCCCCCGGCGCCGGTTCATCCTCGCCGACACCCCGGGGCACGTGCAGTACACCCGCAACATGGTCACCGGCGCCTCCACCGCCGAACTCGCCGTCGTCCTGGTCGACGCGCGCAACGGCGTCGTCGAACAGACCCGCCGGCACGCCGCCGTCGCCGCCCTGCTGCGGGTCCCGCACGTGGTGCTGGCCGTCAACAAGATGGACCTGGTCGACTACGCCGAGCCCGTCTTCGCCGCCATCGCCGCCGAGTTCACCGGCTACGCCGCCTCGCTCGGCGTGCGCGACGTCGTGGCGATCCCGATCTCCGCACTCGCCGGCGACAACGTCGTCGAGCCCTCCGCCCGGATGGACTGGTACGGCGGCCCGACCCTGCTGGAGCACCTGGAGACCGTGCGGGTCGGCACCGACCCCGGCGCCGAGCCCGCCCGGTTCCCGGTCCAGTACGTGATCCGACCGCAGTCCGGTGACTTCCGTGACTACCGGGGCTACGCGGGCCAGTTGGCCTCCGGCGTGCTGCGCACCGGCGACACCGTCACCGTGCTGCCGGCCGGCCGCACCACGACGGTGGCCGGCATCGACGCGCTCGGCACGCCGACCGACATCGCCTGGGCCCCCCAGTCGGTGACCGTCCGCCTCACCGACGACATCGACGTCTCCCGCGGTGACCTGCTGGCGGCCGGCCCGACCACCGTCCCCACCAAGGACGTCGTGGCGACCGTCTGCCACCTGCACGAGCGCCCGCTGCGGGCCGGGGACAAGGTGCTGCTCAAGCACACCACCCGGACCGTGCGCGCGCTGGTCAAGGAGATCGGCTACCGGATCGACATCGACACGCTGGAACGGCGCGGCGACGCCGACGAGTTGCACGTCAACGACATCGGCCAGCTGCTGCTGCGCACCGCCGAGCCGCTGGCCCTCGACGACTACGCCGACAACCGCCGGACCGGTTCGTTCCTGCTGATCGACCCGGCCGACGGCACCACCCTCACCGCCGGCATGGCCGGCGAGTCCTTCAACACCGCCGCGGCGGAGGCGACTTCGCCGGACCAGGAGGACTGGGTCTGATGTCCGGCGAGGCGTTCTCCGGCATGGACAAGGAAGGCGGCCGCATCGGCAGCGGCGTCCTCGGCAGCGGCCAGGGCGGCATGACGCGATGTGAGTGCTGACAGGGCTGTTCGACGCCCTGTCGGGCAGCGGCCGCCCCGCCGCCGCTCCTGCCTCCGCACCACCTTCCCTCGACCGTTCCAGCAGAGGACACCTCGATGGCTTCCACCCAGGCACCCGTCCATACCCCCTCCCGCCACGGCGCCGGCCGGGCCAGACGCTCCCTCCTCCTCGCCGTCGCCGGGCTGACCACCGTCAGCCTGCTGAGCGCCTGCAGCTACGGTTCGAAGGCCGTCAAGAGCGACGCCGCCCCGGCCGCGGCCACCGGCGCCAAGCTCTCCGCCGGCACCGTGAGGATCGGCTACTTCGCCAACCTGACCCATGGCACCGCGCTGGTCGGCGTCCAGGACGGGCTGTTCCAGAAGGAGTTGGGCGGCACTCAGCTCAAGACCCAGATCTTCAACGCCGGCCCGGCGGAGATCGAGGCACTGAACGCCGGCTCCATCGACATCGGCTGGATCGGCCCCTCGCCCGCGATCAACGGCTACGTGCAGTCCCAGGGCCAGTCGTTGAAGATCATCGGCGGCTCGGCCTCCGGCGGGGTCGAGCTGGTGGTCAACCCCAACAAGATCCACAGCCTGGACGACCTCAGGGGCAAGAAGATCGCCACCCCGCAGCTGGGCAACACCCAGGACGTGGCACTGCTCAACTACCTCGCCGGCAAGGGCTTCAAGGAGGACCCGCAGTCCGGCGCCGGCGACGTCGAGGTGGTCCGCACCGACAACAAGGTCACCCCGGACGCCTACGCCTCCGGCGCGATCGACGGCGCCTGGGTGCCCGAGCCGACCGCTTCCCAGCTGGTCGCCAAGGGCGCCAAGGTGCTGCTCGACGAGCGCGACCTGTGGCCCGACAAGCAGTTCGTGGTCACCAACATCATCGTGTCGCAGAAGTTCCTCAAGGCGCACCCGGACGTGGTGGAGGCCGTGCTGCGGGGTTCGGTCGCGACCAACGCCTTCATCAAGGCCAACCCGGCGCAGGCCGAGCAGGACGCCAACAAGGCCCTCCAGGCGGCCGGCGGCAACCCGCTGCCGGCCAACGTCCTGGACCCGGCCTGGAGCAGCATCCAGTTCCTGGACGACCCGCTGGCCGACACCCTGCGGGCCGAGGCCCAGCACGCGGTGAGCGCCGGGCTGCTCAAGCAGCCGGACATCTCCGGGATCTACGACCTGACCCTGCTGAACAAGGTGCTGACGGCGGACGGGCAGCCGGCCGTCCAGGCCGACGGGCTCGGCACGTCCTGAGTCCGGCTCACTGACCGCCAAGTCGCCGTACCGCCGTACCCCGTAACTCCGGGGTCCACCCCCGCCCCGCCCCGGTCGATGCCCAATCGCGGAACCGGGCGGGGGCGGGCCCCGGCCCCAGAACCCGGCCCCAGCTGCTCGCTCGCCACACTCACGCCAGGAGGTGCCCGCCATGGGCACGGCACTGACCACCTCGCCCGACGCCCCCGCCGGCGAGGCCCGCACCGGCGCACCCGCCGTGCGGCTCTCGCACGTGCACAAGGCCTTCGGCCGCCCGGGCACCGCGGCCCCGGTGCTCGACGACATCTCCCTCGACGTGCCCGCGGGCGAGTTCCTCTGCCTGCTCGGCGCCTCCGGCTGCGGCAAGTCCACCCTGCTCAACCTGGTCGCCGGCCTCGACCGGCCGACCTCCGGCAGCATCGAGGTGGCCGGCGGACGCCCCGCGCTGATGTTCCAGGAGCACGCGCTCTTCCCCTGGCTCACCGCCGGCCGCAACATCGAACTGGCCCTGCGGCTCAACGGCGTCCCGCGCGCCGAGCGCCGCGCCGAGGCCGAACGGCTGCTGGAACTGGTCCGGCTCGGTGGCTCCTACGGCAAGCGGGTGCACGAGCTGTCCGGCGGCATGCGCCAGCGCGTCGCGATGGCCCGGGCACTCGCCCAGGGCAGCAGCGTCCTGCTGATGGACGAGCCGTTCGCCGCCCTCGACGCGATCACCCGCGACGTGCTGCACGACGAGATCACCCGGATCTGGTCCGAGCGCGGACTCACCGTGCTGTTCGTCACCCACAACGTGCGCGAGGCGGTCCGGCTCGCGCAGCGGGTCGTCCTGCTCTCCTCGCGGCCGGGGCGGGTCGCCCGCGAGTGGCGGATCGACCTGCCACAGCCGCGGCGCATCGAGTCCGCGTGCGTCGCGGACCTGTCCGTCGAGATCACCGAAGACCTGCGTGGGGAGATCCGCCGCCATGGCCAGCACTGACACCACCCCGGCGTCCCCCGACACCGATCTCCAGGGACTGGAGGCCGGCCTCGACGCGCTCGACTCCGTCCAGCCGCAGCGCGCCCCGATCGGCGTACTGCTCCGCCAGAAGGCCCTGCCGCCGCTCGTCGGCATCGTGCTGGTGCTCGCGGTCTGGCAGATCACCTACAGCCTGCACGTCACCGCCTCCTACAAGCTGCCCAGCCCGCTGGACGTCTGGAACAGCCTGACCGACCTCTGGTACCAGGGCACGCTCTTCTCGATCATCTGGACCAGCGTCTGGCGCGGGGTCGTCGGGTTCCTCGCCGCCGTCGCCATCGGCACGCCGATCGGGCTGCTGGTCGCCCGGGTCAGGCCGGTGCGCACCGCGCTCGGGCCGGTCCTCTCCGGGCTGCAGTCGCTGCCCTCGGTCGCCTGGGTGCCCGCCGCCGTCATCTGGCTGGGCATCAACGACTCGATGATGTACGCCGTCATCCTGCTCGGCGCCGTCCCCTCGATCGCCAACGGCCTGCTCTCCGGGATCGACCAGGTACCGCCGCTCTACCTGCGCGCCGGTCGCACCCTCGGCGCCACCGGCCTGCGCGGCGCCCGTCACGTGCTGCTGCCCGCCGCCCTGCCCGGCTACCTGGCCGGACTCAAGCAGGGCTGGGCGTTCTCCTGGCGCTCCCTGATGGCCGCCGAACTCGTCGCCAGCTCACCGGACCTGGGCCTCGGACTCGGCCGCTACCTGGAGAACCAGCGGGACTCGTCCAACATGCCCGGCGTGCTGCTCGGCATCATCCTGATCCTCATCGTCGGCGTGGCCATCGACCTCCTCATCTTCACCCCGATCGAGCGCCGGGTGCTGCGCGGCCGGGGCCTGCTCCAGACCGCCCGCTGAGGAAGCCCCCCGATGACTTCCCACCGACCCCACCCGGCCCCCGCGGCACCCGTGCTCCTCCTCATCGCGCACGGGAGCCGCGACCCCCGGCACGCCGCGACCGTCGCGGCCCTGGCCGACCGGGTCCGCCGGCTGCGCCCGGAGCTGCGGCCGGCCACCGCCTACCTGGACCACTGCGCACCCCGCGTCCCGCAGGCCCTCGCGACCCTCGCCGGCCGACCGGCGGTGGCCGTCCCCCTGCTGCTCAACCGGGCCTTCCACGCCAGGCACGACATCCCCGCGGCCCTGCGCGCCGCCGGCGCCGCCCTCCCGGTCGCGGAGGTGCTGGCCCCCTCCCCGCTCCTGCTCGAAGCCCTCGACCGCCGGATCGCGGAGGCCCTCGCCCCCGAGGTCATCCCCGCCGACTCCCGGCGCGGCATCGGTGTGGTGCTCGCCGCGGCGGGTTCCTCGGATCCGGCTGCCGACGCGGCCACCCGCGCGCTGGCCGCCCACTGGGAGCGCACTCGCGGGTGGGGGGCGGTCGAGGTCGCGTACGCTGCGGCGTCCGGTCCGCGGGTGGCGGACGCGCTGGCCGCCCTACGCGCTCGTGGCCTGCGGCGGAGCGTGGTGGCTCCGTACCTGCTGGCCCCCGGGGTGCTGCCCGACCGGATCGCCACCGCGGCCGCCGAGGCCGGTGCCGACCTGGTGGCGCCTGTGCTCGGTGCGGCCCCCGAACTGGCGGCGCTCCTCCTCCAGCGCTACGGCGAGGTTGCTCGGCCGGGCACGGCCCTCGCCGCCTGACCCGGGCGCCGAGGTGGGCGCCGGGAAGCGAAGGGATCCGCGCGGCCGGCGGCGCGGGACGCCGGGGCGGCGAGGGCGGACCTGCCCGGCGGGCCGCCGGGAGGCGGTCATGCGAAGGAGCAGCGGGGGGGGGGGGGGGGGGGGGGGGGGGGGGGGCGGGCGGGGGGCGGGGGGGGGGGGGGGGGGGGGGGGGGGGGGGGGGGGGGGGGGGGGGGGTCCCCCGCCCCCCCCCCCCCCCCCGCCCCCCCCCCCCCGCCCCCCGCCCGGCGCCCCCCCCCCCCCCCGCCCCCCCCCCCCCCCCCCCCCCCCCCCCCCCCCCCCCCCGCTGCTCCAGTGCGTGGAACCGGTCCGCTGCTGTCAGCGGGCCGGGCGGCGCTGACGTCCGGTGCCGTAGTTGGAGCCGCTCTTCGAGCCGCTGCCCGGCTTCGAGGCACCGCTCGACTTGCCCAGGAACCCGGCCGCCGTACGGGGGTTGCCGCCACCGCCGGTGCCACCGCCGAGGCGCTGCTTGGGGCGCGGCCGGCGCGGGTTGCCGTTCACGTCGACGTCCTTCGGACGCGACGAACGCGGCCCGCCGGTACGCCGCTTGGCGCCACCAGCCGTGGTACCCGCGCCCTCGGTCGGAGCGGCGGCCGAACCCGGCGTCGCGACGACCGCCGGCGCCAGCGTCACCGCGACCCCCGACGGGGTGCGCGCGCCGGTGATCCGGGTCAGCTCGGCGTCGCCGGGACGGACCTTGGTGGTCACCGGCCGGATGCCCGCCGTCGACATCAGCTTCGTCATGTCGCGCCGCTGCTCGGGCAGCACCAGCGTGACCACCGTGCCGGACTCGCCCGCCCGGGCCGTGCGGCCACCGCGGTGCAGGTAGTCCTTGTGGTCGATCGGCGGATCAACGTTGACGACCAGGTCAAGCCCGTCAATGTGGATACCGCGCGCCGCGACGTTGGTCGCGATCAGCGCCGTGACCTGACCGTCGCGGAACTGGTCCAGCGTGCGGTTGCGCTGCGGCTGCGACTTGCCGCCGTGCAGCGCGGCCGCCCGGACGCCGGTCGCCAGCAGTTGCTTGGCCAGCCGGTCCGCGCCGTGCTTGGTGTGCACGAACATGATCACGCGCCCCTCGCGGGAGGCGATGTGCGCGGTGGCGGAGGCCTTGTCCGCCGGGTCGAGCTGGAGCACGTGGTGCTCCATGGTGGTCACCGCGCCCTGCGAGGGGTCCACCGAGTGGGTGACCGGGTCGGTGAGGAAGCGCTGCACCAGCCGGTCGACGTTGCGGTCCAGGGTGGCGGAGAAGAGCATCCGCTGGCCGCCCTCGGCCACCTGCTCCAGCAACTTGCTGACCTGCGGCAGGAAGCCCATGTCGGCCATCTGGTCGGCCTCGTCCAGGACGGTCACGGCCACCTCGTCGAGCCGCACGTCCTGGCGGCCGATCAGGTCGTCGAGCCGGCCGGGCGTGGCGACCAGGACCTCGGCGCCGCGGCGCAGCGTGTTGGCCTGCCGGGTGATCGACATGCCGCCGACCACGGTGGCGATCCGCAGGTTGACGGCGGTCGCGTACGGGGTGAGCGCCTCGGTGACCTGCTGGGCGAGTTCCCGGGTGGGCACCAGTACCAGAGCGAGCGGCTTGCGGGCGTCCGCGCGGCGGCCGGCGGTGCGGGCCAGCAGCGGCAGGCCGAACGCCAGGGTCTTGCCGGAGCCGGTCCGGCCGCGGCCGAGGACGTCACGTCCGGCCAGCGAGTCGGGCAGGGTGGCGGCCTGGATCGGGAACGGCTCGGTGACGCCCTCCCGGGTGAGCGCGGCGAGCAGCGCCTTGGGCATCTCCAGCTCGGCGAAGCTCGCGGCCGGCGGTCGGGCGGGGGTGCCCACGACCACCGTGAAGTCGGCGGGCGCCGCGGCGACCCGCGGCCGGGCGGCGCCGCGACCGCGGCCCTGACCGCCCTGCGGCGCGCCCGAGCCGCCCTGCCCACCCTGGCGGGCCTGGCCCTGACCACGGCCACCACCCCGGCGGGCCTGATCGGGCCGACGCGCCTGGTCTCCCCGACGCGACTGCTCGGATCGGCGGGCCTGTTCGGTCATACGGATGCTCCATCCTGAGCGGTCACCGTCGAAGGGTGACCCGAGGGGTCGGCCGCCAGGAGGGGATGCGCCGCCCCGGCCGTTCGGCGGCATGGGCGAAGGCCCGCACCGTGAGGTACGGGCCTTCGCTGCGTCGTGCGTGCTTCCAGCAGTGTGCCGGAAACGTCAGATGACGCGGATGTTCTCGGCCTGCGGGCCCTTCTGGCCCTGGGTCACGTCGAACTCGACCTTCTGACCCTCGACCAGCTCGCGGAAGCCCTGAGCCTGGATGTTCGAGTAGTGGGCGAAGACGTCAGCGCCGCCACCGTCCTGCTCGATGAAGCCGAAGCCCTTTTCGCTGTTGAACCACTTCACGGTGCCGGTAGCCATAACCGTCTCCTCTAAAACTGGGGCATCGAGACCCGCACCTCGCGAGCCTCAAGTAGCCGCGATCCCCATCCGGAGATGACACCGGACAAAACAAATGCGCCTGTTGGTTGGTACCAGCAGGCGCACACAAACGTTCATGGGAACCAAAACTGCAACTACGTCGACTGTAGCACGGCAGGCGACAGAACGATCGGATTATTTTCGCACCATGGCCCACTCCGCAGCTCGGCGGAGTGGGCCATGGCACTACTACCGGTCCGGTACCGGCTCGCTATCGGCCGTCACCGGGCCGCCCGGACTAGCGCAGGCCCGCCGGCTCCGGCTCGCCCTCGCTGTGCCGGCTCCCGGCCACCGCGGTCGCGCCGCCGTGGCCGTGGCCCGCGATGTCGCCGTGCCCCGGCCACCAGGCCTTGCGGCCCAGCAGCGCGGTCAGCGACGGGGTGAAGAACATCGCCATCACGAAGGCCGACACCACGATGCCGAAGGCCACCGAGAAGCCGATCTCGCTGAAGAGCGAGTTCCCGGCCAGCAGCATGGTGGCGAAGGTCGCCGCCAGGATGCCACCCGCCGCGGCGACGGTCGGACCGCCGTGCCGCAGGGCCAGGCTCGCCGCCTCCCGGGGACCGTGGCCCTCCTGGGCCTCCTCCCGCAGTCGGGCGATCATCAGGATGTTGTAGTCGGTGCCGATCGCCACCACGAACAGGTAGATGAACATCGGCAGCATGAACATCAGCCCGGAGGTCTGGCTGCCGAAGGTCACGAAGACCAGCGTGGTCGCGCCGACCGTGGCGCCGAAGCCCAGGCCGACCGCCGCCATCAGGTACCAGGGGGCGACGACGCTGCGCAGCAGCAGGCCGAGGATCAACATGATCAGCAGCGCGGCGATCGGGAAGACCAGCTCGTAGTCGTGCGTCATCGCGGTGTCGATGTCCTTGTACACCGCCGTGATGCCGCCCACGTAGGCCTGGGTGCCCTGCGGCGCGTCGGCGTGCGCGACCGAGCGCAGCGGGCCGATGACGTCGATGGCCGCGTTGGACTCGGGCGAGTCCTTGAGCGTCACGCTGTAGTTGGCGGTCAGGCCGTCCTTGCTCAGCTGCGGCTGCGGGCTCACCTGGGCGACGCCGTCGACCTTGGCGAGCGCCGCGCCGAACGGCGCGAGTTCGGCCTTGTCCAGCGGGCTGCCGTTGGTCGAGGTCAGGAAGACCTGGGACGGCTCGGCCGCACCGGCCGAGAACGCGCTGGTCATGGCGGTCTGGACCACCATGGACTCCTTGGTCTTCGGCATCGAGCCGGAGGCCAGGTCGAAGGTGCCCTTGTAGCCGGTGGCCCCGAAGGCGAGACCCACCAGCAGCAGGCCGGAGACCGCGGCGACGACGCCCGGGCGGCGCTGCACCAGGCCGCCCAGGGCGGCGAAGCGGGCGTTCTTCGGCTCGCGCTGCCAGGCCTTGCCCGGCCAGAACAGCACCCTCTGCGGGATCAGCGACAGGATCGCCGGTACCAGGGTGACCGAGGCCAGCGCCGTCACGAAGACCGCGATGGCCAGCGACGGGCCGAGGCTCTTGAACATCCCGAGGCTGGAGAGGATCAGCACGCTGAACGCCACGATGACCGCGCCGGCCGCCGAGGAGATCGCCTCGCCGACCCGGGCGACCGCGTTGACCACGGCGGTCTTCCGGTCGTCCCCGGCCCGCAGCCGCTCGCGGTAGCGGAACATCAGGAAGAGGAAGTAGTCGGTGCCGACACCGAACAGCACCACGATCAGGATCGCCGAGACCGAGTTGTCCGCCTGCAGGCCGAACCACTTGCTGGCGTAGCCGATCAGCCCGTTGGCGACCATCGAGAAGACCGCGATCGACATGACCGGCAGCAGCGCGATGATCGGACTACGGAAGATCAGCAGCAGCGTGAGCAAGATGATCACCACGGTGCCGATCCCGATCAGCGCGTTGGCCAGCTGGGAGGAGTCCTGCTGGTCGAGCGCCTGCGCGGCGGAGCCGCCCAGCTGCACCTTGAGGTCGGTGCCGCTGGCCAGCGCCTTGCTGTCGTCACGCAGCTTCTTGGCGGTGTCCGTGGTCCCGGTGCCCTGCTTCGGGGCGTCCTTGGTGAAGCCCACCATGGACAGCGCGTCCTTGCCGTCCGCCGAGATGCTCCGGGCACCGACCGGCACGATGGTCTGGACGTACTGGATGTTCTCGGCGGTCAGCCCCTGGACCACCTTGTTCATCGCGGCCTGGTCGGCGGCGTCCAGCTTGCCGCCGTCGTTGCGCTGGAACAGCAGGATCGCCGACGGCGTGAAGTTGGCCGGGAAGGCCTTCGTCTGCAGGTCGGACGCCTGGATGGACTCGTAGTGCGAGGGCAGGAAGGCGCTCTCGTCCGTCTGCGCGGTCAGCTTCGGCGCGGTGGCGACGATGGCGACGGCGGCGACGATCCATGCGACTATCACCCACCAGGCGCGTTTGACAACGAATTGTCCGATTCGGTGGAACATGCTCGATGCCTCCTGGGCATGGTTCACCGCAGCCCTGGGGGGACGGGATGCCGGGCGACGGCTGGGAGACCGGCGGGCGGCACGCCTTAGCCGGTCGGCAGGTAAGTGAACGTGGAGGCATCCTACGCGAGATTACTTGCCGACCGGCAAGTGCCCCCATCTCCGGGATGCCATCCGGGGCACGGTCCGGCTGCCCCGCCACCATCCTGACCCGACCACCCCCTCGCCGACCTCGTGCTCCGGGTGGAGACTCCTCCCCCTCAGGGTGGAGTTCCGCTCAATACCCAGGTCGGAGCGGCCTTGACAGAAACCCCGAGGAAACCCCCACCGCCACCCCTCCCCCAGCACGCCCCGAGCCGCCGCGGGCTCACGACACGCCCGCCTCAGAAATGAGTTTCGGCACCCCGACCGACGCTCAACTCCGGCGCCGCGCACAGCTTCTCCATATCGTGGAGATAATATGATCAAAGGATGAGCGCATCGGAGTGGCTCCATCCAGGTTCATGGTCGTAGCAGCAGCCATCCACCCCGGACGGCTGGTCGCACGTCAGGAGCCGCCGCCATGCCGGAACGTGGCACCACCCACCGTCCCCTTCTCCGCCGCACCGCCGCCGGTTGCAGCGCCCTGCTCTCCCTCGTCCTGGCCTGCTCCTGCGGGCTCGGCGACGGCCAGGGCGGCCCGCGCACCCACGGTCAGGCGAGCCCGAGCGGCGCCAGGAGCGCCGGCCCCGGCAACGACGCCGCCGGGAAGGCCCGGCCCAAACCCGTCCCCGGGGACAACACCCCGTCAGCCCCGCCACCCGCCCAGCAACCGCCGGCGCCGCCCGACTCCTCGGTCACCTACCACACCGCCGGCGGCGGCCGGACCGTCGCGCTCACCTTCGACGACGGCCCGGGCCCGGCCACCGGCCAGATCCTCGACCTGCTCGCGAAGTACCACGTCAAGGCGACCTTCTGCCAGGTCGGCGAGGAGATCGTCAACTACCCGGACATCGACAGGCGGATCCTCGCCGAGGGCCACCGGCTCTGCGACCACACCCTCACCCACCCGCAGCCGATGTTCACGCTCTCCTCCGCCCAGCAGGCCCAGGAGGTCCTCGACGCCAAGGCGACCATCATCGAGGCCGGTGGCCCGGGCACCCGCGTCACCTGGTTCCGCGCCCCCGGCGGCGACTTCACCACCGCCAACGTGAAGACCGCGGTGGAGCACGGCATGCGCCCGCTCGGCTGGACGGTCGACCCGGTCGACTGGTCCGACCCCGGCGTCGACAGCATCGTCACCACCGTCAAGCAGGAGCTCCAGCCCGGCGGGATCGTGCTGTTCCACGACGGCGGCGGCGACCGCAGCCAGACCGTCACCGCCGTGAGCCGGCTCCTCCCCTGGTTGATCCGGCAGGGCTACGGCTTCGACTTCCCCGAGAACTGACCGCCCTTCCCTCCTCCCAACCCCGGCCCGGGGACCCCGGGCCCCGGGCCGACAGACCCGAACGGATCAGTCCCCGCCCGCACGGCCGCGCGCCCGGACCGCCCGGACCTTACGTTGGCCATGGCCCGGCCTCACCGGCGCCAGATCCCCCGCCGACCGCCGAGAGAGGCACCCCGACATGACGGACCGAGTCGAGCGCCCGTACCCCCGCGCGCCCCACCGCCGGACCCTGGCCGCCTCCCTCACGGTCCTCGCCCTGCTGCTCGGCTCGGGCTGCGCCGCCGACCGTGCCACCGACTCCGCGGTGGCCGCCAACCCGTCCACCTCCGCGTCCGCCTCCGGCATGGTGACGCTGACCCCTGCGGTCAGCGCGCAGGTCGACGGCGCGATCAAGCAGGTGCTCCGGCAGGCCAACGTGCCCGGCGTCATCGTCGGCATCTCCAGCCCGAACAACGGCAGCTACACCAAGGCCTTCGGCGTCGCCAACACCGGCAACAACACCCCGATGTCCACCGACATGAACATGCGGATCGGCAGCGAGACCAAGAGCTTCACGGTCACCGCGCTGCTCAGGCTGGTGGACGCGGGCAAGGTCGGCCTGGACGACCCGATCTCCAAGTACGTCCCGGACGTGCCGAACGGCGACAACATCACCCTTCGCCAACTCGCCGGTATGCGCAGCGGGTTGTACCCCTACACCGCCGACCAGGACTTCGTGCACGCACTGCTCGCCAACCCGAACCAGCAGTTCACCCCGCAGCAGCTGCTCGGCTACTCCTTCAAGCACCCCGCGGGATTCGCGCCGGGCAGCCGGTTCCAGTACTCGAACACCAATACCATCCTGCTCGGTCTCGCGGTCGAGAAGGCGAGCGGCCAGCCGCTCGGCAGCTACCTCCAGCAGCAGGTGCTGATGCCGGCCCAGCTGTCGCACACGGTCTTCCCGACCGACGCGACCTTCCCCGCTCCGCACGCCCACGGCTACACCAACCAGACGTCAAACGGCACCATCGCCGACGCGACCAACTGGAACCCCTCCTGGGCCTGGGCCGCCGGGGCGATGATCTCCAACCTCAGCGACCTGCAGAGCTGGGCCAAGACCCTCGCCACCGGCAGCCTGCTCACCCCCGCCACCCAGGCCCAGCGCCTCCAGGAGCGGTCCACCGGCGCCCCGGGCACCAGCTACGGCCTCGGTGTCTTCACCGACAACGGCTGGGTCGGCCACAACGGCTCGCTGCCCGGCTACCAGACCCTGGCCGTGTACCTCCCGAGCGCCGACGCCTCCCTGGTGGTGCTCGCCAACACCGACGTCGGCTACCAGGGCAACGAGGTCTCCACCCTCTTCGGGCAGGCCATCACCAACGTCATCAGCCCCGGCAACGTCTACACCCTCCCGGCGATGTTCCCCTCCCCCGCCGCCTCGGCCTCCCCGTCGAGCTCCGCCTCCGCGACGAGCTCCGCCTCCGCGACGGCTTCGGCTTCGGCTTCGGCTTCGGCTTCGGCTTCGGCTTCGGCTTCAGCGACAGCTTCAGCGACGGCTTCGGCATCGGCATCGGCGTCGGCGTCGGCAGCAGCGACGGCATCGGCATCGGCGAGCACCGCCGCGTCGCCCCGCGCGCACGCCTCGGCCTCCGGCACCAGCGCCCCCTCCGCGATCAACGAGTGACCGCCCCGGCCCTCAGCGCAACGGCCAGCGCGGGTCGATGACCGCGTCGGGGGTGGTCACGCGCAGCCTGGCCTGTCGGGATTCGGCCCAACCGCGGTACCAGCCGATCTGGTGGGTGTGCAGCGCCTCCAGGGTGAGGTCACCGACCTCGCGGGGGTAGCGCTCGGCGAGGGCGACGGCGAGCCGGACGGCGGCCAGCGCGTCGGCGGCGGCGGTGTGGGCGTCGGCGAGCGGGACCCCGTACACCTCGCAGACGTGCTGCAGGGTGCGCGGGCCGGGCCGGTCACGGTCCACCGCGCGGTCGATCACCAGCGCGTCCAGCACCGGCACCACCAGCCGGCCGGCCAACCGCTCGGCGAGGGCGGGCCGGCCGTGCCGGCGCAGCTCGGCGTCGAGCAGCGAGAGGTCGAACGGGGCGTTGAAGGCCACCACGGGGTGGCCCTGGGCGAGCCGGACGCACAGCGCCGCCGCGATCTCCTCGACCGCCTCGGCCGGGTGACGACCGCCGGCCCGCGCCTGCTCGTCGCTGATGCCGTGGATCGCCTGGGCCTCCGGCGGTATCGGGACGCCGGGAGCGAGCAACCAGTGTCGGGCCCGGGTGGGGGTACCGCCGAGGGTGTCGACCAGGGCGGCGGTGACGATCCGGGACTCGGCGGGGTCGGTCCCGGTGGTCTCCAGGTCGAAGCCGACCAGGCCGCGCTGCCACCAGGCGGGACCGGCGGAGGGCACGGGGGCGGGCGGTACGGGGGTGGGCGGTATGGGGGTGGGCGGTATGGGGGTGGGGGTGTCGTGGTTCATCGCTCTGGCCCGCTCTGCTCCGTCCATCGCCGGCGCCCTTCTGTTCAGCTGCCGCGTCGCATGGGCCCATCATCGCCGCCACCTGTGACAGTGCGCGGAGCGGGAACGCCACGGGCGGTCGGGAGCGTGACCGCCCCGACCGCCCGTGGGTCGTGCCGAACCCCCGTCAGGCGGCGGCGAACATCCCGCGGCCGAGCCAGTCGTTCGCGTCGCGGACGCCCGGCAGGACGAAGAAGTAGCCGCCACCGGTCGGCGAGATGTAGTCGACCAGCGGCTCGTCGATCAGCCGGGTCTGGGTGGCCTCGAACTGGCGCTGGACGTCCTGCTGGTAGCAGCAGAAGGCCAGCCCCATGTCGAGGTTGCCGACGCCGTCGATGCCGCGGTCGTAGTTGTAGCCACGGCGCAGGATGCGCGAGTCGTCGGTCTGCTGGGTGCGCGGGTTGGCGAGGCGGATGTGCGCGTCCAGCGGGATCGCGTTGCCCTGCGGGTCCTTGGCGTAGTCGGGGGTGTCGGTCTCCTTGGCGCCGTCCAGCGGCGCGCCGGTGTCCTTGCGCCGGCCGAACATCTGCTCCTGCTCGGCGAGCGAGACCCGGTCCCAGAACTCGACCAGCATCCGGATGATCCGGATCACCTGGTAGCTGCCACCGGTCGCCCAGGCCGGCTCCCCGCCGCCGCCCTGGAGCCAGACCAGCTGGTCCATCTCGCGGGACGACTTGACGTCCGGATTGGCTATGCCGTCCTTGAAGCCCAGCAGGTTGCGCTGCGCGCCGGTCGGCCGCGGCGCGTTCTGGAAGCCGTCGATCCGCCACTTGACCTGCATCGCGCCACGGGTGTGCTTGGCGATGTCGCGCAGCGCGTGCAGCACGGTGTCCTGGCTGTTGGCGCAGATCTGCAGCGACAGGTCGCCGTGCAGCTCGGCGGCCTGCAGGTTGTCGTTGGGGAAGGTCCGCATCGGGGTGAGCTTCACCGGCTTGGCCTTGGCCAGCCCGTACCGCCCGTCGAAGAGCGAGGCGCCCACCCCGACGGTCACCGTGAGGTTGTCGCTGGGCACGGTCGGGCCGAGGATCCCGTTGTCGGACGGCGGCGCGCCGACGCCCAGGTCCGGCGGGGTGCCACCGGAGGTGAGGAACCGGATCCGGTCGGTCAGCGTGTGGAAGAGGTCCTCCAGCGCGTTGCGGTCCGGCGCGATCACGGTGAACGCGACGAACGCGGCGGCGGTCTGCTGCGCGGTGGTGACGCCGGCCTGGTGGACGCCCTCGAACGGGATGGCCGCGCTGGCCGGGGTCCCGGTGTCCGCGGCGGCCCGGTCGCCGCTGCCGAGGACCAGACCGCCGGCACCGACCAGCGCCGCGCCGGCCGCGCCGACGCCGAGCGCGGCACCCAGGAAGCCACGCCGGGCGGGCCCGGCCGGGCAGCCCGCGGCCTCGGCCTGTCGGGCGAGGGCGGCTCGGGCCGCCTCGGCCTTGTCGGCCGCGAGGGCCTGGTGCGGGAAGGGGCAGGACCCGATGGTCTCGTGCTGGCTGGTCATCAGGCGGACTTCCGGATCTCAAGAAGGTCGGGGATCGGGGAGAGGTCTTCGAGCAGTTGGCCGGTGGCGCCGTTGAGCTGCGCGCGGACCGTGGTGTCGAGCTGTTCGACCGGGGTCCAGCCGCCGTCCGGGTGGTGCTGGGCGGCGAGCAGGTCGGCCACCCGCTTGACGTCCGCGTTGACGGTGCCGAGCAGTTGCGGGCTGCGTGCCTGGATCAGCGGCTGCAGGACCGTCAGCAGCTCCTGGGTACCGGCCAGGTTGGCCTGCGCGGTGGCCAGGTTGGTGCCGCTGCCCTCGTCGGTGTCGGCGGTCAGCTCGAACTGGAGGGTGTTCTCCAGGATCTCGTGGGTGCGCAGCGGCAGGTCGGTGGGGTCGAAGTCCTGGCTCGGGAACGCCTTGCCGAGGCCGTCCACGTCGCTGACCAACTGGTCGGCGACCGGGGCGAGGTCGGCGGCGCTCTGGTTGTGCCAGAGGCCGTACTCCAGGCGGTGGAAGCCGCTGAAGTCCTTGTCGTCGACGCCGTCCGGCAGGCCGTCGGCCCGTCCGTTGATCTTCTTGTCGAAGTCGGCGAAGGTGCCGTAGGCGGCGCCCAGCGAGGAGTACTGCAGGTGCGCGGTGAGCCAGTCGGCGCGGGCCGCGTCGAGGTCGCCGCCGTGCACGTCGGCCTGCAGCTTCTGGGTCTGCGTCAGCAGGGTGGCCAGGCCGGACTGGACGTAGGTCCGGTAGGCGGCGAGCGGCCCGTTCAGGTCGTCCTCGGAGACCGGGAGGACGGCCGGGACGGCGTTCTGGCCCCCGGTGACGTGCACGGTCTGCGAGGTGACCGCGGGGCCGCCGGTGGGGACGCAGCGCCAGGCGTAGTCGCCGTTGCCGATGGTGGCGGTGAGCGGGCGGGTGGTGCCGGGGGCCAGGCCCTCGACCTCACCGTAGACCGCGTTGGTGGTGGGGTTGACCAGGTAGACCTCGGAGGTCTTGCCGCCGGCGTTGTGCATCTGGAAGGTCTGCTGGCCGGGCTGCGGGGCGGTGAAGCCCTTGCCGCAGTCGGACTGGGCGTCGGAGACGGTGACCGTGCCGGCGGCGGCCGGCTTGCCACCGCTGACGGCGATCACCACACCGGCCACCACGGCGGGGACGGCGACCAGGGCCGCGGGCAGCAGCCAGCGCGGGCGTGACGGCCCGGCGGCCTCGGCGGCCGGCGCGGGCTCGGTGGTCTCAGCAGTCTCGGCGGCCGGCGTGGCCTCGGCGACCTCGGCGGTCCCGGCGGCCGGCTTCGGCTCGCTCGCCCGCACCCCCGTCACGAAGAGCGGCAGCACGACCGCCAGGTACAGCACGTACGCCACGACCTGGAGCCAGCTCATGCTGACGGTCAGGTTGAACACGCCCTGCACCAGCGTGGCGTACCAGGACCCGGCGTCCACCGACCCGCTCAGGTCGAAGGCGTACGCGTGCCCGCCGGGCAGCACCCCGCCCTCCTGCAGGTCGCCCAGCCCGTAGCTGAGCACCCCGGCCGCGATCACGATCAGCACCAGGCCGGTGTTGGTGAAGAACCGGGTGAGGTTGATCTTCAGCACCCGCCGGTACAGGCCCCAGCAGAGCCCCGCCGCCAGCACCAGGCCGATCCCCGCGCCGATCGCCGGTCCGGTCGCCTCACCGGCCGAGCGCGCGGTGGTCCACAGGAAGAGCGAGGTCTCCAGCCCTTCCCGGCCCACCGCCAGGAAGCTGGTCAGGACGAGCACCCCACCGCCCATGCCGAGGGCGGCGGTGACCTTCTCCCGGATCTCCGAGGAGAGGTTGCGGGCCGAGCGGCGCATCCAGAAGACCATCGCGGTGACGAAGGCGACCGCGATGATGCTCAGCGCGCCGCCGAAGGCCTCCTGGGACGTCCCGGAGAGGTTGGCGGCGGTGAAGGTGAGCACCGCGCCGAAGCTGAGCGCGAGGCCTATCGCGGCGAGCACGCCGGTCCAGACCTGCGGAAGGCGGGCCTTCTGGCCGGACCGGACCAGGGTGGCGACCAGGATCGAGACGATCAGACCGGCTTCCAGACCCTCCCTGAGCCCGATCAGAAAGCTTGGAAAAGCATCGTCCAGCATGGACAGTGCACTCCTCCCCGGGCCCACCCGGTCATACCTGAGAACAATCGCAAGGGCATGCGTTCGGCCAGCGCCGGCTGCGCTTAGCTTAGGCACACCTTAGTCACACCCCCAGGGCGCGTCCATGCCGGGGGTATACCGAGGCTTTGCCATGCCTTGTCGAACGGATGCACGACTGCTCAGCTCACGGGCGGGAACCGCTCAGCTCACCGGCCGGGAATCGGCCCAGACCCCCTCGAACTCCTCCCGGTAGACCTCGAGCAGCCCCGGCTCCTCCTCCTCGTCCCCGCCCGGCACCGCCCGCAGCACCAGCGCCGGCGACTCGATCCCGCGCGCTCGCCGCAGGTACGGCTGCACCACCCCGAGGTCACCGCCGCGCCGCCGCGAGCCCGGCACCCGCGGCCCCTCCACCAGGTAGGCGGTGAACCGCGGCGTCTCGTCGAACACCCGGATCTCGAAACCGCCCTGATCGCGCAACCGGGCCCGGACCCGGCGGACGTGCATGATGTTCATCTCGATCGACCGGGACAGCTCACCCCGCCCCAGCCCCAGCTCCCGCTCCCGCCGGCGCACCGCGCTGCTGGCCGGGTTGAGGAAGAGCAGCCGCACCCGGCAGCCGTCGGCGGCCAACCGGACCAGCCGCTTGCCGGTGAAGTTCTGGCAGAGCATGCCCAGCCCGATGCCCAGCGCGTCGAGCCGCCGGGCCCCCTCCAGCAGGTCCTCCACCGGCAGGTCGCGCTGCAGCCGCACCCGGTCCGCGTGCACCGCCGCGACGTCCGCGTACCGGCCGGCGACCAGCTCCTCGATCACGTCGGCCGGCAGGCCCGCCGCCATGGCCGAGCGCCCGTCCAGCAGGCTGAGCACCCGGGCGGCGGCCCGCTCGGTCTGCGCCAGCACGGTCGGCGAGAGGCTGCGGTTGCGGGAGACCACGTGCCGGGCGACCTCCAGCTCGTCCAGCGCCAGCTCGATCTCCCGGCGGTCGTCCAGGTACGGCTCGAAGCACGGCCAGTGCTGCACCATCAGCTCGCGCAGCTGAGGAAGCGTCAGGAAGACCAGCGGATCGTCGTCGGCCGGGTCGAGCAGGTAGCCCTTGCGGCGGCTCACCTCGCGGACGGCGGTGGCCCGTTGCACCCACTCCTCGCCGACCGGGCCGGCCGCCGCGGTCACCCAGTCCGCGCCGTGCGCGGGGGCGTAGACCGGGCGCAGCAGGTCGTCCAGGAGCGAGCGCAGCCGCTGTTCGACCAGGTTGAGCCAGACGTAGGCGCGGCCGGTCAGCCGGACCCGCTGGTAGGCGCGCTGCCACTGCTCGCTGCTCCAGCCCGGCGCGGCCGGGTCGGGGGCGGTCTGGGCGGGCACCAGCCGGCCGCCACCGGGCGAGCCCAGCACGACCGTCGGGGCTTCCGTCCGCCCGCCAGGTGCCGCACCGCCGAGCCCGTCGGGCCAGTCGTCGGCGGGGAACACCATGCGATACCTCACCTCTCGGCGCCGCTCCCGCACGGAGGGCGTGACGATCAAGGATACTGCCCGGCCCCTCGCCCCGGCAGCCCGTTGCGCCGGCACGCCATCCGAAAGAGTCCCGGTCGACGCCCCGGAGTCGCGGTGGACGGACACCCGTTCGGGCGAACTACGGCTGAAAGGGCGTCAGTGGAGGGGTCGGAGCGGCAACGATGCCATGACAGCGCGTACCCCGGTCCTGTGCCGTGCGTCACGATGGGTGGCGTGTACACATGTGGTACGCGCCACCCGGGCATACCGCACCCAGCGGTGCGCCGACGTCCCAGGGGGCAGCCGCTCCCGTGATTCCAGGGAGTTGAACGCTCATGCAGGTCTGGCCGGGACAGCCGTACCCCCTCGGTGCCAGCTACGACGGGGTGGGCACCAACTTCGCCGTGTTCTCCGAGAGCGCCGACCGGATCGAGCTCTGCCTGCTCGCCGAGGACGGCACCGAGACCGCCGTCGAGCTGCGCGAGACCGACGCCTTCGTCCGGCACGCCTACCTCCCGGGTGTCCACCCCGGCCAGCGCTACGGGTTCCGGGTGCACGGCCCCTACGATCCGGTCCGCGGCCGCCGGCACAACAGCGCCAAGCTGCTGCTGGATCCGTACGCCAAGGCGATGAGCGGCACCATCGACTGGGACGAGTCGGTCTACGGCTACCACTTCGGCGCACCCGAGCGCCGCAACGACCTCGACTCCGCCCCGCACACGATGCACTCGGTCGTCATCAATCCGTACTTCGACTGGGGCAACGACCGCCACCCACGCACCGAGTACCACCGCACGGTGCTCTACGAGGCCCACGTGAAGGGGCTGACCCGGCTGCACCCCGGGATCCCCGAGGAGATCCGCGGCACCTACGCGGCGCTCGCCCACCCCGCGCTGATCGAGCACCTGGCCAAGCTCGGCGTCACCGCGATCGAGCTGATGCCGGTGCACCAGTTCGTCCGCGACCACCGACTGCGCGACCTCGGGCTGACCAACTACTGGGGCTACAACACCATCGGCTTCTTCGCCCCGCACGGCTCGTACTCCTCGGTGGGCGACCGCGGCCCGCAGGTGCAGGAGTTCAAGTCGATGGTCAAGGCGCTGCACGCGGCCGGGATCGAGGTGATCCTCGACGTGGTCTACAACCACACCGCCGAGGGCAACCACCTGGGCCCGACCCTCTCCATGCGCGGCCTGGACAACGCCTCGTACTACCGGCTGGCCACCGACCCGCGGTACTACATGGACACCACCGGCACCGGCAACAGCCTGCTGATGCGCAGCCCGCACGTGCTGCAGCTGATCATGGACTCGCTGCGCTACTGGGTCACCGAGATGCACGTGGACGGCTTCCGGTTCGACCTCGCGGCCACCCTGGCCAGGCAGTTCCACGAGGTCGACCGGCTCTCCTCGTTCTTCGACCTGGTCCAGCAGGACCCGATCGTCTCCCAGGCCAAGCTGATCGCCGAGCCGTGGGACGTCGGCGAGGGGGGCTACCAGGTCGGCAACTTCCCCCCGCTGTGGACCGAGTGGAACGGCATGTACCGGGACACCGTGCGCGACCTGTGGCGTGGCGAGAACGCCACGCTCGCCGAGTTCGGCTCCCGACTGACCGGCTCCGCCGACCTCTACCAGGACGACGGCCGCCGCCCGCTCGCCTCCATCAACTTCGTGACCTGCCACGACGGTTTCACCCTGCGCGACCTGGTCTCCTACAACGAGAAGCACAACGAGGCCAACGGCGAGCACAACCGGGACGGCGAGTCGTTCAACCGCTCCTGGAACTGCGGCGCCGAGGGCGGGACCGACGATCCGGAGGTGCTCCGGCTGCGGGCCCGCCAGCAGCGCAACTTCATCGCCACCCTGCTGCTCTCGCAGGGCGTGCCGATGCTCTCGCACGGCGACGAGCTGGGCCGCACCCAGCTCGGCAACAACAACGCCTACTGCCAGGACAACGAACTCTCCTGGGTGGCCTGGCCGGAGAGGTCCGAGCTGCTGGAGTTCACCCAGGGCATGGTCTGGCTGCGCCGCAACCACCCGGTCTTCCGGCGCCGCCGGTTCCTCCGCGGCCGCCCGGTCGCCGGGACGCACGACGACCTGACGGACATCGCCTGGTTCACCCCGTCCGGCGACGAGATGACCGACCGGGACTGGGGCACCAGCTACGCCAAGTCACTGACCGTCTTCCTGAACGGCGCGGCGATCTCCGAGCCGGACCGCCGCGGCGGGCGGATCATCGACGACTCGTTCCTGCTGCTGTTCAACGCGCACAGCGAGTCGCTGCAGTTCACCGTGCCCAAGGAGCACGGCGAGGAGTGGCAGGTGGTGGTGGACACCACCCAGCCGGTGCTGCCCACGCCGGGGACGGGGCTGCGGGTGAAGGCGGGCGACGGGCTGTGGCTGACGGACCGTTCGCTGCTGGTGCTGCAACGACCGGCCTGAGCTGCCGCCGCTTCGCCCGTCCGCCGGTCCTGGGTCGTAGGGTCCGGTTACACCGGGTAGGCATGTGGTGTGACTTTCGTATCGAGATCCGTCCCCTCGGCGAGCTACCGGCTCCAGCTGCAGCCCTCCTTCACCCTGACGGACGCCACCCGCGCGGTGCCGTACCTGGCCGACCTCGGCGTCTCCCACCTGCACCTCTCCCCGCTGCTGGAGGCCTGCCCCGGCTCGACGCACGGCTATGACACGGTCGACCACACCCGGATCAGCGCGCAGCTGGGCGGCGAGCCGGCGCTGCGCGAACTCGCCGCCACCGCACGGGCGCACGGGCTCGGCCTGATCGCCGACGTCGTCCCCAACCACATGGCCGTCCCGGTCCCGGAGCGGCTCAACGACCCGCTCTGGCAGGTGCTCCGGGACGGGCCGCGGTCCCGCTACGCGCACTGGTTCGACATCGACTGGGCGGCCCAGGGCGACCGGGTGCTGCTGCCGGTGCTGGGCGACCGGCTGGGCGCCGAGCTGCCCCAGCTGAAGGTGGATCAGGACGCGCTGCGCTACTACGACCACGTCCTCCCGCTGCGTGCCGGCACCGAGCAGCTCCCGCTGCCCGAGCTGCTGGAGCGGCAGTGGTACCGGCTGGCCTGGTGGCGCCTCGCCCGGAGCGAGCTGAACTACCGCCGGTTCTTCACCATCAACGAGCTGATCGCGCTGCGGGTGGAGGACCCGGAGGTCTTCCAGGCCACCCACGGCGTGCTGCTGCGGCTGCACGCGGAGGGCGTGCTGGACGGGTTCCGGGTGGACCACCCGGACGGGCTGGCCGACCCGGGCGGCTATCTGCGCCGGCTGAGCGCGGCGACCGGTGGTGCCTACCTGGTGGTGGAGAAGATCCTCACCGGCGACGAGCGGCTGCCCGCCGACTGGCCGTGCGCCGGCACCACCGGCTACGACGCGCTGCGCCGGATCGACGGCGTGCTGACCGACGGCCCGGGTGCCCGCCGGCTGGCCTCGCTCTACGCCGGCTACACCGACCTGCTCTCCACCGCCGCCGAGCAGGCCCGGCGGGCCCGGGCCGAGCTGGTCGCGCCGGAGGGCGAGCTGTCCGCCGAGCTGAACCGGCTGGTCCGGCTGGCCGACCGGATCTGCGCCGCCGAGCCCGCGCTGGCCGACCACCGGCCGTCGGCGGTGCGCGCCGCGCTGTGCGAGCTGCTGAGCGACTACCCGGTCTACCGGCGCTACCCCGAGCCGGTCGAACGGACCGTCAGCACGCCGGAGAGCACCGAGCGGTTCGTCGAGCTGCTGGCGCACGGGGAGCTCGGGGGCGACCCGGCCAAGGACGAGTTCCGCACCCGGTTCGCCCAGACCGCCACCGCGGTCGCCGCCAAGGGCGTGGAGGACACCGCCTTCTACCGCTGGTACCCGCTGCTCAGCCTGAACGAGGTGGGCGGCAGCCCCGGGACGCCGGGCGTCGAGCCGGCCGACTTCCACCAGTGGTGCGCCCATGTCGAGGCGCACTGGCCGCTCAGCATGACCGCGCTCTCCACCCACGACACCAAGCGCAGCGCCGACGCCCGGGCCCGGCTCGCCGTCCTGGCCGAGCTGCCCGAGCGCTGGCTGGCCGAGTGCACGGCCTGGTCCGAGCTGGCCGGCGGGCTGGCCGACCGGAACGCCGAATGGCTGCTCTGGCAGACCCTGGTGGCCGCCTG
This sequence comes from Kitasatospora sp. NPDC052896, assembly GCF_044547075.1. NCBI lineage: Bacteria > Bacillati > Actinomycetota > Actinomycetes > Kitasatosporales > Streptomycetaceae > Kitasatospora > Kitasatospora sp. NPDC052896. Next base: position 105,660 of record NZ_JBITZU010000007.1, read on the forward strand.
GCCGATCGCCCCGGAACGGCTGGCCGGCGTGCTGGTCAAGTCGCTGCGCGAGGCCAAGCTGGCGACCAGCTGGATCGACCAGAACCCGGGCTACGAGGCCACCGTCACCGACTACGCCCGGGCCGTGCTGGCCGACCCGGAGCTGAGCGCGCGGATCGGGCGGTTCGTCGACTTCCTGGCGCCGTTCGCCCGCAGCAACAGCCTCTCGGCCGCGCTGCTGCACCTCACCGTGCCCGGCGTGCCCGACCTCTACCAGGGCAGCGAGTTGACGTTGTACACCCTGGTCGATCCGGACAACCGGGCGCCGGTGGCCCTCGGCCGGGCGCCCGAGGAGCTCTCCGGGACGGCCCGCGAGAAGCTCCGGCTGACCCGGGCCGCGCTGCGTCTGCCCAGGCCACTGGGCCCGTACCGGCCGTTGGAGACCAGCGAGCACCTGGTCGCGTTCCAGCGCGGCGAGGACCTCGCGGTCGCGGTGACCCGGCTGCCGTACACCCTGGCGCGCTGTGGCGCGCGGGTTACCCTCGACCTGCCGGGGCGCTGGCGCGACGTACTGACCGGTCGTCAGCACGAGGGCCCCGTCGACACCGTCGCCCTGCTCATCCGGGAGTCATCGTGAAGTACCAGGTCTGGGCCCCGATCGCGGACCGCGTGGAGGTCGAGGTCGACGGTGCTCCGCACGCGCTGGCCCGGGAGGACGGCGGCTGGTGGCGGGGCGAGGCGCCGGCCGGGCTGGACTACGGGTTCCGGCTGGACGGCGGCCCGGCGCTGCCCGACCCGCGTTCGGCGCGCCAGCCGTACGGCCCGGACGGGCTGAGCCGGCTGGTCGACCACGCCGCCTTCCGCTGGTCCGACTCCCCCTGGCAGGGCCGCCCACTACCCGGCGCGGTGATCTACGAGCTGCACGTCGGCACCTTCACCCCGGCCGGCACCTTCGCCGCCGCCGAACAGCACCTGGACCACCTGGTCGAGCTGGGCGTGGACTTCGTCGAGCTGCTGCCCGTCTGCCCGTTCCCGGGCCGGCACGGCTGGGGATACGACGGCGTGTCGCTCTGGGCGGTGCACGAGCCGTACGGCGGCCCGGACGGGCTGAAGCACTTCGTGGACGCCGCGCACCGCAAGGGGCTCGGCGTGGTCCTGGACGTGGTGCACAACCACCTCGGGCCGTCCGGCAACCACCTGCCGCGATTCGGCCCGTACTTCACCGACCGGCACCAGACCCCGTGGGGCGCGGCGGTCAACCTGGACGCCCCCGGCTCGGACGAGGTGCGGGCCTACCTGATCGGCAGCGCGCTGGCCTGGCTGCGCGACTACCGGGTGGACGGCCTGCGGCTGGACGCGGTGCACGCGCTGGCCGACACCCGGGCGCTGCACTTCCTGGAGGAACTCGCCACCGCCGTCGACGCTTTGGCCGCGGCGGTCAACCGGCCGCTCTTCCTGGTCGGCGAGTCCGACCTCAACGACCCGCGGACCACCACCCCCCGGCAGGCCGGCGGTCTCGGCCTGACCGCGCAGTGGAGTGACGACTTCCACCACGCGCTGCACACCGCGGTGACCGGCGAGGCACAGGGCTACTACGCCGACTTCGGCCGGGCGCCGCTGGCGGCGGTCGCCAGGACGCTGACCCGGGGCTGGTTCCACGACGGCACCTGGTCCTCGTTCCGCGAGCGACACCACGGGCGGCCCTTCCCCCTCGACTACGGTCACCGGCTGCTCGGTTACTGCCAGACCCACGACCAGATCGGCAACCGGGCGCTCGGCGACCGGCTCACCCCGGACCAACTCGCCCTGGCCGCCGCCCTGGTGCTCACCTCACCGTTCACCCCGATGCTCTTCATGGGCGAGGAGTGGGGGGCGAGCACGCCCTGGCAGTACTTCACCGACCACACCGATCCGGGCCTGGCCGAGGCCGTCCGACAGGGCCGGCGGCGGGAGTTCGCCGCCCACGGCTGGACCCCCGAGCAGGTGCCGGACCCGCAGGCGCCGCAGACCGTGCTCGGTTCGGTGCTCGACTGGAGCGAACCCCGGCAGCCGGTGCACGCGGAACTGCTGGACTGGTACCGGACGTTGATCCGGCTGCGGCGGGCCCACCCGGAGCTCACCGATCCCGACCTGACCGCCGTGCGGGTGGAGTTCGACGAGGAGGAGCGCCAACTGACCGTCCACCGGGGGCGCTTGCTGGTCAGCGTCAATCTCTCCGACAAGCCGCACGACCTGCCCGCCGGGCGGGTGCTGGCCGGGTACGGCGAGCACGCGGCGGGGCGGCTCGGGCCGCGCTCCTGCGTGATCGCCCTGGCCGGGCCGGACGTCAGCGCAGAAAGCCGCTGATCCGCTCGCGCAGGCCGGCCGGGTCCAGACCGTAGCCCGCCAGGTGCTCCTCCATCGAGCCGTAGTGCCGGTGCTCCTCGCGCGGCACACCCAGGCCGAGCAGCCGGTGCGGCAGGTCGGCGAGCGCCTGGCCGGCCGGCGACGCCGAGGTGCCGGCCAGGTAGGGCTCGACCAGCACCACGTCCGCCCGGGCCGCCTCGGTGGCGGCGCGCAGCGCGGCGGCGTCGAACGGGCGGACGGTGGCGGCGTAGAGCACCGTGACGTCCAGGCCCTCGGTGGCCGCCAGCACGCCGTCCAGCATCGGGCCGACGGCCAGCACCACGCCGCGCCGGCCGGTCCGGACCGTCCGGAACTCCCCCGGGCGGACCGGCTGGGCGGCAGCGTTCCGGTGCAGCGAGAGCCGGACGTACTGCAGGCTGTCCCCGTCGGCCACCGCGTGCCGCAGCAGCAGCTCGGCCTCGTCGGGGTGACCGGGCACGTGCACCTGCCAGCCGGGCAACGTGTCCAGCAGCGCCACGTCGCCGGGGGACATGTGGGTGCGGCCACCCGCGGGCCAGTCGTACGAGCCCAGCGCGCTGACCAGCACCGCGCCGACGCCCTGGTGCACCAGGTCCAGCTTGACCTGCTCGAAGGGGCGCTCGATCAGGAAGCTGGCGAAGGTGTGGGCGATCGGCCGCAGGCCGGCCAGCGCCAGCCCGCCGGCCACCCCGATCAGCAGCTGCTCGCGGATCCCGACGTTGACCACCCGGTCGGGGTGGGCCAGGGCCGCGGCGGCGAACGGGGTGGCGCCGATGTCGGCGAGGACCAGGGCGGTCCTGGGGTCGGCGCCGAGCAGTTCGGTGGTGACGGTGGTGAAGCGGTCGCGCATGGTGTCCATCGGTGGTTCCCCCTGGGGCGTCACGGAGCTGGGCGGTTCGGCTGGTACTCAGGAGCTCTTGGGCTCGACCCGGGCGACGACCGCGTGCGGTCGGCCGGGGTGCTCGGCGGTGCAGGCCGCGTACAGCGCGTCGTGGTCGCGGCCGTCCACGGTGGCGGTCGACCAGCCGGCCGAGCCGAAGCGCTCCGCGATGCCGCCCGACCAGCCGTGCGTGGCCGAGGAGTTGTCGATCACCAGGACGTGCAGCCGATCCAGCGCGACCGCCCCGGCGAAGGCCAGCGCCTCGTGGTTGCTGCCCTCGTCGAACTCGGCGTCCCCGATCAGGGTCCACACGGCGGGCCCGGGCCGGCCCTGGGCGCGCAGGCCGAGCGCGGTGCCGACGGCCAGCGGCAGGCCGTGGCCGAGCGAGCCGGAGCCGATCTCGGCGCCGGGCACCAGCAGCCGGTCGGGGTGGTGACCGAGCGGGGAGCGGTAGCCGCCGAAGCCGGGCAACCACTCCACCGGCAGGAAGCCCTTGGCGGCGAGCACCGCGTAGTAGGCCATCGGGCCGTGGCCCTTGGAGAGCAGGAAACGGTCGCGGTCGGCGGCCCCGGGCGCGGCGGGGTCGATCCGCAGCACCCGGTCGTAGAGCACCCAGAGCGCGTCCAGGGTGGAGGTGGCGGCGGGGCCGTGCTTCTCGTCGCCGGTCATCTGGCTCATCAGGCCCGCCAGGTCCTGGTAGCCGTACCGGTCGGTCTCGGTGGAGATCATGGCACGAGTCTGCGACTTCAAGCGGACTTGAAGTCAAGCCCTATGCTGAGGCCCCATGACACCCACTCGGCACGACCGGCTGACCATCGGTGAACTCGCGGCCCGCAGCGGTCTGGCCACCTCGGCACTGCGCTACTACGAGGAGCTCGGACTGATCCACGCCGAGCGCACGGCCGGCGGCCAGCGCCGCTACCAGCGCCAGATGCTGCGCCGGGTGGCCTTCGTCCGGGCCGCCCAGCGGGTCGGCCTCTCGTTGGAGGAGGTTCGCGACACCCTCGGCCGGCTGCCGGCCGACCGCTCGCCCAACGCCGCCGAGTGGAGCGCGGTGGCCACCACCTGGCAGGCCCGAATCGATCGGCAGATCGCCGAACTGTTCACCCTGCGTGAGCACTTGACGGGCTGCATCGGCTGCGGCTGTCTCTCCCAGGGCAGTTGCGCGCTCTACAACCCGCGGGACGTGCTGGGTGCCGACGGACCAGGTGCCCGCAAGCTCCTCCCGCCCGCGCCCGACAGGCCCTAGTCTCGTGTTCCGAACGTCAATCACCACGGGGGGAAACTGTGCTGACGCTTCATCAGAACTGGATGTCATGGGACGACGACACCCCGCCGCCGGCCGAGCTGCACCCGGAGATCCCGCACCCGGCCCGGATGTACGACTACTACCTCGAAGGCAAGGACCACTTCCCGGCCGACCGGGCCGCCGCCGAGCGGGTGCTGGCGCTCGGGCCGATGGTGCGGATCAGCGCCCGGGCGAACCGGGCGTTCCTGCGGCGGGCCGTGCGGCAGCTCGCCGAGCTGGGGGTCGACCGGTTCCTGGACATCGGCACCGGCATCCCGACCGCCGGGAACACCCATGAGGTGGCGCGGGAGGTGAACCCGGACGCCCGGGTCGTGTACGTGGACAACGACCCGATCGTCCTGGCACACAGCCGGGCGTTGCTCGCCGGGTCCGCGCCGGGCCGCGCCTCGGTGGTGGCGGGCGACCTGCGCGACCCGGCGGCGCTCCTCACCGAGCCGCGGATCCGAGCTCTGCTGGCCGAGGGGCGGCCGGTGGCGCTGCTGCTGCTCGCGGTGCTGCACTTCGTCGAGGACGCGGACGGCCCGCGGGCGATCGTCCGCCGGCTGGTCGAGGCCCTGCCCCCCGGCAGCTACCTGGCGCTCTCGCACGCGACCGGCGACTTCGTGCCGGAGCGTGAGCGCGGCCGGGGACCGGCGATCTACCGCGCCACCTCGGCCCCGCTCGCCCTGCGCGGCAAGGACGACGTGGCGGGCTTCTTCGACGGCCTGCAGCTGCTCGACCCGGGCCTGGTCACGGCCGCCCAGTGGCGCCCCGACCGGCCCGCCGAGGAGACCGACAGCCGGGTCGCCATCTGGTCCGCCGTCGCCCGCAAGCCGTAGCGGCCCGAGCACTTCCCATGCCGCCGGGGTCCGCTTCCCGCAGGAGCCGCGGCACGAGCGGTACGGCACGGTCGCCGTCTTCGAGGAGCTCTACGGCAACCGCTGGGACCTGCTCAGTCCTTCGTCAACCGCTCCCACAGCCGACTGACCCGTTCGGCCAGCTGCCCGGGGGTGCCGTTGTTCTCCACCACCAGGTCGGCCACCGCGAGGCGCTGCTCGCGGGTGGCCTGGGCGGCCATCCGGGCCCGGGCCTCGTCCTCGGTCATCCCGCGCAGCCGGACCAGCCGCTCGAGCCGGACCTCCTCGTCGGCGTCCACCACGACCACCCGGTCGTAGAGCGGGGCCAGCCCGTTCTCGGCGAGCAGCGGGACGTCGTGCACCACCACCGCGTCCGGCCCGGCCGCCGCCTCCAGCTCGGCGGACCGGGCCCGGACCAGCGGGTGCACGATGGCGTTCAGCGCCTTCAGTCGCTCGGCGTCGGCGAAGACCAGCGCGCCCAGCGCCGGACGGTCCAGCGCGCCGTCCGGCCCGAGCACCCCGGGGCCGAACTCGGCCACCACGGCGGCCAGTCCGGGCGTGCCCGGGGCCACCACCTCACGGGCGATCACATCGGAGTCCACCAGCACCGCCCCGTGCGCCACGAGCAGCCTGGACACCTCGCTCTTGCCCGCCCCGATCCCGCCGGTCAGCCCGATCCTCCGCATGGGGGAAGGCTACACAGCGTCCAGATCCAGCCCGGCACCGGAGGTCAGGTACCGGTACGGCGCTCCCGTCCCCGGGCCGTCGTCGCCCAGGAAGCGCGCGCCGACCCCCAGCCCGGCCTCGCTGAGCAGCGCCTCGTGGATCCCGAGCGCCCGGCCCGGCCGCACCTCGCGGACGTAGTCGACCAGCTCGCCGATCTTGTTCCACGGGCCGGACAGCGGCAGCAGCAGGGTCTCCACCGGCCGCTCGGGCACGGTCAGCGCGTCACCGGGGTGGAAGAGCCGGCCGTTCAGCAGGAAGCCGATGTTCCCGACCCGCGGCACGTCGGGGTGGATCAGCGCGTGCCACTCGCCGTGCACCGTGACGTCGATCCCGCCGACGTCGAACGCGTCGCCCTCGCCGACCACGGTCACCGCGGCGCCCAGCCCGGCCAGCTGGTCGGCGACCGCGCGGTTGGTCCAGATCCGCAGCCCGGGGTTGGCGGCCAGCGCCGCGCGCACCTGGTCCTCGGTGAAGTGGTCGAAGTGCTCGTGGGTGATCAACAGCGCGTCGGCGCCCTGGACGGCCTCGGGTTCGGTGAACAGACCGGGGTCGATCACCAATGTGGTCTCGTCCTGCTCGATGCGGACGCAGGCATGTCCGAACTTGGTCAGTCGCATGGGGGAAACAGTACAGCAATACTGCACAGTTTTGCTGCAGATACTTCGGTAGGGTGGAGCCATGAACGCCACCGACCCGATCGACCCGCTCCAGCTCGCCGCAGACCTCCGCAGCACCATCGGCGATCTGGTCCGCCAGGCGCGCAGCGAGTCGGTACTCCCGCAGAACCAGGTCGGCGCGCTGGGCTGGCTGGTCCGTGAGGGCCCGCACACCACCGCCGAGCTGGCCGAGCGCCAGCAGGTGCGGCACCAGTCGATGGCCCGCACGGTCACCCTGCTGACCGAGGCCGGACTAGTCCACCAGGAGCGGCACCCCACCGACGGCCGCAAGCTGGTGCTGCACGCCACCGCGGCCGGCATCGCGGCCCTGCACGACCAGCGCCGCCGCCGGGAGCGCCTGCTCGCCACCGCCATCGAGCGCGAGCTGAGCCCGGAGGAGCAGCGGACCCTGCGGGCGGCCGTCGAGCTGATGCGCCGGCTCACCTGAGCCGGCCCAGGACTCACCTTCGCACGGCTCGCGCGTTGTTCAGGGCTCCCCGTCCCGAACCGAAGGATCCCCGCGCGACCTCCCCGCGCAAGACCCTGCTCGTCGCCGCGACCGTCCGCGGTCGGCCGATCGGCGCCGCGGGTGCCGCCGCGGCCTGCGACAGCGCCAACCTCGGCGGCGCCCTGAACTCCGGCTTCGGCAACGCCCGCGTCAACGGCGGGTAGCCGCCGCCACCACCGGCCCGGTCGCCGCCGGTTCGCGCGGCGCGGGCACGTCGGCCGGTACGTCCGTCAGCGACGGCAGGGCGACGTGCTCACGCAGCCCGAACCGGGTGTACAGCCGGCGCAGCGGCGCCGGCGCCCACCAGTTGAACTCCCCGAAGAACGACATGGTGGCCGGCACCAGCAGACAGCGCACCAGCGTCGCGTCCACCGCGACCGCCACCGCGAGCGCTATCCCCATCTCCTTGACCATGAGCATCTGCCCGGCCGCGAACCCGGCGAAGACGATCACCATCAGCAGCGCCGCCGAGGTGATGATCCGACCGCTGCGTTGCAGTCCCAGCTGGACCGCCTCCCGGCAGCCGTAGCCCTGGTCCCGCAGCTCCTTGATCCGGGCCAGCAGGAAGACCTCGTAGTCCATCGAGAGGCCGAACGCGAACGCGAAGACCAGCACCGGGATGAAGGTCTCCAGACCGCCCGTCGGGGCGAAGCCGAGCAGCCCGCTGAACCAGCCGTGCTGGAACACCAGGGTCAGCGCGCCCAGCGAACAACCCAGCGAGAGCACGTTCATCAGCAGTGCCTTGATCGGCATCACCACCGAGCCGGTCATCAGGAAGAGCAGCACCAGGGTGCCGACCGCCACCAGCCCGAGCGCCCACGGCCCGCGGGCACCCAGCTCGTGCTGGAAGTCGACCACGGTGGCCGCCCCGCCGGTGACCCAGGTGGTCAACCCACCGCGGTGCTCGCGCAGCTCGTGCACCACCTGTCTGGCCTGGCCGCCCTGCGGGTCGCCGGGTACCAGCACCTCCACCGTGTTGAGGTCCGGCCCCACCGGCTGCACGGCCCGCACCCCGGTGACCCCGGGCAGCTTGGCCACCACGGTGTCCGCGTACGTCCGCACCGCCTGCTCGCTCCCCCGCACCGCCACGGTGATCGGCGCCGGAGCCAGCTGCGGGAACCGCTGGGCGACGGTGTCCACCACCTGGCGGCCCGGCGAGGAGACCGGCAGCACCGCGGCCCCGGTGTCCCGCATCTGGGCGCCGAGGAACGGCGCGCCCGCCGCCCCCAGCAGCGCGACGCAGACCAGCGCGACCGGGACGGCCCGGCGCTGCACCCGGCGGACCGTGCGGGCGAAGAAGCCGTCGTCCGGCTCGGACTTCTTGGGTGGTTTGATCCGGTGCCCGGCGAAGCCGAGCAGGGCGGGGACCAGGGTGAGCGCCGCGGCGACCGCGATCACCACCACGCTGACCCCGGCCGCGGCGACCGCCCGGAACACCGGGCTGGTGAAGACGAAGAGGCCGGAGAGCGCGACCGCCACCGTGAGCCCCGAGAACGCAACCGTGCGCCCGGCGGTCGCGGCGGTCCGTTCCACCGCGGCGGCGAGTGGTGCGCCGTGGCCGCGCTCCTCGCGGAAGCGGTTCACCATCAGCAGCGCGTAGTCGATCGAGAGTCCCAGCCCCAGCACGGTGGCGATCGGCAGCACGCTGGTGTCGATGTCCATGATCTGGCTGAAACCGAACATGGCCAGCAGCGCCCCGCCCACCGAGGCGACCGCGCCGATCACCGGGAGGCTGGCCGCCGCCAGGCCGCCGAAGACCAGCACCATCACGATCAGGGTCAGCGGCAGGGTGACCAGCTCGCCGAACTTGGTGTCGGACTGGGTCTGGTCCTTGACCTCCTGCTGGACCACCAGGTCCCCACCGACGGTGACCTTCGCGTCCGGCACCCGCAGCTCGCCGAGCCGCTGGGCGACCGCCTCCTGCTGCTTGGTGGTGCTGGCGTCGGTCATCTGCACGTTGATCAGGCTCGCCGAACCGTCCGCCGCGCGCAGCGTCGTCCCGGCCCCGGGCTGGTAGGCGTCGGAGACCGAGAGCACCCCGGGGAGCCTGGCCAGGTCCTGGGCGGCGACGGTGACCGCGTCCCGGACGGCAGGGGTGTCCACCGGCGGGCCGTCCACCACGGCGGTGATCGCACCGGCCGACGGATCCGCGGCCGCCAACACGCTGGTGCCGGCGGCGGACTCGGAGCCGCCGGTGGCGTTGCCGGTCGAGGTGCCCTCGAACACCCGGCCGCCGATCAGCACACCGACCACGAGCACCACAGCCCAGAACGCCAACACCCACCGCCGGTGACGGTGGCAGGCCCGGCCGAGCGCGGCCAGCCGGCCGGGAACTGCTGAGGTGAGGGGAGGAGTCACAGCTGCGGAGTGGCGCATAAAGCGGAACTGCCTAGCTTCCGGGGCGGGTGGGCCCGTTGGGTAACTCCTCCCACGGTAGGTGGTGTGTCCGAAAAGACCCATAGCGTCGAGATGAGCGCAATGTCACAGACCGCGCCGCCACCGCCGGGAACCGGTCCGGACACGACGGAGGGCCCCCACCCGGTCACCCCGGGTGGGGGCCCTCCTGAGCCTCAACTCAGCTCAGCTGCGGTTCAGCTCTGGCCGCCGGCCAGCTTCTCGCGCAGCGCGGCGAGCGCCTCGTCCGAGGCGAGAGCGCCGGAGCCCTCGTCGCTGGAGGACGAGTAGGAGCCACCGGCAGCGGCGGCGACGGCGTCGCCACCCTCGGCAGCGGCCTCGGCGTCGGCCTCACGGCTCTTGATGACCTGGGCCTGGTGCTGCTCGAAGCGGGCCTGCGCCTCGGCGTACTGGCGCTCCCACTCCTCACGCTGCTTCTCGTAGCCGGGCAGCCAGTCGTTCGCCTCGGGGTCGAAGCCCTCCGGGTAGATGTAGTTGCCCTGGTCGTCGTACGAGGCGGCCATGCCGTACAGGGTCGGGTCGAACTCGACCTCGGCCGGGTTGGCACCGAGAGCCTCGTTGGCCTGCTTCAGCGAGAGGCTGATGCGGCGACGCTCGAGGTCGATGTCGATGACCTTGACGAAGATCTCGTCGCCGACCTGGACGACCTGCTCCGGGATCTCGACGTGGCGCTCGGCCAGCTCGGAGATGTGGACCAGACCCTCGATGCCCTCGTCCACGCGGACGAACGCACCGAACGGAACCAGCTTGGTGACCTTACCCGGGACGACCTGACCGATCTGGTGGGTCCGGGCGAACTGCTGCCACGGGTCCTCCTGGGTCGCCTTCAGCGACAGGGAGACGCGCTCACGGTCCATGTCGACGTCGAGAACCTCGACGGTGACCTCCTGGCCGACCTCGACGACCTCGGACGGGTGGTCGATGTGCTTCCAGGACAGCTCGGAGACGTGCACCAGGCCGTCGACGCCACCCAGGTCCACGAAGGCACCGAAGTTGACGATCGAGGAGACGACGCCGGAGCGCACCTGGCCCTTCTGCAGGGTGGTGAGGAAGGTCTGGCGGACCTCGCTCTGGGTCTGCTCCAGCCAGGCACGGCGGGACAGGACCACGTTGTTGCGGTTCTTGTCCAGCTCGATGATCTTGGCCTCGAGCTCCTTGCCGACGTACGGCTGGAGGTCGCGGACCCGGCGCATCTCGACCAGCGAGGCCGGGAGGAAGCCGCGGAGGCCGATGTCGAGGATGAGACCACCCTTGACGACCTCGATGACGGTACCGGTGACGATGCCGTCCTCTTCCTTGATCTTCTCGATCGTGCCCCAGGCGCGCTCGTACTGCGCACGCTTCTTGGACAGGATCAGACGACCCTCCTTGTCCTCCTTCTGGAGAACCAGGGCCTCGATGTTGTCGCCAACGGAGACAACCTCGTGCGGGTCGACGTCGTGCTTGATCGAGAGTTCGCGGGACGGGATGACACCCTCGGTCTTGTAACCGATGTCGAGGAGCACCTCGTCACGGTCGACCTTCACGATGACGCCCTCAACGATGTCACCGTCGTTGAAGTACTTGATGGTCTCGTCGATCGCCGCGAGGAAGGCTTCCGCGTCGCCGATGTCGTTGACCGCAACCTGCGGGGTGGTGCTGACAGAGGTGTCGGTGGGGCTCGTCATTAGGAAAAGGGCTCCGGTACGGACATGAAGTCGTAGGTAATGCCACGCGGGGGCCCGTATCGCTCCCACCGAAAGCCGGACAGCCAAGAACACGGCGCACCGGGTTTCTCCCCAAGGGAGATCCGGCGTCCGTCTTGCGACCGTGGGGTCTTCGACAGATGCGAGCGCGACCTGCTCCGTCCGAGGCGCGCAGGCCCGCAGCGCAACTTGTAGCATACGGGGACAGTCAAGCACGGTCAACGCCAGGGGCGCCGAGCGCGTGCGGACCGCTGTGGATCAGGCCATATCCTCGCAACCGCCACCTCACACCGCCGACCGGCAGGTGTGGGGAGTGACTGCCGCAGGGGCCGGCTCCCCGGATGCCACCGCCTGAATCCCGCCCCGCAGGGGCCGGTGCCAAACAGCGGCGCTTTCCGCATCCCCTACCTTACGCGAGGCGCATTATGACCGCGGACACCACCCCTGGCCAGCCGGCCGCCGCCGACTGGATCCCCGACGGCGGGGACGACGACGTCGCGCTGCACCGCACGACGCCGCCCGCCGAGAGCAGCCAGGCCAGCCGGCACTGGTGGGACCGCAACGCGGACGAGTACCAGGACGAGCACGGGCAGTTCCTCGGCGACGACCGGTTCACCTGGTGCCCCGAGGGCCTGGACGAGGCCGAGGCCCGGCTGCTCGGCGACCCGGCCGGACTCCGCGGCCGGGCCGTGCTCGAGATCGGCGCCGGGGCCGCCCAGTGCTCCCGCTGGCTGGCCGGCCGGGGCGCCCGGCCGGTGGCGCTGGACATCTCGTACCGGCAGCTGCAGCACTCGCGGCGGATCGACCTCGGGCGGGGCGGGCCGCTGATCCCGGTGGTGCAGGCCGACGCGGCGGCGCTGCCGTTCGCGGCGGACTCCTTCGACCTGGCCTGCTCGGCCTACGGCGCGGTGCCGTTCAGCGCCGACACCGCCGGGCTGATGCGGGAGGTGCACCGGGTGCTGCGGCCCGGCGGGCGCTGGGTGTTCTCGGTGACCCACCCGGTGCGCTGGGCGTTCCCGGACGAGCCCGGCGTCGAGGGGCTGACCGCCACCGCGTCCTACTTCGACCGGACCCCGTACGTCGAGCAGGACGCCCTGGGGCGGGCCACCTACGTCGAGCACCACCGGACGCTGGGCGACCGGGTGCGGGAGCTGGTCGGGGCCGGGTTCCGGCTGCTCGACCTGGTGGAGCCGGAGTGGCCGGCGGGGCTGGAGCAGGAGTGGGGCGGTTGGAGTCCGCTGCGCGGGCGGCACCTGCCGGGGACGGCGATCTTCGTGGCCGAGCGCGACTGAGGATACTGCTGGGGTGGATCCCGTGACCTCGTCCCCGTCGGCGCTCGACCTGCCCGTGCGCGCCGCGCTGCCCGCGTTGGAGCGTGCCCTCACGGCGCGCGGGGTGGCCGTGCTCGCGGCGCCGCCCGGAACCGGCAAGACCACGCTGGTGCCGCTCGCGCTGGCCGGACTGCTCCCCCGGCCGGACGGCGGTGCCGGGCCGCGCCGGGTGCTGGTCGCCGAACCGCGCCGGCTGGCCGTCCGCGCCGCCGCCCGCCGGATGGCCTGGCTGCTCGGCGAGCGGGTGGGCGGCCGGGTCGGACACACCGTCCGCGGGGAGCGGGTGGTCGGGCCGGACACCGTGGTCGAGGTGGTCACCACCGGCGTCCTGCTCCAGCGGCTCCAGCGCGACCAGGAGCTGACCGGGGTCGACACCGTGCTGCTCGACGAGTGCCACGAGCGACACCTGGACGCCGACACCGCGCTCGCCTTCCTGCTCGACGTCCGGGCCGCGCTCCGCCCCGAGCTCCAGGTGGTCTGCGCCTCCGCCACCTCGGACACCGCCGCCTGGGCCGAGCTGCTCGGCGGCCCGGACGGACCGGCCGAAGTCGTCGAGGCGCACGGCAGCTCGTACCCCGTCGAGACCCTCTGGGCGCCACCGCCCCGCCCGGTCCGGCCGCCGCAGGGCACCCGGACCGACCCCGCGCTGCTGGAGCACGTGGCCGCCGTGGTGCGCCGGGCGCTCGCCGAGCAGAGCGGCGACCTGCTCTGCTTCCTGCCCGGGGTGGGCGAGATCGCCCGGGTCGCCGGGCTGCTCGGCGGCGGTGCCGGGCCCGACGGCGTCGAGCTGCTGCAACTGCACGGCGGGGCACCGCGGACCGTGCAGGACGCGGCGCTGACCGCGGGCGGGCGGCGACGGGTGATCCTGAGCACCTCGGTGGCCGAGTCCTCGCTGACCGTGCCGGGGGTGCGGATCGTGGTGGACAGCGGGCTGGCCCGGGAGCCGCGCACCGACCACGCGCGGGGGCTGGCCGGGCTGGCGACCGTCCGCTCCTCGCTGGCCACCGGGCGGCAGCGGGCCGGGCGGGCCGGACGTGAGGCTCCGGGCGCGGTCTACCGCTGTTGGGCGGAGCTGGAGGACGCCCGGGCGCCGCGGTTCCCCGCGCCGGAGATCGCGCTGGCCGACCTCACGCCGTTCGCCCTGCAGGCCGCCTGCTGGGGTGACCCGGAGGCGCGCACGCTGGCCCTGCCGGATCCGCCGCCCGCGGGGGCGATGGCCGCGGCGCGGCGGACGCTGACCGCGCTCGGTGCGGTGGACCCGGACGGCCGGGCCACCGCGCGCGGGCGGCGGCTGGCCCGCACCGGGCTGCACCCGCGGCTGGCCCGGGCGCTGCTGGACGGCGCGCCGCTGGTGGGCGCGCGACGGGCGGCGGAGCTGGTCGCGCTGCTGTCGGAGGAGCCGCCGCGGACGCTCGGCGACGACCTGGCGGGGGTCTGGCACGCGGTGCGCGCGGCGGCGAGCGGGGACGCGTACGCGGCGCGCTGGCGGGACGAGACCCGGCGACTGCGGGCCCAGGTGGACGCTGCCGTGGACGCTGCCGTGGACGCCCCGGCCGCCGGCCTGCCGGACGCGGCGACGCCGGGACTGATCACCGCGCTGGCCCAGCCGGAGCGGATCGCCCGGGTCCGGGGGCGCGGGGCCACCGCCTATCTGATGGCCTCCGGGACGGCCGGGGAGCTGTCGGCGGGGTCCGCGTTGTCCGGCGCGGAGTGGCTGGCGGTGGCGGTCGCGGACCGGCCGGCCGGCTCACCGTCCGCGCGGATTCAGAGAGCGGCGCTCATCGACGAGAGCACTGCTCGCAGTGCTGCCGCGCACCTGCTCGGCGAGCGGGAGGAGGTGCTCTGGGCGGTGCCGCCGGGCAGCCGTCGCGGGGACGTGGCGGCCCGGCGCGTCTCCTCGCTGGGTGCCCTCGACCTCGAGGCCGAACCGCTCGGCACGGCCGCGCCGGCACTGCTCCGAGCCGCCCTGCTGGACGGGCTGGCCCGCGAGGGGGTGACCGAGCTCCTGCGGTGGTCGGAGGCGGCGGGCTCGCTGCGCCAGCGGCTGGCCTTCCTGCACCACGCGATCGGCGAACCGTGGCCGGACGTCAGCGACCAGGCCCTGCTGGCGGCGGCCGAGCAGTGGCTGGAACCGGAACTCTCCCGAGCGCGCCGGCGCGCCGAGCTGGAACGCCTGGACACCGCCGCCGCCCTGCAACGCCTGCTCCCCTGGGCCTCCGGAGAGGCCGGCCGACTCGACGAACTGGCCCCGGAACGGATCACCGTCCCCAGCGGCTCCCGGATCCGGGTCGACTACAGCGACCAACGCCCGGTCCTCGCGGTCAAGCTGCAGGAGCTCTTCGGCTGGGACGCGGCCCCCGCCCTGGCCGGCGGCCGGGTACCGCTCACCGTCCACCTGCTCTCCCCCGCCGGCCGCCCGGCGGCAGTCACCGGCGACCTCGCCTCCTTCTGGCGCGACGGCTACCGTGCCGTGCGCGCCGACCTCCGCGGCCGCTATCCTCGCCACCCCTGGCCCGAGGACCCGACGACGGCTACCCCGACCCGCCGCACCAACCCCCGCCGCTGAGCCGGCCCGATCCGGGGGAGGCCCGCCAGCGCCCCCAGCGCCACAGCGCCCCCAGGGTCGGCCTCGTCGACTTCCCGCTCCTTGGCACACCCAGCCATCGAAAGGTTGCGTGCTCGCACACACTCACCCCCACGCAGCGCCCCCGAAGTCCGCCCCGCCGACCTCTCGCCCCACCACCCCTCGAACACCCAGCCGGGATCGAGAGACCCGAGGCACGCTCAGCCGGCTGGAAAGTCGGCCCTGCCGACTTCCCGCGCCAATGATCCACCGCCACTGGCGAGTTGAAGAGTCGGCGAAACCAACCCCCGACCCACCCGCTGCCGCGCCAGGAATCAACCCCACCGAGCCCGAGAAAAGCGCCCGGGAGCACCAGCACGGTGCCACCGCTCCAACCGACCGCCCAGCAATACGCGGAAAGTCGACCCCGCCGACTTCCCGGGGGCACGGGGGTCCGAGGGCTCGACTTCCCGGGGCCCTGGGCATACCCGCTCCCGCCCGACAACGAGTCAGGAAAGTTGACCCCGCCGACTTCCCATGCCGGGAGAACGCCCTCGGCAACGGATTCGCCCCGGGAAAAGCGCCCCGGAAGCGCGAGCCCAGCGCCCCCACGGGCACCCGGCCAGCGCGGCGGGCGGCAACCGAGCGCCGGGGCGCAGCATCCGCGCCGCGCCCCGGGGCACGACGGCGCCGGCCCGGCGTCAGTGCGCCGCGGCCTCCCAGTCCCTTCCCAGGCCCACCGAAACGTCCAGCGGTGCGCGCAGCGCGTACGCGCCCGCCATCTCCTCCCGGACCAGGGCCTCGACCTCCTCGCGCTCGCCCGCCGCCAGCTCCAGCACGATTTCGTCGTGCACCTGGAGCAGCATCCGCGAGCGGAGCCCGGCGCCGGTCAGCCGCTCGTCGACCCGCAGCATCGCGATCTTGACGATGTCCGCGGCCGAGCCCTGGACCGGGGCGTTCAGCGCCATCCGCTCGGCCATCTCGCGCCGCTGACGGTTGTCGCTGGTCAGGTCGGGCAGGTAACGGCGACGGCCGAGCAGGGTCTCGGTGTAGCCGACCGCGCGGGCCTCCTCGACCACCCGGTGCAGGTAGTCGCGCACCCCGCCGAAGCGCTCGAAGTAGGTGTCCATCAACCCCTGCGCCTCGGCCGGCTTGATCCCGAGCTGCTGCGACAGCCCGTACGCCGAGAGCCCGTACGCCAGCCCGTACGACATCGCCTTGATCTTGCGGCGCATCTCGGCGTCGACCTGGGTCCGCTCGACCCCGAAGACCGACGAGGCGACCGTGGTGTGCAGGTCCTCCCCGCTGGTGAAGGCCTCGATCAGCGCCTCGTCCTCGGAGAGGTGGGCCATGATCCGCAGTTCGATCTGCGAGTAGTCGGCGGTGAGCAGCGACTCGTACCCCTCGCCGACCACGAAGCCGCGCCGGATCGCCCGCCCCTCCTCGGTGCGGACCGGGATGTTCTGCAGGTTCGGGTCCTGCGAGGAGAGCCGGCCGGTGGCGGCGACCATCTGGTTGAAGGTGGTGTGGATCCGGCCCTGCGGCGAGACCGTCTTGAGCAGGCCCTCGACGGTGGTGCGCAGCTTGGCCTGGTCGCGGTGGCGGAGCAGGATGACCGGAAGCTCGTTGTCGGTCTGGGTGGCCAGCCAGGTCAGCGCGTCGGCGTCGGTGGTGTACCCGGTCTTGATCTTCTTGGTCTTGGGCAGGTTCAGCTCGCCGAAGAGGATCTCCTGCAGCTGCTTGGGCGAGCCGAGGTTGAACGGGCGGCCGGCGGCGGCGTGCGCCTCCTCGACGACCCGCTGGATCTCGACCGCGAACTGGTTCTCCAGCGCGGTGAGATGGGCCCGGTCGGCGGCGATGCCGGCGCGTTCCATCCGGGCCAGCAGGGCGGCGATCGGCAGCTCCATGTCGCGCATCAGCTCGGTGGCGCCGACCTCGGCGAGCCGGACCTCGAAGAGCGCGGCCAGGTCGAGCACGGTCCGGGCCTGGGCCATCAGCGCCCGGGCGTCGGCCGTGGCGTCCTCCTCCGGCGCGTCGAAGGAGAGCTGGCCGCTCTCGGCGGCCGCGGCCGGGCTGAGCGAACGGCCCAGGTACTCCTCGGCGAGCACCTCCAGGCCGAAGGTGCGCCGGCCGGGCTTCTCCAGGTAGGCGGCGAGCGCGGTGTCGGCGGTGACGCCCTCGATCCGCCAGCCGTGCTCGGCGAAGGCGCGCATCACCTGCTTGGCGATGTGCAGCGCCTTGGGCCGGGTCGGGTCGGCCAGCCAGTCGGCGAAGGCCCGCTCGTCCTCCTCGGCGAGCTGGGACGGGTCGAACCAGGCCGCGTCCGTCGCCGAGGCGAGCGCGATCTCCCGCACCTCGCCGCTGCCGAGCGCCCAGGCGTAGAGGGCGGCCAGCGCCACCGGGTCGGCGCCAGCGGCCTGCTCGGCGAGCCAGCCGGCCAGCGCGCCGGGCTCGGTGAGCAGGGCGCCCTCGACCTCGACACCGGGCTCGACGAGGACCGGCCCGGCCTCGGCGGCACCGGCCGGGTCGACGCCGAACAGCCGCTCGCGGAAGTTGGGGTTGCGGAACTCCAGCGCGTCCATCAGCTGCCCGACGGCCGCCCGGTCGAACGGGGCCCGAGCCAAGTCGTCGACGCCCAACGGCAGTTCGACGTCCCGGACCAGCTCGGTGAGCACCCGGTTGCGCTTGACCGAGTCGAGGTGCTCGCGCAGCTTCTCGCCGATCTTGCCCTTGACCTCGTCGGCCCGGGCGATCAGCTCGTCGAAGGAGCCGAACTGGTTGACCCACTTCGCCGCGGTCTTCTCGCCGACACCGGGGATGCCGGGCAGGTTGTCGGACGGGTCGCCGCGCAGCGCGGCGAGGTCCGGGTACTGACGGGGCGTCACGCCGTACTTCTCGGCCACCTTCTCCGGGGTGTAACGGGTCAGCTCGGAGACGCCCTTGGTCGGGTAGAGGACCGTGACGTGCTCACTGACCAGCTGCAGCGAGTCGCGGTCGCCGGTGACGATCAGCACCTCGAAGCCACGCTCGGCGGCGGCGGTGGCCAGCGTGGCGATGATGTCGTCGGCCTCGAAGCCCTCCAGGGCCATCCGCGGCACCTTCATCGCGTCCAGCAGCTCGCCGATCAGACCGATCTGGCTGCGGAACTCGTCCGGTGTCTTGGCCCGGTTGGCCTTGTACTCGGGGAACTCCTCGGACCGGAAGGTCTTCCGGGAGACGTCGAAGGCGACCGCGAGGTGGGTGGGCGCCTCGTCCCGCACGGTGTTGGAGACCATCGAGGCGAAGCCGTAGACCGCGTTGGTCGGCTGGCCGGTGGAGGTGTTGAAGTTCTCCACCGGCAGGGCGTAGAACGCCCGGTACGCCAGGGAATGGCCGTCGAGCAGCATCAGCCGGGGCCGCGCCCCCGAAGCGCCACCCGCCGCACTCTGCACCGCACTCTGCGTAGCCACGTCAACGTCCGTTCCTAGCCGACTCCACTGCCTGTCCTGGCATCCTAGGGCGCCGCACCGACATCCCGGGCAACGCGGACAGCGGACGCCCCCAGCACCCGCCACCCCGCGCCCGGCGACCCGAGCGCCGGTCGTACGATCACGAAAGGCCGCCCCCTCGCGGCCCCCCACGACGGCAGGAGATTCGCATGACCGAGGCGACCCCCACCGAGACCGCGGCCGCCGAGAGCCCGGCCGAACCGGTGCTGGACGTGCCGCAGGACGTCCTGGACCACTTCGCCAAGCTGGGCGTCACCGCCGCCACCTTCTCCGGCGGGCACCTCGGCGACAAGCTGGGCATCCGGATCGTCGAGGCCTCCGGCGACCGGGTCCTGGGCACCATGCCGGTGGAGGGCAACCAGCAGCCGTACGGCCTGCTGCACGGTGGCGCCTCGGCCGCGCTGGCCGAGACCCTCGGCTCGATCGGCGCGATGCTGCACGCCGGGCCCGGCCGGTACGCGGTCGGCGTGGACCTGAACGTGACGCACCACCGCTCGGCCACCTCGGGCCTGGTGACCGGGGTGGCGACCGCCGTCTTCAAGGGCCGGACCGCCGCCACCTACGAGATCGCGATCACCGACGACACCGGCCGGCGGATCACCAGCTGCCGGCTGACCTGCGCGCTGCGCGACCTCTGAGACGGCGACCGGAACGAAAGCCGTGGGGCCCGGATCCGCCCCCAGGATCCGGGCCCCACGGCGTCGCGGCCGGGCCGCTCAGCCCTCGCCGCCCTCGGCCTTCTTCCGGTCCTGGGCGACGCCCTCCTCGATCACGGCCTCGGCCACCGCCGCCATGGTCATCCGACGGTCCATCGAGGTCTTCTGGATCCAGCGGAACGCGGCCGGCTCGGTCAGCCCGAACTTGGTCTGCAGCACGCTCTTCGCCCGGTCCACCAGCTTGCGGGTCTCCAGGCGCTGGGTGAGGTCGGCGATCTCCTCCTCCAGCGTGCGCATCTCGGTGTAGCGGGAGACCGCCATCTCGATCGCCGGCACCAGGTCGCTCTTGGAGAACGGCTTGACGATGTACGCCATCGCGCCGGCGTCCCGCGCCCGGTCGACCAGCTCGCGCTGGGAGAAGGCGGTGAGCATCAGCACCGGCGCCAGGTGCGCCTGGTGGATCCGCTCGGCGGCGGAGAGTCCGTCCAGCACCGGCATCTTGACGTCGAGGATCGCCAGGTCCGGCCGCAGCTCCTCGACCAGCTTGACCGCCGTCTCGCCGTCCCCGGCCTCGCCGACGACGGTGTAACCCTCCTCCTCCAGCATCTCCTTCAGGTCGAGGCGGATCAGCGCCTCGTCCTCGGCGATGACAATTCGGGTGATCTGGGGCGAGTCGGTCTCAAGCGCCTGGGGCTGCTCGTCGGCGGTGCTCACGGGGCTCCTCGTTCCGGCGGGGACTGCATGCACGAGGGTACCCAGACACGGTATGTTGGTGTCACTTCGGGTCGGGGGCTTCCTTCGAATCCGAGGCAAGCCCCGGTAGCCCAGCGGTAGAGGCAATGGTCTCAAACACCATCCAGCGTGGGTTCGAATCCCACCCGGGGTACTAGTCCTTTCTTTCAAAGGCCGATTTCCATCCTTGGAGATCTTCGTCACTACGGGTGAAGCGGTGGATCGGCCGCCGCGCTCATCGCACGGGGACGGGCGTGGCGCCCCCCGTGCGGGAGGCGCCACCCGTCGGTCAGTTGTCCAGCTCCCCCACGTGGTGCACCCGCACCAGGTTGGTCGAGCCGGCCAGGCCGGGCGGAGAACCGGCCGTGATGATCACGATGTCACCGCGCTTGCAGCGCCCGAGGCTGAGCAGCTGCGCGTCGACCTGGGCAACCATCTCGTCGGTGGTCGGCACGAACGGGCCGAGGAAGGTCTCCACCCCCCAGGTGAGCGCGAGTTGGCTGCGCACCGCCGGCTCGTAGGTGAACGCGAGGACCGGGATCGGCGAGCGGTAGCGGGTCAGCCGGCGGGCGGTGTCGCCGCTCTGGGTGAAGGCGATCAGGTACTTGGCGTGCAGGAAGTCGCCGATCTCGGCGGCCGCCCGGGCCACCGCGCCGCCCTGGGTGCGCGGCTTGCTGCGCTCGGTCAGCGGAGGCAGTCCGGCGGCCAGCACCTCCTGTTCGGCGGCCTCGATGATCCGGCCCATCGTCCGGACCGTCTCGATCGGGTACTTGCCGACCGAGGTCTCCCCGGAGAGCATCACCGCGTCGGTGCCGTCCAGCACCGCGTTGGCGACGTCGGAGGCCTCGGCGCGGGTCGGCCGGGACGCGTTGATCATCGAGTCCAGCATCTGGGTGGCGACGATCACCGGCTTGGCGTTCCGCCGGGCCAGCTTGACGGCCCGCTTCTGGACCAGCGGGACCTGCTCCAGCGGCATCTCGACGCCCAGGTCGCCGCGGGCGACCATGATCCCGTCGAAGGCGTCGACGATGCCGTCCAGGTTCGCCACCGCCTGCGGCTTCTCCACCTTGGCGATGACCGGGAGGAACCGCCCCTCCTCGCGCATCACCTGGTGGACGTCCTCGATGTCCCGGCCGCTGCGGACGAAGGAGAGCGCGATCAGGTCGGCACCGATCCGCAGGGCCCAGCGCAGGTCGGCGACGTCCTTGTCGCTGAGCGCGGGCACCGAGACGGCGACTCCGGGGAGGTTGAGGCCCTTGTGGTCGGAGACCAGGCCCCCCTCGATGACGATGCAGTGGACCCGCGGCCCGTCGACGTGGGTGACCTCCAGGCAGACCCGGCCGTCGTCGACCAGGATCCGCTCACCGCGGGTGACGTCACCCGCGAGGCCCCGGTAGGTGGTGCCGCAGCACTCCTTGTCCCCGGGGACGTCCTCCACCGTGATGGTGAAGTCGTCGCCGCGTTCAAGGAGTACCGGCCCCTCGGCGAAGGTGCCCAGCCGGATCTTCGGGCCCTGAAGGTCGACCAGGATGCCGACGCTCCGGCCGGTCTCGTCGGCGGCCTTGCGGACCCGGCGGTACCGCTCCTCGTGCTCGGCGTGCGAGCCGTGGCTCAGATTGAATCGGGCGATGTCCATGCCGGCGTCGACCAGGCCCTTGATCTGGTCGTACGAGTCGGCGGCGGGCCCGAGGGTACAGACGATTTTTGCTCGGCGCATGGGACTGAGGGTATTCATTACCGGCGCGTAACAATGACGTTCCGGCAGACCTCCGGGTGACCGTTGCCGAAAGCTTCGTTGAACTCTCTGAGGCAGCGTGACATCCCTTGCCACCAAGCGGAGTTGGCCCCATCAGTCACTCGCCGATGCGGTTCCGGGATGGCTTGTTCACCTCCGGTTCACCTGTCCGCCGCGCCGTGCTCGGCCCCCGGCGGGACCCTCTGGGTCCGGACGAGCTGGGGCAGGGGGGGAGAACGCCGTGCGGCGTCTGCTGGGGGTGGTGTCGGCACTGGTGCTGATCGCCGGCGTGGTGGTGCTGATCTGGCGGCCCTGGTGTTGCGGCTCGCCGCCGTTACCGCCACAGACCGTGCTCACCGGGCTGGTCGGCTCGGAGAAGTCGGCGTTCTTCGCGGACCCCAGGGTGCAGGCGGAGCTACGGGCCAGGGGCCTGACCGTGCAGGTCGTCCCGGCCGGCTCACTGGAGATGACGCCGACGGACGACAAGAAGGACGACTTCGTCTTCCCCTCCAGCTCGGTGGTGGCCGACTCGATCCCGGGCGACCTGAACCCGGTGCCGGTCCGGCCGTTCTACTCGCCGCTGGTGATCGTGGCCAGGCAGGACACCGCGGCGCTGCTGGCCCAGAACGGCCTGGCCACCCGGTCCGCGTCGGGCGTCTGGACCTTCCGGATGACCGCCTACCTACAGGCGCTGAACGCCCAGACCACCTGGCAGAGCCTCCAGGGTGCGGCCCAACACCCCTCGCTGACCGGCCTGTTGTACGTCACCACCACCGACCCGGCCAGCTCCTCCTCCGGCGCGCTGCACCTGGCGGTGATGTCCTACCTGGCGAACGGCGACACAGTAGTGGCTGACCAGGCCGGAGTTGACCGGACCCGATCGCTCCTGCGCCATCTAACCGAGATCCAGGGCGCCCAACTGCCAAGTTCCGACGGACCGTTCCGGAACTTCCTGTCCGGCGTCGGCAACCCGCTGGTCTGGGTCTACGAGTCCCAGGTGGCCGCCGCGGCGGAGGCCGGGCAACTGCCGGGCGACACCGTGCTGCTCTATCCCGACACCACCTTCCTGAGTGACCACACCGTGGTCGAGTTGACGCCGAACGCCCACCGGCTGGCCGACGCGCTGGAGAACGACCCCAAGTTGCAACAGCTGGAGGCCGCGAACGGCTTCCGGCCGGCCGGCGACCCGACCGCGTTCGGCAAGGCGATGGCGACCACCAGGACCACCGGCTTCGCACCGGACCTGACGGCGGCGGGGGTGGCCCAGGTGGCCATCCCGGCACCGCCGGTCATGCAGCAACTGATCGCCGCGGCCAAGGGGAACTGATGCGGATACCGAAGCCCCTGCCCGCCCTGCTGCTGGCCCTGCTGCTCGCCGTGACGGCCGGCTGCGACTCCGCGCACCCGCGGCCGACCCCGGGCGACTCACCGTCCGCCGGGCCGCCGGTCACCCTGCGCGTACTGGCCGGCAGTGAACTCCAGGACATGGCACCGGTGTTGGACGACGCCCGGAAGGCCACCGGAGTGACCGTCCAACTCAGTTACAGCGGAACGCTGGACGGCGCGCAGACGGTCACCTCCGGCAAGGCGGACGGTAGTTACGACGCGCTCTGGTTCCCGTCCAACCGCTACCTGCGGCTCGACCCGGCGGGGGCGGGCAAGCTGCTCTCGGAGACCCCGATCATGGTCTCACCGGTCGCCATCGGCGTGCGCTCCTCCCAACTGACCGCGCTGGGCTGGGATCCGGCCAAGGTGACCTGGTCGCAGATCGGCGACGCGGTGACGGCGCAGAAGCTCACCTTCGGGATGACCGACCCGTCACGCTCCAACTCCGGTCTCTCCGCGCTGGTCGGGCTGGCCTCGGCGTTCTCCGGCGCGCAGGCCGCGCTGACCGAGGACGACGTGACCAGGGCCGCCCCGGCGCTGCAGAGCTTCTTCACCGGACAGAAGCTGACCTCGGGCTCCTCCGGCTGGCTGGCCCAGGCCTACGCCCGGACCGCGCAGGGCGGTTCGGGCCCACAGGTCGGCGCGCTGGTCAACTACGAGTCGGTGCTGCTGGAGTTGAACCGCACCCTGCCGGCCGACGCCAGGCTCACCGTGATCCGGCCGACCGACGGCGTGGTCTCCGCCGACTATCCACTGACCCTGCTGACCTCCGCCTCACCGCAGGCCCGGGACGCCTTCCAGCGGCTGACGGCCTACCTGCTGCGGCCCGACGTACAGCGGAAGATCTCCGACAGCACCGAACGGCGGCCGGTCGCCCCCGGGGTGGCGCCGGCCGCCGGGCTGCCCACCGACATCCGGCCCGAGCTGCCGTTCCCGGGCAGCCGGGCGGTGGCGGACGCGCTGCTCGCGGCGTACCAGAACCAGCTGCGCCGGCCGTCCCGGACGGTCTACGTGCTGGACACCTCCGGGTCGATGGCGGGCCCCCGGCTGGCCGCGCTCAAGCAGGCGCTGGGCCAACTCACCGGCGCCGCCGACACCATGGCGGTCAACCGGTTCCGGGACCGTGAGGAGGTCACGCTGATCTCGTTCGCCGACGCGGTGAAGTGGCAGCACACCCACACCGTCCCGGCGGACGACCCGGGCACCGCGCTGGCGGCCATCGACGCCGACGTGCAGAGCCTGTCGGCGGGCGGCGGCACGGCCATCTACAGCACCCTGGAGCAGGCGTACCGGGTGGTGGCCCAGCAGCAGGCGGCGGCACAGGACGACCGGTTCACCTCGATCGTGCTGATGACCGACGGCGAGAGCAACGAGGGGGCGACGGCGGCCGACTTCACGGCCTTCTACCACGCGCTGCCGGCCGCCCAGCAGGCGGTGCCGGTCTTCCCGATCCTGTTCGGCGAGGGCGCCCGGCAGCAGTTGCAGGGGATCGCGGACACCACCGGCGGTCTGCTCTTCGACGGGACCTCGGGGGACCTGAACGGCGTGTTCGAGGACATCCGTGGCTACCAGTAGGCGGGTGCCGGCCTACTTCGGCTCGCGGGCGCACCTGCTGGGGTGCGGCGGCGCGGGGATCGGGCTGCTGCTGACGCTGCTGGGGCCGAGCGCCGACTGGGCGGTGGTGGGGACCGGCGCGGTGGCGGGGCTGTACGGCGCGGGCGCGGTGCTGGGGCTGGCCTTCCCGGCTCGGGCCGAGCCGGCGCCGGCCGAGCCACCGGCCACCACCGAGCCCACCGAGCGCACCGAGCCCGTCGGGTCACCGCCCGAGCCGGCCGCCGCCCCGCGGCCGGCCGTGAGGTCGCGGCCCGTGAGCCCACCTCCGCCCGCCAGCCCACCGCCGGCCAGCCCGCCGCCCGCCGACGCAGAGCTGGCCGGACGGCTGGGCCGGGAGCTGGCTGCCCAGGACCAGCGGGTGACCCGGTCCGGCTGGCCGGAGCCGCCCGCGCAGGCCGCCCGACAGCTGCTGACCGCGGTCCGGGAGCGGCTCGCCCCGGAGACCGCCGGCCAGCTCGCGCCGGTGGTCCGGGAGGCGCTCCCGGCCGTCCTGGACTGGTACGAGCGCGGCCGCTCCTGGTGGCGGCTGGAACCGGGCGGACCACCGCCGGAGGAGGAGTTCACCGACCGGGTCCGGGTGGTGCTGGAGAAGCTGCCCTGAGTACGACGGATCCGGGCCGGGGGGCCGCGGGGGGCGGGCCGGCGGGGGGGGGGGTGGGACGGGGCTGGGGGTGTGGGGGCCCCGGGGGGGGGGGTGGTGGTTTCGTGGGGGCCCTTTGTCGGCCGGCTCCGCCCCCGCCCCGCGGCCCCCCGGGCCGGATCCGTCGTACTCAGTGCGCGGAGTGCTTCTCGGCGCCCCGGTGCCGGTGGCCCTTGAGCTCGGCGTGGGCCGGCAGCGCGCCGGTCAGCGCCCGCTGCTCGGGGGCCCGCCGCCCGCCGTGGCTGAAGGCGGGCTCGCCGGCCAGCGCCGCGTACGTGCCGTACGCCGCGGGGGCCGGGACGGCACCCGCGGCGGGGGTGTGCAGCGCGGGGCCGAACCCGCGCCTCCTGCCGGTCGCGGCGGCCGCCATGCCGCGGCGCTCCAGCAGTTCCTGGGTGCCCTGACGGAGCTTGGCCGTGCTGAGCTTGCTCGCGCGGGCCTTGGTCGTACCGCCCGTCGATCGCTTGGTCATCCTGGGCCTCCCATCAACGCCTTTCTGCGATGGTATGTCCAGTTATGGAAGCTTTCACCCGGTCGGCGCAGAACCCGGTCGCCCCGGAGACGGGCAGCACTCAGAACGGGAAGCGGCTGCGACCGTGCTGGATGGAGATCCACTTCAGGGTGGTGAAGGCGTCCACCGTGGACTCGCCGTTGAGCCGGCCCAGCCCGGAGTTCTTCTCGCCGCCGAACGGCACGATCGCCTCGTCGTGGATGGTCCCGTCGTTGACGTGGATCATGCCGGTCTCGATCCGCTTCGCCACCCGGACACCCCGCTCGGTGTCCCCGGTGTGCACCGCGCCGCTCAGCCCGAACGGCGTGTCGTTGGCCAGCGCCACCGCCTCGTCCTCGCCGTCGAACGGCACCAGCAGCGCCACCGGCCCGAACAGCTCCCGCCGCAGGATCGGCGCGTCCGGGGCCAGGTCGGTCAGCACCACGGGCTCCATCAGGGTGCCCACCGTGCTGCCGCGCAGCAGCACCGTCGCGCCGTCCGCCACCGCCTGGTCCACCTGGGCGGTCAGCGCGTCGGCCTGGACGCTGTTGATCAGCGGGCCGAGCTGGGTGGCCGGGTCCTTCGGGTCACCGACGGTGAGCGAGGCGACCTTGGCCACGAACTTCCCGGTGAACTCGGCCAGCACCGCGCGGTCCACCAGCACCCGGTTGGCCGCCATGCAGACCTGGCCCTGGTGGGCGAAGCGGCTGAAGACCGCGGCGTCCACCGCGTAGTCGAGGTCGGCGTCGTCCAGCACGATCAGCGCGCTGTTGCCGCCGAGCTCCAGGATCGAGCGCTTGAAGTGCGAGGCCGCCACGGTGGCGACGTGCCGGCCGACCCGGTCCGAGCCGGTGAACGCGATCACCTTGGGCACCGGGTGCTCCAGCAGCGCGTCACCGATCTCGGCGATGTCGGTGACCACCACGTTGAGCAGGCCCGCCGGCAGCCCGGCCCGCTCGAAGATCCTGGCGACCAGGGTGCCGCCGACGATCGGGGCGTCCTGGTGCGGCTTCAGGACCACCGCGTTGCCCAGCGCCAGCGCCGGAGCGACCGCCTTGACGGAGAGGAAGAGCGGGAAGTTGAAGGGGCTGATCACGCCGACCACGCCGACGGGCAGGCGGTAGAGCCGGTTCTCCTTGCCGTCCACCGGCGAGGGCAGCACCCGGCCCTCGGCGCGCAGCGACAGCTGCATCGCCTCGCGCAACAGGTCCTTGGTGAGCCCGAGTTCGAAGCCTGCCTTGAGATGGGTGCCGCCCAGCTCGGCGATGATGGCGTCGGTGATCTCCCGCTCGTGCTCCTCGATCACCCGCAGCGCGCGCTCGAAGACCAGCCGACGCTCGTACGGGTTGACTCCGGCCCACTCCCGCTGGGCGGCCTCGGCCGCCCGGTAGGCCTGGTCCACCTGGTCGACGGTCGCCACGGTGATCGAGGCGAGCTTCTCCCCGTTGTACGGGTTGAGGTCGACGATGTCCCAGGAACCGCTACCGGGACACCACTGCCCGGCGATGTACTGCTGCGAGAGTTCCGAAAAATAGGACACCCGACTCCCCTTCACACGTCCTGATGAACACTCATCCTACCGACGGGTCAGGCCTCTTGAAGGAGACTGGTCAGAAGCCGCCTGCTGTCCTCCGGTGACAGACTGTCGGCGCGCAGCCGGTCCAGGGTCGCGGTGTACTCGGCCACCTCGCGCGGTCGGTCCAGGTAGAGCGCGGTGGTGAACTGCTCCAGGTAGACCAGTTCCGGCAGGTCGGGCTCGGGAAAGCCCAGCACCGAGAAGGCGCCGCTCTCCGCGGCCAGCCCGTCGAAGCCCAGCGGCATCACCTGGAGCAGCACGTTGGGCCGCTCGGAGAGCCGCAACAGCTGCTCCAGCTGCCCGCGCATCACCTCCGGCCCGCCGCACGGCCGGCGCAGCGCGGCCTCGTCCACCACGGCCACCAGCTGCGGCGCCCGTTCGGCGGTGAGCAGCAGCTGCCGGCGCAGCCGCACCTCGACCCGGCGCTCGATCTCGCTCGCGGTGCCGCCCGGCAGGCCGAGCCGGATCACCGCCCGGGCGTACCCCTCGGTCTGCAGCAGCCCGGGGACGAACTGCACCTCGTAGGAGGCGATCGAGCAGGCGGCCTCCTCGAAGCCCAGGTAGGTCTGGAACCAGGACGGCAGCACGTCGGCGTAACCGTGCCACCACGGGGTCGCGTTGGCCTCCCGGACCAGGCCGAGCAGCGCGGCCCGTTCCCGCTCGTCGCCGACGCCGTAGAGGGTCAGCAGGTCGGCGACGTCCCGCTCCTTGAAGCTGACCCGGCCCAGCTCCATCCGGGCGATCTTCGATCCGGAGGCCCGGATCTCGTACCCGGCGTCCTCCCGGGACACTCCCCTGGCCTCGCGCAGCCGCCGCAACTGGGAGCCCAGCAGCAGTCGGCGCACCGTGCCGCCGCTGCCGGTCTGCACCGTGCTCATCAGCCCTCCCCTCGTCCGATGCCCCACCCCGGCGGCAGTCTGCCACGTCCCCGCCGCCGCGGGGACCGCCTCGACAGGACCACCACCGGATCCGCCGATCGGCGGATCGTACAAGATCATCACACTGCCGGCCCCGGACGCGACGGCGCCCGCCCCCCACGTGGTCGGGGAGGGGGCGGGCGCCGTCCTGGAACTCCGCGCGGCCCGGCGGCTCTGGCGGGCCCGCGGTGGTGCCGCCCGGCGGACCGGGCAACTGCGGGGAGGGTGGTGCGGTGAGGTTGCGGGGTCAGACCACCAGCGGGCGGTCGGTCGGACGGATCGGGGCGGGCAGCGCGGTGGCGCCGGCGAGGTAGCGGTCCACCGCGGCGGCGGCCGAGCGGCCCTCCGCGATGGCCCAGACGATCAGCGACTGGCCACGGCCCGCGTCGCCGCAGACGTACACGCCGTCCACGCTGGTGGCGAAGGCGCCGTCGCGGGCCACGTTGCCGCGGGCGTCCAGCTCGGCGCCGAGCTGCTCCACCAGGCCGTTGCGCACGTCGGTGCCGGTGAAGCCCATCGCCAGGGTGACCAGCTGGGCCGGGATGGACCGCTCGGTGCCGGGCACCGGTACGAACCGGCCGTCCTTGAACTCCACCTCGACCAGGTGGAGTTCGGCCACGTTGCCGTCCTCGTCCGCGGTGAAGTGGGTGGTGTTGACGGAGTAGACCCGCTCGCCGCCCTCCTCGTGCGCGGAGGTGACCTTGTAGGTCATCGGCATGGTCGGCCAGGGCTGGTGGGCCGGACGGTCGTCGCCCGGCCGCGGCATGATCTCCAGCTGGGTGACCGAGGCCGCGCCCTGCCGGTGCGCGGTGCCGACGCAGTCCGCGCCGGTGTCGCCGCCGCCGATCACCACCACGTGCCTGTCCTTGGCGCTGATCGGCGACTCGACGTAGTCGCCCTCCTGCACCTTGTTGGCCAGCGGCAGGTACTCCATCGCCTGGTGGATGCCCTTGAACTCCCGTCCGGGGACGGGCAGATCACGCGCGGTGGTGGCACCCGCGGCGACCACCACGGCGTCGAACCGCTCGCGCAGCTGCTGCCCGGTCAGGTCGACGCCGATCTCGACGCCGGTGCGGAACCGGGTGCCCTCCGCGCGCATCTGCTCGATGCGGCGGTTGATGTGGCGCTTCTCCATCTTGAACTCGGGGATGCCGTACCGCAGCAGGCCGCCGATCCGGTCGGCCCGCTCGTACACCACCACGGTGTGTCCGGCCCGGGTGAGCTGCTGGGCGGCGGCCAGGCCGGCCGGGCCGGAGCCGACCACGGCGACCGTCTTGCCGGAGAGCCGCTCCGGGACCTGCGGGGTGACCCCGCCGCGGTCCCAGGCCTTGTCGATGATGGTGACCTCGACGTTCTTGATGGTCACCGCGTCCTGGTTGATCCCCAGCACGCAGGCCGACTCGCACGGCGCCGGGCAGAGCCGGCCGGTGAACTCCGGGAAGTTGTTGGTCGCGTGCAGCCGCTCGATGGCGCCGCGCCAGTCGTCCCGGTAGGCCAGGTCGTTCCACTCCGGGATCAGGTTCCCGAGCGGACAGCCGTTGTGGCAGAACGGGATGCCGCAGTCCATGCAGCGGCCGGCCTGCTTGCTGATGATCGGCAGCAGGCCGCGCTCGACGTAGACCTCGTTCCAGTCGCGCAGTCGGACGTCCACCGGGCGGCGCTCGGCCAGCTGCTTCGGGGTCGTCAGGAAGCCCTTGGGGTCAGCCATGTGCCGCCTCCATCATCTTGCGAGTGGTCTCGGACTCGGAGAGTCCGTCGCGCTCGGCGGCGTCCTTGGCGGCGAGCACTGCCTTGTAGTCGGTCGGCATGATCTTGGAGAACCGGGAGACCCCGCTGCCCCAGTCGGCCAGCAGCTCGGCGGCCACCGTCGAGCCGGTCTCCTCGTAGTGCTGCTGGACGGTCGCCCGCAGCCACTCCCGGTCGGCGGCGTCGGGGGCCTCGATGCCCACCATGCCGCCGTTGACGTTGGCCGGGCGCAGGTCCAGCACGTACCCGATGCCGCCGGACATGCCCGCGGCCAGGTTGCGGCCGGTCTCGCCGAGGATGACCACCCGGCCGCCGGTCATGTACTCCAGGCCGTGGTCGCCGACCCCCTCGACCACCAGGGTGGCGCCCGAGTTGCGGACCGCGAAACGCTCACCGGCCTTGCCGCGCAAGTGGATCCGGCCGCTGGTGGCGCCGTACCCGATGGTGTTGCCGGCGATCACGTGGTGCTGGGCGTCGGCGCCGATCGCCGCCGCGTCCCGGGCCGGCCGGATCACCAGCACGCCACCGGAGAGGCCCTTGCCCACGTAGTCGTTCGCGTCGCCCTCCAGCCGCAGGGTGATGCCGCGCGGCACGAAGGCGCCGAACGACTGCCCGGCCGAGCCGGTGAAGGTGACGTCGATGGTGCCCTCGGGCAGGCCCTCACCGCGGTACCGCCTGGTCACCTGGTGGCCCAGCATGGTGCCGACCGTCCGGTTGACGTTGCGGATCGGCAGCTGGATCCGGACCGCCTCGCCGCGCTCCAGGGCGTCCTGGCTCAGCTCGATGAGCTGGTTGTCCAGCGCCTTGTCCAGCGCGTGGTCCTGGTCGATGGTGCGGTGCAGCGCCGCGCCCGCCGGCAGCTCCGGCACGTGGAAGAGCGGGGCCAGGTCGAGCCCGGCGGCCTTCCAGTGGTCGACGGCGGCGGTCGGGTCGATGTGCTCGGCGTGGCCGACCGCCTCCTCGATCGAGCGGAAGCCCAGCTCGGCGAGGAGCTCGCGGACCTCCTCGGCGATGAACTCGAAGAAGTTGACCACGAACTCGGGCTTGCCGGAGAACCGCTCGCGGAGCACCGGGTTCTGGGTGGCCACGCCGACCGGGCAGGTGTCCAGGTGGCAGACCCGCATCATGATGCAGCCGGAGACCACCAGCGGCGCGGTGGCGAAACCGAACTCCTCGGCACCGAGCAGCGCGGCGATCACCACGTCCCGGCCGGTCTTCAGCTGGCCGTCGGTCTGCACCACGATCCGGTCGCGCAGGCCGTTCAGCAGCAGGGTCTGCTGGGTCTCGGCCAGGCCGAGCTCCCACGGGCCACCGGCGTGCTTGAGGCTGGTCAGCGGGGACGCGCCGGTGCCGCCGTCGTGGCCGGAGACCAGCACGACGTCCGCGTGCGCCTTGGAGACGCCCGCCGCGACCGTGCCGACGCCGACCTCGGAGACCAGCTTCACGTGGATGCGGGCCTGCGGGTTGGCGTTCTTGAGGTCGTGGATCAGCTGCGCCAGGTCCTCGATCGAGTAGATGTCGTGGTGCGGCGGCGGGGAGATCAGGCCGACGCCCGGGGTGGAGTGGCGGGTCTTCGCCACCCACGGGTAGACCTTGTGTCCGGGCAGCTGGCCGCCCTCGCCGGGCTTGGCGCCCTGGGCCATCTTGATCTGGATGTCGTCCGCGTTGACCAGGTACTCGGAGGTGACGCCGAACCGGCCGGAGGCGACCTGCTTGATCGCCGAGCGGCGCTCCGGGTCGTACAGCCGCTCCGGGTCCTCGCCGCCCTCACCGGTGTTGGACTTGCCGCCGAGCCGGTTCATCGCGATGGCCAGCGTCTCGTGCGCCTCCATCGAGATCGAGCCGTAGGACATCGCGCCGGTGGAGAACCGCCTGACGATCTCGGAGACCGGCTCGACCTCCTCCACCGGGACCGGCGCACGGCCCCTGGCGTCCAGCTGGAACAGGCCGCGCAGCGTCATCAGCCGCTCGGACTGCTCGTTCACCCGCTCGGTGTACTGCTTGAAGATGTCGTACCGGCGGGTACGGGTGGCGTGCTGCAGCCGGAAGACGGTGTCCGGGTCGAACAGGTGCGGCTCGCCCTCGCGGCGCCACTGGTACTCGCCGCCGATCTCCAGCGCGCGGTGCGCGGCGGAGATGCCGGAGGCCGGGTAGGCCTTGGCGTGCCGGGCGGCGGTCTCCCGGGCGAGCTCGTCCAGGCCGATGCCGCCGAGCTTGCTGGTGGTACCGGCGAAGTAGCCGCCCACCAGCTCCTGGGAGAGGCCGATCGCCTCGAACACCTGGGCGCCGCGGTAGGAGGCCACGGTGGAGATGCCCATCTTGGACATCACCTTGAGCACGCCCTTGCCGAGCGCCTTGATCAGGTTCCGGATCGCCTTCTCGGGCTCGACCCCCTGGATGAAGACGCCCTGGGCGACCAGGTCCTCGACCGACTCCATCGCCAGGTACGGGTTGACCGCGCCCGCGCCGTAGCCGATCAGCAGCGCCACGTGGTGCACCTCGCGCACGTCACCGGCCTCGACCAGCAGCGAGACCTTGGTGCGCTGCTTGGTGCGGATCAGGTGGTGGTGCGCCGCGGAGGTGAGCAGCAGCGAGGGGATCGGCGCGTGTTCGGCGTCGGAGTGACGGTCGGACAGCACGATGATCCGGGCGCCGTCCGCGATCGCCGCGTCGGCCTCGTCCGCGATCGCCTGGAGCCGGGCGGCCAGCGCCTCGCCGCCGCCGGAGACCCGGTAGAGGCCGGAGAGGGTGACCGCCTTCAGGCCGGGCTGGTCGCCGTCGGCGTTGATGTGGATCAGCTTGGCGAGCTCGTCGTTGTCGATCACCGGGAACGGCATGGCGACCGAGCGGCAGGCGGCCGCCTCCGCGCCGAGCAGGTTGCCCTCGGGGCCGAGGTTGCTCAGCAGCGAGGTGACCAGCTCCTCGCGGATGGCGTCCAACGGCGGGTTGGTGACCTGCGCGAACAGCTGCACGAAGTAGTCGAAGAGCAGCCGGGGCTTCTCGGAGAGCGCGGCGATCGGCGAGTCGGTGCCCATCGAGCCGAGCGCCTCACCGCCGGTGCGGGCCATCGGCGCGAGGATGACCCGCAGCTCCTCCTCGGTGTAGCCGAAGGTCTGCTGGCGGCGGGTCACCGAGGCGTGGGTGTGCGCGATGTGCTCGCGCTCGGGCAGCTTGGAGAGCTGGATCTGGCCGGCGGCCAGCCACTCCTCGTAGGGGTGCTCGGCGGCGAGGGCGGACTTGATCTCCTCGTCGTCGACGATCCGGTTCTCGTCCAGCGAGACCAGGAACATCTTGCCGGGCTGCAGCCGGCCCTTGCGGACCACCTTCTGCTGGTCCAGGTCGAGCACGCCGACCTCGGAGGAGAGCACCACCAGGCCGTCCTCGGTGACCCAGTAGCGGGCCGGGCGCAGGCCGTTGCGGTCCAGCACCGCGCCGATCCGGGTGCCGTCGGTGAAGGTGACGCAGGCCGGGCCGTCCCAGGGCTCCATCAGGTTGGAGTGGTACTGGTAGAAGGCCCGCCGGGCCGGGTCCATGGTGGCGTGGTTCTCCCAGGCCTCCGGGATCATCATCAGCACGGAGTGCGGCAGCGACCGGCCGCTGAGGTGCAGCAGCTCCAGGACCTCGTCGAAGGAGGCCGAGTCGGAGTGCTCCGGGGTGCAGATCGGGAAGATCCGGTCGAGGCCCTGCCCGTTCTCGTTGGCCGGAATCAGGTCGGTGGCGAGCTGGGACTCCCGCGCGGTCATCCAGTTGCGGTTGCCCTTGACCGTGTTGATCTCGCCGTTGTGCGCGACGAAGCGGTACGGGTGGGCCAGCGGCCAGCTCGGGAAGGTGTTGGTGGAGAACCGGGAGTGCACCAGGCCGAGGGCCGAGGCGAAGAGCCGGTCGGACAGGTCCGGGAAGAACGGCTCCAGCTGCCCGGTGGTCAGCATGCCCTTGTAGACGATGGTCCGCGCGGAGAGCGAGGGGAAGTAGACCCCGGCCTCGCGCTCGGCACGCTTGCGCAGCACGAAGGCGATCCGGTCCAGCTCCAGGCCGGTCCGCTCGCCGTGGGTGACGAAGAGCTGGCGGAACCGCGGCATCACCGAGCGGGCGGTGGCGCCCAGCAGGTCGGGGGCGGTCGGCACGTCGCGCCAGCCGAGGACGGTCAGGCCCTCCTCGGCGGCGATGGCCTCGATGGCGGTGACCGCGGCGGCGTCGGCGGCGTCCTCGTCGGGGAGGAAGGCGATGCCCACCGCGTAGGAGCCGGCGGCGGGCAGCTCGAAGCCGGCCCTGGCGCGCAGGAAGGCGTCCGGGATCTGGGTGAGGATTCCGGCGCCGTCGCCGGAGTCCGGCTCGGCGCCGGTGGCACCGCGGTGCTCCAGGTTGCGCAGGACGGTGAGCGCCTGCTCGACGATGGTGTGATCGGCCCTGCCGGTCAGCGTGGCGACGAAGCCGACGCCGCAGGCATCGTGCTCGTTCCGCGGGTCGTACAGGCCCTGAGCAGCAGGTCGCGCGTCCGGGACGAGCGAGTAGGGGCGCACGGCGCTGCCCTGGGGCTCGTCGGCG
Organism: Kitasatospora sp. NPDC052896; assembly: GCF_044547075.1. Classification (NCBI taxonomy): domain Bacteria; kingdom Bacillati; phylum Actinomycetota; class Actinomycetes; order Kitasatosporales; family Streptomycetaceae; genus Kitasatospora; species Kitasatospora sp. NPDC052896. Next base: position 140,437 of record NZ_JBITZU010000007.1, read on the forward strand.
GAGTGCGGGGATGCAGACAGCATCGGCTCTCCCGTCGTCGTCTTGGCATGGGGGGCATCTCCCGGCCGACGGCCGGTGGAGGTGCGGGTGCAACAGGGACGACGTTGGCCCTCTGCGGGTTCGTGCAAGTTACATGATGCCCAACATCCCGGGAAGTGGAATCTGTCGTCCACATGGCGGACGCAACCCCAGGTCAGAGGCTGTTACCGGCCGGTAATGGAGGCAAAGGGGGCGGACTACGCGGTCCGCGCGCTCCCCCAAGTGTGCCCCGCCGTTAACCGCCCGAAACAGAGTGGAAATCCGCCGGGGCGGGCGCCCGCGTGAGCCGTCCTGTGATTCCGCCCTCCGGGCGCGGTCCGAGGCGCTGGACCGATGGCCCTGGGCGCCCGACGGCGAGGGTAGGGCGGACCGGCGAGGCCGGCCGATGTGTGGAACATCACTCGCCCGTCCGTATGAACATGCAGACCGGCGTACGTTCCGACAGCCCGGTCAACCGACGTGGCCACCGATGAGCCAGCCCAGCAGGTAGGTCACCCCGGCCGCCCCGCTGCCCAGCACCAGCTGCCGCAGGCCGCTGAACCACCAGCTGCGGGCGGTCACCCGGGCCACCACCGCGCCGCACAGGAAGAGCCCGAGCAGCGCGATGACCAGCGCCGGGAGCAGCGAGGTGGCGCCCAGCAGGTAGGGCAGCAGCGGCAGCAGCGCGCCGAGCGCGAAGCAGCCGAACGAGGAGACCGCGGCCACCAGCGGGTTCGGCAGGTCGTGCGGGTCGATGCCGAGTTCCTCCCGGGCGTGGACCTCCAGCGCCTGCTCCGGGTCGCGGGTGAGCTGCCGGGCCACCTCGTGGGCCAGGTCCGGGTCCACCCCGCGGCCGACGTAGAGCTGGGCCAGCTCGGCCAGCTCGCCACGCGGGTTGCGGCGCAACTCGATCCGCTCGGCCTCGATCTCCGCCTCGACCAGCTCGCGCTGCGAGGCGACCGAGGTGTACTCCCCCGCCGCCATCGAGCAGGCGCCGGCCGCCAGGCCGGCCAGGCCGGTGAGGACGATCGTGCCGTGGCCGGCCGCGCCGCCGACCACGCCGGTCATCAGCGCGAAGTTGGAGACCAGGCCGTCCATCGCGCCGAACACCGCCGGGCGCAGCCAGCCGCCGTTGACGTCACGGTGGTGGTCGGCGTCCGGGATCCGTGGGGGCGGGTTGTCCAGGGTGGGCTCGGCGACGATGGTGCTCATGGCGTTTCGGCCTCCGGTGCGGAATTCCCCCCTGTCCGCAGCCGGGCACGGCGCATCACCGTGGGAAAAGGGCTGCCCGCAGGGCTGTCATGCTCCGAAAGTAGTCCGATGATCTGACGCTTTCCAGCAAGCAAGCCCTGGCTAACCTCGCTGACCTGCGGTTTCGTCCCCAGAGGGTCCGCCGGCTTCGGTGTCGGCCGACCCGGCCGCAGCTGAGTCCGCCGCTGGTGGCTCCACCACGGCCGACTCCGCTCCGGGCGCCTCCGCCCGGACGGTCGGATCGATCGAGTCCGGCGCCTCCCGACCCGGCCGCTTGCGGCCGACCACCACCAGGTACACCACCGCGCCGAGGAAGACCACGATCGAGGTCCAGTCGTTCAACCGCAGGCCGAGGATGTGGTGTGCCTCGTCGATCCGCAGGTACTCGATCCAGGCCCGCCCCACCGTGTAGGCGGCGACGTACAGCGCGAACGCCCGGCCGTGGCCCAGGGTGTAGCGGCGATCGGCCCAGAGCACCAGGAACGCGACACCGACGCACCAGATCGACTCGTACAGGAAGGTCGGCTGGAAGACCCCGTTGACCACCGTGCCGTCCGGCAGCGTCTTGTGGATCTCCAGGCCCCAGGGCAGCTTGGTCGCCCGGCCGTACAACTCCTGGTTGAACCAGTTGCCCCAGCGCCCGCAGGCCTGCGCGAGCGCGATGCCCGGCGCGATGGCGTCCGCGTAGGCCGGCAGCGGGACCCCCCGCCGTCGGCAGCCGATCCAGGCACCGACCGCGCCGAGCGCGATGGCCCCCCAGATGCCGAGCCCGCCCTCCCAGATCCGCAGCGCGTTCCACGGGTCCTGGCCCTTGTCGAAGTACAGCTGGTGATCGGTGATCACGTGGTAGAGGCGACCACCGACCAGCCCGAACGGCACCGCCCAGACCGCGACATCGCCGACCGTGTGCTTGCCGCCGCCGCGGGCGACCCAGCGCTTGCTGCCGAACCAGACGGCGACGGCGACACCGATGATGATGCAGAAGGCGTACGCGCGCAGCGGGATCGGGCCGAGGTGGATGACGCCCCGCGACGGGCTCGGAATGTAAGCGATATCCATGACAAGGTCGACGCTACCCCGTCGTGATCCGGAGATCCGCACTCACCGACGCCCGCTCGCGGAAAACCCCCGCTCAGCCGGTGGAGCTCGCGCCGGCGCTGGCACTCGCGGTGGCACTCGCACTCGCGGTGGCACTGGCACTGGCACTCGCGGTGGCACTGGCACTGGCACTCGCGCTCGCGGCCGGGGTCTGCGAGGCGGTACCGGTCGGCGCGGGACTCGCCGAGGCCGACCCGGTGGTGCCCAGCGGCTTGCCGGCGTTCGCCTCGTTCACCCACTTCACCAGGTTGGCCGGGGTGATCTCCTCGTTGCCGTTCTTCGGGTAGATCGGCTTGCCGTTGAGCAGGATGGTCGGGGTCGAGCTGTAGCCGGACTTGTCGAAGTCCTGCTCCACCGCGGAGACCCAGCTGCCGTAGGTGTTGTTCTTGACGCAGCCCTCGAAGGCCGGTGAGTCCAGCCCGGGGACCTGCTTGGCCAGGTCGACCAGCTTGTTCCGGTCGGCCCAGGGGTCGGTGGTCTCGTTCGGCTGGTTGCGGTAGAGCACGTCGTGGTAGGCGCGGAAGTACCCGGCGTTCTGCGCGCACGCCAGCGCGTTGGCGCCGTTCTTGGAGCCCTTGCCGTTGTCGTGCCGGTCGATGAAGGACACGATGTGGTAGTTGCCGTAGAGCTTGCCCTGGTCCTGCAACTGGTCCACGGTCGCGGCGAAGTCGTGCTCGAAGGCACCGCAGGCGGGACAGCGCGGGTCCTCGTAGACGGTCATCGTGGACGGCGCGTTGGCCGGACCGTCCGGGATCACCAGGCTCTTGTCGCCGATCGCGCCGGCCGGCGCGGCGGTCGGCCGGTCCGGCGCGGAGCGCTGGCTCTGCACCGCGACCCCGACGCTGACCGCGGCCGCCAGCACCACGCCCACCGAACCGAGGACGACCAGCTTCTTCCTCCGCGCGGCCTGGCTCTCCTCCGTGGCCCGCTTCTCCAGCATCCGCTCGCGGGCCGTGCGCTTGCCTTCTCGGTTCTTCTCGCTCATGACTTGCTCTCAACTGCTCTCGACGACGTGCGGGATCGGGGTGGGGTGGCTAGCCGGCCAGCCAGGCGTCGGCCGACAGCCTGGTGCGGGGGCGGAACACCAGCCAGAGCGCCAGCAACAGGAAGCCGATGTCCCGCAGGATCTCCTGCAGGTACTCGGTCTGCGAGGCGTCCACCGCGCCGCCGCCGCCGAAGCAGCCGCAGTCGATCGAGATCCCGCGCGCCCAGGCGGAGGAGATGCCCGCGATGAAGGTCAGCAGCAGCACCGTGGAGATCACCCCGACGATCCGCACCCCGAGGCCGACCACCAACAGCAGGGCCACCGCCAGCTCCAGGAACGGCAGCCCGTACCCGACCGGTTTGACCAGCCCCTCCGGCAGGATCCGGTAGGCCCGGACCGCCTGGGCGGCCACCGCCGGATCGGAGACCTTGGCCAGCCCGGCCCAGGCCCACACCACGGCCAGGCCCAGCCGGACGGCGGTGCCGGTCCACTCGACCGCCCCGGTGGACCGGCCGACCGGCACGGCCGGTGGCGCGACCGGCTGAGCCGACGCGCTGTCATGCTGACTGTCCATCATGATCTGTGCGACCCCCTCGGGAACACCGTCCACCCGGACCGACCTGCGGCCTGGGCTACCTGATGAACCGTAGGGGATATGACCCTGTTCCTGCACATTACCCCATTCACCCGAATGGGGGAGGAAACACTATCTGCCCGGTTTGACCACCGGGGCGGGCGCCGGCTGGGTGGCCTGCTGCGCCGCGCGCTCCGCGCCGCGCTTGGCCAGCGCGTGGCCGACCGCGTGCTCACCCCCGAACGCCGCGGCCAGTACCAGGACGGCGGCGGCGGCCCTGACGAGTACGGCACGCTGGAGGCAGGGCACGGAAGCTTCCCCTCAAACGGTCAGAAGTGCGCGAACACAGACGGCGAGAGACATTCCCCCGGCCGCCTCCGGTCCAACGCCCGGTCACTATTGATGACACGTCAGCCGCACATTCTTCACCCGTACGGGGAAGGCCGCGAACGCCGACGGCCCGCCACCCCCTCGGCGGGGGCGGCGGGCCGTCGAGCCGTCGGGTCAGCGCTTGCGGACCCCCGCGGCGAGGTCCGCGGCGAGCGCCCGGACGGCCGCCAGGCCGGCCTCCTCGTCCCCGTCCGCGTCCAGGATCCGCTGGACGAAGGCCGAGCCGACGATCACGCCGTCCGCGAAGCCGGCCACCTCGGCCGCCTGGGCCGCCGTGGAGACCCCGAGACCGACGCAGACCGGCAGCTCGGTGGTGGCCCGGGTGCGCGCGACCAGGTCCTCGGCCAGCTCGCCGACCTGGGCCCGGCTCCCGGTGACCCCCATCACGGCCGCCGCGTAGACGAAGCCGCTGCCGGCCGCGGTGACCTCGGCCAGCCGCGGGTCCCGGCTGCTCGGCGCGACCACGAAGACGGTGTCCAGACCGTGCTCGGCCGCCGCCGCGCGCCACGGCCCGGACTCCTCGACCGGCAGGTCGGGCAGGATCACGCCGGCCCCGCCGGCCGCGGCCAGGTCGGCGGCGAACCGGGCGGTGCCGTACCGGTCCACCGGGTTCCAGTAGGTCATCACCAGCACCGCGGCCGCCGGGTGGGCCGCCGCGACCTCCTGAACGGTGCGCAGCACGTCCTTGATCCGGACCCCACCGCGCAGCGCGATGTCGTCGGCGGTCTGGATGGTCGCGCCGTCCAGCACCGGGTCCGAGTGCGGCAGGCCGACCTCGACGATGTCGCAGCCGCCCTCGATCAGGGCGTTGACCGCCCGGATGCCGCCGTCCACGGTCGGGAAACCGGCCGGCAGGTAGCCGACCAGGGCGGCCCGGTTCTCCGCCTTGGCGGCGGCGAGGATCTCGGTGAGCTTGGAAGCCATGGTCAGTTGCCCCCCTCGGCATCGGTGTCGTAGAGGCCGAAGTACTGCGCGGCGGTGTGCATGTCCTTGTCGCCCCGGCCGGAGAGGTTGACCAGGATGGTCGCCCCCGGGCCCAGCTCGCGGCCCAGGTCGAGCGCGCCGGCCAGCGCGTGCGCGCTCTCGATGGCCGGGATGATCCCCTCGGTGCGGGAGAGCAGGCGGAGCGCCTGCATCGCGGCGTCGTCGGTGATCGGGCGGTACTCGGCCCGGCCGGTGTCCTTCAGCCAGGCGTGCTCGGGGCCGACGCCCGGGTAGTCCAGGCCCGCCGAGATGGAGTGGCTCTCGATGGTCTGGCCGTCCTCGTCCTGCAGCACGTAGGTGCGGGCGCCGTGCAGCACGCCCGGGTCGCCCTTGGTGAGGGTGGCCGCGTGGCGCGGGGTCTCGGCGCCCTCGCCAGCCGCCTCGCAGCCGACCAGCCGCACCCCGGCGTCCGGGATGAACTCGTGGAAGATGCCCATCGCGTTGGAGCCGCCGCCGACGCAGGCGACCACGGCGTCCGGCAGCCGTCCGGTGCGCTGCAGCACCTGCTCGCGGGCCTCGATCCCGATCACCCGGTGGAAGTCGCGGACCATGGCCGGGAAGGGGTGCGGCCCGGCCACCGTGCCGAACAGGTAGTGGGTGTCGTCGACGTTGGCGACCCAGTCGCGGAACGCCTCGTTGATGGCGTCCTTGAGGGTGCGGCTGCCGGACTTCACGGCGACCACCTCGGCGCCGAGCATCCGCATCCGGGCCACGTTGAGCGCCTGCCGCTGGGTGTCGACCTCACCCATGTAGATCGTGCAGTCGAAGCCGAAGAGCGCGCAGGCGGTGGCGGTGGCCACGCCGTGCTGACCGGCGCCGGTCTCCGCGATGATCCGGGTCTTGCCCATCCGACGGGTGAGCAGGGCCTGGCCCAGCACGTTGTTGATCTTGTGCGAGCCGGTGTGGTTGAGGTCCTCGCGCTTGAGCAGCACCCGCGCGCCGCGCGCCTCGGCGGAGAACCGGTGCACGTCGGTGAGCGGGCTCGGGCGGCCGGTGTAGTCCTTGAGCAGGGCGTCCAGCTCGGCGGCGAAGGCGGGGTCGCGCTTGGCCTTCTCGTACTCGTCGGCCACCTGCTCGACGGCGGCGATCAACGCCTCGGGGATGAAACGGCCGCCGTAGGCACCGAAGTAGCCTCGGGCGTCGGGCACCTGCGGGCCGGACGGGGTGTCGTGGGAGGACATGGGTGTTCCTTGGTCAATGGTGTACGGGACGACGGAACGGCGTTCAGCCGTGCGTCCCGCGCCATCGACGGCCCGGCACCTGGCCGGGCTCACAACCGATCACGTAGCGCACCCGACGGCCCAGCACCCGGCGCGCGGGAGCGCGGCAGCCGCGCGGGCGGCAACCGGGGGCGAGTCGGGCGGCGAGTGACACGGCGCGGTCAGTCCCGTCCGTCGTGGTGGCGCAGCGCCGGGTGGGCGCCGGCCGCGACCAGGTCGGCCACGGCGGCCTTCGGGTCCCTGCCGGTGACCAGCGACTCGCCGACCAGGACCGCGTCGGCGCCCTGGTTGGCGTAGGCGATCAGGTCGTGCGGGCCGCGCACGCCGGACTCGGCCACCTTGACGACGCCGGCCGGGATGGCGTGCACCACGTTGCCGAAGGTGTCGCGGTCCACCTCGAGGGTCTTCAGGTTGCGGGCGTTCACGCCGATGATCTTGGCGCCGGCGTCGACCGCGCGGGCGATCTCCTCCTCGTCGTGCACCTCGACCAGCGGGGTGAGCCCGATCGACTCGGCCCGCTCGATCAGCGAGACCAGGGCCGGCTGTTCGAGCGCGGCGACGATCAGCAGCGCGAGGTCCGCGCCGTGCGCCCGGGCCTCCCACAGCTGGTAGGCGGTGACGATGAAGTCCTTGCGCAGCAGCGGGGTGTCCACCGCCGCTCGGACCGCGTCCAGATCGGCCAGCGAACCGCCGAACCGGCGCTGCTCGGTGAGCACGCTGATCGCGGCGGCGCCACCGGCCGCGTAGTCGACGGCCAGCGCCGCCGGGTCGGCGATCGCCGCCAGCGCGCCCTTGGACGGGCTGGAGCGCTTCACTTCGCAGATCACCCGGACCCCCTCGCCGCGCAGGGCGGCCACGCCGTCCTTCGCGATCGGGGCCTTGGCGGCCAGCTCCTTCAGCTCGTCCAGGGAGACCCGGGCCTGCCGCTCCGCGAGGTCCGCGCGGACCCCGTCGATGATCTCGTCGAGCACACTCACTCGGGGCCCCCATCAAATCTGCTTGCCGGATGTTCTGATCAGCCTCCGGGCGTGCGCGCCGCCGTTGGATCCGGTCGGACCCGATCTGGGCGGAACGCCCCCGTCGGCTCCTCGATGGTATCGGCACCAGGGGCGCGCGGCGCATTCACCCGGCGTGGATCTCGCCCAGCGGACCCCCGGCGGGCCGAACGCCCCCGCCGAGGTCAGACCGCGGGCGGCGCCAGACCCGCGCCACCCGGCAGGTTGCGCACCACGGTGAACACGACCAGGACGACGACCAGCAGCACCGTCCAACCGGGTCCGAGCGAGAGCCGCGGCGGCGGGCCGCCGGTCAGCGCCGCCCAGGCCCAGCGGAGCCAGTAGACGCCGAGCACCGCGAAGAGCACCACGGCGAGCAGGTTGTCGTGGCAGGCGGTGGTGAGGTCACCGTGGGTCAGCGCGTGCACGCAGCGCAACCCGCCGCAGCCGGGGCACCACCAGCCGGTGGCCTGCCGGAACGGGCAGGTCGGATAGTGACCCGGGCTGTTCGGGTCCACCACCGAGACGTAGAGGGTGGGCAGGGCCACCGCGCCGAGCGCGGCGAACGGGCGGGCCAGCCGGCGGGCCGCCGAGGGCCGGCCGACCGGGGTACTGGGGGCGGTCACCCGCTGATTGTGCCCCGACCTCGGCCGGGCCCGCAGTCGAGCGCGCGGGAACCGGCGTGGGGACGGCGGCGAGCGCTCTTCGACCGTGAACGCGCGCGGACCGGGGCGCCCGGGGCCGGTGAGGGCCCGGGCACCCCGGTCCGCGCGGGTGCCGCAGGTTTGCGGGGGGCTTGACTCAGCCCGCGTTGGCGGTGAGGGCGGCGGCCTGCGCCTTGGCGTAGGCCTCGGCCTTGTACGCCTCGACCGCCGGGTCGGGCTGCACGCCCATGCCCGCCATGGCCATGGCCTTGCCGACCACGCCGGCGAGCACGACGACCGCCATGCCGACGGCGAAGAACATCACCGACTCCATGATCATGGCAGCACCGGCAACGCAGAAGCCGGCGAAAGCGATCGCCGACCCGGTCCAGGCGGCGACGGAGTGTCCGTGCGAGGCAGCCGACATCTGATGGTGCTCCTTGGTTCTACGGGTCCTACCGAGCCCGGCGGATGGTCACCGTCCATTGTGGCGGACCCTTATCCGCGACCCAAAGCCGGGGCGCCGTGACAGCCGTCACCCGGACGGACGGGTCCGGCTCGCGGACCGACTCAGCTCGTGGTCGGGTCCTCGCCGCGGTCCAGCGCCTTCCAGAGGTCGGCGGGGGTCTCGCGGAGGCCGGCCGCCGCGGCCGGCCGGGCCGGGCCCGTGGTCGGCGCGTCGTACCGGGCGCCCATCCCGGGCCAGGCCCGGCCGCACACCACGGTGACCAGGCCGGCCGCGGCCAGCAGCACGCCACCGACCGCCGCCACCCACGGCCAGGCGGTGTGGGTGACCTGCGAGGCCGTGGTGCCGACCAGCGCGAGCTTCTGCGCGGCGGTCTCGTCCAGCGCGTTGGTGTTGCGCGCGCCGAGCGCCGCGCCCACCGTGGCCCCGATCCCCGCCAGCGTGACCAGCACGCCCACCAGCAGCCGCCCGAACCCGCGGACCGCGAACACCGCCACCGCCGAGGCCAGCGCGACCAGCGCCAGCGCGCCCGGCAGACCGGAGATCTCGCTGCCGGTCGCGGTCACCGAGAGGTGCCCGCTCACCTGGCCCTGCGCCCACACCCGCCCCCCGGCGGTCAGCACCAGCACCGCACCGAGCGCGATGAGCAGCAACATCAGACCCAGGCTGCGCCGGGAGGAGGACGGGGCGGCCGACGGGTCGGCACTGTGGGGCGGGGGCGAATCGGTCACCCGACCACTATCCCCCGTCCCCGATCACTTCCGCGCACCGCCCCCGACTCAGCCGCTCCGCTCCCGCGGGAACCCGCCGGTGCGGAGCGCTGCGCACGGTGCCGAGCGCTCTCGGTCGCCGGCGCCGTCACGCCCAACGCCTCCCGGCGGACTCGGGGCCCCGACGAGCCTCAGAGCAGCGGCGCGCGGAGGGTGTTGGCGGTGGCCACCGCGCGCAGCACGGCGGCGGCCTTGTTGCGGCACTCGGTGTCCTCGGCGTGCGGGTCGGAGTCGGCCACCACGCCCGCGCCGGCCTGCACGTACGCGGTGCCGTCGCGCAACACGGCGGTGCGGATGGCGATCGCGGTGTCCGAGTCGCCCGCGAAGTCGAGATAGCCGACGCAGCCGCCGTAGAGGCCGCGCCGGGTGGGCTCCAGCTCCTCGATGATCCGCATCGCACGCGGCTTGGGCGCCCCGGAGAGGGTGCCGGCCGGGAAGCAGGCGGTGAGCACGTCGAAGGCGGTCCGGCCGGCGGCGACCTCGCCCGTGACGGTGGAGACGATGTGCATCACGTGGCTGTAGCGCTCGACGGACATGAAGTCGACCACCTCGACGCTGCCCGGGGTGCAGACCCGGCCCAGGTCGTTGCGGCCGAGGTCGACCAGCATCAGGTGCTCGGCCCGCTCCTTGGGGTCGGCGAGCAGCTCGGCGGCCAGGTCGGCGTCCTCCTGCGGGGTGGCGCCGCGGTGCCGGGTGCCGGCGATCGGGTGCACCATCGCCCGGCCCTCGGTGACCTTGACCAGCGCCTCCGGGCTGGAGCCGACCACGTCGAAGCCGCCCTCGGCGCCGCCGTCCGGGCCGGGGAACCGGAACAGGTACATGTACGGGCTCGGGTTGCTGGTCCGCAGCATCCGGTAGACGTCCAGCGCGGAGGCCGGACAGGGCACCTCGAAGCGCTGCGACGGGACCACCTGGAAGGCCTCGCCGGCCCGGATCCGCTCCTTGACCACCTCGACCGCGGCCCGGTAGGGCGCCCCGCCGAACGGCGAGTGCGCCTCGACCGTGGTCGGCGTGAAGGTGGCCAGCCCCGGCTCGACCGGCTTGGCCAGCTCGGCCTCCATCGCGTCCAGCCGGGCCACCGCGTCCGCGTAGGCCTCGTCCACGCCGGTGTCCAGGTCGTTGTGGTTGACCGCGTTGGCGATCAGCAGCACCGTGCCGTCGGCGTGGTCCAGCACCGCGAGGTCGGTGGCCAGCAGCATGGTCAGCTCCGGCAACCGGAGGTCGTCCGGAGTGAGCTCGGGCAGCTTCTCCAGCCGCCGGACGATGTCGTAGCCGAGGTAGCCGACCAGGCCACCGGTGAGCGGCGGGAGGTCCTCGGTGTGCCGCGGGGTGTGCAGCGCCTCGACCGCGGCGCGCAGCACCTGCAGCGGGTCACCGCTGGTCGGGATGCCGACCGGCGGGGTGCCGTGCCAGCGGGCGTTGCCCTGGCGGTCGGCGGTCAGCGTGGCGGCGCAGCGCACTCCGACGAACGAGTAGCGCGACCAGCTGCGGCCCTGCTCCGCCGACTCGAGCAGGAAGGTGCCCGGGCGCTCGGCCGCCAGGCTGCGGTACAGCCCGAGCGGGGTGAGGCCGTCCGCCAGCAGCCGGCGGGTGACCGGGATGACCCGGGTGTCGACGGCGAGCTTGCGGAAGGCGTCGAGGTCCATGGACGGCACCGTGTTCTCCAGCGGTCGATCGGTGGGAGGGCCTGGCCGAGTGGCTCAGGCTTCAGTGGCTGAGCAGGACGTCTTCGTCGAAGCAGGTCCGGGCGCCGGTGTGGCAGGCCGCGCCGACCTGGTCGACCCGGACCAGCAGGGTGTCGCCGTCGCAGTCCAACGCCACCGACTTCACGTGCTGGACGTGGCCGGAGGTGCCGCCCTTGACCCAGTACTCGCGGCGGCTGCGGCTCCAGTAGGTGCACCGGCCGGTGGTGAGGGTGCGGTGCAGCGCCTCGTCGTCCATCCAGCCGAGCATCAGCACCTCGCCGGTGTCGTACTGCTGCGCGACGGCGGGCACCAGCCCGTCCTCGGTGCGCTTGAGGCGGGCGGCGATGGCCGGGTCGAGGGCGGTGCTGCCGGCGGCGGCGGGGACGGGGGGCGGTGCGGATGACATGCGGCCATTCTGGCAGCACCGGCCGGCCGGACCGAGCACTTTCCGATCTTCGGACCGCCGCCGCCCACCCTGCGGACCGCGCGGGACCGGCCCGGCCCGGTCCCGGTCCACCTCGCGGACCCGACCGGCTCGGCGAAACCGCCCCCGCGCCCGCCCGCGCTGCGGGATTCTGGTGCGCATGACCACCGAGCTTCCCCAGCGCCGGCCCCGCCGCGGGCGGTTGATCGCACTCGCCGTCGGGTTGTTGCTGCTGGCCGGCGCCGGGACCGCCGTGCTGCTCCGGCCCTCGCCGCACCGGCCGGTGGCCGCGCCGCCCGCGCCGCCCCGGACCAGCGCGCCGCCATCCCCCGCCACCAGCCCGACCCCGCAGTTGCCGTACCCGTACTTCGCGGCCGGCAGCTGCCTGGACAACCCGCAGCTCAGCACCGGCATCACGACGACCGTGGCACGCCCCTGCGACCAGCCGCACGACGCCGAGTCGATCGCCAACCCGCGGCTGCCGGACGGGATCACCGGGCGGGACCAGGGTCTCGCGATGTGGAAGCTCTGCCAGCCGTACTTCCAGGCCTGGTCCGCCAAGCAGGGCGGCGGCAAGTGGTACAGCTTCCCGGTGGGCCCCGACGTCTCCTTCTACCAGCAGGGGATGCGCGCGGTGAGCTGCACGATGGCCACCTCGGACGCCCAGGGCGGCGCCAAACTGACCGGCCCGCTGAAGAGTTGACCGCGCGGCAGCGGCGACCACCGGCGGTGGCTGGGTACGCTGGCCCGATGGCGAACCACGCGCAGGCCCAACGGGCCAGGCTGGCCGGACTGCTGACCGGGGCCGGGCCCGACGCCCCCACCCTCTGCGCCGGTTGGCGCACCCGTGATCTGGTCGCCCACCTGCTGGTGCGCGAGCGCCGGCCGGACGCCGCGCCGGGCATCCAGCTGCCGGCGCTGGCCGGCTGGACCAGGCGGGTGCAGGACGGCTACGCGCGCCGGCCGTACGAGCGGTTGGTGCGGGAGTTCCGCGGCGGCCCGCCCCGGCTGTCGCTCTTCGCACTGCCCGGCGTGGACGAACTGGCCAACGGCGTGGAGTACTTCGTGCACGCCGAGGACGTCCGGCGGGCCGCTCCCGGCGGCTGGGAGCCGGAACCGCTCGACCCGGAGCTCACCGAACTGCTCTGGCGGCGACTGCCGTTGCCCGCCCGGATCGGGGTGGGCCGGCGGACCCCGCTCCGGGTGCAGCTGCGTCGCGCCGACCGTCCGGGCCTGCTGACGGTCGGCGCGCCGGACGGTGAGCCGGTGGAGGTGGCCGGCGAGCCGGCCGAGCTGCTGCTCTTCGCCTTCGGTCGCGGGGCGCGCGCCCGCGTCGTGGTGGACGGCGCGCCGGCGGCGGTGGACGCCCTGCGCGCCCGCCTGCCGCTCCCGGCGGCGGACGCGTCGGACGGCTGACCGGGCTCCCCGGTGACGCCGTGCCAACCCGGGCGCGCCCCGACACGCCCGGATCACCGGCTCAGCGGACCGGGTGACCCGCCTCGCGCAGCGCCGTCTTGACGTCGCCGATCCGCAGGTCGCCGAAGTGGAAGACCGAGGCGGCGAGCACCGCGTCGGCGCCGGCCGACACCGCCGGGGCGAAGTCGGCGAGCTTGCCCGCGCCGCCGGAGGCGATCACCGGCACGGCCACCTCGGCCCGTACCGCGCGGATCATCGCCAGGTCGTAGCCGTCCTTGGTGCCGTCCGCGTCCATCGAGTTGAGCAGGATCTCGCCGGCCCCCAACTCGGCCGCCCGGACCGCCCATTCGACCGCGTCCAGGCCGGTGCCGCGCCGCCCGCCGTGGGTGGTGACCTCGTAGCCGGAGGCGGTCCCGGTGCCGGGCGGGCAGCGCCGGGCGTCCACCGAGAGCACCAGCACCTGGCGGCCGAACCGCTCGGCGATCTCGCGCACCAGCTCGGGCCGGGCGATCGCCGCGGTGTTCACCCCGACCTTGTCGGCGCCGGCCCGCAGCAGCCGGTCGACGTCCTCGACGGCGCGCACCCCGCCGCCCACGGTGAGCGGGATGAAGACCTGCTCGGCGGTGCGACGCACCACGTCGTAGGTGGTCTCCCGGTCGCCGGACGAGGCGGTGATGTCCAGGAAGGTCAACTCGTCGGCGCCCTGCGCGTCGTAGAGCTTGGCCAGCTCGACCGGGTCGCCGGCGTCGCGCAGGTTCTGGAAGTTGACGCCCTTGACCACCCGACCGGCGTCGACGTCCAGGCAGGGGATCACACGTACGGCGAGGGTCATGGCTTGCCTTCCAGGGATTCCAACTCGGCCGCCAGGCCGGCACGGTAGGCGTCGAGTTCGACCTCGACCACCATCCGCGAGTCGATCAGGCCCTCCACCACCACCATGGTGGCCACCGGGCGGACCCGGTCGAAGAGCTTCTTGTGCGCCCGGCCGACCTCGTCGGCGTCCCGCAGGTGCGTGATGTACATCCGGGTGCGGACCACGTCGTCCGCCGTCAGACCGTACGCGGCAAGGGCGTTGAGGCCGACGCCGAAGGCGGTGAGGGCCTGCTGGTACGGGTCGTCGTGCTCCACCCGACCGTTCACCCAGGCCGTCGAGCCCGCCACGTGCACGTGGTCGCCGGCGGCGACGGCTCGCGCGTAGCCGAACTCCTCCTCCCAGGGCGAGAATCCGGCGACCCGGCCGCGTACGATCTGACGCTCTGTCACGAGACGGCCTCCAGGGCCTCTTCGAGGGTGAACTTCTGCTCGTAGAGGGCCTTGCCCACAATCGACCCCTCGACACCCTCGGGCACCAGGGTGGCGATGGCGCGCAGGTCGTCCAGCGAGGAGACCCCGCCGGAGGCGACCACGGGCTTGTCGGTGGCGGCGCAGACGTCGCGCAGCAGCTGGAGGTTGGGTCCGGTCAGGGTGCCGTCCCGGTTGACGTCGGTGACCACGTAGCGGGCGCAGCCCTCGGAGTCCAGCCGGGCCAGCACCTCGTAGAGGTCTCCGCCGTCCCGGGTCCAGCCCCGGCCGCGCAGCGTGGTGCCGACCACGTCCAGGCCGACCGCGATCTTGTCACCGTGCTCGGCGATCACCTTGGCGACCCAGTCCGGGCTCTCCAGCGCGGCGGTGCCCAGGTTGACCCGGGTGCAGCCGGTGGCCAGCGCGGCGGCGAGCGACTCGTCGTCGCGGATGCCGCCGGACAGCTCGACCTTGATGTCCAGCGCGCCGGTGACCTCGCGCAGCAGGTCACGGTTGGAGCCGGTGCCGAACGCGGCGTCCAGGTCGACCAGGTGCAGCCACTCGGCGCCGGCCGACTGCCAGGCCAGCGCGGCGGCGAGCGGCTCACCGAAGGAGGTCTCGGTGCCGGAGGCGCCCTTGACCAGGCGGACGGCCTGGCCGTCCCGGACGTCGACGGCGGGCAGGAGTTCGAGGCGGCTCATCGGTAACTACCTTCATCACATCGGAGGGGGGAACACGGACGCACGGCCGGAGCCGGCCGGTTCACAGCGTGTCGACCCAGTTGGTCAGCAGGGCGGCGCCGGCGTCGCCGGACTTCTCGGGATGGAACTGGGTGGCCCAGAGCGGCCCGTTCTCGACGGCGGCCACGAACGGCTGCCCGTGCGTGGTCCAGCTGACCAGCGGCGGGTGGATCCGCTCGTTGGTGACCTCCAGCTCCCAGCGGCGCACGCCGTAGGAGTGCACGAAGTAGAACCGGGTCTCCGGGTCCAGCCCGGCGAAGAGCCTGCTGCCCTCGGCCACCGAGACCGTGTTCCAACCCATGTGCGGCACGATCGGGGCGTCCAGCGGCTCGACCGTGCCGGGCCACTCGTCGCAGCCCGCGGTCTCCACCCCGTGCTCGACCCCGCGCTCGAAGAGGATCTGCATGCCGACGCAGATGCCCAGCACCGGACGGCCACCGGCCAGCCGGCGGCCGATGATCTGCTCCCCGCGGACCTTGCGCAGCCCGCGCATGCAGGCCTCGAAGGCGCCGACGCCGGGGACCAGCAGCCCGTCGGCGTCCATCGCCTGCTGGAAGTCGGAGGTCACGGTGACGGTCGCGCCGGTGCGCTCCATCGCCCGCTGCGCCGACCTGAGGTTCCCCGACCCGTAGTCGAGGACCACGACGTTCTTGCCCATGGCGGACCTCCCCCTCTCTAGAGCCGCAGCGCGCCGGCGGCCAGGCAGAGCACCGAGCCGAGGGCGAGCACGGCGATGACGCCCTTGGGCAGCTTCTGCTTCCAGAAGGAGTACACCCCGCCGCCGAGGAAGAGCCCGACGACGATCAACAGAGTTGCCTTGCTCACAGTGCGCCCTTGGTCGAGGGGAGGATGCCGGCCGCGCGCGGGTCGAACTCGGACGCGTAGCGCAGCGCCCGGGCGAGTGCCTTGAACTGGCACTCCACGATGTGGTGCGCGTTGCGGCCGTACGGTACGTGGACGTGCAGGGCTATCTGCGCCTGGGCCACGAACGACTCCAGGATGTGCCTGGTCATCGTCACATCGTAGGTCCCGATCATCGGGGCCATGCCCTCGGGCTCGGTGTGCACCAGGTACGGGCGGCCGGAGAGGTCCACGGTCACCTGGGCGAGCGACTCGTCCAACGGCACCGTGCAGTTGCCGAAGCGGTAGATGCCCACCTTGTCGCCGAGCGCCTGCCTGAACGCGGCGCCCAGCGCGAGGGCGGTGTCCTCGATCGTGTGGTGGGTGTCGATGTGCAGGTCGCCGTCAGTCTTCACGGTGAGGTCGAAGAGACCGTGGCGGCCCAGCTGGTCGAGCATGTGGTCGTAGAACCCGACGCCCGTGGAGATGTCGGTCCGGCCGGTGCCGTCGAGGTCGATCTCGACCAGGACCGAGGTCTCCTTGGTGGCGCGCTCGACGCGCCCGATGCGGGACATGGGGTTCACAGCTCCTTGATCACGGTGGTGAGGGCGTCCAGGAAGGCGTCGTTCTCGGCGGGCGTGCCGGCGGTGACCCGCAGCCGCCCGGGGACGCCGTTGTCGCGGACCAGCACGCCGCGGTCCAGCAGGCCCTGCCAGACGGCGTGCGGGTCCGTGAAGACCCCGAACTGGATGAAGTTGGCGTCCGAGTCGGTGACCTCCAGGCCCAGCGCGCGCAGCGCCGTCACCACCCGGTCGCGCTCGGCCTTGAGCCGCTCGACGTACCCGAGCAGGGTGTCGGTGTGCTCCAGGCAGGCCAGTGCGGTGGCCTGGGTGACCGCGGACAGGTGGTACGGCAGCCGGACCAGCTGCACCGCGTCCACCACGGCCGGGTCGGCGGCCAGGTAGCCGAGCCGCAGCCCGGCCGCGCCGAACGCCTTCGACATGGTCCGGGTGACCACCAGGTGCGGCCGGCCGGCCAGCAGCGACAGCAGCGAGGCGCGGTGCGAGAACTCGACGTACGCCTCGTCCACCACGACCATGGTCGGCTTGACCGCCTGCGCGGCGTCGTACAGCGCCCGCACGGTGTCGGCCTCGACCGCGGTGCCGGTCGGGTTGTTCGGCGAACAGACGAAGAGCACGTCCGGGCGGTGCTCGGCGAGCGCCGCGACGGCCGCGTCCAGGTCGATGGTGAAGTCGGCGCGGCGCGGGCCGGCGACCCACCGGGTGCCGGTGCCGCGCGAGATCAGCTCGTGCATCTGGTACGAGGGCGCGAAGCCCAGCGCGCTGCGACCGGGCCCCCCGAAGGTCTGCAGCAGCTGCTGGATCACCTCGTTGGAGCCGTTCGCCGCCCAGACCTGGGCCCGGGTGAGCGGCACGCCCGTGGTGCGGGTTAGGTAGGCCGCCAGGCCGTCACGCAGCTCGACCGCGTCCCGGTCCGGGTAGCGGTTGAGGTCGCGGGCGGCCGCGGCGACCCGCTCGGCGATCCGCGCCACCAGCGGCTCGGGCAGCTGGTACGGGTTCTCGTTGGTGTTCAGCTGGACCGGCACGTCGAGCTGCGGCGCGCCGTACGGGGACTGGCCGCGCAGCTCGTCGCGGACCGGGAGATCGTCGATCTTCACTGGCCAGGCACCGTCCAGTCGAAGCGGGCGCGGATCGCGTCGCCGTGACCCGGCAGGTCCTCGGCCGCGGCGAGGTTGACCACGTGCGCGGCGATGTCCGCCAGCGCCTCGCGGTCGTAGTCGATCACGTGGATGCCGCGCAGGAAGGACTGCACGGAGAGACCGGACGAGTGGCAGGCGCAGCCACCGGTCGGCAGCACGTGGTTGGAACCGGCCGCGTAGTCGCCCAGCGAGACCGGCGCGTACCGGCCGACGAAGATCGCGCCCGCGTTGCGCACCCGGGCGGCCACCGCGGCGGCGTCCCGGGTCTGGATCTCCAGGTGCTCGGCGGCGTAGGCGTTGACCACCAGCAGGCCCTGCTCCAGGTCGTCCACCAGGACGATGCCGGACTGCCGGCCGCCCAGCGCCTCGGTGACCCGCTCGCGGTGCTTGGTCTCGGCGACCTGCTCGGCCAGCTCGGCCTCCACCGCCTCGGCCAGCGCGACCGAGTCGGTGACCAGCACCGAGGCGGCCATCGGGTCGTGCTCGGCCTGGCTGATCAGGTCGGCGGCCACCTCGGCCGGCGCGGCGCTGTCGTCGGCCAGGACGGCGATCTCGGTCGGGCCGGCCTCGGCGTCGATCCCGATCCGGCCCTTTAGCAGCCGCTTGGCGGCGGCCACGTAGATGTTGCCGGGGCCGGTCACCAGGTTGACCGGCGCGCACTCCTCGGTGCCGTAGGCGAACATCGCGATCGCCTGGGCGCCGCCGGCGGCGTAGACCTCGGTGACCCCGAGCAGCGCGCAGGCGGCCAGGATGGTCGGGTGCACCTTGCCCCCGAAGTCCCGCTGCGGCGGGGAGGTGACCGCGATGCCCGGAACGCCGGCCTCCTGCGCCGGGACCACGTTCATCACCACGGAGGACGGGTAGACCGCCAGCCCGCCCGGCACGTACAGGCCGACCCGGTCCACCGGCACCCAGCGCTCGGTGACCGTGCCGCCGGGCACCACCTGGGTGGTGTGGTCGGTGCGGCGCTGCTCGTGGTGGACCAGCCGGGCCCGCCGGATCGACTCCTCCAGCGCGGCCCGCACCTTCGGGTCCAGCGTCTCCAGCGCGGCGGTCAGCTCGGCCTCGGGCACCCGGGTGCGCTCGAGCACCACGCCGTCGAACCGCTCGGCATACTCGATCAACGCCGCGACCCCACGATGGCGGACGTCCTCGCAGATGGGCCGCACCTTCTCCAGGGCGGCCTCCACGTCGAACTCGGCACGGGGCAGCAGGTCACGCGGGTCGCCGGAGGCGCCGCGCAGGTCGATTCGAGAGATCACAGGCCCAAGTGTAAGGAGTGGCCGGAATCATCGGTCCCGCATTCCATTCCGTGATACGTGGGGCGAGACAGCCGTTCGAGCGAGGACCGCGGTGGGCGGGCGGCCGGATTCCGGTGGCGCCGGGCCCTTCGGTGCCGCGGGGTCCGCCGCCCGGCCCGTCGAGGACGACCCGTTCGGCGCAGACCGCCGGGCGCCCGAGCGGACCATCGGCGCCGTGGTGGCCGGCCACCTGGCCCTCGCGGCGGAGCCGCGGGCAACTACGCTGTGCGCCGTGACAGAACGGCTGCCGATCTTCCCGCTCGACTCGGTGCTCTACCCCGGGCTCGTGTTGCCCCTGCACGTCTTCGAGGAGCGCTACCGGCGGCTGGTCGCCGATCTGCTCGAACAGCCCGAAGACCAGCCGCGCCGCTTCGGCGTGCTGGCCATCAAGGACGGCCGGGAGGTCGCCCCGGTCACCGACCGCGACCGGCCGGCCGGCCCGCTGGACGGGCTGGGCACCGACGGCGACCCGTTGCAGGCGCTGCACCACATCGGCTGTGTGGCGGACGTCGCGTCGGTGCAGCCGCGGCCGGCCGGCGGCTACGAGCTGCTGATCACCGGGACGACCCGGTTCCGACTGCGCTCGGTGGAGACGGACGGGCCGTACCTGGTCGGCGAGGTCGAGACGGTCGAGGAGCAGCTCGGAGAGGGCGCCGGCGCGTTGGCCGGCGGGGTCGAGCGGGCCTTCCGGGCGTACCAGAAGCGGCTGGCGGGCGCCCGCCGGGCCAGCCTGAGCGGCGAGCAGGAGCTGCCGGACGACCCGCAGGTGCTCTCCTACCTGGTGGCGGCCGCCTCGGTGCTGGACGTGCCGGTCAAGCAGCGGCTGCTGGCCTGCCCGGACACCGCGAGCCGGCTGGCCACCGAACTGGAGCTGCTGCGCCGGGAGACCGCGCTGCTGGCCTGGCTGCCCTCCGTCCCGGCGGTGGACCTGACCCGCCAGGCCTTCAGCCCGAACTGACCACCCACCGAGTCGAGGGAGCGATCAGTGGCGAAAGCCGCGAAGAAGCAGCGCGGTGGCGCGGGGACCCCGGCCACGGTGGCGTTGGAGAGCGCCGGGGTGCCGTTCACCGTGCACGCCTACCAGCACGACCCGGCCGCGGCCTCCTACGGCGAGGAGGCCGCGCAGGCGCTGGGTGTCCCGGCCGAGCGGGTCTTCAAGACCCTGGTGGCCGAGGTCGACGGCAGGCTCGCGGTCGGCGTGGTGCCGGTCGCCGGGCAGCTGGACCTCAAGGCGCTGGCCACCGCACTGGGCGGCAAGAAGGCGGTGATGGCCGACCCGGCCGCCGCCGAGCGCAGCAGCGGCTACGTCCGCGGCGGGATCTCGCCGCTCGGGCAGCGCCGCCCGCTGCCCACCGTGCTGGACGCCGGTGCGCTGGCGCACCCGACGGTCTTCGTCTCGGCCGGGCGGCGCGGTCTGGAGGTCGAGCTGGCGCCGCAGGACCTACTGCGCCTGACGGCTGCCGTCAGTGCCGAGATCGGCCGCCGCTGAGGAGTCACCGGACCCGGCCGGCGCCTCGTCGGCCTGCGGCCACTGCGGACCGGCCCAGTACGGCGGCAGGTCCTCCTCCCGCTTGCCGAAGGCCGCCGAGAGGATCAGCAGCAGCACCATCGCGGCCATCGGCCAGACCAGCAGCGCGCCGTGCGCGCTCAGCGCCAGCGCCTCGTTGAAGGTGTGCCCGTCGCCCACCGCCTTGGCGTGCGCGACGATGTCACTGGTCGGGCCGAGGGTCACGCCGAGCCGCCAGGCGGCCAGCGAGCCGGCCAGCCCGCCCAGCGCCAGCCCGACCGCCACCGCGATCCCGCCGCCGCGCCGCCGGGTGAGCAGGAACGCCGGCACCGCGGTGAGCAGCCCGAACGCCAGGCCGAGCAGCACGAAGGTGCCGTCCGCGCCGGCTCGCTGTTCACCCTCCGGGTCGACGTACAGCACCTGTTGCCCGTGCACCACCAGCGGTACCTCGGGTGCCAGCCAGACCCAGAGCAGGCCCATCACCAGCCCGAGCAGTGCGCAGGCCAGGCCGATCGGCACACCGATCTTCAGCTCGGCGCCGAGCCGGTGGGCCGGCGGCTGGGCGGAGGACGGCTCGGACCGGGGCGGGAGGGGTCCGGCCTCCGGAGGCGTGTTCGGTTCGGTCACCGCTCCATCGTTTCACGAAGCGCCCGAGATCCGGGCTAACGGGTGGTGGCGCGGCGGTAAGCCCAGGTCGCCACGGCCAGTGAGATCACTCCAACGGCCGCACAGACCGCCAGATCACCGCCGACCGCGGGCCAGTCCGGCCGGGCCGCGAAGGTCAGTGCGAAGGCGTTCACCCCGTAGGTCGAGGGCAGCAGGTCGCGCAGCCACTGGACCGGCCCCGGCAGGTGCGCGGCCGGCAACACGCCCAACAACAACGCGGCCGACATGCCCAGCTGGCCGAGCATGGTGGCGATCTCCTGCTTGGGCGCCAGCAGCCCGCAGGCCGCGCCCAGCCCGGAGAGCGCCGCGCCGGAGAGCGGGACCACCGCCAGCAGCACCCAGAGGTGCACCAGGGAGAGCTTGAACAGCAGGGCCCCCGCGGCCGCCGTGACCAGCGCGCCGGGCAGCGTGAACGAGGCGAACGCGGCCGCCGCGCCGAGCACCACCGAGGCGGCCGGGACCGGCAGTGTCGCGTAGTGGTCCAGGCCACCGGTGGCCCGCAGCCGGCCGAAGTACTGGGCGAGCAGGTTGAGCGCCACGAAGGCCACCACCAGCACGCTGGAGCCGGACACCACCGCGCGCGCCGACGCGTTGTCCCCCGCGGCGACCACGCCGCGCATCATCACCAGGATGCCGACCGACTGGAAGGTCGCCACGAACATCAGCGGGATCCGGGCCACCTTGGCCCGGGCCAGCTGCGCCCGGTAGACGGCGGCCAGCGCCGGCAGCGGCCGGGCGGCGGGGGCCAGCGCGGCGGCCTGCGCGGCCGGCCGGGTCGCGGTGGCGGTGGCGGTCAGCGTGCTCATTTGGCCAGTCCTCCGTGACGTCCGCCGAGCCGGAGGTAGGCGTCCTCCAGGCTCGGGGTGGCCAGCGTGAAGTCGTCCAGGGCGGCGAAGGCCGGCCCGGTGGTCACCGCGGCGACCAGCTCCCTGGCCTCCTCCGGGGTGGTGCGCAGGGTCCAGCGCCGGCCGGACCGCTCGGCCCGGTCGGCCAGCAGCGCGACCGTCGGCACCCCGAGCGGCGCCTCGGCCCGCCAGACCAGGTCGAGCCGGACGTCCCCGTCCACCAGCGCCTTCAGCCCCCCGGGCGTGTCGCAGGCGATCACCCGGCCCTCGTCCAGCACGGCGACCCGGTCCAGCACCGTCTCGGCCTCGATCACGTTGTGGGTGACCAGCAACACGGTGGTCCCGCGCTCCGAACGGCGGCGGTCCACCGCGGCCCAGACGGCTCGCCGGGCGACCGGGTCCATGCCGGTGGTCGGCTCGTCCAGGACCAGCAGCGGGCGCTCGCCGACCAGCGTGGCGGCGAAGCAGGCGAGCCGGCGCTGGCCGCCGGAGAGCTTGCTGAGCGGGCGGCCGGCCAGCGGCTCCAGGCCCAGCTCGGCGAGCACCTCGGCGGCCTCGGCCCGGGCCGCCGCCCGGGTGAGCCCGCGCAGTCGGCCGGTGGTCTCGGCGGCCAGCGCCACCGTCAACTCGTCCAGCGCGGTGGACTCCTGGCCCAGGTAGCCGAGCAGCCGGGCGGCCCGCTCGGGGTGGCGCACCACGTCGTGGCCGAGGATCTCGATGCTGCCGGAGTCCGGCCGCAGCAGCCCGGTGAGCTGGCGGACCAGGGTGGACTTGCCGGCGCCGTTGGGGCCGAGCAGGCCGAAGATCTCACCCTGGTGGATCTCCAGGTCGACCCCGTCGGTGGCGCGGATCTCACCGTGGCTCTTGGTGAGGCCCCGGACGGAGCAACAGGGCAGGGGGGGCTCGCTCACGAGCGAAGACTCTACGCGCTGCGGATGAGAATCAGCGGGGCGGGTCACCCCGCCGCCGGCCGGGTCGGTCAGTCGTCCACCACGATCAGTTCACCGCCCGGGATCCGGGCCGCCAGCTCCTTCCAGAAGCCGGCCCGGATCGCGTACCGGTCGTGCTCGTCGATCTGGTCGTCCTTGTGCGCCAGCAGGCCGAACCGGGCCGCGTAGCGCAGCAGTTCGCCGTCCACCCGGTGCGGGATCCGGGGGTAGTCGGACCACAGCACCCCGAGCCGCTCGCGCTCGCCCAGCCGGTCCGTCCAGCGCCGCGCGAACACCTGGCCGACCTCGTGCGGGTCGCCGCCGATCGCGGTGATGTCCTCCTCCCGGTCCACCCAGCGCTGCTCGGCGGTGGTGAGCTGGGCCAGCGTGGGCAGCCCGTCGGCAGCGGTACTGGTCTCGGCCGGCGACGGCCGGTCCACCCAGCCGCGGTCGGAGGACCAGCGCAGCACCGGGCCGTTGTGCGCCGCGGCGGCGGGTGGCTGGGCGGCGGCCGCCGCGGTGCGGCCGGCCAGGTCCTTCGGGGTGGGCACGGCCTTCAGCGCGACCGGCGGCAGGGCCGGCTCGGCCGGGCGGGCGGGAGCCTCCGCGGCGGGCCGGCACGGCTCCTCGTCCGGACCCGGGGTCGGACCGGGCGCCGGGGTGGGCGGCGCGGCCAGGATCTTGGCGATCTCCGGGCGCGGCCCGGCGGACGGGAAGACGGTGGCCGGCTCGCGCAGCCGGACCGAGCGGGTGATCCAGGCCCGGTCCAGCACCCGCCGCTCGTCGGCCTCGCCGACCAGGTCCTCGGACTGGTTGAAGTCCCCGTCGGCGGCCTGCAGCGCCCAGAGGTGGACGGCGACCCCGTGCTCCTTCGCGGACATCATGCCCGGCAGCAGATCGCCGTCGCCGGTCACCAGCACCACGTCCGCGCAGGCCCGGTTGCGGGCCAGCTCGGAGAGCTCGGCGTGCATCGCGGCGTCCACGCCCTTCTGCACCCAGCGGCCGTCGGCCCGGGTCAGCGCACCGAGCCGGACGGTGACCCGGGGCAGCACCCGCAGCCGGCGGTGCTCCGGCATCGGACGGCGCTCGGGGGCCGCGTCGAACCAGTAGATCCGCAGCAGCGGCAGCCCGGTCTCCTCCTCGGCCCGTTCCCGCAGCGAGGCGATCAGCGCGGTGTGGTCCACCGTCACCCGGGAGCGCGCGGACTCGCCGGCGAGCAGGCTGGCGGCGGCGCCCAGCAGGTATCCGGCATCCACGAGGACGACGCAGCGGTCCACTTCCGCACCTCTCTCCCGGTCGGCCCGAGCAGTCTGCCGGAGCGGGGCCGCCGAGAGCACCCCGCCCGACCGTTGCGGTCTCCTTTACCCCCCGACGGACCGGTGAATCACCCGCCTGCCCGCGCCACGGGCTGAGCCACCCGGGGGTCACGGACCGCTCCGTGACCCCCGGGTGGCTCAGCCGGCCGACCTCAGCCGAGCTCGGCGGCGACCAGCTCGGCGATCTGCACGGCGTTCAGCGCCGCGCCCTTGCGCAGGTTGTCGTTGGAGAGGAAGAACGACAGACCGTGCTCGACCGTCTCGTCCCGGCGGATCCGGCCGACGTAGGTCGGGTCCTGGCCGGCCGCCTGGAGCGGGGTCGGGATGTCGCTGAGCAGCACGCCCGGCGCGCCGGCCAGCAGCTCGGCGGCCCGCTCGGGGCTCAGCTCGGCCGCGAACCGGGCGTTGACCTGCAGCGAGTGACCGGTGAAGACCGGCACCCGGACGCAGGTGCCGGAGACCTTCAGCTCCGGGATGCCCAGGATCTTGCGACTCTCGTGGCGGAGCTTCTGCTCCTCGTCGGTCTCGTTCGAGCCGTCGTCGACGATCGAGCCGGCCAGCGGGAGGACGTTGAAGGCGATCGGACGCTTGTACACGGCGGGTGCCGGGAACTCGACCGCCGAGCCGTCGTGGGTGAGCGCGGCGGCGTTCTCCACCACCTTGGCGGCCTGCTCCTGCAGCTCCCGCACGCCGGCCAGGCCACTGCCGGAGACCGCCTGGTAGGTGGCCACCACCAGCGCGGTGAGCCCGGCCTCCTGGTGCAGCGGGCGCAGCACCGGCATCGCGGCCATGGTGGTGCAGTTCGGGTTGGCGATGATCCCCCTCGGCCGGTCGGCGATCGCCTCCGGGTTGACCTCGCTGACCACCAGCGGCACCTCGGGGTCACGCCGCCAGGCCGAGGAGTTGTCGATCACCACGGCGCCGGCCGCGGCCACCTTGGGCGCCAGCTCACGGGAGGTCCCGCCGCCGGCCGAGAAGATCACGATGTCCAGGCCCCGGTAGTCGGCGGTGGCCGCGTCCTCGACGGTGACCTCGCCGCCCTGCCACGGCAGCGCGCGGCCGGCCGAACGGGCCGAGGCGAAGAGCCGCAGCTGCTCCACCGGGAACCGGCGCTCCGCCAGGACCTCCCGCACCACACCGCCGACCTGGCCGGTCGCCCCCACGATGCCGATCTTCATCCGTCGTCCTCCTCCGTTGCTGCTGTCCTCTTCATCCTGCCTTGTCACCCGGGGTGGACCGCCAATCGATCCGCCTGCTGGACAGCCGGCCCCTCATCCAGCTCCCCGGCCAACGCACCGAGCGCCGCCACGCTCGCCGAGCCGGCCGGCAGCAGCGGCAGCCGGACCGCCGGGCTGGGAATCCGGCCCAGCGCGTGCAGCACGCCCTTGACCACGGCCGGGTTGGGCACGGCGAAGGCGGCCGCGGAGAGCGCCGCCAGCCGGTGGCCGAGCGCGCGGGCCTCCGCCACCCGGCCGGCCCGCCAGTGCCCGGTCAACTCGACGAAGCGCGCGGTGCCCAGATGGGCCGAGGCCGGGATCCCGCCCGCCGCGCCGAGCGCCAGCAGCGGCGAGAGGAACGCGTCGTCGCCGGCCAGCACCGCGCAGTCCTCCGGCCGGTCGCCCAGGAACGCCACGGTCTCCTGGTCCAGCACCCCGGTCGCGTACTTCACCCCGGCCACCCCGGGCAGCCGGACGATCCGGCCCAGCGCCGCCGCGCCCAGCGGCTGCCCGGTGCGGTAGGGGATGTGGTAGACGATCAGCGGCACCGGGCTCTCGGCGGCCAGCCGGGCGAAGTGGGCCAGCACCCCGGCCTCCCCCGGACGGGTGAACGCCGGCACCGGCACCAGCGCGGCCACCGCCTCCGGCCACCGCCGCAGCCCGTCCAGTGCCCGCAGCGCGCCGCGGGTGTCGCCACCGCTCGCGCCGACGGTCAGCGCCGCGCCGCGCTCCCGGCAGACCCGGGCGCAGATCGCGATCACCGCCCGCCGCTCGGCCTCGTCCAGCGCGGCCGGCTCGCCGGTGGTGCCGAGCGCGACCAGCCCGGCCGCGCCGTCGTCCAGCAGCCGGTGGGCGAGGCCTTCGAGCGCCTCGCCGGCCAGCTCGCCGGCGGGGGTGAAGGGGGTGACCAGGGGGACGTGGATGCCCTCGAGAAGTGCCATGCGATCGAGCCTGACCCAGCCGACCCGACAGGTCCAGTTCGCATTTCCACGCTGAACCGTAAGCTGTGCTGATGCTCGACGTCCGCCGCCTGCGGCTCCTGCGGGAGCTGGCCCACCGGGGCACCATCGCCGCCGTCGCCGAGGCGCTGGCCTTCAGCCCCTCCGCCGTCTCCCAGCAGCTCAGCGCGCTGGAACGGGAGGCCGGCCTGCCACTGCTGGAACGCACCGGCCGACGGGTCACGCTCACCCCGGCCGCGCTCGGCCTGGTCGTGCACGCCGAGGCGGTGCTGGCCCGGCTGGAACGGGCCTCGGCCGAGCTGGCCGGCGCCCGGCAGGGGTTGGCCGGGCCGCTGCGGATCGGCAGCTACCCCTCGGCCACCCGGGCGATCGTCCCGGCCGCGCTGGCCGAGCTGGCCCGCCGCCACCCAGCCCTGGAGCCCCGGGTGACCGAGGTGGACCCGGCCGGCGTGGCCGCCGCGCTGCGGGCCGGCGAGCTGGACGTGGCGCTCGTGCACGAGTACGACTTCGTGCCGGCCGAGCCGGAGCCCGGCCTGGCCGGCGAGCCGCTCTTCACCGAGCCGATGTACCTGGCCGCGCCGGCCCCGGGCACCGTGGCCGACCAGCGGCAGGCGCCCTGGATCGTGGCCCCGACCGGCACGCTCTGCCACACCATGGTGGTCCGGGCCTGCCAGGCCGCCGGCTTCAGCCCGCGGATCCGCCACCAGATCGACGACTTCGCGACCGTCCTCGCCCTGGTCGCGGCCGGCCAGGGCGTCGCCCTGGTCCCCCACCTGGGCGCCACCGACCCCCCGCCGGGCGTCGCCCTGACCCGCCTCCCGACGTCCCGCCGCACCCGCACCGCCTTCCGCGCCGGCGCCGCCCGCCACCCCGCGGTGGCCGCCTTCACCACCGCCCTGCGCACCGTCGTCCCGCCCGAACTCGCCGACGGGGCAGCGGATCCGGCGCGACGGCCGGCTTCGGCGAGCGCCGAGGAGGGAGCCGGAGCGCGCTAGGGTGGAGGTTCCCCCGCCGAGATCTATGCCGAGGAGCCGGTCGCACCGTGGCTGACAGCTTCGTCCACCTGCATGTCCACACCGAGTACTCGATGCTCGACGGGGCAGCGAAGAACGGCAAGTTGATCGCGGAGGCCGAGCGGCAGGGCATGCCGGCCATCGCGATGAGCGACCACGGCAACATGTTCGGCGCCTACGAGTTCTTCCAGAAGGCCAAGGGCAGCTCGGTCAAGCCGATCATCGGCATCGAGGCGTACGTCGCCCCGGGCTCGCGGTTCGAGAAGAAGCCGGTCTTCTGGTCCCCCGGCGGCCAGCGCCCGGCCAGCGCGGACGGCGAGGGCGGCAAGGACGTCTCCGGTGGCGGCCGCTACACCCACATGACCATGTGGGCGGAGAACGCCACCGGCCTGCGCAACCTCTTCAAGCTCTCCTCGCTCGCGTCCATGGAGGGCTACTACATGAAGCCCCGGATGGACCGCGAGCTGATCGCCGCCAACGCCACCGGGATCATCGCCACCACCGGCTGTCCCTCGGGCGAGGTGCAGACCCGGTTGCGGCTCGGCCAGTACGACGAGGCGGTCAAGGCCGCCGCCGCCTACCAGGACATCTTCGGCAAGGAGAACTACTTCCTGGAGCTGATGGACCACGACCTGTCCATCGAGCGGGACGTCCGGGCCGGCCTGCTGCAGCTCGCCAAGCAGCTGAACATCCCGCTGCTGGCCACCAACGACTCGCACTACGTGACCGCCGACCAGGCGGACGCGCACGACAGCCTGCTCTGCGTCGGCGTGGGCAAGAACAAGGACGACCCGAACCGCTTCAAGTTCCAGGGCACCGGCTACTACATCAAGACGCCGGAGGAGATGCGCGCGCTCTTCGACGAGCTGCCGGAGGCCTGCTCCAACACGCTGGCCATCGGCGAGCGGATCCAGCCGTACGACGAGGTCTTCGAGTACGTCGACCGGATGCCGCAGTTCGACGTCCCCGCGGGCGAGACCCAGGCCTCCTACCTGCGCAAGAAGATCGAGGCCGGCCTCGAGCACCGCTACGGCGACAACCCGAGCCAGGAGGTGCTGGACCGGATCGAGCTGGAGATGGGCGTCATCACCCCGATGGGGTTCGACGCCTACTTCCTCGTGGTCGCCGACATCTGCCAGTACGGCCGGGACAACGGCATCCCGGTCGGTCCGGGTCGTGGTTCGGCGGCGGGCTCGATGGTCGCCTACCTCACCGGGATCACCCAGCTGGACCCGCTGGAGCACGATCTGCTGTTCGAGCGGTTCCTCAACCCCGAGCGCATCAACCCCCCGGACGTCGACATCGACTTCGACGACCGCCAGCGCGACCAGATGGTGCGCTACGTCACCGAGAAGTACGGCGCCGCCTACACCGCCCAGGTGAACACGTTCGGCACCATCAAGGCCAAGGCCGCCGTCAAGGACGCCAACCGCATCCTCGGCTACCCCTTCTCGATGGGCGACCGGATCACCAAGGCGATGCCGCCGGACGTGATGGGCAAGGGCGTCCCGCTCTCCGACCTGTTCAACGAGTCTCACCCCCGCTACAACGAGGGCACCGAGATCCGGAACATGTACGCCAACGAGCCGGACGTCAAGAAGATCATCGACACCGGCATGGGCATCGAGGGCCTGATCCGCGGCACCGGCGTGCACGCCGCCGCCGTCATCCTCTCCTCGACCCCGCTGCTCGACCTGATCCCGCTGCACATGCGGGACAAGGACGGCGTGATCATCACCGGCTTCGACTACCCGTCGTGCGAAGCCATGGGCCTGATCAAGATGGACTTCCTGGGTCTGCGGAACCTGGGCATCATCGACCACGCCATCAAGATCATCAAGGCCAACCGGGGCGTCGACGTCGACATCGAGAAGATCCCGATCGACGACCCGACCACGTACGAGATGCTGGCCCGCGGCGACACCCTGGGCGTGTTCCAGCTCGATGGCGGCCCGATGCGCGCCCTGCTGCGACTGATGAAGCCCACCGAGTTCGCCGACATCTCCGCCGTCTCGGCGCTGTACCGCCCCGGCCCGATGGGCATGAACTCGCACACCAACTACGCGCTGCGCAAGAACGCCCAGCAGGAGATCATCCCGATCCACCCGGAGCTGGAGGAACCGCTCAAGGAGGTCCTCGGCCCCACCTACGGTCTGATCGTCTACCAGGAGCAGGTGCAGCGAGCCGCCCAGGTGCTGGCCGGCTACTCGCTCGGACAGGCAGACCTGCTCCGCCGCGCGATGGGCAAGAAGAAGAAGGAGGTCCTGGAGAAGGAGTTCGTCCCCTTCCACGCGGGCTGCAAGGAGCGCGGCTACTCGGACGAGGCGATCCAGGCGGTGTGGGACGTGCTGGTCCCGTTCGCCGGATACGCGTTCAACAAATCGCACTCCGCCGCGTACGGGCTGGTCTCCTACCAGACCGCCTACCTCAAGGCGAACTACCCGGCCGAGTACATGGCCGCCCTGCTCACCTCGGTCGCCGACGACAAGGACAAGATGGCCGTCTACCTGGCCGAGTGCCGGAAGATGAACATCAAGATCCTCTCGCCCGACGTCAACGAGTCGGTGGTCGACTTCACCGCCGTCGGCTCCGACGTGCGGTTCGGCCTGAAGGCCGTGCGCAACGTCGGCGTCCCGGTGATCGAGTCGCTGATCAAGACCCGCAAGGAGAAGGGCAAGTACACCTCCTTCGCGGACTTCCTGGACAAGGTCGAGCTGGTCGCGTGCAACAAGCGGACCGTCGACTCGCTGATCAAGGCGGGCGCGTTCGACTCGCTCGGGCACACCCGGCTGTCGCTGACCACCGTGCACGAGACCGCGATCGACGCGGTGACCGGGGTCAAGAAGCAGCAGGCGATCGGCCAGGACGACCTGTTCGGCGCACTGGACACCGGTGCCGACACCCCGACCATCGGACTCGACTTCGAGCTCACCGACCGGGAGTGGCCGCGCAAGCAACTGCTCAGCCTGGAACGGGAGATGCTCGGTCTGTACGTCTCCAGCCACCCGCTGGACGGCGCCGAGCACATCCTCTCCCGCAACCGCGACACCTCGATCGCCGAGCTGATGGGCTCCGGCCGCACCGAGGGCGAGGTCCGGCTCTCCGGGCTGATCACGGGCGTGGACCGGCGGATCAACAAGGCCGGCAACGCCTGGGCGATCATCACCCTGGCCGACCGTGACGGCTCGGTCGAGGTGCTGTTCTTCCCGGCCACCTACAACCTGATGGCCGACCAGATGGTCGAGGACAACGTGGTCTCGGTGCGCGGCCGGCTCAACGAGCGGGACGGCGCCCTCAGCATCTTCGGTGCGGAGATCACCACCCTGGACATCTCCTCCGCCGAGCACGGCGGCAAGCCGCCGATCCAGATCAGCGCGCCCGCCACGAAGATCAACCCGGACCTGATCCGCGAGCTGAAGCGCTCGCTGCGGGCCCACCCCGGGGACGTCCCGGTGCGGCTGCTGACGACCAGTCGGCAGAAGGACGTGCTCTACGAGCTGGGCTTCCTGGTCAACCCGGACAACGGGGCCTTCGCCTCCGAGGTGAAGATGCTGCTGGGCCCGTCCGCCTGGAGCGCCTGAGCCGGCTTCAAGACCGGCGCGGGGGGCCTGATCTGCGGTTCGGGCCCCCCGCGTCGCTGCCGACGGGCGGTCCGCACGCTACTCTCGGCCGGCGCGACCCCGCAGTCGGGTCGCCTTCGCTCGGACCGTCCAAGGGGGACAACCCGCCATGAGTCACGCCCAGCCCGTGGGAGCCTTCCCGCCACCCCCGGCCTCCGCCGCACCGCGGACCGCAGCACTGCCCGGGCTGGCCGTGCTGATGATCGTCGACCTGCTGCTGGAACTCGCCGTCCTGGCGCACGACCTGGCCGAGGAGGGCGCGGCCTACCTGCCGACCGCCCTGGGATTCAGCTACCAGCACAACACCGCCGCGCCGATCAACTTCTACGGGGGCGACACGGTGACCTGCGTCACCCTGGCCGTCCTGATCGTCGCTGCCTTCGGCGGGCGCGGGTGGGTCCGCACCGGCGGCAGCGTGCTGCTGCTGACCAACGCGTACGGTGTGCTCTCCGGGCTGGTCCTCCAGCTGACCGGGACGGCCGAGGCGCGGAGCGCCTTCGCCGCGCCGGTGGTGCCGAACCTGCTGCTGAACCTGGACGAGCTGGCGCAGCTGGCACTCGGCCTGGTCTTCGCGCTGGTGGTGCTGGCCACCCGGCAGAGTGCCCCGCGCACCGCGGTCTTCGGCGCGCGGCCCGTGCCCCCGGCCGGCTCCCCGGTCGCCCCGCCGGCTCCGGTTCCCGGCGCCCACGACCCCGCCCGGTCCTGACCCGCGCGCGGACGGCCCGGTGGGAGCGCACCCCGGGCGGGCCGTCCGCCGCCGCTCAGCCGTCCAGCTCCGCCAGGAAGTCCAGCGCCACCAGCCAGGTCCGCTCGGCCGCCTGCTCGTCGTAGTCCGGCAGCTCGGGGTCGGTGAACAGGTGCCCGGCTCCCCGGTAGCGGTGCACCTCGACGTCCGCGCCCGCCCGCCGCATCCGCAGGTACCAGGCGTTCAGCCAGTCCTCGGACTCGAACGGGTCCGGCTCGGCCACGTGCAGCTGGACCGGCAGCGAGGTGGCGGCGTCGTCCCGGATGTCCGAGGTGCCGTGCAACAGCAGCAGGCCCCTGGCCTGCTCGTCGGCCAGCGCCAGGTTCTGGGCCACCGAGGCGCCGAACGAGAAGCCCGCGTAGACCAGCCCGGTTCCCGCGGTGAGCAGCGGCGCGACCGCGCCGACCGCCCGGCGCAACAGCTCGTCCTTGCCCACCTCGTCGGTGTGGGCCATGCCCTCCTCGACCGTGTCGAAGAGCTTGCCGTCGAACAGGTCGGGGACCGTCACCTGGTGGCCGGCCGCCCGCAGCCGCTCGGCGGCGGCGTGCACCGCGGGGCGCAGCCCGTAGACGGAGTGGAAGAGGACGAGCTGGGCCACGGGATCTCCAGGGAGTGAGCGGGTGCGAACCCCTCCATGATCCCCCAGCGGTCAGGAGACCACGTCCTTGCGGGCGAAGGCGCGGAACGCCAGCGCCAGCAGGACCAGCGCGTAGGAGACCGAGAGCGAGACCCCCTGCAGCATGCCGCCCCACTCCAGCTGCGGTTGCAGCGCGTCCGCCCAGGAGTACTGCCAGTGCGCCGGCAGCCACTCGCGCAGCCCGCCGAGCGCGGTGATGGCGTCCAGCACCCCGGTGATGATCGACAGGAAGACCGCGCCGCCGACCGCGCCGAGCGGCGCGTCGGTCACCGTGGACAGGTAGAACGCCAGCGCGCCCACCACCAGCTCGTTGAGCACCACGAAGCCGACCGCGATCGCCAGCCGGGGCAGCGCCTCGGCGGCCGGCAGGCTGTCCCCGGTGGGCAGCCGCAGGTCACCCCAGCCGTACGCGGCCGTGCCGACCCCGAGCCCGACCAGCGGCAGCAGCACGATCGCCACCGTGGAGAGGAACAGCCCGACCGCGAGCTTGCGGGCCAGCAGCCGGGCCCGTGGCACCGGCGCCGCCAGCAGGTAGCGCAGTGAGGACCAGCTCGCCTCGGCCGCCACGGTGTCCCCGCAGAACAGCGCGACCGGGATCAGCAGCAGGAACCCGGTGCCCATGAAGAGCAGGGTGGCCGCGAAGTTCGGCCCGGAGGCGGTGGCCAGGTCCACGAAGGTGGTCTGGCCCGGCCGGCTGGGCGTCCCGCCGATCTGGAACGCCGCCAGCACGATGAACGGCAGTGCGACCAGCACGGCGAAGATCACCAGGGTGCGCCGGCGGCGCAGCTGGCGCAGCGCCTCGACGCGCAGCGGCAGGGTGTGCCCGGGCCGGTAGCCCGGGGCCCGGTCGGCGGCGACGGGCGTCGGGGTGACCGTGGGGACGGCACTCACGCGGAACCTCCGATCAGGGAGAGGAAGGCGTCCTCCAGGCGTCGGTGCGGACCGGCCCGCTCGACCGGGACGTCCAGCCGGACGAGTTCGGCGAGCAGCGCGCTGGCGGTCAGGCCGTCCAGCCGGATCAGCAGTCCGGAGCCGGCCACCTCGGCGCCGGCCACCCCGGCCAGCTCGGCCACCCGCTCGGCGGCGGCGGCCAGCTCGTCCGGCCCGTACCGGGCCGGGGTGCCGACCAGCAGCAGCTCGCCGGCCCCGACGATCTCCTCGACGGCGCCCGCGCTGACCAGCCGACCGCGGTCCATCACCACCAGGTGGGTGCAGCTCTGTTCGACCTCGGCGAGCAGGTGGCTGGAGACGATCACGGTCCGGCCGCCGGCGGCGTAGCGGATCAGCACCTCGCGCATCTCGCGGATCTGCGGCGGGTCCAGCCCGTTGGTCGGCTCGTCCAGGATCAGCAGGTCGGGCAGGCCGAGCATGGCCTGGGCGATGGCGAGGCGCTGCCGCATGCCCTGCGAGTAGGTGCGCACGGCCCGTTCCAGCGCCTCGCCGAGGCCGGCGATGGCCAGCGCCTCGTCCAGGTGCGCGTCCGCCGCCGGGCGGCCGGTGGCCCGCCAGTACGACTCCAGGTTGGCCCGCCCGCTGAGGTGCGGCAGGAACCCGGCGCCCTCCACGAAGGCGCCGACCCGGGAGAGCACGGGAGCGCCGGGCCGCACCGGGTGGCCGAAGATCCTCATCTCCCCGGCGTCCGGGCGGATCAGGCCCATCAGCATCCGCAGCGTGGTGGTCTTGCCGGCGCCGTTCGGGCCGAGCAGGCCGAGCACCTGACCCGGCTCGACCCGGAAGCCCAGGTCACGCACGGCGTACCGGTCGCTGGAGCCCTTGTAGCGCTTGCTCAGGCCGGTGATCACCAGCGGTACCCCGGCCAGCGCCGGATCCGCCGCCGGGGTCCGGCCGCGCCGACGGATCAGCAGCAGCCCGGCCGCGACCGCCAGCGCGAGCAGCGGCAGCACCCAGGTGCGGGCCGGCAGCGGCGCGGCTTCGGTGTGCAGCTGGGTCACGGTCGGCACGGTGACCGGGCCCGCCAGGGCGACCTGGTAGGTGGCGGCCTCGGTGGGCGAGGCGTAGGCCAGGTCGGTGCTGGCCAGCACCAGCCGCAGCCGGTGCCCGGCGGCGAACGCGTGGTCGACCGCGGGCAGCGCGATCGTGACGGTCCTCCCGCCGGGAGCGTCGGCGCCGGTCACCCGCAGCGGGGCGGCCAGTTGCTGGGGCAGGGTCTGCTTGCCGTCCGGCCCGACGTCGTAGAGCTTGGCGAAGAGCACCGCGTCCGGCCGGTCGGCCTGCACCTGGATCGAGACGGTCGGGCTGCCGTCCAGCTGGAGCGCGGAGGTCAGCGGCGCCGAGTCGAAGGACGCGTACTGGCCGGGGAAGTCGATCGAGAGCCCGGCGCCGAGCGAGGCGGCCTGGGAGAGCGCGCCGAGCCCGGGGACGGTGGAGATCGCGGGCGGCGCTCCGCCGGGCGGGTTGGCGATGCTCTGCCGGCCGCCGGTCAGCGGCACGGTCCGCGAGCCGGTGCCGCCCAGGCCGGGGTAGCGGTCGACGTCGGCGCCGCGCAGCACGGCCTGGAACCCGGTGGAGTCCACGCCACCGGTGCGGGTGACCCGGAAGGCCGGGCCGGTGTCGGTGTTCTGGTGCTTGAGGTAGCGGTCGAACCAGGCGGTGACCCGGGCGTCCACCCGGGCGTCGTTCTCGGTGCCGGCGTCGTGGCCGCCGTCGAACCAGTCGACGTCCACCGGCGCGCCGTTGGCGGCGATCGCCCTGGCCATCTCGTCACCCTGGTCGAGCGGGAAGAGCGAGTCCTCCTGGCCCTGCACCACCAGGGTGGGCACCTTGATCCGGTCCGCCACCGAGGACGGGCTGGACTGCTCCAGCAGCGCCACCGCGGCCGGGTCGGCGTGCCCGGCGGCGGCCACCCGGTCGTACATCGCGCAGAGCTCGGCGGTGAAGCGCCCGCAGCCGGTCTGGCCGGCCGCGGCGGCGGGCGGGGTCTGCGGTCCACCGGTCCCGCCGCTCAGGTTGCCGGCCGAGCCGGTGGTGAAGAAGATCCCGGCCCAGAGCTTCTTGAAGACCCCGTCCGCGGGCGAGCCGCCCTGCACGCCCTGCGGGAAGAGCGCCTGTGCCAGGTTCCACCAGGTGACCTCCGGCGCGATCGCGTCGATCCGCGGGTCGTAGGCGGCGGCCAGCAGCGCGATCGCACCGCCGTACGAGGCGCCGGTGATGCCGACCCGGGGGTCGCCGGGTGCGTCCAGCTGCACCTCGGGCTGCTGGGCCAGCCAGTCCACCAGGTGCTTGACGTCCTGCACCTCGCGGTCGGGCGAGTCCAGGCCGATCTGCCCGGTGGAGCGGCCGAAGCCGCGCGCCGACCAGGTCAGCACGGCGAAGCCGGACCGGGCCAGCTGGCGGGCCTGCGGGGCCTCGTCCGTCTTGCTGCCGCCGAAGCCGTGCGCCAGCAGGACGGCCGGCCGCGGACTGCTGCCGGTGTAGAAGAACGCGGTGTCGATGGAGACCTGCTGGGCGCTGCCGGGGGTCTCCGGCATCCGCAGCATCTGGTCCCGCTCGTGGACCGGCTGCTCGGCGCCGAACGCGACCGTCCCGGCCGTGCCGAGGCCGACCAGCAGCACCAACGCCGCCACGCCGGCCACCACTCGCCGGGTCGCCGGTCCGCCGCGCCCGCGCCACCGCCGCCATGGGCCACCGAGGTTCATGGTCGGCGATCCTATCCGCGTCCGATGAGGACCCCTCGGACCCCACCGGGGTCCGAGCTGTGGGCCCGGTGCTCAGAGCACCTTGGTCATGGTCCGGTGCGGTATCCCGGCGTCGTCGTAGACCGGGCCCTCGGCGGTGTAGCCGAGCCGCTGGTAGAAGCCGAGCGCCTGCACCTGGGCGTGCAGCTCGCACTCCCGGGCCCCCAGCTCCTGCCCGGCCCGCTCGATCGCGCCGACCAGGGCCACCCCGAGGCCGGTGCCGCGGGCCGCCTTGACCACGGCGAGCCGGCCGAGCAGCACCCGACCCTCGACACCGGTGAGCGCCAGCGCCTGCTCGCCGCTGATCAGCCGCGCGGTGCCGAGCGGCACGCCGTCCGGGCCGGTGGCCAGCAGGTGCAGCGAGGTGGCGTCGAGCTCGTCGTACTCCAGCTCGACCGGCACGCTCTGCTCGACGACGAAGACCTCCTGGCGGACCCGGCGCGCCAGCGCCAGGTCGTCCGGCGTGGCCGCGACCCGGATCTCCATCAGCTCTCCGCCGAGATGATGTCCAGCGCGTGCTGCAGGTCGGCCGGGTAGGGGCTGTCGAACTGCACCCACTCGCCGTCGGCCGGGTGCTCGAAGCCGAGCGAGACGGCGTGCAGCCACTGCCGGGTCAGCCCGAGCCGCTTGGCCAGCGTGGGGTCGGCGCCGTAGGTGAGGTCGCCGACGCAGGGGTGGCGCAGCGCCGACATGTGCACCCGGATCTGGTGGGTGCGGCCGGTCTCCAGCTTGATGTCCAGCAGCGAGGCGGCCCGGTAGGCCTCGATCAGGTCGTAGTGGGTGACCGAGGGCTTGCCGTCCCGGGTGACCGCCCACTTCCAGTCCGAGCTCGGGTGCCGGCCGATCGGCGCGTCCACCGTGCCGCTCATCGGGTCGGGGTGGCCCTGCACCAGGGTGTGGTACTTCTTCGCGGTCACCCGGTCGTGGAACTGCCGCTTCAGGTCGGTGTACGCACGTTCGGACTTGGCCACCACCATCAGGCCGGAGGTGCCGACGTCCAGCCGGTGCACGATGCCCTGGCGCTCAGCGGCGCCGGAGGTGGAGATCCGGTAGCCGGCCGCGGCCAGGTGGCCGATCACGGTCGGGCCGGTCCAGCCGGGGCTGGGGTGGGCGGCGACCCCGACCGGCTTGTCGACGAGCACGATGTCGTCGTCGTCGTGGACGATCCGCATGCCGTCGACGTGCTGCGGGACGACCTGGACCGGGGCCTCCGGCGCGGGCATCTCGACCTCCAGCCAGGAGCCGGCCATCACCCGGTCGGACTTGCCCGCCTGGGAGCCGTCGATCCGGACCTTGCCCTGGGCGGCCAGCTCGGCGGCCTTCGTGCGGGAGAAGCCGAACATGCGGGCGAGGGCGGCGTCGAGACGCTCGCCCTCGAGGCCGTCCGGTACGGGAAGCGTGCGGATCTGCGCTGCGGTACTCACCCGTACGAGTATGCCGTAACCCGTCAGTCGCCCTTGGCCGCCGGCTGGTGGGTGGAGCCGTCGGGGTTGCTGCCGCGGAACGAGAGCAGCACCACCAGGATCCCGCCGCTGACGATGCACGAGTCGGCGAGGTTGAAGACCGCGAAGTGCTGGACCGAGATGAAGTCCACCACGTGGCCGCGGAACACCCCCGGTGCCCGGAACAGCCGGTCGGTGAGGTTGCCGAAGGCACCGCCCAGCAGCAGGCCCAGCGCGATCGCCCAGGGCAGGCTGTAGAGCCGGCGGGAGATCCGCCAGATCACCACGATGACGGCGGCGGCGATCAGGGTGAAGACCACGGTCATGGTCTGGCCCATCCCGAAGGCGGCCCCGGGGTTGCGGATCACCTGCAGGGTGACCACGTCGCCCGCGATCCGGATCGGGACGCGGTGCTCCAGGTGGGCCACCACCAGCAGCTTGCTGATCAGGTCGATCAGGTAGGCGAACAGTGCCACCGAGAAGAGCACTCCGAGCCGGCGGCGACGCACGGCCGCCCGGTCACCGGCCGCGGTGGCCCCGGTCGGCCCGGGCTGCGCCGGGGCCGCCTCCACCGACTCGGGCTTGGCTTCCGCCGCTGCGTCCTCGGGCGGGACGGACCCGTCCTGGGTCTGGGGGGAACCTGGCGTAGTGATGATCCGCTCCGCTGCCGAAAGGGGGCCGACATTACGGAGTCGAGCGTACGGCACGTGGCGCGCCCGGCCACCCGGCCCCGTGCCGTCGCCCCCCTTGGACCTTCGACCGGACCCGCCGTCAGCGGCGTTCCTGCTTCGCCTTGCAGGAGATGCAGAGCGTCGCCCGCGGGAACGCCTGCAGCCGGGCCTTGCCGACCGCCTGTCCGCAGGACTCGCAGACGCCGAAGCCGACCCCCTCCAACCGGGCGAGTGCCCGCTCGGTCTGGCTCAGCATGTCGCGCGCGTTGTTGGCCAGCGCGAGTTCGCTCTCCCGGTTGATGTTCTTGGTGCCGGCGTCGACCTGGTCGTCGCCCGCGCCGTCGTTGGAGTCCCGCATCAGGCCGGTGAGCGCCGCCTCGGCCGCGTCGATCTCGTCCCGCAGCCGCTCCAG
Source organism: Kitasatospora sp. NPDC052896 (assembly GCF_044547075.1). NCBI lineage: Bacteria > Bacillati > Actinomycetota > Actinomycetes > Kitasatosporales > Streptomycetaceae > Kitasatospora > Kitasatospora sp. NPDC052896. Next base: position 178,913 of record NZ_JBITZU010000007.1, read on the forward strand.
CTCGCTGTTCAGCTCCGCGTGCAGCTCCGCGACCTCGGCGGTGGTCCACGGCTCCTCACCCGGCCGGACCGGCAGCTCGGCGGGGTCGACCGCCTCCGCGCCACCGGGGTTCGCAGCTCTGGCCCCGCTCCCGGCCGGAGTGTGGTTACGGCTGGGAGCCGCGCCGCGCCCGGTGGTGGTGCTGGTCTTCCGCCGTGTCGTGGTCACGGAACCCTCCCCTGAGTCGCCTGCCACGGCCTTCCGGGTCCGCCTGGTGGCGGTACCCGCGCCCGTTGCCTTCTCAGCCATGGCTTCGACCCCATCTACGAATGACTCCGGCCGACGGTTCCCGTCGGCCTCTGGTGCCGGAACGATAATCCTGATCGAATCCGGTCACAACGGGACATACCGTTCCCTCACAGTGATCCCACCCGGCCAGCCGCGCCGGACGGCTCGTGCCCGGGCATTGACAAAGTTGTGCCCAGATCGTCACCGCTTAACCGCCCCCGGGACCGGGCGGGCGCTGGCCAAAACGGCTTGCCAGGACCGATAGACTGGGCCGGCAAGGCGCAGATGGGACGAGTACCGACGTGTGCGGCCAGGAGCGACCCGGGGATGGTGCGAGCCCGGGGGCGAGCGCGGCGGGAAGATCACCCGGAGCCGCCGGAAGAACAGCCCCGCGGGGCCCAGTAGAACCGGCCGCAACCCCCAAGGAGTGGGCCGTCAGCGGGATCGACGGCCAAGGAGGGTGGTACCGCGGGACGGCATGCCGTCTCGTCCCTCCGTCGGAGCCAACCCACGCATCCGCCGGAGGTAGACACCGCCGATGAGCACCTACAACCCCGTCCCCGCCCAGGTGGACCTCCCCGCCCTCGAACACCAGATCCTCAGCTTCTGGCGCGACCAGAAGGTCTTCCAGCGCACCCTGGAGCAGTCCGCCGGCCGCCCCGAGTGGGTCTTCTACGAGGGTCCGCCGACCGCCAACGGCATGCCCGGCGCCCACCACATCGAGGCCCGGGTCTTCAAGGACGTCTTCCCGCGCTACCGGACCATGAAGGGCTACCACGTGGCCCGCAAGGCCGGCTGGGACTGCCACGGCCTCCCGGTCGAGCTGGCCGTCGAGAAGGAGCTGGGCTTCTCCGGCAAGCCGGACATCGAGAAGTACGGCATCGCCGAGTTCAACGCCAAGTGCCGCGAGTCGGTCACCCGGCACACGGACGAGTTCACCAAGCTCACCGAGCGGATGGGCTACTGGGTCGACCTCGACGAGGCCTACCGGACCATGGACCCCTCGTACATCCAGTCGGTCTGGTGGTCGCTCAAGCAGATCTTCGACAAGGGCCTGCTGGTCCAGGACCACCGGGTCGCCCCCTGGTGCCCGCGCTGCGGCACCGGCCTCTCCGACCACGAGCTGGCCCAGGGCTACGAGACGGTCGTCGACCCCTCGGTCTTCGTCCGCTTCCCGCTGACCAGCGGCCCGCTGGCCGGCCGGGCCGCGCTGCTGGTGTGGACCACCACCCCGTGGACGCTGGTCTCCAACACCGCCGCCGCCGTGCACCCCGAGGTCCGCTACGTGGTGGCCACCGACGGCACCGAGCAGCTGGTGGTCGCCGAGCCGCTGCTCGGCAAGGCGCTGGGCGAGGGTTGGGAGGCCACCGGCGAGTCCTTCACCGGTGCCGAGATGGAGCGCTGGACCTACCGGCGCCCGTTCGAGCTGGTGGAGCTGGAGGGCGCGCACTTCGTGCTCAACGCCGACTACGTCACCACCGAGGACGGCACCGGCATCGTCCACCAGGCGCCCGCCTTCGGCGCCGACGACCTCGCGACCTGCCGCAAGTACGGCCTGCCGGTGGTCAACCCGGTGGAGGCCGACGGCACCTTCGCGGCGGACGTCCCGCTGGTCGGCGGGGTCTTCTTCAAGAAGGCCGACGAGCAACTGGTCGCCGACCTCAAGGAGCGCGGCCTGCTCTTCCGCCACCTGCCGTACGAGCACAGCTACCCGCACTGCTGGCGCTGCCACACCGCGCTGCTCTACTACGCGCAGCCGTCCTGGTACATCCGGACCACCGCCGTCAAGGACGCGATGATCCGTGAGAACGAGGCCACCAACTGGTTCCCGGAGACGGTCAAGCACGGCCGTTTCGGCGACTGGCTGAACAACAACATCGACTGGGCGCTCTCCCGCAACCGCTACTGGGGCACCCCGCTGCCAATCTGGCGCTGCGAGGAGGGCCACCTGACCTGCGTCGGCTCGCTGGCCGAGCTGGGCGAGCTGACCGGCAGCGACCAGAGCGGGCTCGACCCGCACCGCCCGTTCATCGACGAGGTCACCTTCGCCTGCCGCGAGTGCTCCGGCACCGCCACCCGGGTGCCCGAGGTGATCGACGCCTGGTACGACTCGGGCTCGATGCCGTTCGCCCAGTACGGCTACCCGTACCAGAACAAGGAACTGTTCGAGAGCCGCTACCCGGCCCAGTTCATCTCCGAGGCGATCGACCAGACCCGCGGCTGGTTCTACACGCTGATGGCGGTCGGCACCCTGGTGTTCGACAGGTCGTCCTACCAGAACGTGGTCTGCCTGGGCCACATCCTGGCCGAGGACGGCCGCAAGATGTCCAAGCACCTGGGCAACATCCTGCAGCCGATCCCGCTGATGGACCAGCACGGCGCCGACGCGGTGCGCTGGTTCATGGCGGCCGGCGGTTCGCCCTGGTCGGCCCGCCGGGTCGGCCACGGCACGATCCAGGAGGTGGTCCGCAAGACGCTGCTCACCTACTGGAACACCGTCGCCTTCCAGGCCCTGTACGCCCGGACCGCCGGCTGGGCGCCGAGCGCCGGGGACCCGGCGCCGGCCGACCGCCCGCAGCTCGACCGCTGGGTGCTCTCCGAGCTGAACACCCTGGTCAAGGAGGTCGACGCGGCGCTGGAGGGGTACGACACCCAGCGTGCCGGCAAGCTGCTCTCCGGCTTCGTCGACGACCTCTCCAACTGGTACGTGCGCCGCGGCCGCCGCCGCTTCTGGCAGGGCGACGCCGCCGCGCTCGCCACCCTGCACGAGGCGCTGGAGACGGTCACCCGGCTGATGGCCCCGCTCACCCCGTTCATCACCGAGCGGGTCTGGCAGGACCTGGTGGTCCCGGTGGCCCCGGACGCGCCGGCCTCGGTGCACCTGGCCTCCTGGCCGGTGGCCGACGAGGCGCTGGTCGACACCGACCTCTCCCGACACATGGCGCTGGTCCGCCGTCTGGTCGAGCTGGGCCGGGCGACCCGTGCCGAGTCCGGGGTGAAGACCCGTCAGCCGCTCTCCCGTGCGCTGATCGCGGCCCAGGGCTGGGAGGAGCTGCCCGCCGACCTGCGCGCGCAGATCGCCGAGGAGCTCAACGTCTCCACCCTGGAGTCGCTGGCCGCCGTCGGCGGTTCGCTCGTCGACACCACCGCCAAGGCCAACTTCCGCGCCCTCGGCAAGCGCTTCGGCAAGGGCGTCCAGGAGGTGGCCAAGGCGGTCGCCGCCGCCGACGCCGCCGTGCTCGCCGCCGAACTGCGCGCCACCGGTGCCACCTCGGTGCAGCTGGACGGCGAGACCGTCGCGCTCTCCCCGGACGAGGTGATCATCACCGAGACCCCGCGCGAGGGCTGGGCGGTGGCCAACGAGTCCGGCGCCACGGTCGCCCTCGACCTGGCCATCACCCCGGAGCTCAAGCGCCTCGGCATCGCCCGCGACGCGATCCGGCAGATCCAGGAGGCCCGGAAGAACTCCGGCCTGGACGTCGCCGACCGCATCGTGCTGCGCTGGCTGGCCACCGTCCCGGAGACCACCGACGCCATCACCGAGCACGGCCCGCTGGTCGCCGACGAGGTCCTCGCCACCGACTTCGCCACCGGCCCGGCCGACTGGCAGTCGGAGACCTTCACCGACGAGGGCCTCGGCCTGACCTTCCAGCTCCGCAAGGCGTAGTCGGACGGCGAACGGCGCTGCCGCCCCACCTCTCCAGGTGGCGGCAGCGCCGTTCGCCGTTCCCGTACCCTCCACCCGGCCAGCACACGGAAGCGCCCCCACCGTCATGCGGTGGGGGCGCTTCCGTGCGGAAGGCGGCCGACTAGTTGTCGCCGTCCTCGTCGATCAGGAAACCGCGCATCGGGGCCGGGGCCTGCTGCATCGGCTGCATGGGCTGCGGCGGCTGCGGGCGGACCGCGGCCATCGGCTGGGTCATCCCGGCCGGGGCCATCTGCGGAGCGCCGTTGCCCGAGGGCTGACCACCGAACGAGGGCTGGCCGTTGCCGCCACCGAACGACTGTCCGCCGCCGAAGGACTGGTTGCCGCCGAACGAGGGCTGGTTGCCGCCGAAGGACGGGCTGCTCATCCCGGAGCCACTGGCCGGCGCCATCGACGACGCGGCCGGCGGCAGCGAGGCGGTGGCGGGGATCCGCGGCGGGGCGAGCGAGTCGTCGGCCTGCGACTCCAGCTGGCGCAGCTGGGTCTCCAGGTAGGACTTGAGCCGGGTGCGGTACTCACGCTCGAAGGCCCGCAGGTCCTCGACCTTGCGCTCCAGCGTGGCGCGGGCGGACTCCAGGGAGCCCATCGCGACCCGGTGCTTCTCCTGCGCGTCCCGCTCCAGGGCGTCGGCCTTGGCACGGGCGTCGCGCTCCAGACCCTCGGCGCGGCTGCGCGCCTCGCCGACGATCTTGTTGGCCTCGGACCGGGCCTCGGAGATCGCCTGGTCGGCGGTCTGCTGCGCGAGCGCCAGCACCCGGGCGGCGCTGTCGCCACCGGGGCCCTGCTGCTGCATCGGGTTGCCGCCGAGCGGGCCGCCCATCGGCTGCTGCATCGGACCGCCCATCGGGGCGAGCTGCTGCTGACCACCCATGGTCTGACCCATCGGCTGCTGCATCGGGCCACCCATCGGGCCACCCATCGGCTGCAGCATCTGGCCGCCCATCGGCTGCACCAGCTGCTGCTGGCCACCCATGGTGCCCATCTGCTGCTGGGGCACACCCTGCATCGGGCCACCCTGACCGGGGACGCCCTGCATCGGACCGCCCTGGCCGGCCGGGAGCTGCGGAGCACCGGACGGCAGGCCCAGCGGCTGACCGCCCATCTGCTGCTGCGGGCCGCCCATCTGCTGCTGCGGCTGCTGCTGCGGACCGCCCTGCTGGCCGGGGACCGGCGGGCCGGATATGGCAGCGGGGACCGGAGCACCCGGACGCGAGTCCTGCGGCGGCTCCTTGCGCATGTTCGCCTGGTTCTGCGCGGCGGCCCGGGTCGCCGCGGCCAGCTTGGCGCGCAGGTCCTCGTTCTCGCGGAGCAGTCGGGTCAGTTCGGCTTCGACCTCGTCGAGGAAGGCATCGACCTCGTCCTCGTCATAGCCTTCGCGCAGGCGGACGGTCGTGAACTGCTTGTTCCGAACGTCCTCGGGGGTCAACGGCATCTCTTCACCTCAACGTGATCGTCGGCACACTGGCATCCTGCCGCATCGCTCACCACGGCAGACGCTGCACGAGCGAGATCAGGACATACACAATGATCATCAGTACGAAGAAGGACAGGTCGAGCGCCACGCCCCCGAGACGCAACGGCGGAATGAACCGCCGAAGAAGCTTGAGTGGCGGATCCGTGACAGTGTACGTGGCCTCCAGGACCACGACCATGGCCTTCCCGGGACGCCACGAACGGGCGAACTGGAAGACCCAGTCCATGACCAGGCGGAACAGCAGAATGACCAGGAAGACGGTCAGTGCGTAGTAGAGCACTGCCCCCACGATCCCCATCGGGTATCCCTCTCCCAGTTCAATCCGGTGCCGCTCGATCACTCACTGTCCATCAGACCCACACATGACGTCGTGGCCGGGTCAGCTCTGGTTGAAGAACCCACCCTCGGCGATCCGCGCCTTGTCCTCCGCCGTGACATCGACGTTAGCAGGCGACAGCAGGAACACCTTCTGCGTCACGCGCTCAATGCTGCCGTGGAGACCGAAGACGAGTCCAGCCGCGAAGTCTACGAGCCGCTTCGCGTCGGTGTCGTCCATCTCGGTCAGATTCATGATCACCGGGGTGCCCGAACGGAACTGTTCCCCGATGGTACGGGCCTCGTTGTAGGTCCGCGGGTGCAGCGTGGTGATGCGGTAGGGCTCCCGCTCGTTGACGACCTTGGGCATGATCACCGGTGCGCTCTTCTCCAGACTCTGACGACGTTCGGGTGTGATGGACGACACGGGCGCCATCCGCGGCGACTCCTGCCGGATCGGCACGGCGGCCGGCACCGGCTGGGGCGCGATCGTCGCGACCTGCGCCGGGGGCGCGGCCGCGGGTCGCGGGATGTCCTCGGTGCGCCCGGTTCGGATCGGCTCGGGGTCCGCGTCGTAGTCGTCGTCCGGGTCGTAACCCTGGCCGTCGTACGTCTCGTCCTCCACGAGGCCGAGGTAGACCGCCATCTTGCGCATTGCGCCGGCCATGCTCCTGTCCTCCGCTCTGTGGTGGATCGGCCCGTCACCGGCCGGACCCCGCCGGACCGTTACCCATTCGAGTACGGTGGTTCCGACGGGACCGCGGTCCGCTCACAGACTGTCAGACCACGGCCACTGAGCGCCGAGATTCCGTCAGTCCGTGCGCGTGGCCGCGGACATACGATCCACAATTGGTTGGCATCCTCAGGACGAATCATTGATTTGTCCCGATTTGTCCTGCAGTCTGATCTACTTACCCGGTGACGTTACCCGAGCGGTGACCGCACTCCGAGCACCGCCGTACCGATGCGTACATGTGTCGCTCCGGCGGCAACCGCCTGCTCAAGGTCCCCGCTCATCCCAGCGGACACCATCGTGGCAGCAGGATGGGCCGCGCGTACGGCGGTTGCGATTTCCGTCAGCCTCGCGAACGCGGCGGCGGGGTCGCCGGCCAGCGGTCCGGCCAGCGGAGCGACCGTCATCACACCGTCCAGGCGCAGACCCGGGGCGTCGGCGACGGCGTCGGCGAGGGCGAGCACGTCGGCGGGGGCGACCCCGGCCCGGCCCTCCCCCGCGCCGGCCTCCTTGTCCAGCGCGACCTGGACCAGGCAGCCCAGTTCGGGACGCTCGGCCCGCAGCACGGCCGCTGACAGCGCCTCGACCAGCCGCAGCCGGTCCACCGAGTGCACCTCGTCGGCGTATCCGACCACCGAGCGCACCTTGTTGGTCTGCAACTGTCCGACGAAGTGCCAGGTCAGCGGCAGGTCGGCGCAGGCGGCGGCCTTGGCGGCGGCGTCCTGGTCGCGGTTCTCGGCCACCTCCCGGACCCCGAGCGAGGCCAGCAGCCGGGTGTCCGAGGCCGGGTAGGTCTTGGTCACCACGATCAGGGTCACCTCGGACCGCGGGCGCCCGGCCGCCGCGCAGGCCGCGTCGATCCGCCGCTCCACGGCGTCCAGGCCGGCGCGCAGTTGCGCGAGCCGTTCGCCCGGGAACTCCTGCTCCTGCTGGTTCGTCATCTGCTGTGATCCCTCGTCGATCCGCCGCGCCACGGCGCCCCGGCGTCCGGTCCCGGCGCGCTCACGCCAAGGTGCCCGCCGCGCGGCACCGGTGGTGTCGCGCGGCGGGCACCTTGGCCCCGCCAAAAATACTTCTTATTACTGTCGCCGCTACTCAGCGGCCGACCCGCTACTTCAAGAAGTCGGGAACGTCCAGCTCCTCGGCCGGGCTCTCCACGTACAGCGGCCGGGTGGGCTGCACCTGCGGCGGCACCGGCGGGACCGACGGCTCGGCCTTCGGGCGCTCCGGCGCGGCGGCGGGCTCCTCCGAACGGTTCGTCACCGATCCGATCCCGCCGTACGGTCGGGTGGCCGGGCGCTCCGGCGCCGCCGGGGCGGACGAGCCGGCGCTCGACGGGGTGGACTTCACCACCGGGTCGCGGACGATGGCCGGCGGCTGGCCGCCGTCGAAGCCGGCGGCGATCACGGTGACCCGGACCTCGTCGCCGAGCGCGTCGTCGATGACCGCGCCGAAGATGATGTTGGCCTCGGGGTGGGCCGCCTCGCTGACCAGCTGGGCCGACTCGTTGATCTCGAAGAGGCCGAGGTCGGAACCGCCGGAGATGGAGAGCAGCACGCCACGGGCGCCGTCGATCGAGGCCTCCAGCAGCGGCGAGGAGATCGCCATCACGGCCGCCGCCTTGGCGCGGTCCTCGCCGCGGGCCGAACCGATCCCCATCAGGGCCGAACCGGCGTCCGACATGACGGACTTCACGTCGGCGAAGTCGAGGTTGATCAGACCCGGCGTGGTGATCAGGTCGGTGATGCCCTGGACACCGGAGAGCAGCACCTGGTCGGCGGAGCGGAACGCGTCCAGCACGCTGACCTGGCGGTCGGAGATGGAGAGCAGCCGGTCGTTCGGGATGACGATGAGGGTGTCGACCTCCTCGCGCAGCCCGGCGATGCCGTCCTCGGCCTGGTTCGCGCGGCGGCGACCCTCGAAGGTGAAGGGGCGGGTGACCACGCCGATGGTGAGGGCGCCCAGCGAGCGGGCGATGTTGGCGACCACGGGCGCGCCACCGGTGCCGGTGCCGCCGCCCTCGCCGGCCGTCACGAAGACCATGTCGGCCCCCTTGAGGACCTCCTCGATCTCCTCGCGGTGGTCCTCGGCGGCCTTCCGGCCGACCTCGGGGTTGGCACCGGCGCCGAGGCCCCGGGTGAGTTCGCGGCCGACGTCCAGCTTGACGTCCGCGTCGCTCATCAGCAGGGCCTGCGCATCGGTGTTGATCGCGATGAACTCGACACCCTTGAGACCGACCTCGATCATCCGGTTGATGGCGTTGACACCGCCGCCGCCGATCCCGACGACCTTGATGACTGCGAGGTAGTTCTGCGGTGCTGCCACGTCGAAGGCCTCTCGCCTCGAATTTCCGGGTCGGCTCCTGGGTCGCGGACGCCGACGGATGTCGATGGGTGGGGAGCCCGGTTCCTGACTGAATGTCCGAAATGGAGACCGCCGACCCGAACCCTAAACTTGACGTTGAGGGTTCATGCTGCGCCTGCGTCAGATCACTGCGCTGCACAGCCTGGTGACACAGGACACTAAGTCGCGGCGGGCCCGTGTTCAACGAACACGCCGAGCTTCCCTTTTTTCTTTTGAGCCTATGTGATCATCGAGCGCCGACAGGAACCGGGGTGACCACAAGGATCGGGAGTCACCGACGGTTGGTCAATGGTCCCCCCAGAGAGGAGAACCTACCCGATTGCGGGCTACCCCGAGATCGCCGGGGCGTCGGGGGCGCTCACGTCGTAGCTGGTGGCCTTGTGGGTCAGCAGTGCGAGCAGCACCTTGGCCTTGCGGTCGGTCCGCTCCGGACTCCCCCAACGGACGGTGGCCCCGCCGCTCAGGTGCAACTCGATGTCATCGTACGAACGAACCTGCAACGAACCCGCCTGCGCGGCCACTGAGGGCGGCAGGCCGGCGGCCACCTGGACCGCGGCGCGGACCAGATCGGCGGGCGGGAAGGCCGACAGGGCGTTCTGCCCGGCCGGGCTGAGCTGGAGTTCGACGACCGGAACGCCGGGCGGCGGAGTCGGCCCGGTGGCGAAACTCACCCCATCCGCATCCATTTGAGTGAACTTTCCGTCATCACCCTTGACAGCGGCGACCGCTTGGCGCTCCACCACCTTCACCTGAAGGGTGTGCGGCCAGCCACGCCAGACCTCCGCCGAGGCCACCCGGGGCAGCGCCTGGACGCGGTGCTTCACCGCGTCCAGGTCCACCTGGGCCAGCGGGCCGTGCTGGAGCGGCCCGATCGCCGTCCGCACCTGGTCCGCCGTCAGCTGGTCGTCCCGCAGCCCCTGGACCGCCACCGAACGGACGTCCAGTACCGAGGAGAAGAAGACCACCCAGACGACCGACCCGAGCAGGACCGCGCCCAGTGCGGTGAGGACCACGATCCCCCGGCGGGAGAGGCGGAGCCGAGGGAGCCGCTGCTCCTCGTCGTCCGCCCTCCGCCGGTCGTCAACCACGACGACGGCCGCCCCGAGCGGCGTCGATCGCCTCGTAGACCATCCCGACCAGCAGGTCGTCGGCGTCCCGACGGCCGAACTCGGCGGCCGCCCGGCTCATGTCCCAGAGCCGCTGCGGGTCGGTGAGCACCGGCAACACGTTGCCAAGCACCCAGTCCGGGGTGAGCTCGGCGTCGTCCACCAACAACCCGCCACCGGCCTTGACCATCGGCTGGGCGTTCAGGCGCTGCTCGCCGTTGCCGATCGGCAGCGGCACGAAGGCGGCGGGCAGGCCGACCGCGGCCAGCTCGGCCACCGTCATGGCGCCGGCCCGGCAGAGCATCAGGTCGGCCGCCGCGTAGGCGAGGTCCATCCGGTCGACGTACGGCAGCGCGCGGTACGGCGGCATGCCGGGGATGTCGTCGATCCGCGGCAGCTCGTTCTTCGGGCCGACCGCGTGCAGGATCTGCACGCCGTACTGCTGCAACCGCGGCGCGATGGCCTGGACGGTCTCGTTCAGTCGCCGGGCGCCCTGCGAGCCGCCGGAGACCAACAGGGTGGGCAGCCGCTGGTCCAGGCCGAAGTAGGCCCGGGCCTCCGGACGCACCGCGTTCCGGTCCAGGGTGGCGATGGTGCGGCGCAGCGGGATGCCGATGTACCGCGAGTCGCGCAGCTTGCTGTCCGGGGTGGAGACCGCGACGAAGTCGCTGTACCGGGCGCCGATCTTGTTGGCCAGGCCCGGACGGGCGTTCGCCTCGTGCACCACGATCGGCACGCCCGCGCGCTTGGCCGCCAGGTAGGCGGGCATGGCGACGTAGCCGCCGAAGCCGACCACGACGTCCGCCTTGACCCGCTCGATGATGTCCTGGGCGGCCCGCACGGTGCCGCGCAGCCGGCCCGGCACGGTGATCAGCTCGGGCGTGGGCTTGCGTGGCAGCGGCACGGCCGGGATCAGCTCCAGCTGGTAGCCGCGCTCCGGCACCAGCCGGGTCTCCAGGCCGCGCTCGGTGCCGAGCGCGGTGATGCCGATGCTGGGGTCGTGCCTGCGCAGCGCGTCGGCGAGCGCCATTGCGGGCTCGATGTGTCCGGCGGTACCCCCGCCGGCGAGTACGACATGCACCGAAATTCACCGCTCCCTGCGCGGCGGCCGGGCGGCCGGGCGCGCTGTGGTTCGTCGTCGTGGCAGCACCCGGCGCAGACCTGTCCTGAACCGGGACTTCGAGCTCCGGGCGGCCAGGGCCGCCTTCGCCCCCGGCATGCTGCGTGCGAAGCAGAGCAGCATGCCCAGGGCACACATGGCCGACAGCATGGCGGACCCCCCGTAGGAGAACAGCGGGAGGGGGACGCCCGCGATGGGCAGCAGTCCCAGCGCCGACCCCAGGTTGATCACGGCCTGGGCCATGATCCACGTGGTGGCGGCTCCCGCGGCGTACCTGACGAAGGTGTCCTTCGTGCCGATGGCCACACGGATACCCGCATACCCTAGTGCCGCGAAGAGACCGATGACCGACAGCGTCCCCACCAGACCCAGTTCCTCGCCGGTGGCGGCGAAGATGAAGTCGGTGTGCGCCTCGGGCAGCTGGCCCCACTTCTCGTAGCCCGCGCCCAGCCCGGTCCCGAAGATCCCGCCCAGCCCGAAGGCGTAGAGGCCGTGCAGGGCCTGGAAGCAGTCGGGCCCGGGCACCTGCTTGGTGATCCCGATGCAGGCCAGCCGGTCGAGCCGGTGCGGCACGGTGATGATCAGTGCGGTGCAGGCCACCACGGCGATGCCCAGGGTGGCGACGAACAGCCGCAGCGGTGCGCCGACCATCCAGAGCAGTGCGAAGACCATGGCGACCAGGATCATCGAGGTCCCCATGTCACCGCCGAGCATGATCAGCAGGAGCAGCAGCAGGGCGCCCGGCACCAGCGGGACCAGCAGGTGCTTCCACTGGGTCAGGGTGCCGGCCTTCTGCTTGCGGGCCAGCAGGTCGGCCCCCCAGAGCACCAGCGCGAGCTTGGCGAACTCCGAGGGCTGGAGCTGGAAGAAACCGAAGTTCAGCCAGTTCTGGTTGCCGTTGATCCGCATCCCGACGCCCGGGATGGCCACCAGCACCAGCGCGCCGATCGCGCCCAGCAGCACCGGGTACGCCAGCACCCGGTGCACCGCCGGCGGCACCCGGGCCGCCGCCACCAGCAGCACGCTGCCCAGCAGCACCGCCACCAGCTGCTTGCGGAAGTAGTACAGACCGGGCAGACCCTGGTGGATGGCGGTGATGTTGGACGCCGAGAAGACCATGATCAGACCGAGCACCAGCAGCAGCGCCGACGCCCCGAGGATCAGGTAGTACGGCGTGAGCGGCCGGGCCAGTGTGTAGCGCAGCCGGTCGCGCAGCGCGCGCAGCTGGCCGGTCAGGCCCTCGGTCTTGAAGGTCGTGGTGGTCGCCGAGATGAAGTTCAGCCGGGAGGGGCCGCGCTCCGGCGGTGCGGTCGTCTCCGCCCTGCTCTGACCCGCCACCGCGTCGCCCCTCTCCCGTGTGCCCGCTACTTCGTCAGCTCCCGTACCGCCGCGGCGAACAGGTCGCCCCGCTCGCCGTAGTTGGTGAACATGTCCATCGACGCACAGGCCGGGGCGAGCAGGACCGTGTCCCCCGGCCGGGCCAGGCTCGCGGCCGCACGCACCGTCTCGGCCATCGCCACCGCGCCAGTCTCACCTTCGGCCGGTTCGATCACTGGTACATCCGGGGCGTGTCGCGCCAGCGCCTCCCGGATCAGCGCCCGGTCGGCACCGATCAGCACGGCACCGCGCAGCCGGCCGGCCGCGCCGCGGACCAGGTCGTCGAAGTCGGCGCCCTTGGCCAGGCCGCCGGCGATCCACACGATCGGCTGGTAGGCCGCCAGCGAGGCGGCCGCCGCGTGGGTGTTGGTGGCCTTGGAGTCGTCGATCCAGGTCACCCCGGCCACCTCGGCCACCCGGGCGATCCGGTGCGCGTCGGGCGCGAAGGCCCGCAGCCCGTCCCGGACCGCCTTGGTGTCCACCCCGTAGGCCCGGGCCAGCGCCGCCGCCGCCAGGGCGTTGGCGATGTTGTGCGGGGCCGGCGGGTTGACGTCGGAGACCGCGCCGATCTCGGCGGCGTTCTTCTGGCGGTCCGGCACGAAGGCCCGGTCCACCAGCAGGCCGTCCACCACGCCGAACTGGGAGGGGCCCGGCGCGTCGAGGCCGAAGCCGATCGCTCGGCAGCCCTCCTCGACGTCGGCCTCGCGGACCAGTTCCTCGGTGGCCGGGTCGGCCAGGTTGTAGACGCAGGCGACCTGGTTGCCCTGGAAGATCCGGCCCTTGTCGGCGGCGTAGGCCGCCATCGAGCCGTGCCAGTCCAGGTGGTCCGGGGCCAGGTTGAGCACCGCGGCGGAGTGCGGGCGCAGGCTGGGCGCCCAGTGCAGCTGGTAGCTGGAGAGCTCGACCGCGAGCACGTCGTACGGCTCGCCCTCACCCTCGAAGCCGGCCAGCACGGCGTCCAGCACCGAGACCCCGACGTTGCCGACCGCGGCGGTCCGCCGGCCCGCGGCGGTCAGGATCGAGGCGAGCATCTGGACCGTGGTGGTCTTGCCGTTGGTGCCGGTGACGGCCAGCCAGGGGGCCGGCTCGCCGGTGGCGGGCAGCGGCTTGCGCAGCTGCCAGGCCAGCTCCACGTCGCCCCAGACCGGCACGCCGGCCCGGTCCGCGGCGGCGAAGAGCGGGCTGCTCGGCGGCCAGCCGGGCGAGGTGACGACCAGTCGGGTGCCCTCGGGCAGCGTGTCACCGTCGCCGAGGCGGACGGTGATGCCGGTCAGCTCGGCGGCCCTGGCCCGCAGCGCCGGGCCGTCGCCGCCGTCCACCACGGTGACCTCGGCACCGAGGTCGCGCAGCACCCGGGCGGCGCTGATCCCGGAGACCCCGAGGCCCGCCACGGCGACCGGCAGCCCGGTCCACTCCTGGATCGTCAACTGGTCACCCATCCCGCGTAGAAGAGGCCGAGGCCGACCGCGACGCAGAGGCCCTGGATGATCCAGAACCGCACCACGATCAGCACTTCGCTCCAGCCCTTGAGTTCGAAGTGGTGCTGGAGTGGCGCCATCTTGAAGACCCGCTTGCCGGTCATCCGGAACGAGCCGACCTGGATGATCACCGAGAGGGTGATGATCACGAAGAGGCCGCCGAGCAGCGCGAGCAGCAGCTCGGTGCGCGAGCAGATGGCCAGCCCGGCCAGTGCGCCACCGAGGGCCAGCGAGCCGGTGTCGCCCATGAAGATCTTGGCGGGCGAGGTGTTCCACCACAGGAAGCCGAAGCAGGAGCCCATCAGCGCGGAGGCCACCACCGCCAGGTCCAGCGGGTCGCGGACCTCGTAGCAGTTGGCGGTCGCGCTCAGCATCCGCGAGCAGGTCTGGCCGTACTGCCAGACGCCGATGAAGGTGTACGCCCCGAAGACCATCACCGACGCGCCGGTGGCCAGGCCGTCCAGACCGTCCGTCAGGTTCACGCCGTTCGACATCGCCGCGATCATGAAGTACGCGAACATCACGAACAGCACCGGGCCGATCGACCAGCCGAAGTCCCGGACGAACGAGAGGTGCGTGGAGGCCGGGGTGATCCCGCGGTTGTCGCTGAACTGCAGCGACAGGATCGCGAAGGCCAGTGCCACGAAGGACTGCCCGAGCAGCTTCGCCTTGGCCCGCAGGCCCAGTGAGCGCCGCTTGACCACCTTGATGTAGTCGTCCAGGAAGCCGACCAGGCCCAGACCCGCCGTCAGGAAGAGCACCAGCAGCGCCGAGGCGCTGGGCCGCTCACCCGCGATCGCCTTGGTGGCGAAGTAGGCGATCAGGGTGGCCAGGATGAAGGCGATCCCACCCATGGTCGGGGTCCCGCGCTTGCTGTGGTGCGCCTTGGGGCCGTCGTCCCGGATGTACTGGCCGTAGCCGTGCCGGGCCAGCAGCTTGATCAGGGCCGGGGTGCCGAACAGCGTCAGCACCAGCCCGATCATGCCGGAGTAGAGGATCTGCTTCATCACCGGGCATCACCGCCGGCGAGTAGCGCCTCGGCGACCTTCTCCAGACCCACCGATCGGCTGGCCTTCACCAGCACCACGTCCCCAGGCCGCAGCTGACCGCGCAGCAGCTCGACCGCCGCCTCCGCGTCGGACACCAGCACCGACTCCTCACCCCACGAACCTTCGTTCCTCGCGCCCAGTTCCATGCAGGCCGCCTCGCGCCCGCCCACCGCCACCAACTTGGTGACGTCGAGTCGGACCGCGAGCCGCCCGATGGCGTCGTGCTCGTCGAGGCTCTCCTCGCCGAGCTCCCGCATCTCGCCGAGCACCGCCCAGGTGCGGCGGCGCTCCGGACCGCGGCCCCCCATCGTCGCGAGCGCCCGCAGCGCGGCCCGCATCGACTCCGGGTTCGCGTTGTAGGCGTCGTTCACGATCGTGACACCGTCGGCCCGTTCGGTGACCTCCATGCGCCAGCGGGACAGCGCACCCGCCTCGCCCAGGGCGGCGGCGGTGTCATCGACGGACAGTCCGAGCTCCATCGCCACCGCGGCGGCGGCGAGGGCGTTCGAGACGTGGTGCTCACCGTACAGGCGCAGCTGAACCGGTGCGGAACCGGCCGGGGTGATCAGCGTGAACGATGGACGGCCGGTGGAGTCGAGGCGAACATCCTGTGCGCGGACCTGGGCCTCCCGGCCCTCGCCGAAGAAGACCACCCGGGCCCGGGTGCGCGCGGCCATCGCCCGCACCAGCGGGTCGTCCGCGTTCAGCACCGCGACGCCGTCCTCGGCCAGCGACTCCACCAGCTCGCCCTTGGCCTCGGCGATGCCCTCCTTGGAGCCGAACTCCCCCAGGTGCGCGGAGCCGACGTTGAGCACCAGGCCGATCGACGGGCGCACCAGACCGGTCAGGTAGGCGATGTCGCCCTTGTGCCGGGCGCCCATCTCCAGCACCAGGTGCCGGGTGGACTCCTCGACCCGGCTGACCGTCAGCGGCAGGCCGAGCTCGTTGTTGAGCGAGCCCTCGGTGTACACCGTCGGCCCGATCCGCTCCAGCAGCTGGGCGATCAGGTCCTTGGTGCTGGTCTTCCCGGCCGAGCCGGTCAGCGCCACGGTGCGGACCGCCTTGGCCCGCTCGGCCACCGCCCGGGTGAGCAGGCCGAGCGCCGTCTGGGCGTTCTCGACCAGCACCGCGGGCACCCCGACCGGCCGCTCGGCCAGCACCGCCACGGCACCCGCCGCGATCGCGCGCTCGGCGTAGTCGTGGCCGTCCACCCGCTCGCCGAGGAACGCCGCGAACAGGCCGCCCGGCTCGACCTTCCGGGAGTCGACCACCACCGGGGCGGTCACCTGGGCCTGCGGGTCCGTCACGTCGGCGAGACGGCCGCCGGTGGCGGCGGCCACCTCGGCCAGGGTCAGTGCGATCACGGCTGCTCTACTCCTCGGTGGCCCTCGACGCCGGTCGGGTGGGTGCGGGCGATCGCCGCGCGCAGCACCTCCCGGTCGTCGAACGGGCGGATCTCGTCACGTACGTACTGGCCGAGCTCGTGCCCCTTGCCGGCCACCAGCACGGTGTCACCGGCGTGCGCGCGGGCCACCGCGGCGGCGATCGCCTCGGCCCGGTCCGGCACCAGCAGCACCTCGCCGCGCTCGGCCTCCGGCACCTCCAGCACGCCGCCCAGCATGCTGCCGAGGATCGCCAGGGCGTCCTCCGAGCGCGGGTTGTCGCTGGTCAGCACCGCGGTGTCGGCCAGCCGGGCGGCGATCGCGCCCATCGGGCCGCGCTTGAACGGGTCACGGTCCCCGCCGCAGCCGACCACCACGTGCAGCCGGCCCTTGGTGACCTCGCGCAGCGAGGAGAGCACGGCCTGCAGGGCGTCCGGCTTGTGCGCGTAGTCCACCACGGCCACGTAGGCCTGCCCGGCGTCCACCCGCTCCAGCCGGCCCGGCACGCCCGGCACGGCGGCCACCCCGGCCGCCGCCTCGGCCAGCGGCAGCCCGGCGGTCACCAGCACGGTGATCGCCGCCAGCGCGTTGGCGACGTTGAACGGGCCGGGCAGCGGGACGGCGGCGTCCGCCGACTGCCCGCCCGGGCCGACCACCCGGAAGGTCGAACCGATCGGACCGAGCTGGACGTCCACCGCCCGCCAGTGGGCCTCGGCCGCGCCGGTCGCGGAGAAGGTGGTCACCGGGATGGCGGCCTCGGCGGCCAGCCGGCGGCCGTAGGCGTCGTCCAGGTTGACCACCCCGGCCCTGGTCCGGCCCGGCTCGAAGAGCCGCGCCTTGGCCCGGAAGTAGTCCTCCATGTCCGGGTGGAAGTCCAGGTGCTCCGGGGTCAGGTTGTTGAAGAGCGCGACGTCGTACTCGACGCCGTCCGCCCGGCCGAACACCAGGGCGTGGCTGGAGACCTCCATCACCACCGCGTCCGCGCCGCGCTCGCGCATCACCGCGAGGATCGCGTGCAGGTCGGTGGCCTCGGGGGTGGTCCGCTCGCTCTTGATCCGCTCGGTGCCGACCCGCATCTCGACGGTGCCGATCACACCGGGGGTCCGGCCGGCACCGCGCAGCCCGCCCTCGACCAGGTACGAGGTGGTGGTCTTGCCGTTGGTACCGGTCAGGCCGAGGGTCAGCAGGGACTTCGACGGGTCGCCGTAGATCCGGGCCGCCAGCGCGCCCATCCAGGCCCGCGGGTTCTCCACCACCAGCAGCGGGACCCCGTGCGCGGCGGCCTGCTCGGCCCCGGCCCGGTCGGTCAGCACCGCGACCGCACCCGCCGCCACCGCCTGGCCGGCGAAGGCCGCGCCGTGGTGGTTGGCGCCGGCGAACGCCACGTACACGTCGCCCGGACGGACCGCGCGGGAGTCGTGGGTGATGCCGGTGACGGCGGCTCCGGCGACCTCCGGCAGGCCGAGGACCGCGGCGATCTCGGCGAGCGGGGTCGGCGCCGCCGTGCTCGGGCGGGGCGGGGTCACACTGGTTTGGTCTGATTTCGGCACGGCGGGCAGGCTATCGGCCCCGGGGCCGTCGAGGCCAAGTGAGGCCCCGTCGGTCCCCTGGGGCACCGGGGCCGGCGGGCCCCCGGGTGTGAGCGGGTTCACAGCGCGGTCGGGCTCGGTGCTCATGGTTCAGGGCTTCCAGTCGACGGGCAGGTTGGGGGCCTCGCTGCCGCTCGGCGGCACCTGGAGGGTCTCCAGGGCGAACTCCATCACCTGTTTGAACACCGGTCCGCAGAGCGGGCCGCCGAAGTGACTGCCGGTGGTCGGGTTCTGGATGACGCAGGAGACGGTCAGCCGGGGCTGGTCGGCGGGTGCGAAGCCGATGAACGAGGCGGTGTAGCCGTTGTAGAGCCCGGTCTTGGGGTCCACCCGGTTGGCGGTGCCGGTCTTGCCGGCGACCCGGTAGCCGGGGATCTGGGCGGTGTTGCCGGTGCCCTGGTCGTCGGTGACCACCGACTCCAGCATCTGGCCGAGCGTCTTGGCGGTCTGCGGGCTCACCACCCGGGTCTCGGCCGGGGCCGGCGCCGGGGTGTACTTGCCGTCCGGGCCGGTGCTGCCCTCGACCAGGGTGGGCGCGACCCGCACGCCGCCGTTGGCGATCGTCGAGTAGACCGAGGTGGCCTGCAGCGCGTTCACGGAGAGGCCCTGGCCGAACGGGATGGTGTACTGCTGGGTGCCCTTCCAGCTCTGCGGGTCGGCCAGGATGCCCCGGGTCTCGCCGGGGAACCCGAGCCCGGTCGGCTGCCCGATGCCGAACTTCTGCAGGTAGCCGCCGAGCACGGCGTTGGCCTGCGGCTGGGTCCCGCCCAGGTGCTCGGCGGCCTCGATGGTGCCGATGTTGGACGACTTGGCGAGCACGCCGTTCAGCGTCAGGTACCAGGTGCCGTGGTCCACGTCGTCGTGGAAGACCTGGCCGGCCCGGGTCAGCGTGCCGGGCACGGTGACGTGGGTGTCCCAGGTCGCCGCGCCGGTGTCCAGCACCGCGGCCATGGTCATCAGCTTGGCGGTGCTGCCGGGCTCGTAGGCGTCCTGCAGGGCCGGGTTGCCGAGCTGGTCCGGGCTCGCGCTGCTCAGGTCGTTCGGGTCGAAGCCGGGCGAGGTGGCCATGGCGAGGATCTGACCGGTCCGCACGTCCTGGACGATCACGTAGCCCTTCTCCGCCCCGGACGCGCTGACCTGGTCGGTGATGGCCCGCTGGGCGGCCCACTGGATGTCCCGGTTGATGCTCAGCCGCAGGTCGCTGCCGGGCACCGCGGGCTTCGTCGAGTCGGAGCCGGTGGGGATCTGCTGGCCGCCGGACTGCTCCGAGTAGCTGTAGCCGGGCTGGCCGGCGAGCTGCTGCTGGTACTGCAGCTCCAGGCCGCCCGCGCCGTTGCCCTGCGCGTTGACGAAACCGACCAGGTTGGAGGCCAGGCCGTCGGCCGGGTAGATCCGCTTGCTGGTCAGGTCGCCGGAGAAGACCCCGGTGAGCGGGTTGACGCAGGAGTCGTCCAGGCTGCTCCGGCCGCCCTGGTCGGCCGGCTTGGCCAGCTGCGCCTGCTCGGCCCGGCAGGCCTTGGTGTTGATCTTCTGGCCGAGCGAGGCCTTGAGGTCCAGGATCTGGTTGCGGACCTGCGGGCTCTGCTTGAACGCCAGCGTGACGCCCCGGCTCTTCGGCGTGCGCAGCTTGGCGGCCAGCTTGTCCTTGGCCAGGCCCAGGATCGGCGCCAGCAGGTCGGCGGCCTGCTCCGGGCCGTCCGGGACGTGCAGCTGGTCCGCGGTGAACATGGTCGGGTCGGCGGTGATGTCGTAGGCGTCCACGGTGGTCGCCAGGGCCACGCCGTCGGAGGACGTTATCGCGCCGCGCTGGGCGGGCAGCACCACGTCCTGGTAGCGGTAGCGGCTGGCGTCCCGGCTCAGTTCGCCGGCGTCGAGGAACTGGATCTGCACCAGCCGGCCGGCGAAGATCGAGAAGACCACGGCCAGCGCCACGGTCACCACCCGCAGCCGGCGGCGCGGGTCGGCCAGCTGGAGCCGGCGCGGCTGCGGCCGGGCCGGCGGGCGCGGGACGGGCTTGCGCGGGCGCTCGCCCGGGCGCGGGACCCGCTGCGGAGGGCGCGCGGTGCCGGCGCCCTTGCGCTGCTGGGGTGCGGCGGGCTTGCGCGGACGATCGTCCGGGGTCCGGGGGCGGCGCGGGGTGGTCATCGCGTGGCACCGCCGTTCGGCGACGGGGTGACCGGGTCCACCCGGATCGCGCCCTCGCCGGTGGCGGCCGGGGCGGCGGCGACCAGCGACGCCGTGGCGGGCGAGGCCGCGGTGGCCGGCGACGGGCTGGGCTGGCCGGCCGACTCGCCCGGCCAGAGGTCGGCGCTGGTGCGCGACACCGGCGGGCTGTCCTTGGCCGGCGCGGGCGAGCCGAGCACCCTGCCGTCGTCCTCCAGGAAGGCCGGGTCGCCGCCCGGCACCATGCCCAGCTGCCGGGCGTTGCGCTCCAGCGCGTCCGGCGCGGAGTTCTGCGCGATCTGCTGCTGCAGCTCCTGCTGCTGGTCGGTCAGCTGGGTGGTCTGCTTCTGCAGCTTGGACAGCTCGAAGGAGCCCTCGTTCAGCGCGGTGTTGAGCATCAGCAGCCCGAGCAGGCCGGCCGTGAGGAGCAGGCCCATCAGGATCGCGAACGGCGCCCGCCCGCGACCGCCGCGCGGCGAACGGCCCGGACGGACGGTGATCCGGGCCCGCCCCGCCTGCCCCGGCAGCAGTCTGCCCCGCTGGATGCCATCGTTGGCCGCCGGTACCGGCACCACGCTCTCCCTCACGCCTCGCCCGTCATCGCCCCCCGCACGGCCGTGCGGCCCCGGGTGCCCGCCCGCGTCCCACAGCCGATCACCCGCCGTCAGCGGGTCGCTCTGATCCTCTCCGCCACCCGCAGCCGCACGGGCGCGGCGCGCCGGTTCTGCTCGATCTCCTCCTCGGTGGCCAGCTCGGCCCCGCGGGTGAGCAGCTTCAGCCAGGGCTGGTGCTCCTCCGGGATGAACGGCAGCCCGGGCGGCGCGGTGCTGGTGGCGCCGGCCGCGAAGTACTGCTTGACCAGCCGGTCCTCCAGCGACTGGTAGGACATCACGGCGATCCGGCCGCCCACCGCGAGCCTGGCCAGCGCCCCCGGAATGGCCCGGTCGAGCACCTCCAGCTCGCCGTTGACCTCGATCCGCAGCGCCTGGAAGGTCCGCTTGGCCGGGTTGCCACCGGTCCGCCGGGTGGCGGCCGGGATGGCGTTGCGCACCAACTCGACCAGACGCGCGCTGGTGGTGAACGGTTCCTTCGCCCGCTCCCGGAGGATCACCGAGGCGATCTTGCCGGCGAACCGCTCCTCGCCGTAGACCTTGAGGATCCGGGCCAGGTCGCCGTGGCTGTAGGTGTTGAGCACCTCGGCGGCGCTCAGCCCGCGGGTCTGGTCCATCCGCATGTCGAGCGGGGCGTCCTGGGCGTAGGCGAAGCCGCGCTCGGCCTCGTCCAGCTGCATCGAGGAGACCCCGAGGTCGAAGAGGACGCCCTGGATCTCGGGGAGGCCGAGCCGGTCCAGCACTTCGGGGATCTCGTCGTACACGGCGTGCACCAGGGTGGCCCGGTCGCCGAACGGCGCGAGCCGCTCGGCGGAGAGCCGCAGCGCCTCCGGGTCGCGGTCCACCGCCACCAGCCGCACCTCGGGGAACTGGGTGAGCAGCGCCTCGCTGTGGCCGCCGAGGCCGAGCGTCGCGTCCACCACCACCGCGCCGGGCGCGCTGATCGCCGGGGCGAGCGCGTCCATGCAGCGTTGCAGCATGACCGGTACGTGCTTGGGGTCCGGGCTGCCTGTGGCCATGCGCTGGTGCGCCTTTCCTCGGTACGGAGCCGTCCGCCGGGCGCGGACGGCGCCGGGGAGCTGTGATCCGACCATTTTGGCCCACCGCGACGGGTGAGCCGGACACCGCCCGGGGTCCCCGCCCGCTCGCGAGGGGGAAGGCTGTGACCGCCCGGCGCCGGGGAAGGTGCGCCAGGTGGCACGGAGCGGGACGAGGCCGCGGGCTGCTACTGCGGCCCAGCGTACCGCGCGGGGTCGCGCCGGCCGCGCCCCGCCACGCGCTCCCTATGTGCTCCATCACACCGGTGGGCCTGGTTTGGGCAGGGCTCACCGCGACCAGCGAATTCCTACTAACGTCGTACCTATGACCGTCACCCCCGATCGGCCCGCCCCGGGCCGTCCCACCGCTCCGGCCACCGAGACGATTATCGATCGCTTCGTCGCCGCCAACCGCGAGTACGCCGTCTCCTTCCGGGACGGCGGCATGGACGCCCGGCCCGTGCAGAAGGTCGCCGTGGTGGCCTGCATGGACGCCCGCCTGGACCTCTTCGCGGCGCTCGGCCTGGAGCTGGGCGACGCGCACGTGCTCCGCAACGCGGGCGGGGTCGTCACCGACGACACCATCCGCTCGCTGACGATCAGCCAGCGCGCCCTGGGCACCCGCGCGATCGCGCTGATCCACCACACCGGCTGCGGCCTGCTCGGGCTGACCGAGGACTTCCGCCGCGAGCTCGAGCTGGAGGTGGGCCAGCGCCCGCAGTGGGCGGTGGAGTCCTTCGTCGACCTGGACGGCGACGTGCGCCAGTCCATGCAGCGGGTCCGCACCTCGCCGTTCCTGCCGCACACCGACAACGTCCGGGGCTTCGTCTTCGACGTCCACACCGGCCTGCTCCGCGAAATCCACTGACCTGACGTCAGGCCCGCCGCGACCTCGCCCGGCTCGGGCCGTTCGGGCAGCCGTCGCCTGCTCGGGTGACTTCTGGCCACCGCTCAGGGAAGAATGCCGCTGCGGACCCGCGCCCCGCACCACCTGGGGCGGTCCGTCCGGGTACCCCGTTCCCGACCAGCCGGTTGCGATGGGCGACCATCGGTGAGCGGAAACGACTTCGGGGTGGGCCGGCTCCGATCGGACGGACCGGCGCGAGCAGGGCGAGGAGCAAATCGGGTGACGACCTACAACGAGCAGGCCCCTCTGGACGGGCGCGCCGGCAGGCCGCGGCCCGGCGCCGGGGCGTTCCCGGCCGGTCCAGCCGGACCGGCCGGGTTGCCCGAGCTGGGAGCGGTGGTCAACCGGGTCCGGGCCTCGATCGAGAGCGTCATCGAGGGCAAGCCGGAGGCCGTCCGGATCGCGCTGACCGTGATGCTGGCCGAGGGGCACCTGCTGCTGGAGGACGTGCCGGGCGTCGGCAAGACCATGCTCGCCAAGGCGCTGGCCCGTTCGGTGGACTGCACGGTCCGCCGGATCCAGTTCACCCCCGACCTGCTGCCCTCGGACGTCACCGGCACCAACGTCTTCGACCAGCAGCGGATGGACTTCGAGTTCCGTCCCGGCGCGATCTTCGCGCAGATCGTGGTCGGCGACGAGATCAACCGCGCCTCGCCGAAGACCCAGTCCGCGCTGCTCGAGTCGATGGCCGAGCGGCAGGTCACCATCGACGGCGAGACCTACGAGCTGCCCTCGCCGTTCATGGTGGTGGCCACCCAGAACCCGGTGGAGATGGAGGGCACCTACCCGCTGCCCGAGGCCCAGCGGGACCGCTTCATGGCCCGGATCTCGATCGGCTACCCCAGCCCCGAGGCCGAGCTGGCGATGCTCGACGTGCACGGCGGCGCCTCCCCGCTGGACGACCTGCAGCCGGTCGCGCACGCGCACGACATCCTCAAGCTGATCGACGTGGTCCGCGCGGTGCACGTGGCCGACAGCGTCCGCCGCTACGCGGTCGACCTGGTGACCGCCACCCGGACCTCCCCCGAACTGCGGCTCGGCGCCTCGCCGCGGGCCACCCTGCACCTGGTCCGGGCCGCCCGGGCGGCGGCCGCCCTGGCCGGGCGCGATTACGTGCTGCCGGACGACGTCCAGGCGCTCGCCGTCCCGGTGCTGGCCCACCGCCTGCTGCCGACCGCCGAGGCCCAGCTGGCCCGGCGCGGCGCGGAGCAGATCATCCGGGACCTGGTGGCCCGGTTGCCGATCCCACGTCCGCAGCAGCCCCACCCGCAGGGCCCGGCGCGGCGAGGCTGAGGTGGCGGAGCAGGATGACCCGTCCGGGTTCCGGGCCGGGCTGCGCGGCCTGACCACCCGCGGCCGCGCGTTCCTGGCCGCCGGCCTGACCGCCGTGGTCTGCTCGTACCTGCTGGGCCAGGCCCCCCTGCTGCGGGTCGGCGTGCTACTGGCCGCGCTGCCGCTGGCCGCCGCCGTGCTGCTGGTGCGCACCCGCTACCGGGTCGCGTCCGGTCGCCGGCTCACCCCGCACCGGGCCACCGCCGGGCAGGAGGCCCGGGTGCACCTGCGGGTCGACAACGTCTCCCGGGTGCCCACCGGGCTGCTGATGCTGGAGGACATGGTCCCGTACGTGCTCG
This sequence comes from Kitasatospora sp. NPDC052896, assembly GCF_044547075.1. Classification (NCBI taxonomy): domain Bacteria; kingdom Bacillati; phylum Actinomycetota; class Actinomycetes; order Kitasatosporales; family Streptomycetaceae; genus Kitasatospora; species Kitasatospora sp. NPDC052896. Next base: position 203,222 of record NZ_JBITZU010000007.1, read on the forward strand.
GGCCGCGCCCGCGCTTCGTGCTGGACCGGGTCGAGCCGCGCGGCCACCGCGAGGTCTCCTACCGGGTCCGCTCCGACCTGCGCGGCCGCTACCCGCTCGGCCCGCTGCGGCTGCGGCTCTCCGACCCGTTCGGGATGTGCGAGCTGACCCGCGCGTTCAACGCCTCCGACGTGCTCACCGTGGTGCCGCAGGTGCTGCCGCTGCCCGCGGTGCGGGTCTCCGGCGAGTGGGCGGGCTACGGCGAGAGCGTCTCCCGGGCGCTGGCGCAGGCCGGGGACGACGACGCGGTGCCGCGCGAGTACCGGTACGGCGACGACCTGCGCCGGGTGCACTGGAAGTCCACCGCGAAGTACGGCGAACTGATGGTCCGGCGCGAGGAGCAGCCGGTGCGCACCCGCGCCACCGTGCTGCTGGACACCCGCGAGATCGGCCACCACGGCAGCGGCCCGGCCGGCTCGTTCGAGTGGGCGGTGAGCTGTGCCGCCTCGGTCGCGGTGCACCTGCTGGAGCGCGGCTTCCGGACCCGCCTGCTGACCGACACCGGCGAGTCGCTGCCGGACACCGCGGGGCTCACCGTCGGCTCGGTCGGCGAGTCGGTCGGTCTGGTGCTGGACGCGCTCGCCGCGGTGGGGCTCTCCGACCGTGCCGGACTCGACCAGGCCGAGGAGGCGCTGCGGCTGGAGGGCGAGGGCCTGCTGGTGGCGATCCTCGGCACGCTCGACGAGGAGCGGACCGCGAGCCTGGGCCGGCTGCGCCGGCGGGCCGGCACCGCGGTCGCCTTCCTGCTGGACACCGGCAGCTGGACCGGGCTAGACCGGCCCCTCCCGAACGACGGGCGGGAGAGCGACCGACCGCTGCGGCTGCTGCGCGAGGCCGGCTGGACCGTCCTGCCGGCCCGGGCCGGGGACGCCGTACCCGATCTCTGGCGGCAGCTGGACCGATACGCCCAGGCGGCCGGCGCCGACCGCGGCCCGACCCGGAAGGGGGCGAGCGGATGACCGCCGGCGCCCGGCTCACCTTCAGCGCCACGGCCGCCACCGGCCTGGCCACGCTCAGCCTGACCCCGCTGCTGAAGCCGGCCGGTTGGCTGGTGCCCGCGCTCTCCCTGCTGCTGGTCAACGCCCTGGTCGGGATGGGCCTGCGGCGGGTCGCGCGGCACCCGCTGCTGGTCGTGGCGGGCCAGCTGCTGGTGCTGTGCTACCTGCTGTTGCTCGGCGCGGTGCGCCCCTCGCTGATCGGCGGCCTGCTGCCCGGGCCGGCCACTCCCGGCGCGGTGAGCGACCTGCTCAGCTCCGCGGGCAGCGACATCCGGCTGTACGCCATCCCGGCCCCGGCCACCCCCGGCCTGCGGTTCCTGCTGATCGCCTCGGTCGCGGTGGTCGCGGTGCTGGTGGACGCCCTGGCGGTGACCCACCGGCGGGCCGCGCCGGCCGGGCTGCCGCTGCTGGCGCTCTTCACCGTCGGCTGCGGGCTGGCCGGGAGCAGTGGGGCGGCCTGGCTCTGGTTCCTGCTGGCCGCCACCGGCTACCTCGCGCTGCTCTACGCCGAGGGCCGCGACCGGCTCTCCCGCTGGGGCCGGGTGTTCCGCGGCCCGACCGCCGGGAACGGCGCGGACAGCACCGCACTCGCCGCCGGCGGGCAGCTGATCGGCGTGCTGGCCCTCGCGGTGGCCCTGATCCTGCCGGGGCTCGCCCCGAACCTGGACCTCAGTCTGATCAACCGCAACCCCGACGCCGGCGCCGGCAACGGCGACAGCATCGACGCGCTGAACCCGGTGGTCTCGCTCGCCGACGGGCTGCGCGACCAGCGCAGCGAGGACCTGATCCACTACCACAGCGACAGTCCCGACGCGGCGAGCTCCTACCTGCGGATCACCTCGCTGGACGACTTCACCGGGGTGGAGTGGAAGCCCAGCCAGCAGGACACCGAGCCGGTCCCGGGCACCCTGCCGCCCCCCGACGGGCTCTCCACGGCGACGGCGAGCAGCACCATGCAGACCCAGGTGGTGGTCAGCGGCCAGCTCAGCACCCAGTGGCTCCCCGCGCCCTACCCGATGACCCGGGCCGACCCGTCCGGCGACTGGCGCTACGAGCCGGTCAGCCGCTCGCTGATCGGGGACTCCGGCCAGAAGGCCACCGGCCTCTCCTACACGGTCACCTCGCTGCTCCCCAGGCCGACCGCCGACCAGCTCCGCCAGGCCGGCCCGGCGCCGGCCTCGGTGACCGGTCGCGACCTGGCGCTGCCGAGCAACCTGCCGAGCGTGGTGCGCAGCACCGCGTTGCAGGTCACCCAGGGGCTGGACGACGACTACGACAAGGCGATGGCGCTCCAGGCCTACTTCGCCACCTCCGGTCTGTTCACCTACAGCTCACAGGTGGACCCTGGCACCGGACCCGCCGCCATCGCCAAGTTCCTGCAGGACAAGAAGGGGTTCTGCGTGCACTTCGCCGCCTCGATGGCGGCGATGGCCCGCACGCTGGGGATCCCGGCCCGGGTCGCGGTGGGCTTCGCTCCCGGCCGGTCCCTCGGCAACGGCAACTACGTGGTCGGCTCGCAGGACTACCACGCCTGGCCCGAGCTGTACTTCCAGGGCGCGGGCTGGCTGCGCTTCGAGCCGACGCCGACCCGGGGCACCCCGCCGGACTACTCCGGCAGCCTGCCGGTGCCGGCCACCAGCGCCCCCACCGACGGGCAGAGCGCGGTGCCGTCCGGCCAGCCGACCGCGCTGCCGGCCACCGGCGGCGGCTGCCCGGCGCAGCTGAGCCGGGCCGGCGACTGCCCGGGCAAGCAGGCGCCGGTGACCACGACGGCCACCGGTTCGACCGTCGGGGGCGGCACGGTCCTGCCGGCGCTGCTCGCGTGGGTCGGCGGGGGGCTGCTCGTCCTGCTGCTGCTCCTGCTGCCGATGCTGTGGCGGGCCCGGCTGCGGCGCGGTCGGCTGGGCGGCGGGCGGCGGCCCGGGGCGCCGGACGGCGGGCTGACCGACGCCGCGGTGCTGGCCGCCTGGACCGAGCTGGTCGACTCGGCCTGGGACCTCGGCATCCTGCCGGACGAGGCCCACAGCCCGCGGCACACCGGTCAGTGGCTCACCGAGGCGGCCGGGCTGGAGGGCCCGGCGCGGGAGGCGGTGGGACGGGTGGCGCTGGCCACCGAGCGGGTGCTGTACGCCCGCGATCCCGAGCCCTCGGCACCGCTGGGGGCCGACGTCCGCACCGTCCGGGACGGTCTGCGGGCCGCGGCCGGGCGGCGGCAGCGGCTGCGCGCGGTGCTGCTCCCGGCCTCGCTGGCCCGGCCGGTCCGGCAGGCGCTGGACCGGCTGGCGGTGCTGCGGCAGCGCGGGCGGGCCGGGGCGGACCGGGCGCTGGCCGGACTGCGGCGGGGTCGGCACGAGTAGGCCGGGCCGAGGCCCGGCCCGAACAGCACGGTGGGGGGGGCGGGCCGGGGGGGGGGGCCCCCCCCCCCGCGGGTGGGGGGGGGCCCCACCCCTCCACAGCCGGCCGCGTGGTAGTCGCGGCGGCCCCGCCCACCCCGGTGACACCCGTCCCACAACAC
>NZ_JBITZU010000007.1:206781-402176 GCF_044547075.1 Kitasatospora sp. NPDC052896
CCGGGGGGGGGGGGGGGGGGGGGCGGGGGGGGGGGGGGGGGCGCCCGGGGGGCGGGGGCCGCGCCCCCCCCCCCCCCCGGGGGGGGGGGGGGCGGGGGGGGGGGCCCCCCCCCCCCACCGTGCTGGTGTCGCGGAGCCGCTCCGGTCAGAAGCGGCCGTCGTGCTCGTCGCGGCGGCGCTGCCAGCGCTGTTCCATCCGGTCCATCACGCCGGCCTTGCGGGCCGGCGGAGCCGTGCGGTACCCGGTGCCGGGGCCGACGACCGGATGGCGCCGCCAACCGGCGACCGCGAGGACCGCGCAACCCAGCATCACCAGGAAGCCCACGACACTCACCCAGATCAGCTGGGCGACCATGCCCCCCATCAGGAGGGCGACACCCGCAGTGAAGCCCGCGGCAGCTTGGTAGACCCGTCGGCGGGTGTAGGTGCGCAGGCCGGTTCCCTCGAGCGCCGTCGCGAACTTGGGATCTTCGGCGTACAGCGCTCGCTCCATCTGGTCGAGCAGTCGCTGCTCGTGCTCCGAGAGCGGCACGGAGTCCTCCTACTCGTCGGTCGCGGGGCGACCGGTCCGCCACCTGGCCTTGTCGTGGTCCATATGCCCCATGCGTCTGGCCGTCATGCGTGTCAGGCTTTACCCAGATCATACGGGCCCGGGACCCGGTCCGGAGTGGGCGGCGGATCGTCGTGTCCGCTCGATCCCCACCCGTTCCGCACCGATCCCGCACGCTGCCAAACGTGCCAGCACCCGGTTGAGTTTCCGGTTGATCGGAGTTGATCGGCACAGACCCCGGGTGGCGCTCAGGTCAGCGCGGCGAGCAGGTGCAGCTGGGTCGCGACGGCGTGGAAGGCGGGCTGCTGGGCGGCCGCCTCCTCCAGCCTGAGCAGCGCCTCCATCGCACCGGGCTCGGTGTCCACCAGCACGCCGGGCACCAGGTCGGCGAAGACCCGCACCCCGTGCACCGACTCGACCCGCAGGCCGGCCGCGACGGCCAGCCCGTCCAGCTCCTCGGCGGTGAAGCGGCGGGGCATCGGGTCGCCGGCGCCCCAGCGGCCGTCGGGGGCCGCCAGCACCGCCTGGGCCTCGTCGAAGTGGCCGGCCAGCGCCCGGGCCAGCACGGCACCGTTGCGGTTGGCCGCGAGCAGGCTGACCAGGCCGCCCTTGCGCAGGGTCGCGGTGAGGTGGCCGAGCGCCTCGGCCGGGTCGTCCACCATCTCCAGCACGCCGTGGCAGAGCACCGCGTCGACCGAGCAGGGGGTGATCACCTCGGGCAGCGTCTGGGTGTCGCCCTGGACCGCGCGGACCAGGTCGGTCACCCCGGCCTCGGCGGCCCGCCGCTCCAGCGCGAAGAGCGCGTCCGGGCTGGGGTCGACCACGGTGACCCGGTGGCCGAGCCGGGCCACCGGCACGGCGAAGTTGCCGGTGCCGCCGCCGGTGTCCAGGACGTCCAGCACCGGCTGGTCCAGCTCGGCGACCCGCCGCTCCAGGGCCGTGCGCACCACCTCCCAGACCACGGCGGTACGCAGGGCGCTGCGGGGACGCGTCGGGTACACGGTGAGCTCTCCTCCGAGACAGGGGCCGGACGGGACCAACCTTAGGCCCTCGCCACCCCTGGTCACGCTCGGTCAACCACCCCGGTTCCCGCGCCGTCGAGCCGCAGGATCCGCTCGACCAGCCGGACGAAGAGCGCGGTGTTCCGGACCAGGTCGTCGGCGTCCCGGGTGCTGGCAGCGCCCCGGATGCCGGCCTCGGCGGCTGCCCGTTTGGCCGCGCCGGCCGCGAAGTACCCGGCCCACTCGGCGAGTTCGGGCGCCACCTCGGGCAGCACGGACCAGGCGCTGCGAATCGCCCGGCGGCGCCGCGGATCCCGCTCGGGGCGGCCCCGGACGGCGAGCACGGCGGCGGTGGTGCGCAGCGCGGCGAGGTGCGCGGTGGCGTACCGCTCCAGCGGGTCCTCGGCGGCACCGGCCCGGACCAGGGTGCGCCGCGCCTGGGCCAGCAGGTCGCGGGCGGCGGGCGGCGCCCCGGCCCGGAGCAGCACCGGGTGGACGTCGACGGAACGCAGCGGGAGCTCTCCCGCTGCCTCCGGCTGGGAGGTGCCCCCATGGAGGTCGGTCACGGTCATGGTCTCCCCCGGTCCAACAGCGGGCGGCCGCGGACCGGTCGGTCCGCACTCCCATGCTGTCGCCCACCACTGACACTCCCCGGGGCGCCGAACGGTCAGCCGCCCAGCCGCTCCGGAGTCCGGGTCAGCCGGCCCGGGTGGTGGCCCGGGCGATCAGCGACCCGCCCTGCCGGAACGGGTCGTCGGCCCCCTCGCCGGCCGGCGGGATCGCGGGCTTCGGCACGGGGCGGGGTAGCGTGGCGGGCGGCGGCGGGTGACGGCCGCCGGACGGGGAGGACGTCGTGACCATCGTTCCGCTGATCTTCACCAGCGGGTGGGCCAGCGGGATCAACGCCTACGCCGTGGTGCTGATCCTCGGGCTGCTGGGCCGGTTCGGCGGGGCCGGGACGGTGCCGCCGGCTCTGGAACGCACCGACGTGCTGATCGCGGCGGCCGTGCTCTTCCTGTGCGAGGCGGTCGCGGACAAGGTCCCGTACCTGGACACCGTCTGGGACGCCGTGCACACCGTGATCCGGCCGGTCGCCGGCGCCGTGGTGGCCGCGCTGATCGCCTCGCGGCATCCCGGCTCGCTCGGCGAGCTGGCCGCCGGCGCGCTGGGCGGGACGACCGCGCTGGTCAGCCACCTGGTCAAGGCCTCGCTGCGGATGGCGGTGAACACCTCGCCGGAGCCGGCCAGCAACATCGCGCTCAGCGTCGCCGAGGACCTGACGGTGGCCGGGCTGGTCACGCTGGCGGTCTTCCACCCGTGGGTGGCGGGCTCCGTCGCGGCCGGGCTGCTGCTCCTCGGGCTGCTGCTGGTCCGGCTGGCGGTCGGCCGGATCCGTCGCTTCCTGGCCCGGCGCCGCGAGCGGCGGGCGCCGCGGGCCACCGCGGTCACCGCCTGAGCTGCGGGGACGGTCCCCTAGGATCAACAGCCATGGCACGGATCGTCATCATCGGAGCGGGGATCAGCGGGCTGGCGGCGGCGGCACGGCTGGCCACCATCGGCCACCGGGTGACGGTGTGCGAGGCCGCCGAGACCTACGGCGGGATGCTCGGGCAGTACCGCCGGGACGGCTTCGCCTTCGACACCGGACCGACCCTGCTGACCCTCCCCGCGGTCTACCGCGACCTCGCGCTGAAGACCGGCAAGGAGCCGCTGGAACAGCTGGTCGAACTCGCCCCGGTCGAGCCGGAGAGCCACCACCTGTTCGCCGACGGCTCGTCCGCGCGGCTCCCGAACGCCTCCCGCGGCGGGGTCGGGCAGGCGCTGGACACCGCGTTCGGGGCCGGCGCCGGCGCGCGCTGGGGAGCGGTGACGAACCGTGGCCGGTCGGTCTGGGAAGCCACCCGGCGCCCGCTGCTGGAGGAGCCGCTGCCCGCCGACCCCGGCCCGCTGCGCACCGACCCGTACCCGGCCCCGCCCCGGCGCGGGCTGGCCCGGCTGCGCGGCGGCGGCGCGCCGACCCTCGCCCGGGTCGCCGAGCGCGAACTCGACGGACACCCGGCGCTGACCGCGCTGCTGGAGGAGTACGCGCTCCGGTTCGGCTTCGACCCGCGCACCGTGCCGGCCGGCGCCACCGTGATCCCCTACATGGAGCAGTCCTTCGGGGTCTGGTACGTCCGAGGCGGGATGCGGGCGCTGGCCGAGGCGGTCTACCGGCGCTGCGAGCTGCGCGGGGTGGAGTTCCGGTTCGGCGAGCGGGTCGAGCGGCCGCCGACGGCCGACGCCGTGCTGCGGCCCGGCCCCGGCGACCCCGCACTGCCGGGCCGGGTCAGCGTGCTGCTCGCGCTGCGCGGCCCGCGCCCGGACGGCACCGCGCACCGGACGGTGGTGCACGCCGCCGACCGGGCCGACGAGCTGGACGCGCTGTTCGGCCGGACCGCCCGGCTCTGCGCGCGCCCGACCGTGCAGGTGCTGCGCCCGGACGATCCGACGCTGCGCCCCGACGACGCCCACGAGACGGCCACCCTCACGGTGACCGTGCCCTCGCGGGCCCGGTTCGACTGGAACGCGCCCGGCGTCGCCGACCGGTTCGCCGACGCGCTGCTGACGCACGTCGACGCGGCCGGGCTCGGGCTGCGCGAGCGGGTGCTCTGGCGGGTGGTGCGGACTCCGGCCGACACCGAGCGGGAGACCGGCTCCCCCGGCGGTGCCGTGCCGCGGCCCGCGCTGGCGGGGGCGGGCGGGGCGTTCCTGCTGCCCGGCAACGCCGCCCCGGGCGGCGGCTACCTGATCGGCGGCGCGGCGCACCCCGGCGGCGGGCTGGCCCGGGCGGGCATGTCGGCCTGCGTCACGGCCGGCCTGATCGGCCCGGCCTGACGCCGCGCCGTTACTGCGGCCAGCCCCCCGGCTGCGGCTGGTACTCGTGGCCGGGCTGCTGCGGGATGCCGCCGTACTGCTGCTGGTAGCCGGGCTGCTGGTAGTCGGAGGGCCAGGCGGCCTGCTGCTGGTAGCCCTGCTCGGGGTAGGGCTGCTGCTGGTAGCCCTGGCCGTACTCCTCCGGCTGGTAGCCGTAGCCCGGCTGCTGCTGCCAGGACGGATCGGCGAACTGGTAGCCCTGCTCGGGGTAGGGCTGGGGGGCGTACGGCACGCCGTACGGGTCGACCGGGTACTGCTGCTGCTCCGGGTACGCCGGATAGCCCTGCTCCGGGTAACCGGACCCGGCGTACGGGACCGCGCCGTACTGCGGGTAGCCGGCAGGCTGCTGCTGCTCGTACCCGACGGCCTGGTAGACGCCGTAGTCGTCCGGGCCCACCGGGCCGTCCAACCCGTCGCTCACCGCGTCCTGCGCGGACTCCGGCAGGAGCTCCTCGGCGGGCTCCTCGATCGGCCCGACCTCGCCGACCGGCGCGTCCGCCGCCACCGCCGCGGCGCCCGCCACCGCCGCGCCGCCGGTGAGCGCGCCCAGCAGCGGGACCCTGGCCAGTGGTCCGGGCAGTGAGCCGTCCGCCGCTCGCAGCGACCAGCCGGCCGGCTCGCCGCGCTTCACCGCGAGGGTCACCAGCACCTGGCCGGCCGCGAAGACCACCGCGCCGACCCCGATCAGCACCACCGAGCGGGTCGCCATCCCGGCCACCACCAGCAGGAACCCGCCGAGCGCGGCGCCCCGCCAGTGCAGCGGCGCACGGTTCTGCAACAGCAGCTCGGCGACCAGCCAGAGCGCGACCACCGCGAGGGCCGCGTACAACACCAGCATCCCGATGCCCATCAGCGACCTCCGCCACAGCCCGGCGCGCGGCACGCGCGCGTGCCGCGACTGTACCCGTTCGACCGCCGCCGCCCCACATCCGCGCCCGCCGCGGGGGATGCCCGGGGCCCGCCGGCTCAGCCGCGGTGCAGGCCCAGGTTCTGGTAGATCTGCAGGGTCGCGGTCGAGCCGTTGAGGGTGATGAAGTGCAGACCGGGCGCCCCCTCGGCGAGCAGCCGCTCGGACATCGAGGTCGCGTGTTCGATGCCGACCTCGCGCAGCGCCGCCGGGTCGTCCACCGCGGCCCGCAGCCGGGCCTCCAGCTCGGCCGGGAACGCCGAGCCGCTGAGCTGCGGGAACCGCTCCAGTTGCTTGGCGTTGGTGACCGGCATGATCTCCGGGATGATCGGCACCTCGCAGCCGGCCGCGGCGACCCGGTCGCGCAGCCGCAGGTAGTCCTCCACCTCGAAGAACATCTGGGTGATCGCGTAGTCGGCACCGGCCCGGACCTTGGCGACGAAGTGCCGGATGTCGTCGTCCCAGTTGAGCGAGCGCGGGTGCATCTGTGGGAAGGCGGCCACCCCGACGCAGAAGTCCCCGATGCCCCTGATCAGCTCCACCAGTTCGTACGCGTAGCCGACGCCCTGCGGGTGGCGCACCCACTCGCCCTGCGGGTCGCCGGGCGGGTCGCCGCGCACCGCGAGGACGTTCCGCACGCCCTGGTCGGCGTAGTGGCCGATGATGTTGCGCAGCTCGGCGATCGAGTGGTCCACCGCGGTGAGGTGGGCGACCGGGGTCAGTGTGGTCTCGGCGGCGATCCGGCCGACCATGTTGACGGTGCGGCCGCGTGAGGACCCGCCGGCGCCGTAGGTCATGCAGACGAAGTTCGGGTTGAGCGCCTCCAGCCGGCGGATGGCGTCCCAGAGCTTCTGCTCCGCGGCCTCGCTGCGTGGCGGCATGAACTCGAAGGAGTACGAGCGCTGGCCGGCCGCCAGCAGTTCGCGGACCGTGGAAGCGCGGTCGGTTCTGGTGGAAGAAACACCGAGTGCCATGTTCGCAGATTAGCGGCCGACGCTCGGCCGCGAACAAACCTTGTCCACCAACTGAGACACGACGTCCACAACCTGCGGCGCGGCCCACCCGGTGGATGGGACGCGACAGGGGTGGATCAGCCGCGCGAGTTCGAACGGAGCCCGGCTACCCTGAGGTCACCCCAGTGATTCCGGAGACACCCGTGACCTCGCCCAGCCCGACAGCCGTCCAGCCCCTCGACGTCGAGGCGGTCCGCGAGCGCGTCAACACCGCGCTGGCGGAGTTCATGGCCGGCCAGCACGCCCTGCTCGGCTCGATCTCGCCGGGCCTGCTGCCGGCCGCCGAGGCCCTGCGCGAGTTCCTGCTGGACGGCGGCAAGCGGCTGCGCCCGGCGTTCTGCTACTGGGGCTGGCGCGGCGCGGGCGGCGCGGCGGAGAGCACCGGCATCGCGCACGCGGCGGCCGCGCTGGAGCTGCTGCAGGCCAGCGCCCTGGTGCACGACGACCTGATGGACCGCAGCGACACCCGGCGCGGCCTGCCGTCCGTCCACCGCCGCTTCGAGGCCCTGCACCGGGACAGCGGCTGGCGCGGCGACCGCGAGCAGTTCGGGGCGGCCGCCGCGGTGCTGCTCGGCGACCTGCTGCTGATCTGGTGCGACGAGCTCTTCGTCCGCTGCGGGCTCGACCCGGCGGCGGTGCTGGCCGCCAAGCCGGTCTTCGACCTGATGCGCACCGAGGTGATGGCCGGTCAGTACCTGGACGTGCTGGAGCCGGTGGCCGGCGACTCCACCGACGCCGGGGCGCTGGACCGGGCGCAGACCGTGCTGCACTACAAGTCGGCGAAGTACACCATCGAGCGCCCGCTCCAGGTCGGCGCCCGGCTGGCGGGGGCCTCGGACCAGCTGATGGCGGCGTACTCGGCGTTCGGCCTGCCGCTCGGCGAGGCCTTCCAGCTCCGCGACGACCTGCTCGGGGTGTTCGGCGACCCGGCGGTGACCGGCAAGCCCGCCGGCGACGACCTGCGGGAGGGCAAGCGCACCCTGCTGGTCGCGCTGGCCATGCGCGGCCTGCCGCCGGCTCGGGCCAGGCGGCTGGACGAGCGGCTCGGCGCCCCCGGGCTGGGCGCGGCGGAGATCGCCGAGCTGAGCGAGCTGGTGGCCCGCAGCGGGGCGGCCGAGCGGGTCGAGGAGCGGATCGAGGCGCTGATGGCCCAGGCGCTGGCGGCCCTGGACGCGGCCCCGCTGGTGGACGACGCGGCCCGGACCACGCTGCTCGCGCTGGCCCGGGCCGCGACCGTCCGCCGTTACTGAGCCCTCAGCCGGGCCGCCAGCTCGGCGGCCGCCGCCCCCGGGTCCTCGGCCGCGGTGATCGCCCGGACCACCACCACCCGGCGGGCGCCGGCGGCCAACACCTGGTCCAGGTTGCCCAGGTCGATCCCGCCGATGGCGAACCACGGGCGGTCCGTCACCTGCCGGGCGGCGTACTCGACCAGACCGAGCCCGGGTGCGGGCCGGCCGGGCTTGGTCGGCGTCGGCCAGACCGGGCCGGTGCAGAAGTAGTCCACCCCCGGCTCGGCGACCGCCGCGGCCACCTCGGACTCGGCGTGGCAGGAGCGCCCGATCAGCACGTCCGGGCCGAGGATCGCCCGGGCGTGCGGCACCGGCAGGTCGTCCTGCCCGAGGTGCAGCACGTCGGGCCGGGCCGCGTGCGCCACGTCGGCCCGGTCGTTGACCGCGAAGAGCCTGCCGTGCCGCCGGGCGGCGTCCGCGAAGACCTCCAGGTACTCCAGCTCCTGCCGGGCCTCCAGGCCCTTGTCGCGGAGCTGGACGACGTCCACCCCGCCGGCCAGCACGGCGTCCAGGAACTCCGGCAGGTCGCCCTGCTCGCGCCGGGCGTCGGTGCACAGGTACAGCCGGGCGTCGGCCAGCCGGGCGCGCGGGTCCGTCATCAGAGCGCCATCGCCTGGGCGCGCCGCTTCACCTCGGTGCCGCGGTTCTCACGCAGCGCCTGGATCGGGCTGCCGGGCAGCGACGGGTCGTCGGTGAAGAGCCACTCCAGGATCTCCTCGTCGGAGAACCTGCCGTCGCGCAACACCGTCAGGGTGCCGGCCAGGTGCTTGACCAGCCCGCTGTCCTCGATGAAGGCGGCCGGGACCTGGAGCGAGCGGTTGGGGCCGCGGCGGACCGCGATCAGCCGGTGGTCCTTGACCATCTGGCGGACCTCGGTGACCTGGACACCCCATCGCTCGGAGATGTCCGGCAGGTAGAGCCAGTCCTGGACAAGGGATTCGATCTTGGATTCCATCTCACTCACGGCACCAGCCTGCCATCCCGGCGACCCCACGCGCACCAGCGGCCCGTCAGCTGACCTCACAGCGCGGACTTCAGCGGCACCTCGGGGTCGGCCGCGCGGTCCGGATCCAGCACCACGGCCCGCTCGATCAGCCGACGGCCCTGCGCCAGGTCGCGCGGCCGGTCCACGGCGAGCACCGCGACCAGCGCCCCCTCGCGCAGCCAGAGCACGCTCCACGCCGGGTCGGCCGGCGAGCCGCGCCAGAGCAGCCGGTCGGCGCCACCGTGCCGGCCGGCGTACTGGACCATCCGGCCGAACTGCTCGGACCAGAAGTACGGCACCGGGTCGTACGGCGCCTGCGCACCCAGCAGCGCGGCGCCGACCGCCCGGCCGGAGTGCAGCGCGTGGTCCCAGTGCTGGACGGAGATCCGCTCGCCGAACCGGGCCGAGGGGTAGCTGACGCAGTCGCCGGCCGCCCAGCCCCCCGGCAGGGAGGTGCGCAGCCGCTGGTCGGCCAGCACGGTGCCGGCCGGGTCCAGCTCCACCCCGGAGCCCGCCAGCCAGCCGGTGGCCGGCCGCGCGCCGACCCCGACCAGCACCTCGTCCGCGACCACCCGCTCGCCGTCCGCCAGCAGCACCGCGCCCGGCTCGACCGTCGCCACCCGGGCGCCCAGCCGCAGCTCCACCCCGGCGGCCCGGTACCACTCCCGCATCGGTGCGGTCAGCTCGGCCGGCAGCGCCCCCGGCAACGGCGCGTCGGCCGCCTCCAGCACGGTCACCGCGCAGCCCAGCTCCCGAGCCGCGGTGGCCGTCTCGGCCCCGATCCAGCCCGCGCCGACCAGCACCAGGTGCCGCCCGGGCCGCAGCTCCGCGCGCAGCGCGAGCGAGTCCGCCAGGGTCCGCAGCGTCCGCTCGCCGCTCGCGGCGGGCAGCCGCACCGGGTCCGCACCGGTGGCCAGCACCAGGTGGTCGTAGGCCAGCTCCCCCGCGTCGGTCTGCAGCAGGCCCGGCGCCAGGCCGGTGGCCCGACGGCCGGTCAGCAGCTCGACGCCGAGCCGCTGCCAGTCCAGTTCGTACACCGTGCTGTCGGTCTTGCCCAGCAGGACGTCCTTGGAGAGCGGCGGCCGGTCGTACGGCGCCCACGGTTCCGCCCCGACCAGCGTCAGCGAGCCCTGCCACCCCCCTTCGCGCAGCGCCAGGGCGCACTGCGCCCCCGCCAGCCCGGCGCCGACCACGACCACCCGATCCGTGCTCTTCAGCTCAGCCATTCGGCCACTCTAACGAGCACCGCAATACCGCCCTCCGTACGCACCCTCGGCCGCCCCGGAGGCCGGCGATAAGGTGGGGTGAGACATCACGGGAGCCCGGCGCACCGGGCTGAGAGGCGGGCTGCGGCGGCCCGCGACCGTCCGAACCTGATCCGGGTCATTCCGGCGAAGGGAGCATCCGCATCGTGGCACGCACATCCACCGACGTCCTGGTCGTCGGCGGCGGCATCATCGGCCTCGCGGTGGCCTGGCGCACCGCACAGCGCGGCCTCGCGGTGACCGTTCTCGACCCCACCCCCGGCGGCGGCGCGGCGCAGGTGGCGGCCGGCATGCTGGCACCGGTGACCGAGCTGCAGTACGGCGAGGAGCCGCTGCTGCGCCTGGGCATCGCGTCGAACCAGCGGTACGCCGCGTTCGCCGCCGAGCTGACCGGGGCCACCGGCCTGCCCACTGGCTACCGGGCCACCGGCACGTTGGCCGTCGCGCTGGACTCCGACGACCGGGCCGAGCTGCGCGAGCTGCACGGGTTCCACCAGCGGCTGGGCCTCGACTCGCAGTGGCTGACCGGCCGGGAGGCCCGCCGGCTGGAGCCGATGCTCTCCCCCGGGGTGAGCGGCGGCCTGCTCGTCACCGGCGACCACCAGGTGGACGGCCGCCGGCTGTGCGCCGCGCTGCTGGCCGGCTGCGAGCGGGCCGGGGTGCGGCTGCACCGGGACCGGGCGGCGGAGCTGCTGGTCACCGCGGGGCGGGCGGTCGGGGTGCGGCTGCCCGACGGCAGCGCGCTGACGGCCGGGCGGCTGGTGCTCGCCGCCGGCCCCTACAGCCACCGGCTGGCCGGCCTGCCGGAGGGGGTGCTGCCCGCGATCCGCCCGGTCAAGGGCCAGATCCTGCGGCTGCGGATCCCCGGCCCGTACGCGCCGTTCCTCTCCCGCAACGTCCGCGCGGTGGTCCGTGGCCAGCACCTGTACCTGGTACCGCGCGCGGACGGCGAGCTGGTGATCGGCGCGACCACCGAGGAGCAGGGCTACGACACCACGGTCACCGCGGGCGGCGTCTACGAGCTGCTGCGCGACGCGCACCAGCTGGTCCCGGGCGTCACCGAGCTGCCGCTCACCGAGACCGGCGCGGGCCTGCGCCCCGGCTCGCCGGACAACGCCCCGCTGCTCGGCCCGACCGCGCTGCCCGGGCTGGCCGCCGCCACCGGCCACTACCGCAACGGGGTGCTGCTCACCCCGGTCACCGCCGACCTGCTCGCCGCCTACCTGGCCGAGGGCACCGTCCCCGACCTCGCCGTCCCGTTCTCCCCGCTCCGCTTCACCCAGAGGGCCGCCGCATGAACCCGATCCAGCTGACCGTCAACGGCGAACCCCGCGAGGTCGCCCGGACCGCCACCCTGGCCGAGGTGGTGGCCACCCTGAGCACCGCGCACTCCGGGGTGGCCGCCGCGCTCAACGAGACCGTGGTCCCGCGCGGCTCGTGGGCCCGGACCCCGCTGGCCGCGGGCGACCGGGTGGAGATCCTCACCGCCGTGCAGGGGGGCTGAGCGGCATGGCCGACGACACCCTGACGATCGCCGGCACCACCTTCACCTCCCGCCTGATCATGGGCACCGGCGGCGCGCCCAGCCTGGACGTGCTGGAACAGGCGCTGCGGGTCTCCGGCACCGAGCTCACCACGGTGGCGATGCGCCGGGTGAAGGCGGACACCCAGGGCTCGGTGCTGGACGTGCTGTCCCGCAACGGGATCCGGGTGCTGCCCAACACCGCGGGCTGCTTCACCGCCGGCGAGGCGGTGCTGACCGCCCGGCTGGCCCGCGAGGCGCTCGGCACGAACTGGGTCAAGCTGGAGGTGATCGCCGACGAGCGGACCCTGCTGCCCGACCCGATCGAACTGCTGGACGCCGCCGAGACCCTGGTCGACGACGGCTTCACGGTGCTCCCCTACACCAACGACGACCCGGTGCTGGCCCGCAAGCTGGAGGACGTCGGCTGCGCCGCGATCATGCCGCTGGGCTCGCCGATCGGCTCCGGGCTCGGCATCCGCAACCCGCACAACTTCCAGCTGATCGTGGAGAGCGCCAACGTGCCGGTGGTCCTGGACGCCGGCGCGGGCACCGCCTCGGACGTGGCGCTGGCGATGGAACTGGGCTGCTCGGCGGTGATGCTGGCCTCCGCGGTGACCCGGGCTCAGGAGCCGGTGCTGATGGCCGACGCGATGCGCCGGGCCGCCGAGGCGGGCCGGCTGGCGTACCGGGCCGGCCGGATCCCGCGCCGCTTCCACGCCGAGGCCTCCTCGGCGATGGCCGGCCGGGCCGACCTCGACCACCGCGAGCGGCCCGCGTTCTGACGCCCCGACCACCGTCCCGCGCCCTTGGCCCAATGTCACGAGCGGGGCACAAGCGGGGCACAACGGCCCCGGACGCGGTGTCACCCGGGACACCCGCCGGGGTCACCCCCCTACACTCCTCTGGTGGACACGACGTTGAACGACCCCCTGCTGGGCACGCTGCTGGACGGCCGCTACCGGGTCGAGCAGCGCATCGCGGCGGGCGGCATGGCGACCGTCTACCGGGGCACCGACACCCGGCTCGACCGGGTGCTGGCGCTCAAGGTGATGAACCCGGGGCTGGCCGGGGACGCCGAGTTCACCGCGCGTTTCATCCGCGAGGCCAAGGCGGTCGCCCGGCTCTCGCACCCCAACGTGGTCAACGTCTTCGACCAGGGCGCCGACCAGGGCGTGGTCTTCCTCGCGATGGAGTACGTCCCCGGGCGCACCCTGCGCGACGTGCTGAGCGACCGCGGCGCGCTCTCCGTCCGGGCCGCGTTGGACGTGCTGGAGCCGGTGCTGGCCGCGCTCGGCGCCGCGCACCGGGCCGGGCTGGTGCACCGGGACGTCAAGCCGGAGAACGTGCTGATCAACGACGGCGGCATGGTCAAGGTCGCCGACTTCGGCCTGGTCCGACTGCTCTCCGGCACCGAGGCGACCGGTTCGAGCGCCACCACCCCGGGCGTGGTGCTGGGCACCGTCTCCTACCTGGCCCCCGAGCAGGTCCAGCCGGGCGCCGCGACCGACCAGCGGGTGGACGTCTACGCGGCCGGCATCATGCTGTACGAGCTGCTCACCGGCAGCAAGCCGTACGCCGGCGAGAACCCGATGCAGGTGATCTACCGTCACCTGCACGAGACCGTGCCGGCCCCCTCGCTGACCGTCCCGGGCCTGCCGCCGGAGCTGGACGCGATAGTCGCCGCCGCCACCGCCCGCGACCCGCAGGCCCGTCCGTGGGACGCGGTGGAGCTGCTGGCCGCCCTGCAACGGCTGCGGCGCAGCCTGACGCCGGCCCAGCTCGACGCCGAGCCACCCGCCTCCAGCCGGCCCACTCCGCGGTTCGCCACCAACGAGGCGACCTCGGTGATCCCCGCGCCGCCGCCCGAGCGGACCGCCGTGCTGGACCTGCCGGCGGACGCGACGATGCAGTTGCTCCGCCCGCGCCCGTACCACGAGCCCACGCCGGTCCGCCGGCCGATGCGGCCGGCCGGCAGGCGGCGGCTGATCTGGGGTTCGGTGCTGGCCACCGTGGTGGTCGCGGTCGCGGCGGTCAGCTACCTGCTCTCCGGCGCGGTCTACGCGACCATGCCGAGCGTGCTCGGCGAGACCCAGGCGCAGGCCGTCAGCACGCTGGCCGGGGCCGGGCTGCAGGGCCACTTCGTGCAGGCGTTCAGCGAGAACGTCCCGGCCGGGCAGGTGCTCAGCTCCGACCCCGGGGTCGGGGCACGGGCCCGGAAGAGCGATCCGGTGACGGTGACGCTCTCCAAGGGGCCCGAGCGGATCGCCGTGCCGGACGTCACCGGCAAGCCGCTGGCCCAGGCGCAGCAGTTGCTCGGCGCGGCCCGGCTGACCCCGGGGACGACCAGCCAGGCCTACAGCCCGACCGTGCCGACCGGCTCGGTGATCTCCACCAACCCGGCCGCCGGCCAGCAGCTGCCGGTGAACGCGCCGATCGCGCTGGTGGTCAGCCAGGGCCCGGCGCCGGTGGCGGTGCCGAGCGTGGTCGGCCAGCCGGTCGCGCAGGCGCAGTCGGCGCTGACCGGGGCGGGCTTCAAGGCGGCGCTGGGCGGCCAGGCCTACTCGGACACCGTCCCGTCCGGCTCGGTGACCGCGCAGGACGTCACCGGCACCGCCGTGCCCGGCTCGACGGTGACCCTGACGCTCTCCAAGGGCCCGCAGCCGGTGACCGTGCCGAACGTGACCGGGATGAGCGAGTCGGACGCCACCAAGGCGCTGGGCGCGGCCGGGTTCCAGGTGAAGAGCACCGGCTTCAACTTCCTGGGTCTGGGCAGCGTCTCCGGGCAGAGCCCGTCGGCCGGCCAGCAGGCGCCCAAGGGCAGCACGGTGACCATCAACTTCTAGGACTCAGCGCAGCGGCCCGTCGCCGGGCTCCTCCTGGTAGGAGTAGCGCTGCTCGGCCCACGGGTCGGCGAGGTTGTGGTAGCCGCGCTCCTCCCAGAAGCCGCGCCGGTCGGCCCGCATGTACTCCACCGCCCGCACCCACTTGGGGCCCTTCCAGGCGTACAGCTGCGGGACGACCAGCCGCACCGGGAAGCCGTGCTCGACGCTCAGCGGCTCGCCGTTGCGGTGGGTGGCGAAGACCGTGCGCGGGTCGGCGAAGTCGGCCAGCCGCAGGTTGGCGCTGTAGCCGTACTCGGCCCAGACCATCACATGGGTCACCCCGGGGGCCGGCGGGACCAGTTCCAGGACGGTCCTTCCGGCGACGCCGCTCCACTCGCTGCCGAGCATCGAGAAGCGGGTCACGCAGTGCAGGTCGGCCCGGACGGTGACACGCGGCAGGGTGTGGAAGCCCGCGTGGTCCCAGCTGTGCTTCTCCGCCGAGGCGGTCGCTCCGAACACCTGGAAGTCCCAGGTCAGCGGCTTGAACCGGGGTACCGGGCCGTAGTGCAGGACGGGCCAGCCGCGCTGCAGGCGCTGCCCGGGTGGGAGTCTCGGGTCAGACGGTTGCGGTGGTTCTTGTTCGGACTGACCCATGGCTCCATGGTGACAGACGGCGGACGAACACCGCCGCGCGCCCCTTTCCGTGGGTACGCGCCGGAACGCACGCCCCCAGCGGGACGCTTGGGCGGGACACTTGCTGGCAAAACGGATAATCCGCCACATATTCGGATGAGCGTGAGCTTACTGGAAATACCACCTCTGGCGATGCCACCATGCGTCCAGCCCGTTCCACTTGTGACTTGTGAGGCAGGAAGGCACACCATGCAGGGCGACCCCGAGGTCATCGAACTCCTCAACGAACAGCTCACCGCCGAGCTGACCGCGATCAACCAGTACTTCCTGCACGCCAAGATGCAGGAGAACTTCGGCTGGACCAAGCTCGCCAGGTACACCCGGCACGAGTCCTTCGACGAGATGAAGCACGCCGAGGTCCTCACCGACCGGATCCTCCTCCTCGAGGGCCTGCCCAACTACCAGCGGCTCTTCCACGTCCGGATCGGTCAGACGGCCAAGGAGATGTTCGAGGCGGACCGGCAGGTCGAGGTCGAGGCGATCGACCGGCTGCGCCGGGGCATCGTGGTGATGCGGGCCAAGAACGACGTCACCTCGGCCAACATCTTCGAGGACATCCTGGCCGACGAGGAACACCACATCGACTACCTCGACACCCAGCTGGAACTGGTGGAGAAGCTCGGCGAGGCGCGCTACCTGGCCCAGCAGATCGAGCAGCCGGAGACCTGAGCGGCGAGCCGCCGCGGCGCTACGCGGCCCGGCGCACCCGCTGCGGTCGGGCCGGCTCGGCGGCCTCCGGGTCGGCCAGGCCGAGCCGGGCGGCCAACCGGGCGGTCGGGCACGGCCGCGCCCCGTGTTCCCCCAGCAGCGCCTGGATCCGCCGCACGCAGGAGCCGCAGTCGGTGCCGGCCCGGCAGCCCTGCGCGATCGAGCGCGGCGAGTCGGCGCCGGCCTCGATGGCCTGCTTGACCTGGTCCTCGGTGACCGCATGGCACATGCACACGTACATCGCGGACTCTCCCGGGGTGGTGCGGTGGTGGGCGGGCGCGGACGGCACCGCGCCATTGAGCTAAGCCTTACCTTACCTGGCTCCCGGGGCACGAAGAAGCCCCTCCGGTCCTCGATTCGCCGAGGTCGGAGGGGCCTTCGTCACACTCGCGCCGGACCGCGCCGGTCCGCGCCGGGCTCAGTGGCCGCGGTACATCTCCGCCACCAGGAACGCCAGGTCCAGCGACTGGCTGCGGTTGAGCCGCGGGTCGCAGGCCGTCTCGTAGCGCTGGTGCAGGTCGTCGACCAGCACCTCGTCGCCGCCGCCGACGCACTCGGTGACGTCGTCGCCGGTCAGCTCCACGTGGATGCCGCCCGGGTGGGTGCCGAGCCCGCGGTGCACCTCGAAGAAGCCCTTGACCTCGTCGAGCACGTCGTCGAAGCGGCGGGTCTTGTGGCCGGTCTCGGCCTCGAAGGTGTTGCCGTGCATCGGGTCGCAGATCCACACCGGCTGGGCGCCGGAGGCGGTGACCTTCTCCACCAGGGCGGGCAGGTGCGTGCGGATCTTGCCCGCGCCCATCCGGGTGATGAAGGTGAGCCGGCCGGGCTCGCGCTCCGGGTCGAGCCGCTCGATCAGGGTGAGCGCCTCGTCCACCGTGGTGGTCGGACCGAGCTTGACGCCGATCGGGTTGCGGATCCGGGAGGCGAACTCGATGTGCGCGCCGTCCAGCTGGCGGGTGCGCTCCCCGATCCAGACCATGTGGCCGGAGACGTCGTACAGCTCGCCGGTGCGGGAGTCCACCCGGGTCAGCGCGGTCTCGTAGTCCAGCACCAGCGCCTCGTGCGAGGAGAAGAACTCGACGGTCTTGAACTCCTCCGGAGTGACCCCGCAGGCCTGCATGAAGCTCAGCGCGTTGTCGATCTCCTTGGCGAGCTGCTCGTAGCGCTGGCCGGCCGGGGAGTTGCGCACGAAGTCCTGGTTCCAGGCGTGCACCTGGCGCAGGTCGGCGTACCCACCGGTGGTGAAGGCGCGGACCAGGTTGAGCGTCGCGGCGGAGGCGTTGTACATCCGCTTCAGGCGCTCCGGGTCCGGGCGGCGGGCCTCGGGGGTGAACTCGAAGCCGTTCACCGAGTCGCCGCGGTAGACCGGCAGGGTCACACCGTCGCGGGTCTCGGTCGGCTTGGAGCGGGGCTTGGAGTACTGGCCGGCGATCCGGCCGACCTTGACCACCGGGACGGAGGCCGCGTACGTCAGCACCGCCGCCATCTGCAGCAGGGTCTTCAGCTTGTTGCGGATCTGCTCGGCGGAGACGCCGTCGAAGGCCTCGGCGCAGTCACCGCCCTGCAGCAGGAACGCCTCGCCACGCGCGACGGCCCCGAGCCGGGCGCGCAGCTGGTCGCACTCGCCCGCGAAGACGAGCGGCGGATACGAGGCGAGGTCCGCCAGAGCGGTGCGCAGCGCCTCAGGATCCGGCCATTCAGGCTGCTGCGCCGCGGGCAGGGACTGCCAGGAGTGGAGATTTGTCACGGTCACGATGCCAAGGCTACGGGGTGTGACAAGCGATTTGTGCCGGTTGCCCGATGGGTGAGACGTCCGGTGAACATTTTCCCCCGCGTCGCTCACCCGGGCGGACCATCGGCTACGCTCGCAGCCATGCACGCGCAGCACACCTCCTCCTGGTGGTGGGCCAGCCCTTCCGGCGGCCCACCGATCGCGCGTACCTAGACGACACGACGGCCGCCCCTCCGGGCGGCCGTCGGCGTTCCACCGGCAGGCGGCCCCCGGACCGGCATCCGCCCCCTGACCGCCCCTCCGGAAGGACGCCGCACGTGACCAGCCCCACCGCCACCGGACCCACCGCCGCCGGCCTGCTCGCCCGCCTGACCGCCCCGGACGCGCCCGCCTTCGCGCTGCTGCACCGGCGGGCCCCGCGGCTGGCCCCGGACACCGTCGAGCTGCTGATCGGCGAGGTCGGTCCGTACCGGCGACTGGCCGACCTGCCGGTCCCCACCGGCCGCCCCGCGGACGGCGCACCGCGGCACGACCTGCTCGCGCTGATCCCCTACCGGCAGATCCGTGAGCGCGGCTTCGCGGCGCACGACGACGGCACCCCGCTGCTCGGCCTCGCGGTGACCGAGCAGTACGCGCTGCCGCTGGCCGAGCTGGCCGCCGCGCTGCCGCGCCGGCCCGTCACGCTGCACGACGGCGGCTTCGACCTCGACGACGAGAGCTACGCCGGGATCGTCCGGCGGGTGATCCGGGACGAGATCGGCAACGGCGAGGGTGCCAACTTCGTCATCCGACGCGACTTCACCGCCACGCTGGCGGACTTCTCCACCGAGCTGGCGCTCACCCTGTTCGGCCGGCTGCTCGACCAGGAGCGCGGCGCCTACTGGACCTTCCTGGTGCACACCGGGGAGCGGGTGCTGGTCGGGGCGTCGCCCGAGGTGCACGTGCGGCAGAGCGGCGGGACGGTCGTGATGAACCCGATCTCCGGCACCTACCGCCACCCGGCCACCGGCGCCGACGTCGACTCGCTGCTCGACTTCCTGCACGACCGCAAGGAGCTGGAGGAGCTCACCATGGTGGTCGACGAGGAGCTCAAGATGATGTGCACCGTCGGCGACCTGGGCGGCCAGGTGCTCGGCCCGCGGCTCAAGGAGATGGCCCACCTCGCGCACACCGAGTACGAGCTGCGCGGACGCACCTCGCTGGACGTCCGCGAGGTGCTCCGGGAGACCATGTTCGCGGCGACCGTGACCGGCAGCCCGGTGCAGAACGCCACCCGGGTGATCCAGCGCTACGAGACCGGCGGGCGCGGCTACTACTCCGGTGCGCTCGCCCTGATCGGCCGCTCGGCCAGCGGAGCTCAGCAGCTGGACTCGCCGATCTGCATCCGCACCGCGGACATCGACCCGGCCACCGGGCGGCTGGTGGTCCGGGCCGGCGCCACCCTGGTCCGGCACTCCGACCCGGCGTCCGAGGTGGCCGAGACGCACGCCAAGGCGGCGGCGGTGCTGACCGCGATCGGGGCCCGGCCCGCCCCCGCCCGCCCGGCCGCCCACCGCGCCGTCCCCCGACTGGCCGACGACCACCGGGTGCAGGCCGCGCTGGACTCCCGCCGGGCCGGCCTGGCGCCGTTCTGGCTGCGGATGCAGCAGCCCGCCACCGTCTCCGAACCGGAGCCGACCCTGGTGGTGGACGGCGAGGACACCTTCACCGCGATGCTGGCCCACCTGCTGACCTCGCTCGGCCACCGGGTCGACGTGCTGCGCCACGACACCCCCGGGCTCGCCGGGCGGGTCGCCGCGCACCGCGGCCCGCTGGTGCTGGGCCCCGGCCCGGGCGACCCGGCGGACCCGGCCGACGCCAAGATGGCGCGGCTGCGGCCGATCGTCGCGGACGCGCTGGCGGCGGTCCAGGACGGCCGGCGCACCGCCCCGCTGCTCGCCGTCTGCCTCAGCCACCAGCTGCTGAGCTCCCGGCTCGGCCTGCCGCTGCGCCGCAAGGCGGTGCCGTACCAGGGCGCCCAGGAGCGGATCGACCTCTTCGGCGAGCCGCAGACGGTCGGCTTCTACAACACCTTCACCGCCCGCTGCTCCGACGCCGACGCGGCCCGGCTCGCCGCCGAGGGGATCGAGGTGGCCCGCGACCCGGGTACCGGGGACGTGCACGCACTGCGCGGACCGGGCTTCGCGAGCGTGCAGTTCCACCCCGAGTCGGTGCTCACCCGGGACGGCGTGGGCATCGTGGCGGGCCTGCTCCGTCCGAGCGTCACCGGCGCGGCCGCCCCACACTGACGGCGCGTCCGCCCGGATCGGCCGGCCGGGGGTCGGGCACACTGGGCGGCATGCGCTTCGGAATCCTCGGCACCGGCACGGTCGGCCAGACCCTCGGGAGCAAGCTGCTGACGCTGGGCCACGAGGTGACCCTCGGTTCCCGGAGTGCCAACAGCCAGGCGGGGACCGCCTGGGCGCAGGCCTCCGGCCCACGCGCCCGGGCGGGCAGCTTCGCCGAGGCCGCCGAGTTCGGCGAGCTGGTGGTCAACGCCACTCCGGGCACGGTCGCACCGGCCGCGCTGGCGGCGGCCGGTGCCGAGCGACTGAACGGCAAGGTCCTGCTGGACGTCTCCAACCCGCTGGTCTTCGCCCCCGACGGCTCGGTCACCCTCGACCCGGTGAACACCGACAGCATCGGCGAGCTGATCCAACGGACGTACCCGCGCGCCCGGGTGGTGAAGGCGCTGAACACGCTGGCCGCGCCGGTGATGGTGACCCCGGCCCGGGTGCCGGGGCGGCACCAGCTCTTCGTGGCGGGCGACGACCAGCCGGCCAAGCAGCAGGTCACGGAGCTGCTGGTCTCGTTCGGCTGGCCGGCCGAGGACATCCTCGACCTCGGCGGCATCCAGTCCGCCCGGGGGATGGAGATGCTGATGCCGTTCTGGCTGAACCTGATGCGCCACTACGGGCACACCGACTTCAACTACGGCTTGCAGGTGGCCGGTTAGGCCTTGTTCTCGTTCTCCTGCTCGGCCTTCTCGGCCTTCTCGGCCTTCTCCTGCTCCTGCTGGGCCTTGAGCGCCGCCTTCTGCTCGGCGCGCTGCTCGGCCTGGACGGCCCGGCGCTCGGCGTCGGCCCGCTTCTTCTCCTCGGCGATCTGCCGCTTGGCCGCCGTGGCGTAGATGTCCACGTACTCCTGGCCGGAGAGCCGCATGATCTCGTACATCACCTCGTCGGTGACCGAGCGCAGGATGAAGCGGTCGTTCTCCATGCCCTGGTAGCGGGAGAAGTCCAGCGGGCGGCCGATCCGGATCCCCGGCCGGATCCCGAAGTTGGGGATCACCTGACCGGGCGGCTGCACCTTCTCGGTGTCGATCATCGCGACCGGGATCACCGGGGCGCCGGTGGCCAGCGCGACCCGAGCCAGGCCGCCGACCTTGCCGCGGTACAGCTTGCCGTCGGGCGAGCGGGTGCCCTCGGGGTAGACGCCGAACAGCTCGCCCCGGTCGATCACCGCGACCGCGCTGCGGATCGCCGCCTCGCCCGCGCCGCGCACGCCGGAACGGTCCACCGGCAACTGGCCGACGCCCTTGAAGAACGCGGCGGTCAGCTTCCCCTTGAGACCCGGGGTGTTGAAGTACTCCGCCTTCGCGATGAAGGTGACCCGGCGCTTCATCAGCGCGGGCAGGAAGAACGAGTCCGAGAAGGAGAGGTGGTTGCTCGCGATGATCGCGGGCCCCTCGTCCGGGATGTTCTCCGCACCCTCCATCCACGGCCGGAAGAAGATGCGCAGCAGCGGTGCGACGATCATCTTCATCAGTCGGTAGAACAACCCGGGCCTCCTGTATTGCGGACCGGTCGATCCTAATGCCCCGGCGGCCCCCCGGTGCACCGGCGGGGTGTACGAGCCGGGCGGGGCGTGGGACGATGCCGCTCCCGGGCCACCGGTGCCGCACGGCCGGCGCCCGGGTCCGTCGCGGGCCCCGGCGCCCGCACCGAGCCCCGAGGAGCCCGCATGCCGCTGCTGCCCGGCGCCGAACCGTACCACCGTCGCGGCGGCCCGGTCGGCGTACTGCTCTGCCACGGCTTCACCGGCGCCCCGCAGGCGCTGCGCCCGTGGGCCGAGCACCTGGCCGACGCGGGGCTGACCGTCTCGGTGCCACTGCTGCCCGGCCACGGCACCCGCTGGCAGGACCTCCGGGTGACCCGGTGGGAGGACTGGTACGCCGAGCTCTCGCGGGAACTGCTGCTGCTCACCGAGGAGTGCGAACGGGTCTTCGTGGCCGGGCTGTCGATGGGCGGCGGGCTGGCGCTGCGGCTGGCCGCCGAGCACGGCGACCGGATCGCCGGCGTCGTCGTGGTCAACCCCTCGGTGCGCTCGGACAATCCGGCGAGCGTGCTGCTGCCCGTGCTGCGCCACCTGATCCCCAGCCGACCCGGCGTGGTCGGCGACATCGCCCGCCCGGACGCGGTGGAGATCGGCTACGACCGGTACCCGCTGAACGCAGCCTGGTCGCTGGCCCGCCTCTGGCGCGAGATCCAGCGCGCGCTGCCGCGGGTGGACCAGCCGCTCCTGCTGCTGCGCAGCCCGCGGGACCACGTGGTATCACCGGCGAACTCCGCCCTGGTGCTCGCCCGGATATCCTCGATCGACGTGACGGAGCGGCTGTGCGAACGCAGCTTCCACGTCGCGACCCTGGACCACGACGCCGAGCTGATCTTCGAGGAGACCCTCGAGTTCGTGCGGCGGCTGGCCCCGGACGCGAAGGCCGACGACCACCAGGGCTGAAGGGCCGGCAGTGCACACAAGGCAGCACCGATGAACGGGGCGACCAGCGGCGACGAGGACCGCCCCAAGGACCGCGAGGGCGAACCCCAGCCCGCCTCCGCCACCCCTGCCCCCGGCAGCCAGGCCGAGCAGGACGCGATCTTCGCCGCGCTGGTGGCGCAGTTCGACGACCCGGTGGACCTCACCCGACCGGACTGGCCCGAGATCGAGAACCTGCGCGCCAGGAACGAACGGAACGAACCCGACAACCGGGCCGACCTGGCCGGCTTCACCCCGCAGCCCCGCCCCCGCCCCGCGGCCGGCCCGCGCGACTGGGACGCCGCCGAGGACCCGGACGAGGGCCACTACGTCCCGCCGGAGCCGCCGCCCCTCCCCCAGGCGGACGTCACCGCCAAGTTCGCCTGGATCGCCGTCCTCGGCGGCCCGGCCCTGCTCCTCTTCGACGCCCTGGTCTGGCGCGAGGTCGCCGGCTGGCCCGCCTGGGTCGGCATGACCGCCTTCCTCGGCGGCTTCGTCACCCTGGTCGTCCGCATGAAGGACCACGACGACAACGAGCCCCCGGACCCCCACGGCGGCGCCGTCGTCTGACGGTCGGTCAGCCCCGGGACCCGCCGCCCGCCGGGACGCGCAGCACGGCGACGACCGGGAGGTGGTCGGTGGCGGCGAGGAGGTCGGCCGGGGGAAGGGGCGGGACGCCGCAGGCGAGGACCCGGATGGTGGGCGTGGCGAAGACCGCGTCGAGGCGCTGGAAGGGGTCGCCGGGGCGGGAGGTGTACTCGTCGCCCCAGGGGGCGGTGGCCCAGCCGTCCTGGTAGCGCTCGGCGAGCCACTGCCAGCCGGGGTCCTCGGGGTGCTCGTTGAAGTCGCCGCCGATCACCGCGTGCTCGAGGCCGGCCTGCTGCTCGGGGAGCAGCCGGAACTGGTCCTGCCGCTCGGGCGGGTTGACGCTGAGGTGGCAGCTGGTCAGCGCGAAGGGGGCGGCCCGGCCGATCCGGACCACGGCGGTGGCGAAGCCGCGGGCGTGCAGGCCGCGGCGCTTGGGCAGGAGCCGGTCGACGCGGCGGAGCACGGTCGCCCGCAGCGAGCCGAGCAGCAGCGGGCCGGCGGCCGCGCGGCCGCCGCCGGAGAGGACGACCGTGCCGGTGCGCCGGGCCAGCCAGGCGGCCTGGCCGGCCGGGCGCCAGTAGCGCGGGGACTCCTGGACGCAGACGAGGTCCGGCTCGCAGGCCCGGATCACCCGGACCAGCGCGCCCCGGTCGTCGCGCTGCGAGCGGATGTTGTAGGTGAGCACCCGGATCACCTCGGCGCCGTCGGGTTCCGGACCTGAACGCGGCAGGTCCGCGAGCGGGTGGGCGATCGGAGCGGAGTGCGTGAGGTCGGAGGTCACCCGTGACACGCTACCGGCGGGGTAGCGGGCGCACCCCTCCATCCCGCCGGAAAGGCCCGCCCGGCACGGGTCAGTGGGTGCGGGCCAGGTCGGCGGCGCCGACGATGCCCGCCGCCGAGCCCATCGAGGCCAGCACCACCTCGGCACGCGGCCGGTGCATGCCACCGGTCAGGTACTTCTGGAACGCCTTGGCGACCGGGTCGAGCAGCAGCCGGCCGGAGTCGGAGACCCCGCCGCCGAGCACGAAGACGCCCGGGTCGAAGAGCGCGGCGAGGTCGGCCATGCCGCGGCCCAGCCAGTCGGCCAGCTCCCCGTAGCACTCCAGGGCGAGCGGGTCGCCGTCCTCGGCGGCCTCGGTGATGTGGATGCCGCGGATGGTCTCGGCCACCCCGTCGTTGAGCTCCAGCATCCGCTTGCCGGCCACCTGGTCGGCGGCGGCCTTCTCCCGGCCGTAGCGGCGCAGCGCCCGGCCGGAGCCGTACTGCTCCCAGCAGCCCTTGCCGCCGCAGCCGCAGTCCAGGCCGTCCGGGACCATGTTGAGGTGGCCGATCTCGCCGGCCACCCCGAACCGGCCGCGGTGCAGCCGACCGTCCAGCACGATGCCGCCGCCGATGCCGGTGCCGACGGTGATCAGCACCATGTCGGTGTACTCGGCGGCCGCACCGAACCGGAACTCGGCCCAGGCAGCGCAGTTGGCGTCGTTCTCGACCACCGTGCCGAGGCCGGTGAGCTCCTCGATCCGTGAGCGCAGCGGCTCGTTCTCCCAGGCGATGTTGGGCGCGAAGATCACCGTGGAGCGTTCCCGGTCGACGAAGCCGGGGGCGCCCACGCCGACCGCGGCGGCGTCGGGGTGGGCGGCCTTGAGCTCGCGCACCGCCTGGGCGATGGCGTCGACCGCCCACTGCGGGTCCGCCGGGGTGGGCACCCGGGTGCGGGCCAGGATCTCGCCGTTCTCATCGACGACGCCGGCCGCGATCTTGGTCCCGCCGACGTCGACGCCGATGGTCAGAGCCATGTGTCCCTCAGTCATTCGCTCGTGCCTGATGAGCGGAACGGTATCCGCCCGGCCGTGCTCACGTACACACCGTGCCATACATTATCCGAAGCCATGGCTGCGGGACCCCCGCCGTGATGCTTCAAAAGTCGTACGATTCAAGGCATTCGGTAGCGAACTCGTGCCTCTCGGTGACCGGCCGCGGGCAGCCCGGACGGGTCACTCGTCCAGGTCGATGCGTTCGGACTCGGCGGTGTCCCCGGCCGCCCAGCGCCGCTCCTGGCCGGCCACCACGGCCCGGTAGGCGGCCAGCAGCTCGGTCCCGGCGGCGGCCAGATGGCCGTACACCTCCGGATGGTCGGCACGGAACCGGCCGAGCAGCTGCTGGGCCTGGTCCCCCACCGCACTGGTCAGCTTGCGGACCTCGTCGGCCAGCGGGTTGTCGACAGGATCTGAACCGTTCATGACGCGCCTCCTCGCTCGGCGGGCGTCCGCGCGCCCACCCCGGACGCGGTCGCGTCCGCGCGACCGACGCTACCGGTCCGGCGCCCCGCGAGAAGCTACGAGCGCGGCCACAGCTCCGGGTCCGGGGCGAACCGCACCGTCAGCTCGCCGTCCCGCAGCCCGGCACCCGCCACCGTGCAGCGGCGCAGCGCGGAGGGCAGCGGCAGGATCCGCCGGTACGGGCCGAGCCCGACCACCAGCTCGTCGCCGCGCCGGACCAGCTCCAGGTCGGCCCGCTCGGCGCCGGGCACGGCCAGCCGCCAGAGCAGCACGCCGTCCTCGGCCAGCCGGTTCTCGGCGGTCCAGGGCCACTCGGCGGCCGGCTCCGGGCCGGGCCCCTCGCCGTACAGCTGACGGGCCAGCTCCGGCAGGTCCTCGGCCTGCTGATCGGCGATCAGCAGCGGCAGCCCCGGCGCGAGGGCGGCCAGCCGTTCGCGCTCCCGGGCGGCCTGCCCGGCCAGCCACGGGTCGGCGGAGTCCAGTGCGGCGGCGGGCAGCGCCCGGTGCGCGACCAGGGCGTCCACCCGGTGTCCGAAGAGCGCCAGGCCGGCCCGGGCCCGGCGCAGCCCGTCCGGACGGCAGCCGCCGGCGTCGGCGACCAGCCGCACCGAGGTGGCCGGGGACTCGATCACCGCGCGGGCCGCGGCGAGTTCGGCGCTGGTCCAGGCGCGGGCCCGGTAGAGCCAGTCGGCGGGTATCGGGACGCCGACCGCCGCGGCCAGCAGCGGGCGCAGCGCGCGGGCCGCCTGGCGCTGCTCGGGCAGCAGCCGGGCCAGGTAGCGGTCCAGCTGCTCGGGCAGCGCGAGGGCGGCGGTCAGTTCGGCGGGCGGCGGTCCGGCGGCGACCACCTGGTCCCACTCGCCGGGCGTCCGGCGCAGCGCGCGCAGCAGGGCCAGCTGCCGGGCTCCGGGCAGGGCGGTGAGTTCGTCCTCGTCCAGCGGGTCGACGCCGAGCAGGTCGAAGCCGGTGCGCAGCTTGTCGCCGAGCCCGTCGAAGGCCCGGCGGAAGGCCTGCTGCTCGTCGAGCCGGACCGCCCAGCAGCCGTCCGCGACCGGGACGGGTCGCTCGTCGAGGCGCACTCCGAGCAGCGCGTCCAGCTGTCGGTGCGGGTCGTCGGCGGCCAGCAGCAGGGTGCGCCGGCCACGCCCGGCGGCGTGCAGGGCGGTGGCGGCGGCCACCTCGGGCACCCCCGGGCCCTCACCGCTGACCAGCACCGTCCGGGTCTGGGCCGGATCGGTTCGGGACGACTCGGTCCGCGCGGGTGGCGTCATCGAGCCGCTCAGCCCTCGACGCGCTTCTTCAGCCCGGCCAGCGCCCGGTCGATGATGACCTTCTCGGCCTTGCGCTTGATCATGCCGAGCATCGGGATCTTGACGTCCACCGCGAGCTGGTAGGTGACCTCGGTGCCACCGGCGGCCGGGGCGAGCGCGTAGGAGCCGTCCAGCGAGCGCAGCATCTGACTCTTCACCAGGGTCCAGGAGACCTCGCGGTCGTCGTCCCAGGTGTAGGCGAGCACGTGCTCGTCGCGGATCGCGCCGGCGTCCAGCAGCAGCCGGACCTCGCTGGCCCGGCCCTGGTCGGTGCGGCCGAGCACCTCGACCTCCTTGACCTCACCGGTCCACTGCGGATAGGCCTCGAAGTCGGCGATCACCGCCATCACCTCGGCCGGGGTCGCCTCGATGACGATGCTCGACCTGGTGTGTTCCGCCATGGGTGGGCCTCCGCGTTGTCCCGTGCCACTCGTCAGGTGCCCTGGAAGGCTATCGCGGACGGCACCCCCCGCCGCCCCGCGGTCCGGGGCCCCGGGGCTACCCGCGGGTCAAGGGGGCGCTGCCGTAGGGTGCGGATCGGAACGATCCCCCGCTCGGCGACCGGTGTGACACTGCGAACACCACACCCGACACCTCTATCCGATTCCCTTACCGGGCAGTAACGTCCTGCCGTCCCGCAGCGTCGCAGACAGGAGCAGCAGTGCTCGACTTCAGCCTTCCGGCCCGCTACCAGGTCCCGAGCGGTGGCAACCTCTCGGACCTGGTCCACCAGAACGCCGCCGAGCACCCCGGTGTCGCGGTGCTCAGCCGGAAGGTGGAGGGCCGCTGGCAGGACGTCACGGCGGCGGAGTTCCTGGCCGAGGTGCACCGCACCGCCAAGGGCCTGATCGCCTCCGGCGTGCGCCCGGGCGACCGGGTCGGCGTGATGTCGCGGACCCGCTACGAGTGGACGCTGCTGGACTTCGCGATCTGGACCGCCGGCGCGATCACCGTGCCGGTGTACGAGACCTCCTCCGCCGAGCAGGTGCAGTGGATCCTCGGCGACTCCGGCGCGGTCGCCGTGATCACCGAGTCCGACTCGCACGCCGCCGTGCTGGAGTCGGTCCGGGACCAGCTGCCCGAGCTGGTGCACACCTGGCAGATCGAGCTGGGCGCGATCGCCGAGATCGGCAAGCTCGGACGCGGCGTCAGCGACGCCGTGCTCACCGAGCGCCGCTCGGTCCCCACCGAGGACTCGATCGCCACCATCGTCTACACCTCCGGAACCACCGGCCGTCCCAAGGGCTGTCAGCTGACCCACGGCAACTTCCTGGCCGAGCTGGGCAACGTGACGGCCCGGATGCCCGAACTGTTCCGCACCGGCGAGAGCTCGGTCCTGCTCTTCCTGCCGCTGGCCCACGTGCTGGGCCGGATCGCCGAGATCGCCGCGGCGATCGCCCCGATCAAGCTCGGTCACGTCTCGGACATCAAGGACGTCACGGCCGAGCTCGCCGCTTTCCGGCCGACCCTGATCCTGGGCGTGCCCCGGGTGTTCGAGAAGGTCTACAACACCGCCCGGGCCAAGGCGCAGGCGGACGGCAAGGGCAAGATCTTCGACCGCGCCGCCGAGACCGCGATCGCCTACAGCCGGGCGTTGGGGCAGGGTGGCCCGGGTCTCGGCCTGCGGCTGCGGCACGCGGTCTTCGACCGCCTGGTCTACGGCAAGCTGCGGGCCGCCCTCGGCGGGCGGGCCACCCACGCGATCTCCGGCGGCGCGCCGCTGGGCGAGCGGCTCGGCCACTTCTACCGCGGCATCGGCTTCACCGTGCTGGAGGGCTACGGCCTGACCGAGACCTGCGCGGCCACCGCCTTCAACCCGGACGACAAGCCGAAGATCGGCACGGTCGGCCAGCCGCTGCCCGGCTCCGCGGTGCGGATCGCCGACGACGGCGAGGTGCTGCTCAAGGGCCCGCAGGTGTTCACCGGCTACTGGAACAACCCGACCGCGACCGCCGAGGCGCTGCGCGACGGCTGGTTCGCCACCGGCGACCTGGGCTCGCTGGACGACGAGGGCTACCTCACCATCACCGGCCGGAAGAAGGAGATCATCGTCACCGCGGGCGGCAAGAACGTCGCCCCGGCCGTGATCGAGGACCGGATCCGGGCCCACCCGCTGATCGGCGAGGTGATGGTGGTGGGCGACCGCCGGCCGTTCATCGGCTGCCTGGTCACCATCGACGAGGAGTTCCTGCCGCGCTGGCTGGAGCTGAACAGCCGGCCGGCCGCGAGCCTGGCCGAGCTGCGCGACGACCCGGCGCTGCTGGCCGCCGTCCAGGAGGCGGTGGACGACGGCAACAAGGCGGTCTCGCACGCCGAGGCGGTGAAGAAGTTCCGGATCCTGGACACCGTCTTCTCGGAGGAGAACGGCTACCTCACGCCGTCCCTCAAGCTCAAGCGCAACGTGGTGCTGAAGGACTTCGCGGCCGAGGTCGAGGCGCTCTACCAGCGCTGACAACCGGGATCGGGCGCGCCGCTCACCCTCCCGCGAGCAGCGCGCCCAGCCGCCCGGCCAACAGGTCCCAGCGCCAGGCGTCCTCCACCCAACGCCGCCCCGCCTCGCCCAGCTTGCGGCGCAGCTCGGCGTCGCCCAGCAGCCGGACGATCCGCTCGGCCGCCGCCCCCGGCGAGCCGCCCGGCACCACGTACCCGGTCTCGCCCTCCAGCACCGCGTCCGGCGCCCCGCCGGAGTCGCCGGCCACCACCGGCAGCCCGGTCGCCGAGGCCTCCAGGTAGACGATGCCCAGGCCCTCCACGTCCAGCCCGCCGCGCCTGGTCCGGCACGGCATCGCGAAGACGTCCCCGGCGCCGTAGTGCGCGGGCAGCTCCCGCCACGGCACCGCGCCGGTGAACCGCACCGAGCCGGCCACCCCGGTCGCCTCCGCCAGCCGGCGCAGGTCGGCCAGGTACGGGCCCCCTCCGACGATCAGCAGCACCGCGTCCGGCTGGGCGGCCAGGATCCGGGGCATCGCGGCGATCAGGGTGTCCTGCCCCTTGCGCGGCACCAGCCGGGAGACGCAGACCACCACCGGCCGGTCGGCCAGCCCGAGCCGGGCGCGCAGTTCGGCGCCGCCGGAGTCGGGGTGGAAGGTCCGCTCGTCCACGCCCGGCGGCAGCTGCACCATCCGCGCCGCGGGGCCCGGGCCGACCGCCCGGGCGATCCGGCTGCGGGTGTACTCACCGAGGTAGGTCAGCGTGTCGGTGCCCTCGCCGATCCGCCGCAGCAGCTGCCGGGAGGCCGGCAGCTGGGCCCAGGCGGCCTCGTGCCCGTGCGTCATGCCGAGCAGCCGGTGCGCGCCGGCCCGACGCAGCGCGGGCGCCATCAGGCCGAGCGGCGCGGCGGCGCCGAACCAGACCGAGTCGCAACCCTCGGCCCGCAGCAGCTCGGCCGCACGCAGGGTCACCCGGGGGGTCGGCAGCAGCATCGACGTCCGGTCGCGGACCACCGGGAACGGCTGCTCGGCGTCGAACGCCGCCATCTCGCTCCGGTCGCGCCAGGATGAGGCATACACCACAATCGAGCCGGCCGGCTGCCGGACGGCCATGTTGTGGACGAAGGCCTGGATTCCCCCTGGCCTCGGGGGAAAATCATTGGTGACGATGAGGGTTCTGGGCATCTGGGCGCGGCTCGCTCGGTCGGGGGGTGCACACTTCACCACTGGCTGATCCGTACCATAGGTCACCATGCCCACCCGCCGGGAACGGACGGAGGCAGCGGAACCGTTTCCCCCCTGAGTCTGTCCTAGCCGACGTGGGTGCGGGCAGGCGAACGGGCGTGCGGAGCTGAACGAGGGAGCGAGTTGGTGTTGGCGGAGGACGGCCCGGCCGGCCAGGACGGCGGCGGCAGCAGCACCGGCAACCTCGCAGTGGCGGAACCCCCGGTCGCAGTCGGTGCCGGCGGCGCGCTGCCGCAGCCGGCACAGCGCCCCGGGGCGGTGTGGACGATCGGCGCCTCCTGGGTCGCCACCCGGGTGCTGATCGTTCTGATGATCAGCGGAGTGCTGCGGATCAGCAACCTGGACGTCACCACCGACGTCTCGGTGATCTACCACGGCTGGTACCAGGTCTTGCAGACCGGCACCTTCCCGATGGACGACGTGACCTGGCAGTACCCGCCGGGCGCGGCCCTGGTGATGCTGCTGCCGGGCCTGCTGCCGTGGTCCTACCTGGTCTCCTTCTGGGTGCTGTGCGGCGTCTTCGACACCCTGGCGATGGGCATGCTGCTCCGGCACGGGATGCGCCGCGGCCGGTCGCTGGCGGGCTGCTGGGTCTGGGTGGTCGGCGTGCCGCTGCTGGGCCCGACGGTCTACTGCCGCTACGACATCCTGGTCACCGCGGTCGCCGTGGTGGGCCTGCTGGTGCTGCTGCGCCGCCCGGTGCTGGGGGGCATACTCCTGGGCGTCGGCGGGCTGGTCAAACTCTGGCCGATGCTGCTGCTGGCCGGCACCCCGCGCGGCCGGCGCACCCACCGCTCCTGGACCGCCGCCGCGGTCAGCGTCGCCACCCTGCTCTTCCTGATCGCCGCCGGCATGAACGGCGCCTTCCAGTTCCTCACCTACCAGGCCGACCGCGGCATCGAGGTGGAGTCGCTGGCCGCGGTCCCGCTGCACCTGGCCCGGCTGTTCGGCGGCTGGCACGGCCTGGTGATGATGAACTACGGCTCGGTCGAGTTCCTCGGCCCCTGGGTCGGCGTGATCTCCAAGGTCGCGGTCGGCCTCACCGTGGTCGGCTTCGGCTGGCTGCTGCTCTGGCGGGTGCGGGCCCGCCGTTGGCAGGCCTCGACCACG
Organism: Kitasatospora sp. NPDC052896; assembly: GCF_044547075.1. Taxonomy (NCBI): domain Bacteria; kingdom Bacillati; phylum Actinomycetota; class Actinomycetes; order Kitasatosporales; family Streptomycetaceae; genus Kitasatospora; species Kitasatospora sp. NPDC052896. The sequence goes on from NZ_JBITZU010000007.1 coordinate 237,940, forward strand.
TACGACGCGGCGCTCGCCGCGTTGCTGGTCTTCACCGTCACCAGCCGGGTGATCAGCCCGCAGTACCTGGTCTGGCTGGTCGGCGTCGCGGCGGTCTGCCTCACCGTGCGGGGCACCACCCAGCGGCCGGTGGCGGCGATGATCCTGGTCGCCACGGCGCTGACCACGGCCGAGTTCCCGATGATGTTCGGCCAGATCACCAGCAGCGCGCCCTGGGGCGTGGCGGTGCTGACCGCCCGCAACCTGACCCTGCTCGCGGCCACCCTGCTCTCCTGCCGCCGGCTGTGGCGCTCCACGACGGGCGCCGGCCCGCAGCCGCCCGCCGACGCCGAGCCGGCCGAGCCCGAGCAGCCGTCCTACCCGGTCCGCCCGGGCATCGCGTACGAGCAGAGCCTGCTGGACGACATCCAGCGCGGCTGACGTCCCGGCCCGGCCGGCGAACGGCGTCAGCCCAACTGGCGGACGGTCTCCGCGATCCACTGCCGGGTGAAGGCGGCCAGCGTGCAGCCCAGCTGCTGCTGGAAGACCCGGTCCAGGTCGACGTCCGGCCCGGCCGCACCGACCGCCCGGTAGAACGCGACCAGCTTGGGCTGCCCGTAGCCGCGGGCGATCAGGTCGCAGGCCAGCCAGCCCTGCTCGTACGCCTGCGCGATCCCCGTCGAGCCGGCCCGGAAGTCGGCGTCGACGGGCAGCACGCTCGGGATCCGGCCGGCCGCCACGTCCGCGGCCAGCTCCGGGGCGATCTGCCGGGCGGTGCGTCCGGTGGCCAGGTAGCCGGTGTAGTCGGCGACCCCCTCGGAGAGCCAGAGCGGGGTCCACGGGTGGGTGTCGGCCCGGGTCGCCACGTGGGTGGCCTCGTGCGTGGTGACCACCTGCTTGCCGACCGCGCTGAGCTCCCGGTAGACGGCCGGATTGACCATTATCCGGTCGGCGGGGGTGTGCACCGGCGCCCCGGCGGCCGCGCTGGTGACCGCGGCCATGTCCTGGTAGGCGTCCGGCGAGACCGCCAGCAGCTGGGCGAACTGGTCCTCGGTGGCGGGCAGTTGGAGTACCAGCCGGCCCGCCCAGTCGGTCCCCCAGACTCCGCTCACCGCGGGCACCGCGCGGTCCGCCACGCCGGCCAGCTCGGTGAGTTCGGCCTGCTCGGCGCCCAGCACCAGGCAGAGCCGGCCGTGCGCGAGCCGGACCGGCCCCGCATCCCAGGGCGCGGCCGGCCCCTGCGGGGCCGGGCTCTCCGGGCCCAGGCCGCCGTCCGCGGTCAGGGCGAAGCGGCGCTGGAGCAGCGCCGGGTAGTCGTCGAAGCCCTGGAACCGGTAGGCGAGTTCGACACGGAGCGTGCTCGCGTCGCGGGCCGTCTCGCGGTAGCCGAACTCGGCCAGCGGCAGCCCGGCCAGCGGGCCGGCCCGCAGCGCGGCGGCGTGCGCGGCCAGCAGCCGGCCGGTCGGGTCCGCGGCGGCCGGCGCGGCCGGGCCGGCACCGGACGCCTGCGGCGGCACCCGGGGCAGCGACAGCCCGGTCAGCGAGCCGGCCACCAGCAGCAGCGCGGCACGCCGCGACAGCCCGTGGACGGCCGACGGCACGGGCTGCCCGAGGACGACCGCGGGGGCCGACCGCTCGCCGCTCAGGGCCGCACCACCGCCGCGACCGGCATCACCGCGACGCTCTCGTAGCGCACCCGGGCCCCCGGGTGCGGCGCGTGCACCACCGTGCCGCCGCCCACGTACATGCCGACGTGGTGCATGTCCTTGAAGAAGATCACCAGGTCTCCCGGTCGCGCCTCGGAGAGGCTGATCCGCCGCCCGCCGAAGGCCTGGGCCTGCGAGGTACGCGGCAGGGTCACTCCGGCCTGCCGCCAGCTCCAGTACATCAGACCCGAGCAGTCGAAGGCACCCGGCCCGGTGGATCCGTAGACGTACGGCGAACCGACCTTGCTGAGCGCGGCGGCCACCGCGACCGCGGCCCGGTCGGAGGCGGGCGGCAGGCTGGCCAGGTCGACCCGGTCCGCCCCGCGGCCGGCCCGCGCCTCGTCGGCGTCGTCCTCGGCGAGCTGGGCGCGCTCGGTCGCGTCCAGGCTGTCCAGCAGGGCCTGTGCCTTCTGCAGCCGCTGCTGGGTCCGCTGCTTGCTCTGCAACAGGGTCTGCCGCACCCCGTCGAGTTCGGCGAGCTTGCCGGTCGCCTCGGCCCGCTTCTGGTCGAGCCGGCGCTGCTGGTCCCGCACGTCGCGCAGCTTGGCGGCACGCTGCTGGGCGGCCTGGTCCAGGGTGCGGGCCCGGTTGAGGTAGGCCTCGGGGTCGGAGGAGAGGATCAGTTGGACGGTCGGGTCCATCCCGCCGGACCGGTACTCGGCCCCGGCCAGGGTGGCCAGGTCGCCGCGCATCCGGTTGAGCGTGTCCTGCGCGTCGGCCACCTGCTGCTGCAGCGCGCCGGCGTCGGCCTGCAACCGTCGCTGGGCCTCCTCGGCCGCGTTGGCCTTCTCGTTCTCCTGCTCGGCCTCCGTGTAGAGCTGGTCGACCTGGGCCTTGACGTCCTTCTTGTCCGGCTTCGGCGCGACCGGGGCGGCCTGACCGACGGCGGCGGTCATCGCCAGCGCCGTGGTCGCCGCGGCGGTGACCATCAGCGCCCGGGCGAGCCGTCGCGCGGCGCCCGGTTGGGAGGAACGGCCCGGAGTGACCGGGCGGTGCGGCATCACCATGGGGTGACGGCTCCAATCGCCGTGGAAGCTGAGATCCGAGCGCAGACGTTAGCGAGTCCCAGCGGGGGAGTCCAAACCCTTGCCAATGCGAATATTTGACCACTAATCGGACATCCGACCGAGCCAGAGTACGCCGACGGCCCGGCCTCCCTACGGGAGACCGGGCCGTGACGACGGAGAATCAGACCCGCACGATGGCCGTGATCGGCATGTCCGCGGCCGCCTCGTAGCGGACCACCGCACCGGTGTGCGGGGCGTGGATGACCTGGCCGCCACCCACGTACATGCCGACGTGGTCGCCGCCGTAGAAGATGATCAGGTCGCCGGGCTGCGCGTTGGCGAGGTTGGTGCCCTCGTTGGTGCCGTACGCCCACTGCTCCTGCGAGGTGCGCGGCAGCGAGACGCCGGCCTGCGCGTAGGCCCACTGCATCAGGCCCGAGCAGTCGAACGTGGTCGGGCCGTTGGCACCGTAGACGTACTCGTCACCGAGCCGGCTCTCCGCGGCGGCGATGGCGGCGGCGGCCTGCGCATTGGTCGCGCCGGTGGCGGCCGCGGCCCCGGTCAGGGTGCTACCAGCGGCGTGCGCGGCACGCGCGGCGGAGGCCTGGGCCTGCTGGGCGGCGGCCTGCGAGGCGGCGGCGGCCTGCGCCTCCTGCTCCTGCATCTGCTGGCGCTGCTGCGCGGTCAGCGTGTTGAGCAGCGCCTGCGCCTGCTGCAGCTTCGCCTGCACCGCGTCCTTGGCGGCCTGCAGGGTCTGCGTGGTGGCGTCCAGCTGGGCGAGCTTGGCCTGCGCCTCGGACTTGCTCTGGTCGAGCTGCTGTTGCTGCTGCTGCAGCTCCTTCAGCGTCTCGCTCTGGGTGCTGTTCAGCTGGCTGACCGAGCTGGCCTGGTTCAGGAAGTTGCCCGGGTTGCTGGTGAGCATCAGCTGGACGGTCGGGGATATCCCACCGTTCGCGTACTGGTCCGCGGCGACCTCGGCCAGCCCGCCCTGCAGCTGGGTGACCTGGTCCTGCTGCCGGGCCACCTGGTCCTGCAGCTGGCCGACCTGCTGCTGGAGCGCCTGCTCCTGGGCCTGCGCGCCGTCGTACTGCTGGGTGGCGGCCTCGGCCTGCTGGTTCAGCTGGTCAACCTGCGCCTTGACCTGATCGAGCGACGGCGCCGGGTCGGCGTGCGCGCTGCCCTGCGCGGAGAGCGCGACGGCGGTGGCGGCCGCGGCGGTCAGGATCGACGTGCGGGTACGGCCGGCGGGCTTGGGACGACGATGGGAACCCACGAATCCTTCTTCCTTCGACCGCCTACCGGGTGAGCTGACGGGTTCGGGCTGGAAGAGATGCCCTACGACGCCTCACCGGCCAGCAGGCCGACCTGGCGCCGATTCACCCCGAGGAACGTGGTTCCCCGGCTCCGGTCCGTGGCTCCCCCGCAGGGGTTCCCCGTCGGGCAGTCAACTGCCCGTGCCACTTTCCAGACTCGGCGGTACCCCCGCTGTCACCCCGGTCGGGTGATCACCGTCGCGGTGGTCAGGACCCCGACCCTAGTAACAGATCCGTGATCCGTTCAAATCCTTGTCAGAAAAAACTGATTAATTTGACGATGGGTGATACCGGAGTCACCCGGAGTGCAGCAGTGAGGGTGGCGTGGGTCACAGTGAAGGCTGTGACGGCCCGTCAGGCCGACCCCGTTCGGATGGGGTCGACGCGCGGTCAGACCCGGCGGATGGTGGCGATCGGTCCGATCACGCTGGCCTGCATGACCCGGACCACGTCACCGGTGTGCGGCGCGTGCACCACGTTGCCGTTGCCGATGTACATCCCCACGTGGTGCATGTCGCTGCCGTAGATCACCAGGTCGCCCGGCTGGGCGTCGGCGAGGCTGGGCACCTCGGTGCCGATCGTGCCCTGCTCCTGCGAGGTGCGCGGCAGCGAGACGCCGGCCTGCGCGTACGCCCACTGCATCAGGCCCGAACAGTCGAAGGTGGTCGGACCGGTGTGACCCCAGACGTACGAGTCGCCGAGCCGGCTGAGCGCGGCGGCCACCGCGGCCCCGGCGTAACCGGAGGCCGGCGGCAGGTTGCCCAGGTCGGCGCGGGCGGCACCGCGGGAGGCGACGTCGCCCTCGTCCTGCTGCTCGGCCGCCTGCAGGGCCGCCCGCTGGCTGGCGCTCAACGAGTTGAGCAGCGACTGCGCCTGCTGCAGCTTGGTCTGCACCTGGGACTTGGCGCTGTTCAGCGTGGTGGTGGTGGCGTCCAGCTCGGCCAGGGTGGCCGAGGCCTCCGCCTTCTCCTGGTTGAGCGTCCGCTCCTCGGACTGCAGCGACTTGAGCGCGTCGGTCTCGGTGGTGGTCGCCTGGTCCAGGCTGGCGGCCTGGGAGAGGTAGCCGGACGGGTCGGAGTTGAGCATCAGCTGTACCGACGGGTCGATCCCGTCGCTCATGTACTGCTCGCCGGCCACCGTGGCCAGACCCTGCTCCAGCTGGGTCACCTGGTCCTGGGCCCGGGCCACCTCGTCCTGCAGCTGGGAGGCCTGCTGGCGCAGCTGGTCGGACTTCTCCTGCGCACCGTCGAACTGCTGGGAGGCCTGCTCCTGCTGGGTGTTCAGGTTGTCGATCTGCGCCTTGACGTCGTTGACCGACGGCTGCGGATCGGCCCAGGCGCTCTGCGCGGAGAGGGCGACCACCGTCGCCGCGGCGGCGGTGAGCACGGCGACCCGGGCACGACTCGGCTGCTTGGCACGGCGGTGCGACGCCACGCGGGGCTCCTTCTTCCTGCGGTCTCACTCCATGGAGTGAGTGGCCGGAAAAATTGTTTTGACGCCAGACCCTAGTGAATGTCACATCGCCGCGCCACTCCCTTGGCCCTGCGAACCACCCCCGGTTCAGCGGCCGTCACGGCTTCCCCGCGACGCCGGCTCGGGCGCCCGAGCCGGCGTCAGCTGCGCGCGAGCCGGTTGAGCAGCAGCACCGAGGCGACCGGCCGGGCACCGGCCTTGCGCACGCCGTCGGCCACCTCGCGGTCGGCCGAGACCACCACCACCGGGCGGCCCTGCGGCTCGGCCCGGACCAGCTGGCGGATCAGCTCGTCCGCGGTCTGCCCGGTCCGGCTGAACCGCACCCGCACGCCACGCGGCGGCGCCATGATCACCGGGACGTCCAGGTCCTGCCCGTCGAAGACGCAGGTCACCTCGGCCTGGGTGCGCTGGGCCAGCATCGCCAGCCCGCCCAGCAGCCGCATCCGCTGCTGCTCCAGCGGCAGGGTCGGGTAGCCGGTCTTGGTCACGTTGTAGCCGTCCACCACCAGGTGGACCTGGGGAATCGCCAGCAGCTGGTCGAGCAGCGCCGGGTCGTCGTCGGCCAGTCCACGCCGGGCCACGTCGTGCGGCGAGGCCGAGCCGGGGACCACCGCGTCCACCAGGTCCGCCGGGTGCAGCTGGGTCACCGGCAGCGCCAGCTCGCGCTGCAGGCCCTGGGCCGACTGGAGCAGGGTGTCCAGCAGCAGCCGCAGCCGCATGTCCTCGACGCTGCGGCCCTCCCGGGCCGACCGGCGGCCGCTCTCCAACGCGCTCTCCAGCTCGGCCACCCGGTGCCGCAGTCGGCGGCTCTCCCCCTCCGCCGCGCCGCGCTCGGTGGCGGTCGCGGCCGCCGCCGCGGTCAACTCGCCCTGCAGTCGCCGGCTTTCCGCCTGCGCCCGGCGGGTGTCGCTCTCCAGGCTGCGCAGCCGGCGACGGAGCGCCTCCAGCTCCTTGCGGACCCCCTCCGACTCGGCCCGCTGCCGCTCCAGGTCGGCCCGGGCCTGCGCGCGCACCGCGGCCAGCTCCTCCTGGAGCTTCTCCACCTGGCGGGCGGCCTCCGCCGCGGCGTCCTCGACACCGGCCCGCTCGGCCTGCTCACCGGCCTCGGCGACCAGCCGGGTCCAGCCGCGCGGGCGCAGCAGGTAGGCGGCGGCGGCGACGTCCAACGGCTCGGCAGCACTCGGGACACTGCCCGCCTCCAGCGCCTTCACCAGATCCGGCTGCCCGAGCCGCAGCCGGTCCGCTATCCGCGACCGGAACACCGGCTCCGCCTCCAGCGCCGACGCCAGCGCCGTCCCGGCGTACTTGGCGCGCCGCGCGGGGGTGAACTTCGCATACGGACGGAGCGTGCTGGGCAGCTCGGTCGGCGTCAGCCCGCCGAGCGCGTCGGCGGCCAGGCCGACCACCCGGCGACGAACCCCCTCCGGCAGCGGCCGATCGAGCTGCTCAGCGGCGCCGGAGGCCTGCTCGGCGGCGTCCACCCCGGGCTCCGGGGTGGCGGGCGGCTGCCCCTGGGGCTCGGCGGCCTCCCTCGCTGCGTCCATGGCGTCCTCGGCTCCGATCCTGGTCTGCGGGGGCCGTACGGCCGGCTGCCGATGCCCAAAACCCACCGCTCTGTGCAATTGTCGCGTGAACGGTGCCACCTCGGACACCACACCGCCCACCCGTCCCATCCCGGGACGGTCACGCTCAGTCGGCGGCTGGGGCGTCCGGCCGGGGCACCAGCTCGACCTGGTCGACCGCGTTGCACCAGCGACAGCGGACCGACTCCACGGTCTCGCTGAGCACCTCGCGCTCCTCCACCGTCGGCTCGCCGGCCAGGTCCAGATGGACGTACTCCACCGCCCGGGACGAGCGGGTGACGTCGAACCGGGTCAGGTTGCCGCACAGCGTGCAGCGCCAGCGGGTCTCGGCGGTGGGCACGGGGACGGTCATCGGTGGGTCCTCTCGACTGGTCCCGGGCACGGCCGTGCTGCCGCCCCGGCTCCAAGCCTAGGGCCTGACCACACCGCGTCGGCCACCGGATACCCCTTGCCACCAGCGGCTGCGTCGGCGGCGGGTAACCCGCTCGCAGCAGGGCGCGGTGCGCGCGGCGGCCGGGCCAGCAAGGATCGGCCCATGGTGATCCCCTGGCGCGACCGGCTCCGCTCCACCCGGCCCCCGGCGGCCGGCCCGGTCCCGCTGGCCTGCTACCTGCTGGTGGCGGTGAACTGCGTGGTCTTCCTGGCCGGCCCGAGCGGGATCGCCCCCCACTACGGCAGCACCCAGGTCGCCCGGAACTGCGCCGCCCAGCGCTACCAGCAGCGTTGGGGGGCGATCCCGGCCGAGCTGCTGAGCGGCCGTCCGCTGACCGCCGCTCAGGCCGCCGGCGCCGCCCCCGCGCTGCCCGGCTGCCCGCCGGTCGGCACCCCGCGGAAGAACCCGCTGCTCTCCGTGTTCACCTCGCTCTTCGTGCACGGCGGCTGGCTGCACCTGCTGGGCAACATGCTCTTCCTGCTGGTCTTCGGCACCGGGGTGGAGGAACGGCTGGGCCGGCCGCGCTTCCTCCTCTTCTACCTGGCCGTCGGCGCGCTGGCCGGCTACGGCTACGCGCTGGCCGACAGCACCGATCCCCAGGCGCTGCAGCCGCTGGTCGGCGCCTCGGGCGCGATCGCCGGGGTGCTCGGCGGCTACCTGCGGCTCTACCCACGGGCCCGGGTGACCGCGCTGGTCCCGCTGCTCTTCTTCCTGCCGCTGCGGCTGCCGGCCTGGTTGGTGCTCGGCCTGTGGTTCGCCGTGCAGTGGTGGTCGGTGCACCAGGCCGGCCCCGGGGTGGCCTACCTGGCGCATGTGATCGGCTTCAGCGCCGGCTTCCTGGCGCTGTGGGCCGCCTCACGGCGGGCCCGATACCCTGGCCCCACCGACCTCCAGCCGCTCGCCCCCGACCCCGGAGCCTTCGAGTGATCACCGCCATCGTCCTGATCAAGACCGCCGCCGACCGGATCCCCGAGATCGCCGAGGAGGTCGCCGCCATCGAGGGGGTCAGCGAGGTCTACTCGGTGACCGGCGGCTACTCCCTGGTGGCGATGGTCCGGGTGCGGCACCACGACGATCTGGCCGAGGTGATCCCGGGCCGGGTCAACAAGGTCCCCGGCGTCGAGCACACCGAGACCCAGATCGCCTTCCGCACCTACTCCCAGCACGACCTGGAGGCCGCCTTCGCACTCGGCCTGGACGGCTGAGGCCGGGTCCGGCGGACCTTTCCGCCGGACCGGTCTCAGCGCCGGGTGTCGGCCACGCACCGCCCGCCCTCGTTGCGGTAGGTCCAGCGCGCACCGTCGGTGACCAGCTCCCGGACGGCGGCCAGGAAGCGGTCGAGGTGCTCGTCCGGCGTCCCGGCGCCGAAGCTGACCCGGATCGCGTTCAGGCTGCGCTCCCCCGGCAGCGACGGCTCGGGGGCGCCGCACTCCGAGGGAGCACCGGCCGCGTCCCCGCCGAGCAGCGTGCGCACCAGCGGGTGCGCGCAGAACAGTCCGTCCCGGACCCCGATGCCGTACTCCGCCGAGAGCGCCGCCGCGAAGTGCGAGCTGTTCCAGCCCCGCACGACGAACGACAGCACACCCACCCGCGGCGCGTCGGCGCCGAACAGGCTGAGCACCCGGACCTCGGGAACCGCGGTCAGGCCGGCCGTCAGCCGCTCGACCAGCAGCCGCTCGCGGGCCTCCAGCTCCTCGAAGCCGGCCTCGGTCAGCGCCCGGCAGGCGGAGGCGACGGCGTAGGCGCCGATCACGTTGGGCGAACCCGCCTCGTGTCGGGCCGGGCCGTGCTGCCACTCGACGGCCACCGAACCGTCCGCCTCCCGGGCCACCGTCCGGCTGGCCCCGCCGCCGGCCAGGTACGGCTCGGCGGCGTCCAGCCAGTCCGATCGCCCGGCCAGCACCCCGGCCCCGAACGGCGCGTAGAGCTTGTGCCCGGAGAAGGCCACCCAGTCGACGTCCAGCTCGCGGACCGAGACCCGGTGGTGCGGCGCGAGCTGCGCCGCGTCCAGCACCACCCGGGCGCCGTGCCGGTGCGCCACCTCGGTCAGCTCGGCCACCGGCCACAGCTCACCGGTGACGTTCGAGGCGCCGGTGACGCAGAACAGCCGCGGGCCCTCGGGGTACTCGGCCAGCGCCGCGTCCAGCGCGGCGACCGCCTCGGCGTGCGAGCGCGGGGCGCGCAGGTAGCTCACCGTCAGGCCGTCCCGGCGCCACGGCAGCAGCGAGGCGTGGTGCTCGGTCTCGAAGGCGAACACCCGGGTGCCGGCCGGCAGCACGCCCGCCAGCAGGTTGAGCGAGTCGGTGGTGGCGCGGGTGAAGACCACCTGGTCGCCGTCGCGCAGGTCGAGGAAGTCGGCGACGGTCCGCCGGCTCTGCTCGAACAGGTCGGTGGAGAGCTGCGAGAGGTAGCCGGCGCCGCGGTGCACGCTGCCGTAGTAGGGGGCGTAGGCGGCCACGTCGTCCCAGACCCGCCGCAGCGCGGGCGCGCTGGCGGCGTAGTCGAGCGCGGCGTAACCGATCTTCTCCCCGGTGACCAGCGGGACCTCGACGTCCTGGCCGAGCACGTCGAGCGGGGCGCGGTGCGCCGGCAGGTGCCGCGCGCTGGGGGTCCTTCCGGACGGCGTCCCGGGGAGCGTCGGGGCAAGGGTGGCGGCGGGCGACGGGTGGACGGACATGAAGATGCACTCCTCCGGGGTCAGGACCCCGGGAGTGCGAGATGCCGGTGGTCCGCGCTTGCCCGACGGACGAATCGCCGCCTGGCCCGGTCCTCACCCAGGGCACCCCGCCACGGACGGAGGGTTGCCGGACAGCAAGCTGGGGCTTGTCGCGCTGTCACTCATGACCTGGCGAAGACTCTAGGCGGCCGGCCGAGGAGTGGTCAACCGGCGTTCCACCATCCGGACGGCCGTGAGACCCGCAGGTCAGCGACGTGCGGGCCGCACGGGCGGACGGGCTCAGCCGGCGGCGGTGGCCGCCGCCCAACGCTTGAGCAGGTGCTGCGCCGCACCGCTGTCGATCGCCGCCGCCGTCCGGCCCATCGCCGCGGACAGCTGTTCGGTCAGCGGCGCCCCGGTGATCTCCAGCGCGACCAGCGCCGCCGCCGAGTTGAGCACCACCGCGTCCCGCACCGGCCCGCGCTCACCGGCCAGCACCCGGCGGGCGACGTCGGCGTTGTACTCGGCGTCGGCACCGCGCAGTGCCTCGATGCCGACCAGCTCGATGCCCACCTCGCGCGGGTCGAAGCAGGTCTCGGTGACCCGCCCGTCCCGCACGATCCACACCCGCGAGGTGGTGCAGACGGTCAGCTCGTCCAGCCCGTCGTCGCCGCGGAAGACCAGCGCGGAGGAGCCGCGCTCGGCCAGCACGCCGGCGATCAGCCCGGCCAGCCGGGTGTCGAAGCAGCCGACGGCGTGCGCGGTGACCCTGGCCGGGTTGGTCAGCGGGCCGAGGATGTTGAACGCGGTCGGCACCCCGAGGTCGCGCCGGGCCGTCGCGGCGTGCCGCATCGCGGGGTGGAACCGGGCGGCGAAGCAGAAGGTGAGGCCGACCTCCTCGGCCACCGCGGCCACCCGCTCGGCCCGCAGGTCGAGCCGGATGCCCAGCCGCTCCAGCACGTCGGACGAGCCGCTGGCCGAGGAGGCGGCCCGGTTGCCGTGCTTCACCACCTTGGCGCCGGCCGCCGCGGCGACGATGGCCGACATGGTGGAGATGTTGACGGTCTTCGCCCGGTCGCCGCCGGTGCCGACGATGTCCACCGCCGGGCCGGGGATCTCCAGCGGCTCGGCGTGCGCGTACATCGCCTCGACCAGGCCGGAGACCTCCTCGACCGTCTCGCCCTTGGCGCGGAGAGCGACCATGAACCCCGCCACCTGCGCCGAACTGGCCTCGCCGCTCATGATCCGGTCCATCGCCCAGGCCGCCTCGGCCCGGCTGAGGTCGTCGCCGCCCAGCAGGGTGTTGAGGACCTCCGGCCAGCTGCGGACCACCTGCGCGGGCGCGTTGCCACCGTTCGCAGGCTTCAGATCGACCATGGCTGACTCCAGCTCGCTTCCGTGTTCGGAGAGGGGGTACGGCCAGCCTAACCAGGCCGGAGGGGCCGCCGGTCCGATCCGGCGACCCCTCTCTCCTGCTGAGACGATCCGCCGCGCCCCGCGGTGGCCCGTCCCGCTGCCTGTACGCCCGTCCCGCTACTTGTGCGAGAGTGCCCGCGCCCCGACCCGGGCCCGCAGCAGCGTGGCGGCCGCCTCGGCCAGCGCCACCGGGTCCACCGGGTGGGAGATCGCCGCATCCGCCCGGCTCCAGGCGGCCAGCCAGGAGTCCTGCGGGCGCCCGATCAGCACCAGCACCGGCGGGCAGCCGTAGATCTCGTCCTTCACCTGACGGGCCAGGCCCAGCCCGCCGGCCGGCACCGCCTCGCCGTCCAGCACGCAGAGGTCCACGCCGCCCTTCTCCAGGGCCCGCAGCACGGCGGGGGTGGTGGCGCACTCCAGATAGGTCACCGCCGGCAGGTCGGCGGCCGGCCGGGTGCCGAGCGCCGTGGTCACCTGTGCGCGGGTGTTGCGGTCGTCGCTGTAGACGAGAACGGTGACGGTCTCGTCGCTCGTGTGCGCCATGGTCCCTGCTCCCAGGTGTCTCGGAAAAAGGTGCCTCATACGTCCGCTGGTGCCGCCGGTTCAACGGGGGCCGGATGTGATCCGGACCACGTTCAACCACTTCCGGATGCTACTCCGGATCACCCGCCCCCGAGAGCGTCCGCCGCGATCTCCCGCGCACCCGGTGCGCCCCGGGCTCACCCACCCGGAGGACCGGCCGTCACCCCCACCCGCGCGGACCACCCGGACGGCCTAGTCCACTAGCGGATCGACCACTCTCCCGACGGCGGGACGCGCACGGCAAAGGGGTGATCAGATCGGACGAACCGTCAGAAAATCCACATCGGACCACGAAGCACGCGAGCCCCACGCCACCCGCCGCGTCAGGGGCGTCCCATCCGCCGCCATCCGGGCATACCGCACGCACCGGACACTCCGAGGGAGACCCCCCGACGTGAAGACGGAATAAGGGACCGACATAATGTCGGTCGTGGCGACAGCAACAGCAGTAGAAACCGGGCACGCACATGGATCGGTCAACCGACCGAACATGACCAGCGTCGGAACCATCGTCTGGCTGAGTTCCGAGCTGATGTTCTTCGCGGCCCTCTTCGCGATGTACTTCACGGCCCGTTCCGTGAAGGGGCCAGGCTTCTGGACCGAGAAGGCACATGCCCTCAACGTCCCCTTCTCCTCCGTGAACACCACGATCCTGGTGCTCTCCTCGCTCACCTGCCAGCTCGGCGTCTTCGCCGCCGAGCGCGGTGACGTCAAGAAGCTCCGCACCTGGTTCACGGTCACCTTCATGATGGGCGCGATCTTCATCGGCGGCCAGATCTTCGAGTACACCGAGCTGGTGAAGAAGGACGGCCTGTCGCTGTCCTCCGACCCGTACGGCTCGGTGTTCTACCTGACCACCGGCTTCCACGGGTTGCATGTGACGGGCGGTCTGATCGCCTTCCTGCTGGTCCTGGGGCGGACGTACGCAGCCAAGCGCTTCACGCACGAGCAGGCCACCGCGGCGATCGTCGTGTCGTACTACTGGCACTTCGTCGATGTGGTCTGGATCGGCCTCTTCGCGACCATCTACCTGATCAAGTAACCGATCAGGTCGCTGGCCGCCGGCCGGACCCGCTGGCCGAACCGGCCCGGGTCCTTCTGTCCGTGTCCGCCTGCCGACGCCGACCGCGCGCCGGGCCCACCACCAGCCGACCAGATCCTGACACCGCCCAGTCCTGATATCGGGGAATTCCGTGAAAAAGCTCTCCGCACGACGGCGCCACCCACTGGCGGCGCTGGTCGTCCTACTCTTCGCCCTGGCGGCCACCGGGGGGCTGTACGCCGCGTTCGCGCCCGCCGAGAAGGCGCAGGCTGACAGCTCCGCGCAGTCGCTCGCCATCAACGAGGGCAAGAAGCTCTTCGCCGTCGGCTGCTCCTCCTGCCACGGCCTCAACGGCGAGGGCAGCGCCAACGGTCCGAGCCTGGTCGGCGTGGGCTCCGCCGCCGTCGACTTCCAGGTCGGCACCGGCCGGATGCCCGCTCAGCAGCCGGGCGCCCAGGTCCCGAGCAAGAAGAACATCTACTCGCAGGACCAGATCGACCAGATGGCCGCCTTCGTCGCCTCGCTGGGCCCCGGCCCGGTGACGCCGACCCAGCAGCAGTACACGTCCACCGAGACGGACGCCATCGCCAAGGGTGGCGACCTGTTCCGCACCAACTGCGCGCAGTGCCACAACTTCGCCGGTGCGGGTGGCGCCCTGTCCCAGGGCAAGTTCGCTCCCTCCCTCGAGGGCACCTCCGCCAAGCACATCTACGAGGCCATGCAGACCGGCCCGCAGAACATGCCCGCCTTCCCCGACAGCACCATGCCGGAGAAGCAGAAGCAGGAGATCGTGGCCTTCGTCCGCTACCAGGCCAATGAGGCGCCCAACCAGGGTGGCCTGTCGCTGGGCAGCCTTGGTCCGGTGACCGAGGGTCTGTTCGGCTGGATCTTCGGGCTCGGCGTGCTCATCGCTGTCGCGATCTGGGTTGCCGCTCACACCACCAAGGCCAAGAAGTCATGAGCCACGACATGTCAGACGACAAGCTGCCGGAGGCGCACGACGCCTCCGAAGGGCACGGCGCCCACGTCGCCGTCGCCGACGACCCGTTCGCGGACCCGGGGCTGCCGCCCCACGAGCCGCGGCGGACCGACATCGACGAGCGGGCCGCCAAGCGGGCCGAGCGCCAGGTGTCGTTGCTCTTCGTCACCTCGATGCTGGCCACCATCGGCTTCATCGCCTCGTACGTGAGCATCCCGAAGGCGAAGATCGTCTACATCTTCCCGCTGGGTCACGTCAGCGCGCTGAACTTCGCGCTGGGCCTGACCCTGGGTGTGGCGCTCTTCTGCATCGGCGCGGGCGCGGTCCACTGGGCCCGCACCCTGATGTCGGACGTCGAGCTGCCGGCCGAGCGTCACCCGATCGAGGCTGACGACGAGGTCCGCGCGGACGTCATCCAGCAGTTCAAGACCGGTGCTGCGGAGTCCGGCTTCGGCCGCCGCAAGATGCTCCGCAACACCATGATCGGCTCGATGGCCCTGGTGCCGCTGTCCGGCGTCATGCTGCTGCGCGACCTCGGCCCGCTGCCGGAGAAGAAGCTCGACTCCACCGGTTGGTCCGAGGCCACCCCGGCCGCGCCGATCCGGCTCGTCAACATGAACACCGACGAGCCGCTGAAGCCCGAGGACATCGCGACCGGCTCGCTGACCTTCGCCATGCCCGGCCCGTCGGCCTCCCGGCCGAACGGTCTGCAGGAGAGCGACGAGGACTTCCAGCAGGCGATCGCCAAGGACGCCCTGATGATCATCCGGATCCAGCCGGAGGACCTCAAGGACGCCAAGTCGGCCGCGCTGGGTGTCGAGGGCGTGCTCGCCTACTCGAAGATCTGCACCCACGTCGGCTGCCCGATCAGCCTCTACGAGCAGCAGACCCACCACGCGCTCTGCCCCTGCCACCAGTCGACCTTCGACCTGTCGGACGGTGCTCGCGTGATCTTCGGCCCGGCCGGCCACCCGCTGCCGCAGCTCAAGATCACCACTGACTCCGACGGCTACCTGGTGGCCACACAGGACTTCGCCGAGCCGATCGGCCCGAGCTTCTGGGAGCGCGCATGAGTTCCGCGTCCACCCCGAGCACGCAGCAGGCCGCTCCGGCCAGCACGCGTGCCAAGCCCGCCAACAAGGCCGAGGCCGCGGCGGACTACCTGGACGGCCGGCTCGGGATCTACTCCCTGGCCAAGGCCAACCTCCGCAAGATCTTCCCGGACCACTGGTCCTTCATGCTCGGTGAGATCTGCCTCTACACCTTCATCATCATCATCCTGACGGGTGTCTACCTCACCCTGTTCTTCAAGCCCAGCATGGGCGAGGTCGTCTACAACGGCTCGTACGCGCCGCTGGACGGCATCCGGATGTCGGAGGCCTACGCCTCCACGGTGAACCTCAGCTTCGAGGTCCGCGGCGGTCTGCTGATCCGTCAGATCCACCACTGGTCGGCGATCGTCTTCGTCGCCGCGATGTTCGTGCACATGATGCGCGTCTTCTTCACCGGCGCGTTCCGCAAGCCCCGTGAGATCAACTGGGTCTTCGGCTTCCTGCTGCTCTGCCTGGGCTTCTTCGACGGCTTCTTCGGGTACTCGCTCCCCGACGACCTGCTCTCCGGTACCGGTATCCGGTTCATGGAGGGTGCGATCCTGGCCGTCCCGCTGGTCGGCACCTACCTGGAGATGTTCCTCTTCGGCGGGGAGTTCCCCGGCACGGACATCATTCCGCGCTTCTACACGATCCACGTGCTGCTCATCCCGGGCATCATGCTGGGCCTGCTGGTCGCGCACCTGATCCTGGTCTTCTACCACAAGCACACCCAGTGGGCGGGCCCGGGCCGGACCGAGAAGAACGTCGTGGGCATGCCGCTCATGCCGGTCTACATGGCCAAGGCCGGTGGCTTCTTCTTCCTGGTGTTCGGCATCATCGCGGCGATGTCCGCGATCGCCTCGGTCAACCCGGTCTGGGCCTACGGCCCGTACCGCCCCGACCAGGTGTCCACCGACGCCCAGCCCGACTGGTACATGGGCTTCGCCGAGGGTCTGATCCGTGTCATGCCGGGCTGGGAGATCAGGGCCTGGGGTCACACCCTGAACCTGGGCATCTTCATCCCGCTGATGCTCTTCCCGCTGGTGCTGGCGCTGATCGCGGCCTACCCGTTCATCGAGGGCTGGATCACCGGCGACAAGCGCGAGCACCACATCCTGGACCGCCCGCGCAACGCCCCGGTGCGTACCGCGCTCGGTGCCGCCTGGATCGCGCTCTACCTGGTGCTGCTGGCCGGTGGTGGCAACGACCTGATCGCCACCCACTTCCACCTGTCGCTGAACGACATCACCTACTTCGTTCGGATCGGGTCGTTCGTGGTGCCGGTCATCACCTACTTCGTCACCAAGCGCTGGTGCCTCGGCCTCCAGCGCCGCGACAAGGAGAAGGTGCTGCACGGCCGGGAGACCGGTGTCATCAAGCGCCTGCCGCACGGTGAGTTCATCGAGGTGCACGCCCAGCTCCCGCAGGAGAAGCTGCACACCCTCACCGCGCACGAGCAGTACGAGCCGATGGAGCTGCCGGCCGAGGTCGACGAGAACGGGGTCGCCCGCAAGGTCGGCGTCCTGACCAAGACCCGCGCCAAGCTGTCCGAGGGCTACTTCGGCGAGGGCGGCCAGATCGCCAAGCCGACCGCCGAGGAGCACAAGGAGATCACCAGCGGCCACGGCCACCACTGATCCTCCAACGCGCGTCAGCCACCTGAGGGGCCCTGCCCGGCACTGCCGGGCAGGGCCCCTCGGCAGTCTCCCGCAGAATGACCTTGCAGAACCGGGCCCACCGCCTCCCGAGGAGACCCCGCCGTGCAGCTGAGCATCGATCACCACGCCGCCACTCCCCCGTACGAGCAGCTCCGCTCGCAGATCGCCGAGCAGGCCCGGTCCGGCGTGCTGCCGACCGGGCTGAAGCTGCCGACCGTCCGGGCGCTGGCCGAGCAGCTGGGCCTGGCCGTCAACACGGTGGCCCGGGCCTACCGCGAGCTGGAGTCGGACGGGGTGGTGGAGACGCACGGCCGCCGTGGCACCCTGGTCGCCGCCACCGGCGACACCGCGCACAAGCTGGCCGCGGCGGCCGCCACCGAGTACGCCGAACGGGTCGCCCGGCTGGGCCTGGACCACGACGAGGCCCAGGCGGCCGTGACCGGCGCGCTGGACCTCGTCTACCGGGGGTAGCGTCAGGACTGCGGGTGGAGGGTCGCGGCGGCCTGCGGCTCCGGGGCCGGCGCGGTGGTGTCCACCGTCCTGCCGAGCGCGCTGCCGCGCAGCCAGGCGTCCCAGGCGACGTTCCAGTCCCCGAAGCCGTTGCCGAAGGGCTCCATCTGGTGCCCCCGGCTGTTGATCACCTGGACGATGTCGCCCACCCGGGTCTGCTCGAAGAACCACTTGGCGTACGCGGTGGTCATCCCGGTGCAGCCGTGGCTGACGTTCTCCACCCCCTGGGAGGACACCGACCAGGGCGCCGCGTGCACGTACTCGCCGCTCCAGGTCACCCGGGTGGCCCACTCCACCTTGAGGTCGAAGGAGTCGGAGCTGTCCTTGGCGATCCCGATCGTCTCGCTCTTCATCTCGACCTCCCGCTCCTTGCTCAGCACCACCTTGACGCCGTTGCGGGTGTCGAAGCCGGGCCGGCCGGTGGTGACCGGGATGGTGGCCGTCACCGTGCCGTTGCGCTTGAAGGTCAGCTGGTGGGCGGCCGCGTCGACGATCGCCTCCACCCGGTCCCCGGTCCGGAACGACACCGAGACCGGGGCGCCGCCGTACAGCCCGTGGCCGTCGATCGCGTGGCCCTGGGCGTCGTAGCCGAGCTTCACCGTGGTGTTGGCGGGCCAGTACTCCTGCGGGCGGAAGTGCAGGTTCTTGCCGTCGACCCAGTGCCAGGCACCGGTCACCGGCGGGTCCGAGACCACGCTGAGGTCGCCCTCCACCTCGGCCCGGGCCTTCGGGTCGTCGACCGCCTCGGAGAGCTGCACGGTGAGCGGCTCGCCCACCCCGTAGACCGCGCGCGCCGGGTCGGGGCCCAGGGTCGCGGTGAGCAGCCGGTCGGCGGCCTTGGTGGAGACGTCCGCGGTCTCCTCGCCGCGTCCGCCGTGGCCGTCCGAGACGGCGATCCGGGCGGCGTAGTGGGTACCGGGGACCAGCCGGGCGGTGCTGTGCCAGCCGTGCCCGTCCTGGTCCAGCGCACCGGCCACCAGCCTGCCGTCGGGCGAGGTGAGGGTGACGTCGGTGAGCGTGGCACCGGGTTGCGCGGTCACCGTGAAGGGCTGTCCGGGATCCGCGTCACGCAAGGTGGAGGTGTGGACCAGCGCCGCGGCGTCGACGGCCCGCGGCGGCCTGATCCCTGAGCCCGCCCCGAAGCCGTCACAGCCCGCCAGCGAGCCCAGCAGCAGCGGGGCCAGGCTCAGCCAGCACAGTGGCGCCCGGCGTCCGGATGAACGTCCCGATGCCCCGTGCTCGCCCCGTATTGCACATTTGCCGACCACCGGAGCCTCCTGAGGTTCAACCAGCGAATCAGGTCGTAGGAACATCACCTCATCTCCGACCAGGAGGCGCACCCCACTGCGCCCGCCTGAGTGACACCGCCCCCCGGAGGGCCGAACAAAAATGGCAGGACCCCTCCGAAGAGGGGTCCTGCCGTGCGTGCGGGAACCGGGACCTACTGGTTCTGGTTCTCGCCGCGGTAGAACTCGAACACCCAGCCGTACAGGCCGATCAGGATGATCGGGGCGGCCCAGAACATCAGCCACCAGTCGAAGATGACACCCAGGAAGGCCAGCGCGCCGCCGATCGCCAGGGAGAGCGGCTGCCAGCTGTGCGGGGCGAAGAAGCCCATCTCACCGGCGTCGTCCGCGACCTCGGCCTCGGGGTCGTCACCCGCGCCGAGATCCACCCGGCGGGCCGTGAAGCCCAGGTAGAAGGCGATGAAGGCGCACAGGCCGAAGGCCAGGAAGAGCGCGGTGGTACCCGCCGGCTCGTGCGACCAGAGCCCGTAGACCACGCACATGATCAGGATGAAGATGGCGAAGCCCGCGAAGATCTTGCCCTGCTCCTTCATCAGGCGTCGCCCTCCTTCTTCTTGGCCTTGGTCAGCTCAGGAGTGTCGTAGGCGGCCGGCGTGACGCCCTCGAAGTGCTTGGCCGGGTGGCCGTGGAACTCCAGGTAGTCCAGCGCGGCGATGTCCGGGTGGTGCAGGTCGAACGCCGGGGATTCCGACCGGATCCGGGGCAGCGTGAGGAAGTTGTGCCGCGGCGGCGGGCAGGAGGTCGCCCACTCGAGCGAGCGGCCGTAGCCCCACGGGTCGTCGACGTTGACCTTCTCGCCGTACTTGGCGGTCTTCCAGACGTTGTAGAGGAACGGCAGGATCGACATGCCCAGCAGGAACGAGCCGATGGACGAGACGGTGTTCAGCGTGGTGAAGCCGTCCGAGGGCAGGTAGCTGGCGTAGCGGCGGGGCATGCCCTCTGCGCCGAGCCAGTGCTGCACCAGGAAGGTGGTGTGGAAGCCGATGAACAGCGTCCAGAAGGTGATCTTGCCAAGGCGCTCGTCGAGCATCTTGCCGGTCATCTTCGGCCACCAGAAGTGGAAGCCGGCGAACATCGCGAAGACGACGGTGCCGAAGACCACGTAGTGGAAGTGGGCGACCACGAAGTACGAGTCCGAGACGTGGAAGTCGATCGGCGGGGAGGCCAGCAGCACACCGGTCAGACCACCGAAGAGGAAGGTGACCAGGAAGCCGACCGTCCAGAGCATCGGGGTCTCGAAGCTCAGTGAGCCCTTCCACATGGTGCCGACCCAGTTGAAGAACTTCACCCCGGTCGGGACCGCGATCAGGAAGGTCATGAAGGAGAAGAACGGCAGCAGCACCTGGCCGGTGACGTACATGTGGTGGGCCCACACCGTCACGGACAGACCGGCGATCGCGATGGTGGCCGCGATCAGGCCCGAGTAACCGAACATCGGCTTGCGGGCGAAGACCGGGATGATCTCCGAGATGATGCCGAAGAACGGCAGCGCGATGATGTACACCTCGGGGTGGCCGAAGAACCAGAAGAGGTGTTGCCAGAGTAGTGCTCCACCGTTGGCCGGGTCGAAGATATGCGCCCCGAACTTCCGGTCGACTTCCAGCGCGAAGAGCGCGGCGGCGAGCACCGGGAAGGCCAGCAGCACCAGCACCGAGGTCAGCAGCACGTTCCAGACGAAGATCGACATCCGGAACATCGTCATGCCGGGGGCGCGCATGCAGATGACGGTGGTGATGAAGTTGACCGCGCCGAGGATGGTGCCGAAGCCGGAGAAGGCCAGACCCATGATCCACATGTCGGCGCCGACGCTGGGCGACCGGACCGCGTCCGACAGCGGAGAGTAGGCGAACCAGCCGAAGTCGGCCGCACCCTGCGGGGTGAGGAAGCCACCGACCGCGATGGTCGAGCCGAACAGGTAGAGCCAGTAGGCGAACATGTTCAGTCGCGGGAAGGCGACGTCGGGCGCACCGATCTGGAGCGGCATGATCCAGTTCGTGAAGCCGGCGAAGAGCGGCGTCGCGAACATCAGCAGCATGATCGTGCCGTGCATGGTGAAGGCCTGGTTGAACTGCTCGTTCGTCAGGACCTTGCCGTCCGGCTGGGCCAGCTGGGCCCGCATGACGAGGGCGAGGATGCCACCGATCAGGAAGAAGGCGAACGAAGTACCGAGGTACAGCGTGCCGATCGTCTTGTGGTCGGTGGTGGTCAGCCACTTGATGATGGTGGAACCCGGCTTGCGGGTCCGCGCGGCCCCACCGGCCGTGACGGCGGCCCCCGCAGGGGCACCGCCCGCGGCGGGCTCATTGAGGATGGTCACTTCTATTCACTTCCCATGGTCGTGATGCCCGAGGGCACCGCGCCAGCCTGGCCTTCGGCCCGGAGCTGCTGCAGGTGGGCCACGTACTGGTCGTGCGTCACGACCTTGACCTTGAAGAGCATCTGGTCATGGTCAACACCACAGAGTTCGGCGCACTTGCCGTCGAACGTGCCGAGGGCGGTCGGCGTGACCTGGAACTTGTTCACCACGCCCGGGATGACGTCCATCTTCATCATGAAGTTGACGGGCCAGAAGTCGTGGATGACGTCCCGCGAGGTGAGCCGGAACTCGACCGACTCGTTCACCGGCAGCCAGAGCGTCGGGATGTCCTTGGGGGTACCGACGTCGTAGGCGGCCAGCGGGTTGTTCGGGTTGGGGTTCTCGGTGTTCTCGTAGTTGAACGCCCAGCTCCACTGGAAGCCGACCACGTTGACGTAGTGGTCCGGCTTGGCCGAGACCGAGGTCAGCCGAGCCTCGTCACGCGCGACGAAGTAGAAGAGGACCGAGACGATGACAATGGGGACCGCGGTGTAGAGCGCCTCGATGGGCACGTTGTACCGGGTCTGCGGAGGGATCTCGATGCCGGTGCGACTGCGCCGGTGGAAGATCACACTCCAGATGATCAGACCCCACATCAGTACGCCGACCACCAGCGCCGCGATCCAGGAGCCCTGCCACATCTGAAGGACAAGGTGTCCAGTCGTCGTGACTGGGCTGGGGAGGCCAAGCCTGGGGAGGTCGTTGGCCGAGCAGCCGGTAGCGGTCGCGATGACGAGGCCCAGTGCCAGCGCCTGAGGCAGCTTCCGCCGCATCGAGCGCCGCGGCGAGCGGTCGGAGCCGTTGGGACTCACGTAGCGCCTTCCCGAAGTCTCGCCCGCGATCGCGTCGCCCCCAGGAGTACTCTTGGCTCCCCGGCGACCCGTCCACGGGCACGGTTTGAATGCTTATGCGGGCCAAACCCTACTCCAGGCTTATGCGGAGCTGACGAGCAGGTCCCGGTAACGCGCCGTCCGCCTACCCGATCAGCCCCGGCAGGTACGGAATCCCAGGTCATCGTAGGCATTCGAGGCCCGTGCACCCGATCGGGGGACCCCTCTCGGACGACCGGGTGACGGATCGTCGGCACCGGACGAAGCGGACATTTGCGGTGGTCGGCTGACGTGGTGTGAGCCCGGATACCGTGGGGGCATGGCGTCCGATCTGTCCGGCTACTTCGACGTGGCCTCCACCGCCCCCCTTCACCCGGTCGCGCGGCAGGCCCTCACCGCCGCCCTCGACGAGGGCTGGGCCGACCCGGCCCGGCTCTACCGCTCCGGCCGGCAGGCCCGGATGCTGCTGGACGCGGCCCGCGAGACGGTGGCCGAGGCCATCGGGGCCCGGGCCGACGAGGTGGCGTTCACCACCAGTGGTACCCAGGCGGTGCAGTTGGGCATGCTGGGCGCGCTGCGCGGGCGGCGCCGGGTCGGCCGGCACCTGCTGCACTCCGCGGTCGAACACTCCTGCGTGCTGCACACCGCCGACCGGCACCGGGCCGAGGGCGGCGAGGTGGACGTGGTGCCGGTGGACCGCGGCGGGCGGGTGCGGGTCGAGGCGTTCACGGCCCGTCCGGACACCGCGCTGGCGGTGCTGCAGTCGGCCAACCACGAGGTGGGGACGGTCCAGCCGGTGGCCGAGGTGGCCGAACGCTGCGGCGGGGTGCCGCTACTGGTGGACGCGGCGCAGAGCGTGGGCCGACTGCCGGTGCCGGCCGGCTGGTCGCTGCTGACGGCGAGCGCGCACAAGTGGGGCGGGCCGGCCGGGGTCGGGGTGCTCGCGGTCCGCAAGGGCGTCCGGTTCGCCTCGGCGCTGCCGGCCGACGAGCGGGAGGGCGGCCGGGTGCCCGGGTACGTCAACGTGCCGGCGATCGTGGCCGCGGCCGCCTCGCTGCGCGCGGTGCGGGCCGAGGCGGAGGCGGAGAACGCCCGGCTGCACGCGCTGGTGGAGCGGATCCGGGCCCGGGTGCCCCGGTTGGTGCCGGAGGTCGAGGTGGTGGGCGACCCGGTCCGGCGGCTGCCGCACCTGGTCACCTTCTCCTGCCTCTACGTGGACGGCGAGGTACTGCTGAGCGAGCTGGACCGGGCCGGCTTCGCGGTCTCCTCCGGCTCGTCCTGCACCGCGAGCACGCTGACCCCGAGCCACGTGCTGGCGGCGATGGGCGTACTGACCGAGGGCAACGTGCGGGTCTCGCTGCCGTACGGCGCTCCGGAGTCGGCGGTCGACCGCTTCCTGACCGTGCTGCCGGAGCTGGTGGCGCAGGTGCGCGCCCCGCTCGGCCTGGACCTGCCGGCCCCCGCACCGGCCGAGCGGGAACTGGTCATCGACGCGCTCGGCAAGCGCTGCCCGCTGCCGGTGATCGAGCTGGCCAAGCGGATCGGTGAGGTGCCGCCGGGCGGCCTGGTCGTGGTGCTCTCGGACGACGAGGCGGCCCGGCTGGACATCCCGGCCTGGTGCGAGATGCGCGGCGAGGAGTACGCCGGGCACGCCCCGGCCGCCGACTACGGCGCCGACCGGGGCGTGGCGTACCTGGTGCGGCGGCGTCCCTAGCCGAGCTTCGCGCGGACCTCGGCGGCGGCCTCGTCGCCGTAGTTCTCGGCCAGCCGCTCCAGGAAGGCCGCCGGGCGCAGCTCGTACTCCTGGGTGCCGATGGTCTCGATCACCAGGGTGGCCAGCATGCAGCCGACCTGGGCGGCGCGCTCCAGGCCGAGGCCCCAGGAGAGCCCGGCCACGAAGCCCGCGCGGAAGCCGTCGCCGACGCCGGTCGGGTCGGCCTTGCGGCGCTCCTGGGCGCAGCCGACGGTGAGGTCGGGCTCGCCCTTGCGCTGGATCCGGACGCCCTTGCTGCCCAGGGTGGTGATCCGGGCACCGACCCGCTCCAGCACCTCGGCGGTGTCCCAGCCGGTCTTGCTCTCGATCAGCGCGGCCTCGTACTCGTTGCTGAACAGGAACGCGGCGCCGTCCACGATCTCCTTGATCGCGTCGCCGTCCAGCCGGGCGAGCTGCTGGGACGGGTCGGCGGCGAAGGCGTAGCCGCGGGCCCGGGCCTCCTGGGTGTGCCGGACCATGGCCTGCGGGTCGTCGGCGCCGATCAGCACGAGGTCCAGGCCGCCCAGCCGGTCGGCGACCGGCTTGAGCTCGATGTAGCGGGCCTCGGCCATCGCGCCGGTGTAGAAGGAGGCGATCTGGTTGTGGTCCTCGTCGGTGGTGCACATGAAGCGGGCGGTGTGCCGGGTCTCGGAGATGTGCACCGAGGCGGTGTCCACGTTGTGCCGCTCCAGCCAGGCCCGGTAGTCCTCGAAGTCCGCGCCGGCCGCCCCCACCATGGCCGGGTGCAGGCCGAGCACGCCCATGCCGAAGGAGATGTTCGGGGCGACCCCGCCGCGCCGGATGTCCAGGGTGTCGACCAGGAACGAGAGGGAGACCGTGTGCAGCTGCTCGGCGACCAGCTGGTCGGCGAAGCGGCCGGGGAAGGTCATCAGGTGATCAGTGGCGATCGAACCGGTGACGGCGATGCGCACGGGGGAACTCCTCGGTAGGCGATGGCGGGACAACCCCCCTACGGTACCGGCCTCCGTCACCGCGGCCACACGGTCACCGGGCGGACGACTACCTGCGGGTAGGTCTGGCCCGGCCCGGTACGGCGGCCTAGGGTCGCCAGGAGAGGGGCTCAGCGGAGCCCAGGCCCGCGGCACCGAGGCCGCGGCCGGCGATCGGAGCGCATGCCATGCTGCCCAGTCACTTCCCCGTCCAGCCGCCGAGCGCCCGTGGGGGCGAGGTCGATCCGGACACCCTCGACGCGCTGGTGGACTCCTCCCGTCGGCTGGGCCTGTTCTGGCCGGAGCTGACCGCCGGTCCGCAGCCCGTCGCCCGCCCGGCCGGGCACATCTCGGTACCCGCCCGGACCCGCGACCTGGTTGCCCGGATGGCCGAGTTCGGCCTCTAGGACCTTGGAGGTGGACCCGGGCGGCCCCGGGAACCGGATCCCCGCGCGTCACGTCAGATGGGCGCAGCCACCGCTGCCGTGAGGATCCGCAGACCTGGAGGACGTCGCACCATGGACGAGAAGACCACCGCCGAGCCGTTCGCCCACCCCACCGCGAGTGGCGCCGCCGTCACCGGGCCGGGCGGGCGCCGACGGCGGCGGGTGGTGGCGGCGGCCGCGCTGCTGCTGGCGCTCACGGCCACGGTCAGCGCCTGCGACAAGAACCAGAACCACGCGGGCTCCGGCGCGTCCACCGCCGCCGCCTCCGCGAGCGCCGCGCCGAGTGCTTCGGGCAGCGGCAGCCCCGCGCCGGGCGCGTCCGCCCAGTCGCCGGGCGGGGCGTCGGGCTCGCCGTCGGGCGGTGTGCAGCCCGGCGGGCCGTCCAAGCCGAACCCGCCGACCGGCGGCCCGACGCCCGCTCCGAGCACCCCCGGCACGCCGTCGGTCGCCCCGGGCAACCCGCCGGCCATGCTGAAGCCGGTCAGCTACCTGACCAGCGGCAACCAGCTGACCGTCTTCTTCTTCGGCGGGATCTGCGACAAGTACGGGTTGAAGACCGACCAGAGCCGGCCCGGCCAGGTCGGCGTGCAGATCGTGATCACCCAGAAGGCGCCGGCCGGCCAGATGTGCCCCGCGCTGCAGAAGAAGCAGACGGCGGCGACCGACCTCGCGCAGCCGTTGAACGGCCGGATGGTGGTGGACACGGACAGCGGGGCGAGCGTGCCGCTGGAGTCGCTGCCGAACGGCGGCCCGGTGAGCGCGGGCAACTGACCCGCCCGGAGGACACGCGAGGGCGGCCCCGGAACTCCGGGGCCGCCCTCGCGCGCTGGGCGCCTTAGCTGAACGAGTCGCCGCAGGCGCAGGAGCCGGTGGCGTTCGGGTTGTCGATGGTGAAGCCCTGCTTCTCGATGGTGTCCACGAAGTCGACGGTGGCACCACCCAGGTACGGGGCGCTCATCCGGTCGGTGACGACCTTGACGCCGCCGAAGTCCTTGACGACGTCGCCGTCCAGCGAGCGCTCGTCGAAGAAGAGCTGGTAGCGCAGGCCGGAGCAGCCACCGGGCTGGACGGCGACGCGCAGCGCGAGGTCGTCGCGGCCTTCCTGCTCCAGCAGGCCCTTCACCTTGGCCGCCGCGGCATCGGTGAGGATCAGACCACTCTCGACGGTGGTCTCGTCCTGGACGGTCATCTGCTTACTCCCGGTCTGTGACGACAATCTGCCGCCAGTGCCAACCAGCGGCCGCCCGGATTGATTCCGGGCAGTGGATCCGTGGTGCGGGCTGCTGCCCGCTCCCCCACCTCACCCATGCTCGCACACCGCCGGGATCGGGTCATCGTCCGATCGCCGGACGGCGCGGTGCCGCGGATCACCTGCGGCTTGCCGGAAACCCGCCCACGCGGGGCCGCCGACCAGCCAGGATGGTCGGATGATCCTTCGCCAGGTCCGGGACAACCGAGCCGACGCCGAGACGGTTCTGGAGATCGCGAACGCCGCGTTCGCCGCGCTCGGCCCGGCGCGGCAGCCGCTGCCGCCGGCCGGGGTGGTGACCCATCTGGCCCGGACCAGACACCTGGCGGGCACCGATCCGGAGGGCTGCTGGCTGGCCGTGGAGGACGGCCGGGCGGTCGGCTGCGCGCTGTCGATGCGCCGCGAGGGCGTCTGGCTGCTCTCGCTCTACGCGGTGCTGCCGGATGCCCAGGGCAAGGGGGTGGGCCGGCTGCTGCTGGAGCGGGCCGCCGCGCACGGGCACGGCTGTCTGCGCGGGATGATCTGTGCCTCGCCCGACCCGGCGGCCGCCCGGCGCTACCGCCGGGCCGGCTTCACGCTCCACCCGGCCATGCGGCTGACCGGGCTGGTCGACCGGGCCGGCCTGGTGGACGCCGGGGACATCCCGGTGCACCCCGGCAACGCCGGGCACACGCACCTGCTCGACTCGGTGGACCGCCGGCTGCGCGGCGCCGCGCACGGCCCCGACCACCGCTTCATGCTGGCCCACCACGACGAGCTGCTGGTGGCCGACACCCTGGCCGGCAGCGGCTACTGCTACCGACAGGGCGGCGAGGTCAAGCTGCTCGCCGCCACCTCCAAACGGCTGGCGGTCCGGCTGCTGC
This sequence comes from Kitasatospora sp. NPDC052896, assembly GCF_044547075.1. NCBI lineage: Bacteria > Bacillati > Actinomycetota > Actinomycetes > Kitasatosporales > Streptomycetaceae > Kitasatospora > Kitasatospora sp. NPDC052896. Next base: position 265,122 of record NZ_JBITZU010000007.1, read on the forward strand.
GCGAGGCGCTGGCCCGGGTGCCCACCGGTACCGAGGCGCTGGTCCGGTTCGCCACCGCCGAGCAGGAGTGGGCGGTGGACGTCGGCCTGGAGCTCGGGCTGACCCTGGAGACCCACGGCTACCTGGCGCTGCACGGGATGAAGCCGCCGACCCCCTACCTGCCGAGCGGCGGCTTCCTCTGACGGGCCTCAGGCCATGGTGGCGAGGATCTCGCGGACCATCTCCATGGTGGTGCCGGGGTGCAGGAAGGCGAACCGGGCGACCGTCTCGCCGTCCCAGCCGGTCGGGGTGACGAAGCCGACCTGGTCCGCGAGCAGCCGGTGCGACCAGTCGTAGTACTGCTGCTCGGTCCAGCCGGTGCGGCGGAAGCAGACCGCGGAGAGCTGCGGGTCGTGCAGCAGCTCCAGGTGCTCGGTCTCCCGGATCAGTTCGGCGGTCTCCCGGGCCAGCGTGAGGCCGGCCTCGATGGCGTCGGTGTAGGCCTGGGTGCCGTGCACCGCCAGCGAGAACCAGAGCGGCAGGCCGCGGGCCCGGCGGGTCAGGTGGTAGGCGTAGTCGGTGGGGTTCCACTCGTCGCCCTCGTGGTGCAGCACGTCCAGGTAGGAGGCGTCCTGGGTGTGCACGGCCTTGGCGAGCCGCGGGTCGCGGTAGATCAGCGCGGCGCAGTCGAAGGGGGCGAAGAGCCACTTGTGCGGGTCGACGACGAACGAGTCGGCGTGCTCGATGCCGTTGTAGCGGGCCCGGATCGAGGGGGCGAACAGGCCGGCGCCGCCGTACGCGCCGTCCACGTGGAACCAGAGGCCGCGCTCGCGGGTGACCTCGGAGAGGCCCTGCAGGTCGTCGACGATGCCCTCGTTGGTGGTGCCGGCGGTGCCGACGACGGCGATCACCGTCTCCGGGTGCGGGTCGGCGGCCAGCGCCTCGCGCAGCGCCTGCCCGGTGAAGCGGCGGTCCACGGTGGGGACCTTGAAGGCCTCCACGCCGATGATGTTGAAGGTGTTCTTGACCGAGGAGTGCACCTGGTCGGCGACGGCGATCCGCAGCCGGGCCTCCGGGCCGAGCCCGAGCCTGCGGCGCGCGGTGTCACGGGCCACCACCAGGGCGGAGAGGTTGCCGGCCGAGCCGCCGGAGACGAAGGTGCCGCCGGCCGTGGCGGGCAGCCCGGCCCGGTCGGCTATCAGCCGCAGCACCTGGTTCTCGGCGGCGATCGCGCCGGCCGCCTCCAGCCAGGAGATGCCCTGCAGCGAGGCGCAGGAGACCACCATGTCGAAGAGGAGCGCGGCCTTGGTCGGGGCGCACGGGATGAACGAGAGGTAGCGCGGGCTGTCGGCGGAGATCACCGCGCGGGACAGCTCGTGGTCGTAGAGCTTGAGCACGTCGGCCGGGGCGTTGCCGTGCTCGTTCAGCAGGCCGGCCAGCTGGCCGCGCAGGTGCTCGCCGTCGCCGGGGTGGTCGAGCGGGACCGGGTCGTACTGCAGGCGCTCGCGCATGTAGCCGAAGACCAGGTCCACCAGTTCGTTGTCGGGCTGGTGCATGCGGTGCGCTGCTGCGGTCACGGTGCGGCCTCTCGATCGGGCGGAAAACTGCTGATCAGCGTAGGCAGCGGCGGCCCACGCCCGCGCGTCTGAATGCGGCTATTCAGGCAGCTTTCGAGCGTGTTCGATGCTCTTCACGCAGGATTCCTGCGTCAGCCGATCAGCCGTGACAGCACCACTGAGCTGCGGCTCCGCTGGACGCCCGGCTCCTTGCGGATCCGCTCGATCACCGCCTCCAGGTGGCGGGTGTCGGCGGCACGCAGATGGACCAGCGCGTCCGGGTCGCCGGTGACCGTCCAGGCGGCCACCACCTCGGGGAACTGCCGCAGGGTGGCCAGGATCTCCTCCGGCGGGGTGCGCTCGCGGCAGTAGACCTCGACGAACGCCTCGGTCTCCCAGCCCAGCAGGGCGGGGTCGAGCACCACGGTGAAGCCGCGCACCACCCCGCGGGCCCGCAGCCGGTCGATCCGGCGCCGCACGGCGGTCGCGGAGAGGTTGGCGAGCTGCCCGATCTCGGCGTACGAGGCCCGGCCGTCACGGCCCAGGTGGGCCAGGAGCAGTCGGTCGGTCTCGTCGAGGGAGACGCCGCCCGTCTCCGGCGGTCGGCTGGTGCTCATCGGTGCGGGTCTCCACTGATCGAACTCGGGCTCGGGTCTCTCGGGTTTACCGCCCCTATTCTCGCCAAGTCGAACGATCAGTCCACCGTTAGGACGATCTTGCCCCGGGTCCGGCCCTCCGCACTGAGCAGTTGCGCCGAGCAGGCGTCCTCCAGTCGGAACGTCGAGGCGACCGTGAGGGCGAGCCGGCCGGTCTCGACGAGCTCGGCCAGCACGGCGAGGTCGGCGGCGTCCGGGCGGACGAAGACGTAGTGCCCGCCGGCCTCGCGGACCGAGGCGTCGGCGATCGAGGCGATCCGGCCGGGGTCGGCCACCAGGTCGAGCGAGACCGCCACCGCGCCGCCGCCGAACGCGTCGAACGCGGCGTCCACGCCCTGCGGCGCCAGCTCGCGGACCCGCTCGGCCAGGCCCTGGCCGTAGAGCACCGGCTCGGCGCCCAGCTCGCGCAGGTACTCGTGGTTGTGCGGGCCGGCCGTGCCGATCACCCGGGCGCCCAGGCCCAGCGCGAGCTGGACCGCCAGGCTGCCGACCCCGCCGGCCGCCGCGTGCACCAGCACGGTCTCGCCGGCCTGCACCCGGAGCGCCTTGACCACGCCCTGGTAGGCGGTCAGGCCGGCCAGCGGCAGGCCGCCGGCCTGTGCCCAGCCGAGCCCGGCGGGCTTGTGGGCCAGCGTGCGGACCGGGCAGGAGACCAGCTCGGCGTAGGTGCCGTGCTGGACCGCGTCCTTGCGGACGTAGCCGAGCACCGCGTCGCCCGGGCGGAACTCGGTGACGGCCGGACCGACCCGCTCCACCACCCCGGCCACGTCCCACCCCATGACCAGGGGGAAGTGGACGTCCAGCACGCCGTCCAGCCAGCCCTCCCGGATCTTCCAGTCGACCGGGTTGACCCCCGCCGCCCGGACCCGCACCAGCACCGAGTCGGGGCCGACCTTGGGGTCGGGCAGCTCCATGCACTCGACGACCTCGGGGCCGCCGTACCGCCTGATCGCGATCGCCTTCATGGCACCAGCCTCGCCGACCGGCGGCCGATCCGCGCGGTCGCGCGGCGCCGACCGCGCGCTCCACGGAGTCCAGCGGATCGCGTCACATCGACGCGATGGCCATCGTCAGGGTGACGCGAACGCGTTATGATAGATAGCGTCAGATAGACGAGAAGGCTGGGACTCTCCGGCCGCAGCAGGAGGGCACCCGCCCGTGACCACCACCGTTGACCCCCAGCAGTTCACCGAGCCGAGCCAGACCCCGCTGGCACTGCTGCTCCTCGGCCGGCAGGCCGACCCGAACAGCGAGCGCGGCGTCGAGTGCCCCGGCGACCTGCCGCCCGCCTCCGACCCGGACCTGGTCGAGCGCGCCCGCGCCGCCAAGGCCGCCCTCGGTGACCGGGTCTTCATCCTCGGCCACCACTACCAGCGCGACGAGGTCATCGAGTTCGCCGACGTCACCGGCGACTCGTTCAAGCTCGCCCGGGACGCGGCGGCCCGACCGGAGGCCGAGTACATCGTCTTCTGCGGCGTGCACTTCATGGCCGAGTCGGCGGACATCCTGACCACCGACGCCCAGCAGGTCGTGCTGCCCGACCTCGCGGCCGGCTGCTCGATGGCCGACATGGCCACCGCCGAGCAGGTCGCCGAGTGCTGGGACGTGCTGACCGAGGCCGGCGTCGCCGACGTGACCGTGCCGGTCTCGTACATGAACTCCTCCGCCGACATCAAGGCCTTCACCGGCAAGCACGGCGGCACCATCTGCACCTCCTCCAACGCCAAGCGCGCCCTGGAGTGGGCCTTCGAGCAGGGCCAGAAGGTGCTCTTCCTGCCCGACCAGCACCTGGGCCGCAACACCGCGGTGCGCGAGATGGGCTTCTCGCTGGACGACTGCGTCCTCTACAACCCGCACAAGCCGAACGGCGGGCTGACCGCCGAGCAGCTGCGGAACGCCAAGATGATCCTCTGGCGCGGGCACTGCTCGGTGCACGGCCGGTTCTCGCTGGACTCGGTCAACGAGGTCCGCGAGCGGATCCCGGGCGTCACCGTGCTGGTGCACCCCGAGTGCAAGCACGAGGTGGTCACGGCCGCCGACATGGTCGGCTCGACCGAGTTCATCATCAAGGCGCTGGACGCCGCCGAGCCCGGCTCCAAGTGGGCCATCGGCACCGAGCTCAACCTGGTCCGCCGGCTGGCCAAGGCGCACCCGGACAAGGAGATCGTCTTCCTGGACCGGTCGGTCTGCTTCTGCTCGACGATGAACCGGATCGACCTGCCGCACCTGGTCTGGGCGCTGGAGTCGCTGGTGGACGGCCGGGTGCCGAACGTGATCACGGTCGACCCGGAGACCGAGAAGTACGCCAAGGCCGCGCTGGACCGGATGCTGGCGCTGCCGTAACCGGGGCATGACGAAGGGGCGGCATCTCCCGTTCGGGAGGTGCCGCCCCTTCGTACGTCCGGCCGGAGCCCGTGTTACTCGGGAATACCGGGGATCAGCCCGTCACCCTCGGCCCGCAGCAGCGCGCGGACCTCGTCGATGGTGGCGTCCTCGGTGGGCAGGATCAGGTCGGACGGCTCCAGGGAGTCGACCGGCACCGGGGAACCGACCTCGCGGACCGCCGTGAGCAGATTGCCCAGCGTGCTGCGGAACGCCGTCTCGTCCCCCTCGTCCAGAGCGGTGAGCAGCTCGTCGTCGAGCTGGTTCAGCCGGTTCAGGTGCTCGTCCGCCACCTGGAACTGACCCTCACCCATGATCCGCATGATCATGCTGGCGTTTCTCCCTGCTGTCGATCCGAAGCGGGCTGGTTACTTGTGGTAGTTGATGGTCGGCGGCGGGGTGTCCTGCTGGGCCTGGCCCCCCTGCTGCGCGGCGCCACCACCGTTGCCCTGCTCGATCGCGGCCGGGCCGGCGGAACCACCGCTGAGCTCGGCCTTCATCCGGGCGAGTTCCAGCTCGACGTCGCTGCCGCCGGCCACTCGCTCCAGCTCGGCCTCGATGTCGTCCTTGCGCATGCCGCTCGGGTCGTCGAGCGCGCCGGAGGCGAGCAGCTCGTCGATCGCGCCGGCCCGGGCCTGCATCTGGGCGGTCTTGTCCTCGGCCCGCTGGATGGCCAGGCCGACGTCGCCCATCTCCTCGGAGATGCCGGAGAAGGACTCCGCGATCCGGGTCTGCGCCTGGGCGGCTGTGTAGGTGGCCTTGATGGTCTCCTTCTTGGTGCGGAACGCGTCCACCTTGGCCTGCAGCCGCTGGGAGGCGAGGGTGAGCTTCTCCTCCTCGGCCTGCAACTGCTGGTACTGCACCTGCAGATCGTTGATCTGGGTCTGCATCGCCGACTTGCGGGTCAGCGCCTCGCGCGCCAGGTCCTCACGGCCGAGCGAGAGGGCCTTGCGGCCCTGGTCCTCGTACTTGGCGGACTGCTGCTGGAGCTGGGTCAGCTGCAGCTCCAGGCGCTTGCGCGAGGTGGCGACGTCCGCCACGCCCCTGCGCACCTTCTGCAGCAGTTCGAGCTGCTTCTGGTACGAGTAGTCGAGCGTCTCGCGCGGATCCTCCGCCCGGTCCAAGGCCTTGTTCGCCTTGGAGCGGAAGATCAGCCCCATACGCTTCATGATTCCGTCGCTCATGGGCCTCGGGTGCCCCCTTCTCCGGCCTGCGGTTTCTATCTCGTACCAAATCTAGTGCGAGTGTAAGTGCAGCGAGGCAATCACCGCAGTACACCTGGTGGCAACAAGCCTGCTACGGCTTGCCGCCGCCGGCCTCCTCCCAGGGGTGGATTCCGCAGGTGGAACCCGGTCGGGGTGCGACCCCTAGATCGATACGGGTTTGCGTCCTGCGGGCCTCCGGGGACGCCCCTCCCAGCACGTAGGCTTGTCCTGTGTTCCGACGCCGTTCAGATGATGCTCCCTCCTCCGCCGCCGCCCTGGCCGAGCAGGATGAAACGCCCTCGACCCGCGACCCGCAGGCGAAGAAGGGCCGTCCCACGCCGAAGCGCAGCGAGGCCGAGGCCCACCGGCGGACCCGGGTGACCGTGCCGAAGGACCGCAAGGAGGCCGCCAAGCAGTCCCGCGAGCGGCTGCGGTCCGAGCGCGAGAAACAGCGGGTGGCGCTGCTCAACGGTGACGAGCGGGCCCTGCCCCCGCGCGACAAGGGCCCGGTGCGGCGCTTCGCCCGCGACTACGTGGACTCCCGCTGGTCGCTGGCCGAGTTCTTCCTGCCGTTCGCCGTGGTGATCCTGGTGCTCAGCGTGCTCCGGGTGCCGGCGCTGCAGCTGCTCTCCACGCTGCTCTTCCTGGTCTTCCTGGTCATGGTGGTGCTCGACTTCCTGCGCCTCGGCCTCGGCCTGCGCAAGCAGCTGGTCACCCGTTTCCCGAACGAGAACACCCGTGGCGTGCTGAGCTACGGCCTGATGCGGATCCTCCAGATGCGCCGGCTGCGGCTGCCCAAGCCGCAGGTGAAGCGGGGCGAGCGCCCCTGACCGCCGAGCCGCTGCCGTACGACTGGTCGCCCACCGTCCAGGGGGTCGGCGCCGTCCAGGGGTCCGGGCTGTACGCGCTGCCCGGACAGTCGGACGGTGACCACGACCGTTCGCCGTACGAGCTGTCGCCGTACGAGCGGGTCGGCCACGAGCGGGTGCCGGCCCGCGGCGGATCGTTCGCCGGCGGCGCCGGGGCCTGGCTGGACCGGCAGCACGGGCTGCGCAACGTGGTCCGGCAGGAGCTGGTGGGCCGGCAGCTGGCCGAAGAGCTCGCCGCGCACTTCCAGGGCGCCGGCGCGCTGCGGGTGCTGGACGTCGGCTGCGGCCAGGCCGTCCAGGCGCTGCGGCTGGCCCGGGCCGGCCACCTGGTCACCGGGCTCGACGCCGACCCGGTCACGCTGGGCGCGGCACAGGCCGCGCTGGCCGCCGAGCCGCCCGAGGTGCGGGAGCGGGTCCGGCTACTGAGCGGCGACGGGCACCAGTGCGGCCGCTGGTTCCGGCCCGGCAGCTTCGACCTGGTGCTCTGCCACGGCGTGCTGATGTACCTGCCCGACCCGGATCCGCTGATCGCCTCGCTGGCCCGGATGGTGGCCTCCGGCGGGCTGCTCTCGCTGGTCGCCCGCAACCGGGACGCGCTGGCCATGCGGGCCGGTCTGACCGGTGACTGGCGGGCGGCGCTGCAGGCCTTCGACACCGACCACTACGCCGACCGGCTCGGCCTGACCGCGCGCGCCGACCGGCTGGCCGACCTGGCCACCACGCTCACCGAGGTCGCCGTCCCGCTGCGGAACTGGTACGGCGTGCGGGTCTTCACCGACGCCGCCGCCGACCACGCCCCACTGCCGGTGGACGGCCGCCAGCTCGCCCAGCTGCTGGACGCCGAGGAACGGGCCGGCCGCGAGGACCCGTACCGGCGGGTCGCCGGGCTGCTGCACCTGGTGGGCGCCAAGTAGCGGGGCCCACCAGGTGCGGCGGATCGGGTCCGCCGCCTCAGCTCTCGCTCAGGCTCATCGTGTAGATCTTCTGCTCGTCCTCGAGCAGGGTGACCCGCTCGACCCCGTCGGCCAGCAGCTGCTTCCAGGACTCGCCGATCCAGGACTCCGCGTCGCTCTGACCGGCGAACTCCTCGGTGCCCGCGGCCGGGGTGATGACCGTTCCGTCCGCCGCCTCGTACCGCCACGTCCACACCATGCCCGGCTCCTCCCTGCGGTTCGCTCGCGCCCTCTCGACGCCCGTCCGCGCAGGCTATCGCGCGGCGCGCAGGGGTCAGGCTGCCCACCGCGGGGGCGGTCAACCCCGTCCGGCAGGATGTGCGCATGGCACGCACCCTGATCCTCGGTGGCGCACGGTCCGGCAAGTCGACCCGGGCCGAGCAGTTGCTGCTCGACCACGCCGACGTCCTCTACGTCGCCACCAGCGGCAGCCGCCCGGACGACGCGGAGTGGGCGCAGCGGGTCGCGCTGCACCGCGAGCGCCGTCCGGCCGGCTGGCGCACCGCGGAGACCTGCGACCTGGTGGCGGTACTGGCCGACCGGGACGACCCGGCGCCGGTGCTGGTCGACTGCCTGGCGCTCTGGCTGACCGCCGTGATGGACCGGGCCGACGCCTGGGACGACGCCGCCTGGGCGACCGGCGCCGAGGCCGAGGTGGCCCGGCACTGCGCGGAGCTGGCCGAGGCCTGGCGGCTGACCGGGCGCCGGGTGATCGCGGTCAGCAACGAGGTGGGGATGGGCGTGGTGCCCGCCACCGCGGCCGGTCGGCGGTTCCGGGACGCGCTGGGCCGGCTCAACATGGCGCTCGCCGACGAGTCGGAGCGGGTGCTGCTGGTGGTGGCCGGCCAGGTGCTGGCGATCCGGGACACCGGCCGGCCGGACTGACGACCCGTCGTCGAAGCGTCAGACGTCGAAGCGTCAGACGGAGACGCTGCGGGCGTAGTTGACCCGGTTCATCAGATCCGCGACCTGCTCGGGCGAGCTCACCGGGATCGAGGTGGAGTGGAACCGCCCCCCGCTGCTGACCGTGATCTGCAGGTGGCCGACCGTGCGACGCTCCTTCATCAGCAGGAAGAGCAGGCCGATCAGGCAGAACAGGAAGAAGACGATGGCCAGCACGATGCCGGCCGGTGCGATCCGCTCCTCGGTGCGGGAGAGGTCGGTGACCGTCCAGACCGCGCCCTGCAAGGGGAAGGTGCCCGCCGGGGTGACGATCCCGGTGGTGGTCACCGCGATGTCCCCGAAGGTCACCAGCTGCTGCCCGGCGACCGGCGCCGCCGGGGCGGCCGGAAAGCCGTAACCGGGCGGCGGGGTCGCGGCCGACTGACCGTACGGCGGGGTCGACTGCGGATATCCGTAGACCGGGGCGCCGGCCCCCTCGGGCGGCATGGACGGCGGGAACGGAGGCTGGCCGGGTGCGCCGGACGGCGGCGGAGGAAAGGTCACAGCGGAGAAGTCTCCCGCACCGGCCCCGCTCAGGGCGAGCCGGATTGGTAACCTTCCGAGCGATGGACACCACCGTGGATCTCGACACGTTCGCCTCGCTCGTGGAGCGCCCCGACGACGACGCCCGCCGCGCGGCTTCGGAGCGCTGGCTCGAACTGGACCAACCGCGTGGCGGGTTCGGGCGGTTGGAGGAGTATGGCAGCTGGCTGGCGGCCGTTCAGGGCCGGTCGCCGCTGCGCGCGCTGAGTTCACCCAAGGTGGTGCTGTTCGCGGGTGACCACGGCGTGGCCTCGCTGGGCGTCTCCCGGCTGCCCGCGCAGGGCGGCACCGCCCGCCGGGTGCACGCCGTGCTGAACGGCAGCGCACCGGTCGCCAAGCTGGCCCGGCGGTTCGGCGCCGAGCTGCGGGTGGTCGACGTGGCGGTCGACGCGGACCCGGAGCAGTTCCCCGCCGAGGTCGTCCAGCACCGGATCCGACGCGGCTCCGGGCGGATCGACGTCGAGGAGGCGGTCAGCCTGGCCGAGGCCACCGCCGCCTTCGCGACCGGGATGGCGATCGCCGACGACGAGGCCGACCTGGGCACCGACCTGGTGCTGCTGGGCGACCTCGGGGTCGGCTCGACCGCGGTGGCCGCGGTGCTGGTCGGCGCGCTGTGCGGGACGGACGCGGCGGCGGTCTGCGGGCGCGGCTCGGGGATCGACGACCAGGTCTGGATGGTCAAGTGCGCGGCGATCCGGGACGCGCTGCGGCGGGCCCGGCCGGTGCTCGGCGACCAGCTGGCGCTGCTGGCGACCACCGGTGGCGCGCAGTTCGCGGCGATCACCGGCTTCCTGTTGCAGGCCGCGGTGCGCAAGCTGCCGGTCGTGCTGGACGGCGTCGTCGCGGCCGCCTGCGCGCTGGTGGCGCAGCGGATCTCGTTCCGGGCGCCGGAGTGGTGGCGGGCCGCGGCACCGACCGGGGAGCCGGCACTGACCAAGGCGTACGACCGGCTGACCCTCACCCCGCTGCACGAGGAGAAGATCACCACCGGCGAGGGCATCGGCGCGCTGCTGGCACTGCCGCTGTTGCAGGCGGCCTCGGACGCGCTGGCCGTGGACCCGTTCACCCCCGCCCGGCCGACCGCGCCCAAGGAGCCGCCGCGGCTGCCCACCGCGCTGGAACTGCTCGGCGGGGCCTGAGCCGGGTGCACGGCCTGCGGTTCGCCTTCGGCACGCTGTCCGTCCTGCGGGTCCGGGTCGAGCGCTGGGACCGCACCTCGGCCGGCCGGGCGATGCTGCTCGCGCCACTGGTCGGGCTGGTGCTGGGCGCCCTGGCGGCCGGCCTGGGCGCGCTGGCCGCCTGGCGCGGCGGGCCGCTGCTCGGGGCCGTCACCGCGCTCGCCGCGCTGGCCGGCCTCACCCGTGGACTGCACCTGGACGGCCTGGCCGACGTGGCCGACGGGCTGGGCAGCGGCAAGCCGGCCGAGGACGCGCTGCGGATCATGAAGCAGTCGGACATCGGGCCGTTCGGGGTGCTCACCCTGGTGCTCCTGCTGGCCGCTCAGATCGCCTGCCTGGCCCAGCAGTTCGGCCATTCGGCGGCGCGCGGCGCGCTCGCGGTGCTGACCGCGGCGGTGGCCGGGCGGTGCGCGCTCGGCTGGGGTTGCCTGCGCTCGGTGCCAGCCGCCCGGCCGGGTGGCCTGGGCGCCATGGTGGCCGGGACGGTCCCCCCCGCCGGCGCGCTCGCCGGCACCGCGCTCGCCGCGCTCGCCCTCGCCGTGCTCGGCCACCACCCGCGCTACGCGCTGGCCCTGACGGTCGGCCAGCTGACCGCCGGGCTGCTGTTGCGCCGTTGTGTCCGCCGGTTCGGCGGAGTCACCGGAGACGTGTTGGGCGCGATGGCGGAGACCGCGGCGACCGCCTGCCTGTTCTGCCTTGCCGTGGGGCCCTGAAATCCGGTGGGAGGACCGGGGGACGCGGGATCCCACCATGCGGACTACCATGCGGGGAGCACCGTAGCCCTGCGCCTTTCGGCGGAGCATGCTTGGGCTGTAGCCATGCCGCATTCCCGGCTGTGGACCGCGAAAGAACGCGAAAGAACAGGACGCAATTACGTGACTGCACTGTCTGTGAGCACCTCCTCCGCCGCCGCGCTGCGCGCGGACGCGCTCGTCATCGGCGTGGCGAAGGGGCCCAAGGGCCTGGTGGTGACCTCCGGCGCCGAGGCCGTGGCCGAGGCGTTCGAGGGCAAGCTGGCGGACGTCCTCAGCACGCTGGGCGCGACCGGCGGCGAGGGAGAGGCCGTCAAGCTGCCGGCCCCGGCCGGGCTGAAGGCCGGCTTCGTGCTGGCCGTGGGCCTCGGCGAGGCCGCCGAGGACGGCTACCCGCTGGAGGCGCTGCGCCGGGCGGCCGGTGTCGCCGCGCGCACCCTGGCCGGCGCCAAGAAGGCCGGTCTGGCGCTGCCGGCCGAGTCGCCCGCCGAGGTCGAGGCGGTCGCGCTGGGCGGCCTGCTCGGCGCGTACGAGTTCACGGCGTACCGCACCGCCGAGAACGGCAAGGGCGCGGTCGGCGAGCTCACCGTGCTGGCCCCGCGCAAGGGCAGCAAGGACGCCAAGGCCGCCGCCGAGCGCGCGGTCGTCCTCGCCGAGGAGATGAACCGCGCCCGCGACCTGATCAACACCCCGCCGAACGACCTGCACCCGAAGGCCTTCGCCACCATCGCGCAGAGCGTCGGCAAGGAGCACGGCCTCAAGGTCGAGGTGCTGGACGAGAAGGCGCTGGCCAAGGGCGGCTTCGGCGGCATCCTGGGCGTCGGCAACGGCTCGGACAACCCGCCCCGGCTGGTGAAGATCGCCTACACCCACCCGAAGGCCAAGGCCACCCTGGCCTTCATCGGCAAGGGCATCACCTACGACTCGGGCGGCATCTCGCTCAAGCCGGCCGGCCACAACGAGACCATGAAGTGCGACATGTCCGGTGCCGCCGCGGTCTTCGCCGCCGTGGTCGCCGCCAAGCGGCTGGGCCTGGCCGTCAACGTCACCGGCTGGCTGGCGCTGGCCGAGAACATGCCGTCCGGCAGCGCCACCCGCCCGGGCGACGTGCTGCGGATGTACGGCGGCAAGACCGTCGAGGTGCTCAACACGGACGCCGAGGGCCGCCTGGTGCTGGCCGACGCGATCGTCCGGGCCGGTGAGGAGAAGCCGGACGCGATCGTCGACGTGGCCACCCTGACCGGCGCGATGGTGCTGGCGCTGGGCACCCGCACCTTCGGTGTGATGGCCGGCACCGACGCCTACCGCGAGAAGTTGCACGCGACCGCGCAGCGTGCCGGCGAGCAGTCCTGGCCGATGCCGCTCCCCGCCGAGCTGCGCAAGGGCATGGACTCGCCGGTGGCCGACCTGGCCAACATGGGCGAGCGGATGGGCGGCGGTCTGGTGGCCGGCCTGTTCCTGAAGGAGTTCGTGGCGGACGGCATCGACTGGGCGCACCTGGACATCGCCGGCCCGGCCTTCCACGAGAGCGCCCCGTACGGCTACACCCCCAAGGGCGGCACGGGCAGCGCGGTGCGCACCCTGGTGCAGCTGGCGGAGGAGACCGCGCAGGACTGAGTCCCGCTCCCCGGTAGGGCCCCGCGCTCCGGCGCGGGGCCCTACCCGCGTTTCGCCCGGCCTTCCCGGTTACCAGCTGGTAGTGGTCAACCGGGCCCGGGAATCCTGTTCGCCTCGGGCGAAACTTTGTTCCACAGGGTGGAATCCGCTCCGCTCCTGTTCCGTCCAGCACACCCCGCAGGCCCGGAATGACCGGCCCTGACCTGCGCAGACCGGCCGCCGGAGGGCCGGCACCGGGTCACCCGGGGCCGTCCCGGACCCCCCGCAGGGTGGACCCGGACATCAGTCGCCGCGAACAAGTGCGAAGATGTATTTCCGGTACGACTGGGCACCCCACAAGGGCTTCCCGAACACCGGACCAGCACCGGCCCGGACGATCCACACCCCATGGCATGGAGGACGTGACGTGGCGAACGACGCCAGCACCGTTTTCGACGTAGTCATTCTCGGAGGCGGAAGCGGCGGTTACGCCGCGGCGCTCCGCGCCGCTCAGCTGGGTCTGAGCGTGGCCCTGATCGAGAAGGGCGAGCTGGGCGGCACCTGCCTGCACCGGGGTTGCATCCCCACCAAGGCGCTGCTGCACGCCGCCGAGGTCGCCGACGAGACCCGCGAGGCCGCCGAGTTCGGCGTGCTCGCCACCTTCCAGGGCATCGACATCAAGGGCGTCCACAAGTACAAGGACGACGTGGTCTCGGGCCTGTACAAGGGCCTGCAGGGCCTGGTCGCCTCCCGCAAGGTCCACTACATCCAGGGCGAGGGCCGACTCTCCTCGCAGACCTCGGTGGACGTCAACGGCCAGCGCGTCGAGGGCCGCCACATCGTCCTCGCCACCGGCTCGGTGCCGAAGTCGCTGCCCGGCCTGACCATCGACGGCGACCGGATCATCTCCTCCGACCACGCCCTCAAGCTCGACCGCGTCCCGCAGTCCGCCGTCATCCTCGGCGGCGGCGTGATCGGCGTCGAGTTCGCCTCGGTCTGGAAGTCCTTCGGCGTCGACGTCACCATCGTCGAGGCCCTGCCGCACCTGGTCCCGCTGGAGGACGAGAACTCCTCCAAGCTGCTGGAGCGCGCCTTCCGCAAGCGTGGCATCAAGTTCGAGCTCAAGGCCCGCTTCTCCGGCGTCGAGTACACCGAGAACGGCGTCCGGGTCTCCACCGAGAACGGCAAGCAGATCGACGCCGACCTGCTGCTGGTCGCCATCGGCCGCGGCCCGGTCTCGCAGGGGCTGGGCTACGAGGAGGCCGGCGTCGCGATGGACCGCGGCTACGTCCTGGTCGACGAGTACATGCGCACCAACGTGCCCACCATCTCGGCCGTCGGTGACCTCGTCCCGACCCTGCAGCTGGCGCACGTCGGCTTCGCCGAGGGCATCCTGGTGGCCGAGCGGCTGGCCGGCCTCAAGGCCGTGCCGATCGACTACGACGGCGTGCCGCGGGTGACCTACTCCAACCCCGAGGTCGCCTCGGTCGGCATCAGCGAGGCCAAGGCCATCGAGGTGTACGGCAAGGACAAGGTCGTCACCCTCAAGTACAACCTCGCCGGCAACGGCAAGAGCAAGATCCTCAAGACCTCCGGCGAGATCAAGCTCGTCCAGGTCAAGGACGGCGCCGTCGTGGGTGTCCACATGGTCGGCGCCCGGATGGGCGAGCAGGTCGGCGAGGCGCAGCTGATCTACAACTGGGAGGCGCTGCCCGCCGAGGTCGCGCAGCTCATCCACGCGCACCCGACCCAGTCCGAGGCGCTCGGCGAGGCGCACCTGGCGCTGGCCGGCAAGCCGCTGCACGCGCACGACTGAGCGCGCCCGACCTTCCCCCTTCCTGAACTTCCTGAACGCAAGACTTGATAGGAGTCGCTGAAACCATGGCGGTCTCAGTAACGCTGCCCGCACTGGGCGAGAGCGTGTCCGAGGGCACTGTCACCCGTTGGCTCAAGGCCGAGGGTGAGCGGGTGGAGGCCGACGAGCCGCTGCTCGAGGTCTCCACGGACAAGGTGGACACCGAAATCCCCGCGCCGGCCTCCGGCATCCTGGCCGCGATCAAGGTCGGCGAGGACGAGACCGTCGAGGTGGGCGCCGAGCTGGCGATCATCGACGACGGCTCGGGCGCCCCGGTCGCGGCTGCCGCCCCGGCTGCCGCCGCCGCCCCGGCCCCGGTGGCCGAGGCTCCGGCCGCTCCGGCGCCGGTGGCCGCCGCCCCCGCGGCTCCGGCCGCTGCCGCCCCGGCCGCCCCGGCTGCGGACGCCACCCCGGTGCTGCTCCCGGCGCTGGGCGAGTCGGTCGCCGAGGGCACCGTCACCCGCTGGCTCAAGGCCGAGGGTGAGACCGTCGAGGTCGACGAGCCGCTGCTGGAGGTCTCGACCGACAAGGTCGACACCGAGATCCCGTCGCCGGTCGCCGGTGTGCTGGTGAAGATCCTGGTCGGCGAGGACGAGACCGCCGAGGTCGGCGCTCAGCTCGCGCTGATCGGTGCCGCGGGTGCGGTTGCCGCCGCTCCGGCTCCGGCCGCCGCCCCGGCCCCGGTGGCCGCTCCGGCCCCGGCTGCTCCGGTCGCCCCCGCCGCCCCGGCTGCTCCGGCTCCGGTCGCCCCGGCTGCCCCGGCCCCCGCGCCGGTCGCCGCCGCCCCGGCTCCGGCGCCGGTCGCCGCCGCCCCGGCTCCGGTTGCCCCGGTCGCCCCGGCTGCCGCCGCCCCGGTGGCCGACGCCGGTGACGCCTACGTCACCCCGCTGGTCCGCAAGCTCGCCGCCGAGCAGGGCGTCGCGCTGAACTCCGTCACCGGCTCGGGTGTCGGCGGCCGGATCCGCAAGCAGGACGTCATCGCCGCCGCCGAGGCCGCCGCGGCTCGACTGGCCGCCGCCCCGGTCGCCGCTCCCGCCGCCGCCAAGGCCGCCGCCCCGGTGGCCCCGTCCCCGCTGCGCGGCCAGACCGTGCCGATGACCCGCGTCCGCAAGGCCATCGCCAAGCACATGGTCGAGTCGCTCAAGGTGTCGGCCCAGCTGACCACCGTGGTCGAGGTCGACGTCACGCGCATCATGCAGCTGCGCGCCAAGGCGAAGGCCGGCTTCCAGCAGCGCGAGGGCGTCAAGCTCTCGCCGATGCCGTTCTTCATCAAGGCCGCCACCGAGGCGCTCAAGGTCCACCCGATCGTCAACGCCCGGGTGAACGACGACGACACCATCACCTACCACGACGTCGAGAACGTCGGCATCGCGGTGGACACCGAGAAGGGCCTCTTCGTCCCGGTGATCCACGGCGCCGGCGACCTCAACATCGCCGGTATCGCGAAGAAGGTCGCCGACCTGGCGGCCCGCACCCGCGACGGTGGCCTCAAGCCCGACGAGCTGGCCGGCGGCACCTTCACGGTGACCAACACCGGTTCGCGCGGCGCGCTGTTCGACACCCCGATCCTCAACCAGCCGCAGGTCGGCATGCTGGGCATCGGCGCCACCGTGCGCCGCCCGGTCGTCGTCAACCACCCGGACCTGGGCGAGACGATCGCGATCCGCGACATGGTCTTCCTGGCCCTGTCCTACGACCACCGGATCGTCGACGGCGCCGACGCGGCCCGCTTCCTGGGCACCGTCAAGGCCCGCCTGGAAGAGGGCGCGTTCGAGGGCGACCTCGGCCTGTAAGGCGTAGTTCGTAGTTCCGTCCGAGCCCCGGTCCGTCCCGTACGGACCGGGGCTCGGTCGTGCCCGGCCGTGGTCCGGCGTGCCGCGTTCACCCGAACCGGCGGCGCGGGCCCGTGCCGCGCGGCGCAGCCGCAGTGCATTTGCGCCGGCTAACGGGGATGCTGGAGCGGTGATGTACGAGACCGACTTCTGGCAGCTCATCGACGAGACCCGGGACGCCGCCGAGGGCGACCCGGACGACCAGGCCGACCTGCTGGTCGACCGGCTCGCCCAGCTGACGCCCGATGAGGTGATCGACTTCGCCCGGCTGTTCGAGGCGCGCTTCCAGCGCGCCTACACGTGGGAGTTGTGGGGTGCCGCCCACCTGCTGCTCGGTGGCGCCTCGGAGGACGGCTTCGACTTCTTCCGCTGCTGGCTGATCGCGCAGGGCCGGGAGGTCTTCGAGGGCGCGGTGCACGACCCGGACGCGCTGGCCGAGCTGGTGCCCGACTTCGACGAGGAGGAGGACGGCGACGCCGAGGACTTCGGCTACGCCGCCGACGAGGCGCACGAGCAGCTCACCGGGCTGCCGTTGCCCGACCTGGGCACCCGGCAGCCGCGGCAGCCGGCCGGCCAGTCGTTCGACTTCGACGACGAGCGGATGATGGCGAAACGATTCCCCCGCCTCTGGGAGCAGTACGGGCGGTAGGCCTCCCGGAGCCCGGACCGGCGCCCCACCGTCCCCGGGATCAGATGCCGCTGCGCGGCCCGGTGGGGCGGATGCCGAGGAGGAGTTGGTCGAGGACGGCCGGGGCCGGGGCGTTCGGGGCGTTGTCGACCGTGCCGACCAGGGTGGTGTAGCCGCCGATGCCGTCCGGGACGGCGACCACCGTGACGAAGCCGCCGGGACCGGAGCCGTCCTGCGGGGTCACCTGCCAGTGCACCGAGTAGCCGGCGATCCCCGCCACGGTGGCCTGGCCGGCGGCCAGCTCCTGGTGCGAGGTCCGGTCGCCGTAGTGCTGGGCGGAGCCCGTCCGCGTCGCGTCCTCGGCCACCGAGCGGGCGTCCGGACCGGTGGCCGGGCTGCTTCCGATGGTGAAGGTGCCGTGGTAGCAGCCGTTCGGGTCGGTGCAGTCGTAGCGGCCGGTCACCAACTGGAGGGTGGGGTCGCCGGCCTGGCCGGCGGAGGTCCAGCCGACCGGCACGGGCACGGTCCAGTCGTGCTGGGCGTCCTGCACCGTGCCGTCCGGGTCCGGGAGGCTCGGCGCGGCGGACGCCGCCGAGACGGCGGGCGCCGACGGGGTCGGTGCGGCCGCGGCCGGGCGCCCGCCCGCCGCCTGGTGGGCGCCCTCCAACAGCACCAGCGTGCCGACCACCAGGACGGCCGTCACGGTCAGCGCGCCCGCCGCGACCGCCGCGATCAGGCCGACCCGTCGGCGCGGGCCGACCGGCGGCGCCGGGTGGGGGGCACCGAACGGCGGCGGGAAGCCGGGCCCGGGTACCGGCACGGGCGGCGGCGGAAAGCGGTACCCGGCGGGCCCGGGGAGGTGCGGGAAGCCGTAACCGGCGCCCGGCGTGACGTCCGGCGCGGGAACGGCCGGGTGCCCGTACGCGGGCGAGGCGTCGGAGACCTGGGACGGCCCGGTCCGCCGCGCCGGCACCGGTGGCGCCGCCTCGGACGCTCCCCCGGCCGGCCGGCTCCGCGGCGTCCAGGCGGTGCCGTCCCAGTACCGCTCCCGGCCGCCGCCGACGCCCGCACCGACGCCCGCGCCCTGGTCAGGGTCGGGGTACCAGCCGGCGGGGGTCGAGTTGTTCACGGCCGTACCGTACCGGTCCCACCCGACCGCGGAGCGACCCGGTCCGCCCGGCCGACGGACCGTCAACAGGCCCGCACCGACCGCGACACGCCGCCGGTGTGGATCGGCCCGGGGGCCGCCCGGACCGGCCGTGCTGCCAGGATGGCCGCATGCGCATCGCTGTCACCGGTTCCTCGGGCCTGATCGGCTCCGCCCTTGTCCGCTCGCTGCTGGCCGACGGCCACCAGGTGGTCCGGCTGGTCCGGCACCGCAGTGCGACCGGCCCGCACCCCGACGGCTCGGTCGGGGTCGGCTGGAACCCGGCGCTCGGGGAGGTGGACCGGGCCGGGCTGGCCGGCACCGAGGCGGTGGTGCACCTGGCCGGTGCCGGGGTCGGCGACCGCCGCTGGACCACTCGGTACAAGCAGGAGATCCGGGACAGCCGGGTATTCGGCACCCGGGCCCTGGCCACCGCGCTGGCCGCCGCCGAGAAGCCGCCGGCCGTGCTGGTCAGCGGCTCGGCCGTGGGTTTCTACGGCCAGACCGGCGACCGGCTGATCGACGAGACGGCGCCGGCCGGGGACGACTTCCTGGCCCGGGTCTGCGTGGACTGGGAGGGCGCGGCCCGGCCGGCCGCCGAGGCGGGGATCCGGGTGGTGCACCCGCGCACCGGCCTGGTGCTCTCGGCCGCGGGCGGCGCGGGTGGCCGGCTCTTCCCGCTGTTCCGGCTCGGGCTGGGCGGCCGGCTCGGTTCCGGCCGGCAGTACTGGAGTTTCATCTCGCTGGCCGACCAGGTGGCGGCGCTGCGGTTCCTGATCGACGTGGAGGAGCTGCGCGGGCCGGTCAACCTGACCGCGCCCTCGCCGGCGACCAACGAGGAGCTCACCGCGGCGATGGGCAAGGTGCTCGGCCGGCCCACGCCGTTCCCGGTGCCGGAGGCGGTGCTGCGCCTGGCGCTCGGCGAGATGGCGGTGGAGGTGGTCGGCAGCCACCGGGTGGTGCCGGAGAAGCTGCTGAAGGCCGGGTTCCAGTTCGCTCATCCGGACGTCCTCTCGGCGGTGCGTGCGGCGCTCTGAGGGGCGCCGGAGACGGCTGGGACGGGCGGGAGCGGCACCGGGGAGCGAATGGGCGGGCGCGGGGGCGCACAGGACGGCGCACAGCGCCCGGGCGTGCCCCCGGGACGTGCCACCGACGGGGTGTGCGCCCCTGGATCCGATTCGAACACCCTTGCCTGATCACGGTTCTGACTGGGCATCACCTGTTCGGACCGTCCCGGCACCCCGTAGCCGTCCGCCGGCCCGGAGCTCCGGGACCAGGGAGGGAGTTCGTCCGTGACCCCACAAGACATCGCCCGCCGCACCCGCTCCGCCGACCCCGACGTGGTTGTGGTCGGCGCCGGGCTGGCCGGACTGGCCGCCGCCCACGCGCTCTGCGGCGCCGGCCTGCACGTCCAGGTACTGGAGGCCACCGAGCGGATCGGCGGCCGGATGGCCGGGCACCAGGTGGACGGCTACCGGCTGGACCACGGCGGCCAGCTGCTGAACACCGGCTTCCCGGAGCCGGTCCACCGGCTGGACCTGGCCGGGCTGGAGCTGTGCCCGCTGGCCCCCGGCGTGCTGGTGCACAGCGCCGGCCACCGGCACCGGGTCGGCGGCCCGCCGCAGCCGCCCGGCCGACCCCCGGCCGGCCGCCCGCCGCGCGGCGGCGCGCTCGACAAGGCCCGGCTGGCGGCCACCCTGAACCGGCTCGCCACCACCCCCGTCCCCCGGCTGCTGGCCCGACCGGAGACCACGACGGCCCGGGCGCTGGTCGAGCGCGGCCACTCGCCACGCGTGGTGGACGGCTTCCTGCGCCCACTGCTCACCGCTCTGCTGAGCGACCCGGCGCTGGGCACCAGCAGCCGGGTGGCCGACCTGGCACTGCGCGACTACGCCCGGGACGGGCTCTGCCTGCCCGCCGCCGGGGCCGGCACCGTCCCCACCCGGATGGCCGGGGCGCTGCCGCCGGGCACCGTCCGGCTCGGCGTCCGGGTGAGCGCGGTCGGCGCGGAGGGCGTGCGGACCGCGGGGCACGGGCCGATCCGGGCCCGCGCGGTGGTGCTGGCCACCGACGCCCGGTCGGCCGCCGAGCTGCTGCCCGGCCTGCGGCTGCCCGAGTTCCATCCGGTGACGACCTACTACCACGCCACCGGACCCGCACCGCTGGGCGAGGCCGCGCTGCTGCTGGACGCCGACCGGACCGGCGGTGCCGCGCCGGTCTCGCACTCGCTGGTGCTCAGCGAGGTGCACGAGTCGTACGCCCCGGCCGGTCGCTCGCTGGTGGCCACCACCGTGCTCGGGCGGCGCGGCTTCGACGCCGGCGGGCCGGCCGGACTGGAACCGGCGGTCCGGTCCCGGCTGACCGAGCTGTACGGGGTGTCCGCCCGGGAGTGGGAGTTCCTGAGCGTGCGTCACCTGCCGGACGCGCTGCCCGCGATGCCGCCGCCGCACAACTTCCGCCGCCCGGTGCGGGTGCTGGCCGGGCTGTACGTCTGCGGGGACCACCGGGACACCAGCAGTGCGCGGGGCGCGCTGGTGTCCGGCCGGCGGGCGGCCGAGGCGGTGCTGCGCGACCTGGGGGTGGCCCGGGACGGCCTGCCGGAGGCCCGCGCGGCGGCCTGAGTCGCCGTCGGGGCCGGGTCGACGGGAGCGCGTGGGGCCGGGCGGCGGCCCGGCCCCACGTCACCGCCTCAGATCGCGCCCGCCTGCCGCGCCGCCTCCTCGAAGGCCCGGGCGACCGGGCTGCCCCGGTACGGCGCGAGCCGGCGGTGGAAGTCGCGCAGGTACTCCACCGTGCGGGCGGAGCGCATCTCCCCCGCCGCCCGGAGCGCCTCGCTGGCCATCGCGCAGGCCTCGTCCAGGTCGCCCATGCCCAGCCGGGAGGCGGCCAGCACCATCCGGCAGAACACCCGGCTGCGCGCGTACGCGGCCGAGCGCAGCCGCAGCGACTTCTCCGCGTGCTGCGCGGCCGGCCGCCACTGCTGCAGGTCGCGGTAGCAGTGGGCGAACTCCTCGGCCAGCTGGGCCTCGTCGAAGTACCGTGCCCAGGATGGGATTTCGTCACCGCTGCGGGAGAGCGCGAGGGCCCGCTCGGAGCGCACCAGGGCGGCGGTGCAGGAGCGCACGTCACCCAGTATCCCGTGCCCGCGGGCCTCGGCCGCGTGCATCAGCGCCTGCACCACGGTCGGGGCCCCCGTGCCCACGCCCTGCTGGGCCACCCGGGCCAGTTGCACCGCCTCCCGGCCGTGCCCGAGGTGGACCGCCTGCTGGCTCATGGTGATCAGCACGTAGCCGCCGAGCACCCGGTCGCCGGCCGCCTGCGAGAGCCGCAGCGCCTGCACGAAGTAGCGCTGGGCCAGCCCGTGCGCGGCGATGTCGAAGGACGTCCAGCCGGCGAGTCTGGTGAGGTCGGCGACGGCGGCGAAGAGCGCCCGGCCGATCTGCTCGCCGTAGCGCCCGCGGAGCATCGGCTCGGCCTCGCTCTCCAGGTAGCGCACCAGCGCCTGGCGGGCGTGGCCGCCGCCGTAGGCCTGGTCGAGCGCCCGGAAGAGGTCGCCGACCGCCCGCACCGCGGCGATGTCCCCGCGGCCGACCCGCAGTCCGGGCCGTTGCTGGCCCCGGGCCGCGCCCTCGCCGGCCGGTCCGGGTGGCGCGGGCAGCGGGGCCGTCCGGGCGGTCGAGACCAGCGGCCGGCGGCCCTGCGAGGGCACCCGGCCGGGCGACGCCGGGCGGGGTGCCGAACCGCGTGGCGGCGGCTGGTCCCCCGGGTCCGGCGAGGCGTCCAGACCGGCCAGCGGTCCGGCCGGGCCGGAGACGAAGATGCCGGTGGAGCCGTCCCGGGCGACCTGCTCGTCGCTGCGCCCGATCAGCCAGTCCCGGCTGGGCACCACCAGCCCGGCCGGGGTGAAGGCGATCCGGCGCAGCTCGGACTGCGGGCCGGTGTCCTTGCGCCACATGCTGGCGACGATGTCCACCGCCTCCTGCGGCGTCTCGGCGAACTCCAGCCCGGCGTAGACCGGCCCGCAGGCGTCCAGGCCGATGTCCTGGGCCGAGAGCCGGCGGCCGAGTCTGCGGGTGAAGACCTCGGCGATCAGCGCCGGGGTGGCTCCGCGCGGCTGCTGGCCGCGCAGCCAGCGGGTCACCGAGGTCTTGTCGTACCGCAGGTCGAGGCCGTGTTCCAGACCCAGCTGGTCGACCCGGCGGGCCAGCCCGGCGTGCGAGAAGCCGGCCTCCTCGATCAGCTCGGCGAGCAACGGGTTCTGGGTGCGGGCGGGCGGGACCCGGCCGGGGGCGGCCGCCTCCTCGGGTTCGTCCCGAGGGTCTCCGGGCAGGGAGGCGGCCGGCAGCGGGTGCTCGGCCTCGGGTTCGTCCGGGCCGAGCGGGTCGAGTGGGTCGTAGGCCGGGCTGTCGGTTGCAGGCCGTTGGGGCATGTCAGTCAACACCTCTCGGACGCCGCACCGGCAGCTCCAGCCCCCCGGTGCCTTGCACGACGCCCCCTGTCGGGAATCGGCGTGAATGTAGCGAGCATTCTGACGCTATGGGTGGATCTGGGCGGGCAATCCTCCGAACGGGTGAAGCAGGCGCGCCCGTTGTGGGGAAGGTGCGGCCTGCGGGGTTTGAGGCGGAGAGCGGCTTTCCGACGTCTCGCGCGGGCCGCGTGACGGCTGCTCTCGGGCAACCGATCGCACGGGCGTACAGTGGCGAGGTTGGTCGCAACGCCCGGCAAGGAGCAGCGGTGAGCGAGAACGTACGGTTCGTGACGATGGGCATAGGCGAGCGCGCCGTGCCGTACCAGGAGGCCTGGGAGGAACAGCAGCGACTGCACGCGCTGCGGATGGCCGACGAGATCCCCGACACCGTTCTACTGCTGGAGCACCAGCCGGTCTTCACCGCCGGCAAGCGCACCAAGCCGGAGGACCTGCCGCTGGACGACACCCCGGTGGTGCAGGTCAACCGCGGCGGCGAGGGCACCTGGCACGGGCCGGGCCAGCTGGTCGGCTACCCGATCGTCAAGCTGCCCGAGCCGATGGACGTGGTCGCCTACGTGCGGCGGCTGGAGGAGGCACTGATCCGGGCCTGCGCCGAGTTCGGGGTCGGCACCAGCCGGATCGAGGGGCGCAGCGGGGTGTGGGTGCTGGGCCAGGAGCTGCCGGGCGCGCAGCCGGACCCGGCCAAGGTGGTCGACATCGGCAAGCTGACGCTGCGGCTCGGCCTGCCGCTCGGCATCGACCCGCGGCTGGCCGGCCCGGAGTACGCGCCGTCCAACGCCGGGCAGCGCGGGGACGACCGCAAGCTGGCGGCGATCGGGGTGCGGGTCGCGCGCGGCGTGACGATGCACGGCTTCGCGCTCAACTGCAACCCGGACATGACCTGGTTCGACCGGATCATCCCGTGCGGCATCCGGGACGCCGGGGTCGGCTCGCTCTCCGGCGAGGCGGGGCGGCAGATCCCGGTGGGCGAGGCGGCGCCGGTGGTGCAGCGGCACCTGGCGGCGGTCCTCGCCGAGCTGCCGGAGCCCGCGCCGGCCCGGGTCGCGCCCGCGGCGGCCCCGATCGCGGCGGCCCCAATCGCGGCGGCCCGCTGAGCGTCCTGGCCCGCTGAGTCGGGAATCATCACGCCGCCGCGGCGGTTGCCCTGCGATTGCAGGGCCCGCGCCGGGCGGAAACCGTACAAGCAGAGGCGTACCCTGGGGGTACCCCGTCTAGTTCTAGGAGTCGCTCGTGTCCGCTGTCGCCCCCGACGGCAGGAAGCTGCTCCGCCTGGAGGTCCGCAACAGCGAGACCCCCATCGAGCGGAAGCCGGAGTGGATCAAGACCCGCGCGAAGATGGGTCCGGAGTACAACGCCCTCCAGTCGCTGGTGAAGAAGGAGGGGCTGCACACGGTCTGCCAGGAGGCCGGCTGCCCCAACATCTTCGAGTGCTGGGAGGATCGCGAGGCGACCTTCCTGATCGGTGGCGACCAGTGCACCCGGCGCTGTGACTTCTGCCAGATCGACACCGGCAAGCCGGCCGACTTCGACCGCGACGAGCCGCGCCGGGTCGCCGAGTCCATCGTCACCATGGACCTGAACTACGCCACCATCACCGGCGTCGCCCGCGACGACCTGCCGGACGGCGGGGCCTGGCTGTACGCCGAGACGGTCCGCCAGGTGCACGCCATGACGGCCGGGCGCGAGGCCGGCCGGACCGGCGTCGAGCTGCTGATCCCGGACTTCAACGCGGTCCCGGAGCAGCTGGCCGAGGTCTTCTCCTCGCGTCCCGAGGTGCTGGCGCACAACGTCGAGACGGTGCCGCGGATCTTCAAGCGGATCCGCCCGGCGTTCCGCTACGAGCGCTCGCTGGACGTCATCACGCAGGCCCGGGCGGCCGGGCTGGTGACCAAGTCGAACCTGATCCTGGGCATGGGCGAGACCCGCGAGGAGGTCAGCCAGGCGCTGGCCGACCTGGTCGGGGCCGGCTGCGAGCTGATCACCATCACCCAGTACCTGCGGCCGTCGGTGCGCCACCACCCCGTGGAGCGCTGGGTGAAGCCGCAGGAGTTCGTGGAGCTGCAGCAGGAGGCCGAGGAGCTCGGCTTCGCGGGAGTGATGTCCGGGCCGCTGGTCCGCTCCTCGTACCGCGCCGGGCGGCTGTACCGGCAGGCGCTGGAGCACCGCGAGCGCGCCAGCGCGGTGTGAGTCCCGGCGGAACGCCGACGTGGGGCCCGGTTCGCCGGGCCCCACGGCTGTTCGGGGGAACGCCGGGGAGCCGGCGGGGCGCCGAGGCGGCACCGGGTCTGCAGAACGGTTTCATCAGCCTTTGACGGTGCCGTCATCGGCCGGTCACACCGGCGGCCGAGACTGGTCCCAGGCTTGGCGAGGCTCGGCGAGGGGAGTACCCGACATGCGTACCACCCGTACCACCATCGGCGCCGCGATCCGGCTCGCGGACCGCGTCCTGCTGGCCCCCGGACGGCGGCAGGCCCGGCTGAACGCCTGGACCGCGGTCTGCGAGAACCGCCGGCACGCGGCGGAGCGGACGGCGGCGCCGGTCGGCCCGCGGCCCCGGGCCGGGCAGTAGCCCGGCGGACCCGGCTGACGGACCCGACGGACGGACCCGGTCGGATCACAGCTTCGGACCGATTGGGGACCGGGCTTCGATGTCCGCTGTCCATGCCACGTACCATGACCTTCATGGCGAGGGAAACATCCGATACCCCTGGGCGGCTCCAGCAGATCCGCCAGGCGTACATCATGACCAAGAAGGTCGACACCAAGATCGGCCTGATCATCGGAGGCGTCGGCCTCCTCACCTTCGGCGTGTTCCTCGCCATCGGTTTCCTGATCGGTCACCCGATCTACCTGGGCATCCTGGGCTTCATCGTGGCCTTCCTGGCCGCGGCGATCGTCTTCGGCCGCCGGGCCGAGCGGGCCGCCTTCGGGCAGATGGAGGGCCAGCCGGGCGCGGCCGCGGCGGTCCTCAACAACATCCGCCGGGGCTGGAGCAGCAACCCGACCCCGGTCGCGATCACCCGCAGCCAGGACGCGGTCTACCGCGCCGTGGGCCGGGCCGGCATCGCGCTGATCGGTGAGGGCAACCCGAACCGGGTCCGCACGCTGCTCGCCGCCGAGAAGAAGAAGATGGCCCGCGTGGTCGGCGACGTGCCGGTGCACGACATCGTGGTCGGCGACGGTCCGGGCGAGGTGCCGCTGAAGAAGCTGCAGATCCACCTGATGCGGCTGCCGCGGGCCATCACGCCCGCGCAGGTCACCGAGACCAACGACCGGCTGCGTGCGCTGGGCGACCTGCTCTCCAAGGCGCCGGTCCCCAAGGGGCCGATGCCCAAGGGTGCCCGGATGCCCAAGGGCGGCCAGGGGCGCTGACCCCGCCGCCGTCGTAGCACCCTCAGACAGCAGAGGCCCCGCCGTCCGGCGGGGCCTCTTTCGCGATGTCTCCTGATGCCTGCGGGGCTTCCCGCTCAGATCCGGACCTCGACGGTGCCGACCGCCTTGTCGTGCAGGCCGCGCGAGTCGCGGTCCCAGACCGCCGCGGGGATCACCAGGCAGAGCAGGAAGGTGCGCAGCAGCACCTGAGGGATCGAGGCCCGGCCGCCGCCCAGGCGCACCACCCGCAGGCCGAAGAGCCGCTTGCCGATGGTCGTCCCGGTGGTCGCCAGGAAGATCGCGGTGACCGTGAAGAACAGCGGCAGGTTCCACAGGTTCGCCTCGCGCGCACTGCCGTGCGCCAGCATCCCGTACGCGACCAGGCTGCAGAGCCAGCCGTCGACCAGCAGCGCGCCGATCCGCCGGCCGGGGCCGGCCATCGAGCCGGATCCCTCCTCGGGCAGGCCGAGCCGCTCGCCCCGGTAGCCGAAGTCGGCGCCCATCCGCTCGGCGGCGGCCTTCGGCCCCTCGATCCACGATCCCAACGCTTCTCTGCTGTCCACGAATCCACACTATCCGGGCAGCCCGGCCCGACCGGCGGCGACTCCCCCTGCGAGTGAATCCGCGTGGCCGCGCCGGCTCCAATGGTCTAGACCACTCATCGCACGGAGTCCGTGTTCCGGAACGATTTGCCCCCTCCCGGGCGACTTTGCCGCCCATTCGGGGGCATCTGGTTAACATGGGCGAAACGATTGGGTCACCGCGAGGAAACGGCCGATTCCTAGGGTGAGCCGCACCATGGCCGGTTGGGACGACTGGTCGGTGCACGTCTGAACCCGGCCCCTCACGGGCCGGGCCGAGGAGGATGGATGTTCAAGAACGCCGCCGAGGTCAAGGCCTACATCGCGGAGAACGACATCAAGTTCGTGGATGTGCGGTTCTGCGACCTGCCGGGCGTCATGCAGCACTTCGCGGTCCCGGCGGCCACCTTCGACCCCGCCGAGACCCTGATGTTCGACGGCTCGTCGATCCGCGGCTTCCAGGCCATCCACGAGTCGGACATGGCGCTCGTCCCGGACCTGGCGACCGCCCGTCTGGACCCGTTCCGCAAGGACAAGCACCTCAACATCAACTTCTTCATCCAGGACCCGATCACGGGCGAGGCCTACAGCCGCGACCCGCGCAACGTGGCCAAGAAGGCCGAGGCGTACCTCGCCTCGTCCGGGATCGCCGACACCGCGTTCTTCGGTCCGGAGGCCGAGTTCTACGTCTTCGACTCGGTGCGCTTCGACACCAGCGCGAACGCGTCCTACTACCACATCGACTCCGAGGCCGGCGCCTGGAACACCGGCTCGACCGAGGGCGACGTCCGCGGCTACAAGGTCAAGTACAAGGGCGGCTACTTCCCGACCCCGCCGGTCGACCACTTCGCCGACCTGCGCGCCGAGATGTCCCTGGAGCTGGGCAACGCCGGCCTCCAGGTCGAACGCCAGCACCACGAGGTGGGCACCGCCGGCCAGGCCGAGATCAACTACAAGTTCAACACCCTGCTGCACGCCGCCGACGACCTGATGCTGTTCAAGTACATCATCAAGAACGTCGCCTGGCGGAACGGCAAGACGGCCACCTTCATGCCGAAGCCGATCTTCGGCGACAACGGCTCGGGCATGCACGTGCACCAGTCGCTCTGGGCCGAGGGTGCGCCGCTCTTCTACGACGAGCAGGGCTACGCCGGGCTCTCCGACACCGCCC
Organism: Kitasatospora sp. NPDC052896; assembly: GCF_044547075.1. Lineage (NCBI taxonomy): Bacteria > Bacillati > Actinomycetota > Actinomycetes > Kitasatosporales > Streptomycetaceae > Kitasatospora > Kitasatospora sp. NPDC052896. The sequence goes on from NZ_JBITZU010000007.1 coordinate 292,808, forward strand.
GCTACTACATCGGCGGTCTGCTGAAGCACGCCCCCTCGCTGCTCGCCTTCACCAACCCCTCGGTGAACTCCTACCACCGACTGGTCCCCGGCTTCGAGGCACCGGTCAACCTGGTGTACTCGCAGCGCAACCGCTCGGCGGCGATCCGGATCCCGATCACCGGCTCCAACGCCAAGGCCAAGCGCATCGAGTTCCGCGCCCCCGACCCGTCGTCCAACCCCTACCTGGCCTTCTCGGCGATGCTGATGGCCGGCCTGGACGGCATCAAGAACAAGATCGAGCCGCTCCAGCCGGTCGACAAGGACCTCTACGAGCTCGCCCCCGACGAGCACGCGGGCGTCCCGCAGGTCCCCTCCTCCCTCCCGGCCGTCCTGGAGGCCCTCGAGGAGGACCACGAGTACCTGCTCGCCGGCGGGGTCTTCACGCCCGACCTGATCGAGACCTGGATCGACTTCAAGCGCACCAACGAGATCGCCCCGATCGCGCTGCGCCCGCACCCGCACGAGTTCGAGCTCTACTTCGACCTGTAGGACGCCTCCGGGTCCCCGGCACTCTCCGTGGCGAGTGCCGGGGACCCGGCGCGTTCTCCCGGGACCGGCGGGATCGGTCAGCCCCCGGCTCGACCTCGACCAGGAGTCCCGCCGGATCGCCTGCGGCATCTCCTGATCACCACCCGACCCGGCAGGCCCCCGTCGATGGCGGGGGCCTGCCGGGTCAGCGGGTCGGGGTGAGGGCGAGGACGGCGAGGTCGTCCGTGGCGGGGCCACCGTAGGCGTGGACGTCCTCGTCGAGGAAGGCCACCAGCTGCTCGGGGGCGGCCGTGCTGTCGGAGAAGCGGGCGGCCAGCCGTTCGGTGAGGGGGTAGAAGTGGCCGGCGCGGTCGCGGGCCTCGGTGACGCCGTCGGTGTGCAGCAGGAGGGTCTGGCCGGCGTCCAGCGGGACCGCGCTGACCGCTGTCGAGTGTGGCGGGCGGAGGTGGCCGAGGCCGAGCGGGAGGTCCTGCGGGCAGTGCAGGGTTCGCACGGTGCCGTCGCCCAGCAGCACCGGATCCGGGTGGCCGCGGCTGATCAGTCGGGCCTCGCGGGCGGCGGGGTCGTGCTCCACCAGCAGGGCGGTGACGAACAGCTCCTCGTCGTCGCGCTCCAGCGCCCCGCGCCGGACCTGGCGGTCCAGCTGCTCGGCCAGCTCGGCCAGGTCGGCGGTCTCGTGCGCGGTCACCCGGAAGGCACCGAGCACGTCGGCCACCGTGCGGATCGCCTCCAGCCCCTTGCCACGGACGTCACCGAGCAGCACCCGGGTGCCGTAGGCGGTGTCGCAGATCTCGTAGAGGTCGCCGCCGATCGCCACCTCGGCCTGCGCGGCCCGGTAGAGGCCGGCCGCCCGTAGGCCGCCGACCTGTTCCGGTACCGGGTGCAGCACGGTGCGTTGCAGGGCCTCGCTGACCGTGCGGGCCCGGACCAGGTGCCGGGCCTGCCGCAGCCGCTGCCGGGCGAGCATCACGCCGGCCAGGCCGGCCAGCGAGGTGGAGACGTAGGCCCAGACGTGGTGCTGCTCGTAGAGGTGCCCGACCCGGGCGGCCAGCAGCAGCTGGAGACCGAGCGCGACCGTGCTGGAGGCGGCGGTGGGGACCGGGCCGTAGCCGAAGGCCACCACCACCGGGAGGATGATCAGCATGAACCCGGCCGCGGTGGTCCGCGGCACGGCGGCCTCCACCGAGAGGTCCAGCACGATCAGCAGCGCCGGGAGCCAGCGCACCCAGCGCGGGGAGTGTGCGCCCCCGGCCACCACCGCCGAGGCGGCGGAGTCGCGCCGGGCACTGGGGCCACGGTGCGGGGCGGCCGGTGGGCGGCCTGCCTCTACGGGCGCGGACACTGCGGGACTCCTGGGGGCTCGACAGCGGGGCTACCAGTCCATGGTCCCGTATGTCGCGAGTGAGCGGCGGGGCGGACGGCCCGGCGAAGAGGACCTTCGGCCACGCGGGCCGGCCCGGGGCCGGTCAGCCGAGGGTGACCGGCTGCTCCTGGTAGCCGCGCAGCACCAGACGGTTGCGGCGCACCGGTTCCGCCGCCGGGGCGAGCCGCGGGAACCGGCGCAGCAGCGCGGGCAGCGCGACGTTGGCCTCCAGCCTGGCCAGCTGGGCCCCGAGGCAGAAGTGCACCCCGCCACCGAAGGAGAGCGGGTGGCTCTCCCGGCGGGTCGGGTCGAAGACGTCCGGCCGCTCGTACCGTTTCGGGTCCCGGTTGGCCGCGCCGATCAGCACGAAGACTCCGCTGCCGGGCGGCGTCGGCACCCCGGCCACCGAGAGGCCCTCGGAGAGCGGCAGCCGGGAGGTGAGCTGGACCGGGGAGTCGTAGCGCAGCACCTCGTCGGTGAAGCCGGCCGGGTCCAGTTCGCCGGAGCGCAGCCCGTCGGCGGCCCACGGGTGCTGGAAGGCCTGCGCCAGGCCGTTGCCGAGCAGGTTGGTGGTGGTCTCGAAACCGGCCGCCAGCAGCAGCACCAGGTTGGCCAGCAGCTCCCGGCCGCTGAGCCGGCCGTCCTCCGCGTCGGCGGCCCTGACCAGGGCGCTGACCAGGTCGTCCTGCGGACGGGCCGTGCGCTCGGCGCAGAGCTCGGCGAAGTAGCCGGCCAGTTCGTCGCAGGCGGCGTCGGCGCGCAGCAGTTCGTCCTCCGTCGTGGAGACCTCCAGCGAGCTGGTGAGGTCGGCGGCGAGCGGCCGGAACCGGTAACGGTCCTGCTCCGGCACGCCGAGCAGCTCGCAGATCACGGTCACCGGGAGCCGGAAGGCGAAGGTGTCCAGGAAGTCCACCGGCTCGCCGCCGGCGCCCAGCTCGGCCATCTCGTCCAGCAGCCGCTCGACGGTGGCGGTGACCGCCGGTTCCAGCGCGGCCACCCGGCGGGCGGTGAAGACCGAGGCGATCAGCGAGCGCATCCGGGCGTGGTCCGGTGCGTTGACCTCCAGGATCGAGTGGCTGAGCAGCAGCCTGGACGAGTGCTGCGCGTAGTCCGGGTCGAAGCTCAGCCGCAGCTCCTGGTCCGCCACGCCGTAGGCGGGGTCGCGCAGCAGCTGGTGCGCGACCGGGTGGGCCAGCGCGAGCAGCATCTCGCCGTCCCAGACCGGGGTGACCGGGCCGAGCTGGTGCGCCTCGGCGTAGAGCGGGTACGGGTCGGCCGAACCCTCCGGCGTCAACAGCTGGTTGATGATCTCGGTACCGTCCAAGGCCTGCCCCTCGGTCCCTGTGGCCGGCCCCACGGCCGCCCCCTACCGAGAACCGCCGTCCGTGGCGCCGGAGTTCCCGGTCCGGACGAGTGCGTAGGCTGGCCGGCATGGAGATCTGGATCAATCCCCGCTGTACCAAGTGCCGCGTCGCGCTCGGCGAACTGGACGCCGCCGGCGTCGAGTACACCGTGCGCCGCTACCTGGACGACCCGCCCAGCGTGCCGGAGCTGGAGCAGGTGCTCGACCGGCTCGGCCTCGACCCGTGGGACATCACCCGGCTCGACGAGGCGGTCGCCAAGGAGCTGGGCATGCGCGGCTGGGGCCGGGAGCCCGCCGACCGGGCACGCTGGATCGCCGCGCTGGCGGAGCACCCGATCCTGGTGCAGCGGCCGATCATCACGGCGGACGACGGGCACGCCGTCGTCGCGCGGACGCCGGAGGCCCTGCGCTCGGTGCTGCCCTAGCGGGTCCAGCCCCTGGCGCCGCCGGCCGGTGCGCACCTCCTCGCCCGGGCGCCGGCTCCGGATGAGGAGGTGGTCGCCGCCCTCGCCGATCGACGTCAGCACCACCTCGGTCAGCTCCAGCCGGAACGCGTGGAACGGCTCGGTCGGCGGCTCGGGCAGCTCCGCCTCGTAGCCGGCGAGGGCGGCCTCCGCCAGCTCGGGCGCCGCCTGCCCGAACTCCTGCCAGCTGCTCATGTGCCCACTGTCACACGGGGCACCGACCGCCGCCCCGGGCGGCGGTCCGGCAGACTGGCCGGATGGCCGAGCAGACCTTCATCGCCTTTCTCCGTGCCGTGAACGTGGGCGGACGCGTGGTCAGGATGGAACGGTTGCGCGAGCTCTTCGCGGAGCTCGGGCTGGCCGACGTCCGCACGTACATCCAGAGCGGCAACGTCTTCTTCACCGCGGACACCGGGACGGACCGGGCCGCGCTGAGCCGGCGGATCGAACGGCACCTGCACGCGGCGCTCGGCTTCGAGGTGCCGACCGTGCTACGGACCGTGCCGGAGGTCGAGGAGCTGCTCGCGGCCGATCCGTTCCGCGACGTCGAGGTGACCCCGGAGGTGCGGCTCAGTCTGGTGTTCCTGACCGAGCCGCTGCCGGCCGACCTGGAGCTGCCGCGGCGCAGCCCGCGCGGCGACCTGGAGGTGATCGGCGCCGCCGGGAGCACCGCCTTCGTGGTGACCCGGACGCTCGACGGCCGGCCGGCGGGGAATCCGGCCGGCGTCTTCGGGCCGGCCTACCGCGGCCACGGCACCGCGCGGTTCTTCCACACCACCGCGAAGATCGTGGCCGCGGCCAAACGGGGCTGACGGCTCGGACGGCTCAGTGCGGGAACGTCCGCGGCGGCCGGAGCCGGGGCAGCTCGTCGCGGAACTCCTCGATGACGGTGCTGAGTTGGCGTATCAACACGGTGCGTTCCAACCGGTCGAGGTAGCGGTTGCGGTCGGCCAGGCCGGCCACCGTGACGGTGAGGTAGAGCGTCATCAGCGGGTTGATGAAGAGCTCGCTGTGCCGGGTGCGGGCGGTGAACCGGACGTCACCGAACTCGCCGCGCAGGGCCGCCGCGACCGAGCCCTGGACGATGCTCGGGTGGTCGGGCGTGGCGGCCTGGGCGTCCGCGACGGCGTCCAGGTAGAGCGCGCCCTCCCGGCTGTCCCGCGGGATCGAGAAGGCACCCAGGTAGTCGCCGGTGCGGGCGAGGTCGGCCAGGTTCTCCAGCACCAGCGAGTGGTTGACCCCGTGGTAGGCGTCCACGCCGTAGCCCAGGCAGACCACCAGCCGCTCGGTCAGCCCGTCCAGCCCGGCCACCGCGGCCAGGCTGGCCATGTCCTCCTCGGGCGTGCCGAGGCCGGCCTCGTCGCCGCGCATCAGGATGTCGGTGCCGCCGTCCACCAGCACCACCGCGTCGATGTCCAGGTGGGCGACCAGCTCCCGGTAGGCGGCCCGCAGCGGCTGGACGCCGACCGGGGCGAGGGCCCAGACGGTGTCGGGCAGGCCGTGCCGGTTGAGCCAGCGGGCCAGCGTGAGCTCGGGGAAGTACTGGTCGTGCGTCCGGGTGTCGGGGCGGATCTCGGCGACGTCCGGCGCGAGCCAGACCTCGGCGGGGAGCCCGTGCAGGTGGCTGAAGGAGAGGTTGGCGAGGTGCACCCGCTTGCCGGCCGCGCGCAGCGCGAGGGCCAGCGGGAGCCCGGCGTAGACGTCGAAGCCGCCGCCCGCGCCGGCCACCAGGATCCGCTCGGCGGCGCGCAGCCGGGTGAAGACCGGGGGTTCGAGGAGGGAGAACACCCGGAGGACGGTGACAGGCGCCCGGCCGGTTGGCAAGGGGTCGCGCCGCTCAGGGCCGCGTCGCGGGCCCGGTGGCCGCGATGCCGGCCACCAGCACCGCCAGCCCGCGCTCGAAGCGCTCCTCGAACCCGGTGAACAGCCCCGCGCCGGCGGCCGCGGCGAGCGGGTGGGCGGGCCCGATCAGCTCGGCCCGGGCGGCGACGTCGAAGCGCTCGTCGCGCTCGCCGGGCAGCGGGTGGACGGACTGTTCCTCGATCACGAAGCCGACTGTGTAGGCGTAGCCGGTGGACAGGGCGAAGACGGCGTCGTCCAGCGGGAAGCCGGCCGCGACCAGCGCGGCGAGGTGGGCCTCCAGCAGCCCGGCGTGGTCGGTGTCGGTGAAGTGGGTGCCGCCGAAGACCTTGGCGCCGTCCCGGTAGCCGAGCAGCGCGCGGCGCAGGGTCCGGCAGGCCGAGGTGATCCAGTCCGGCCAGTCGGCGTCCGGCCCGGGCCGCCCGTCCTGTGCCATCCGACGGAACATCTCGGTGGCCATCGCGTCCAGCAGGGCCTGCTTGCTGGCGAAGTGCCAGTAGAGCGCGGGCGCCTGGACGTCCAGCTCCTTGGCGATCCGGCGCAGGGTCAGCCCGTCCAGGCCGGTCTCGTTGAGCAGTCGCAGCGCGGTTTCGGTGACCTGCGCGGGGTCGATTTTGCTTGCCACCGGTCCATCCTCCCAGCCCGCTCCGACACGGCCCACGCTTGACAGCTTAACAACGTTAAGCGCACACTGGCGACATGGAGCTTAACAACGTTAAGTCAGATCTGGACGTGCTGGTGGTCGGCGCCGGCGGCACCGGCCTGATGCTGGCCTGCGACCTCGCCCGGCGCGGGGTGCGCGCGCTGGTCGTCGAGCAGCAGGAGACGCTCTTCCCCGGCTCCCGCGGCAAGGGCCTGCAGCCGCGCACCCAGGAGGTCTTCGACGACCTCGGGGTGATCGACGCGGTGCGCGCGGCCGGCGGGCGCTACCCGCGGATGCTCAGCTGGCGGAACGGCACGCCGCAGGAGGAGTGGGACCTGATCAAGTCGGCGACCGAACGCCCGGGCGTGCCCTACCCGGCGGCGTGGATGGTCCCGCAGTGGCGCACCCAGGAGATCCTCTTCGCCCGGCTGCGCGAACTCGGCGGCACCGTGGCCTTCGGCACCGCGCTCCACGCGCTCACCCAGCGCCCGGACGCCGTCGAGGCCGTGCTGACCGGCGCCGACGGCGGCACCCGGACCGTCCGGGCGCGCTACCTGGTCGGCGCCGACGGCGGGCGCAGCGCGGTGCGGCGGGCGATCGGGGTCGCGATGACCGGCGAGACCGTCGACCCGCGGCCGGTCCTGGTCGCCGACGTCCGGATCGACGGGCTCGACCGCGACAACTGGCACGTCTGGCCCGAGGCGCCGGGCGGGATGCTGCTGCTCTGCCCGCTGGCCGGGACGGACGAGTTCCAGCTCTCCGCCCGCTTCGACGAGGGCGAGCCGGACCTCTCGCCGGACGCCGTCCGGGCGGTGATCGCCGAGCGCACCCAGCTGACCGCCGAGGCGGTCCGCGAGGTGCGCTGGTCCAGTGACTTCCGGCCGCGGGCCGCGCTCGCCGACCGCTACCGGGTCGGCCGGGTGCTGCTGGCCGGGGACGCCGCGCACGTCCACTCGCCGGCCGGCGGGCAGGGGCTGAACACCGGGGTGCAGGACGCCTACAACCTCGGCTGGAAGCTCGGCCGGGTGCTGCGGCACGGCGCGCCGGACACCCTGCTGGACAGCTACGAGGCGGAGCGCCGGCCGGTGGCCGCCGCGGTGCTGGGGCTGAGCACCGCGCTGTACGGGATGGCCACCCAACGCGGCGACCAGACCTCACAGTTGGGGATCGGCTACCCGACCGGCCCGCTGACCGTGGAGGACCGCGCGGAGCCACCGGCCGACACGCTGCGGGCCGGCGACCGGGTGCCCGACCTGCCGTACCGGGGCGGGCGGCTGTTCGACCTGCTGCGCGGACCGCACGCCACCCTGCTGGCGATCGACTGCCCGGCACCGGCGGTCGAGGCCCCGGAGCTGGTGGTCCGTGAGACGGCCGGCCTGGCGGGGTTCGGGCCGGGGCTCTTCCTGATCCGTCCGGACGGGTACCTCGGGCTGGCCACCCGGAACCCGGCCCGGGTGGCGGCCTACCTCGGGCAACTCTCCGGCGCCTCCGCCCTCACGACCGGCTGAGCCGGGTGACGGTGGCGCTGCTCAGACCGAGCAGATCGGCGGAGAACGGCGGCAACGCGGCGTCCACCGCCGTCGCGTCGCGCCGCTCGGTCGCGGCCGCCACCAGATTGGCGGCGTCCTGGGCGAGCACGCCGAGCCGGTCCTCGACACTGCCGGCCGGCGCCGGCGCCTCGCGCCGCAGCGGCCCGCCCGGCAGCACCGGCCGCGGCTCGACCGGCGAGGGCGCGGCCGGGTCGGCCGGCAGCGCCCGGCGGAGCGCGCCGGACGCCGTGTCCAGCTGGTCCAGCCGGCCCCGCAGTGCGCCCGGGTCCGGCCGGTCGCCACCCGGGGCCACCGCCCCCGCCAGGTCGCCCGCCGCCCGCAGCACCTCGCCGAGTGCCCCGAGGGCCGCCGTGGTCCGGGCCGCGGCGGAGGCCCGCGCGGCGACCGGCCGGATCACCGGGTGGCCGTGCGCGCCGACCGGGCCGCCGGGCGAGCCCGGCGCGGAGGCGGCGGCACTGCCGGCGAGCCCACCGGCCAACGCGGTACTGAGCAGGACGGCGGTCCACGACGTGCGGGGCATGAGCTGGTTCTTCCTTCCACCAAGGACGAGCGGCGACGGCTGGGACGGGCCGGCCACTCCTCACCTTGGGCACCCCGGCACCGGTTCCGCCATCGCGGATGGTCCGAACGTGCGTCAACTCGCCCGCACCACAAGCCGCCCGGTCACTCGCCGGCCGGGGCCACCCCCCAGAGCTGGGCCGAGCAGCGGGCGTAGACCGCCTGCCAGTGCGGCCACTGGCGAGCCGTCAGGTCGTCGCAGTCGGCCAGCAGCGCGTCGATCTGCTCCTCCGCCACCCCCTCCAGCAACCAGGCCAGCGCGTCCGGGGCGCCCGGCCCGTCGGCGAGCCGCAGCAGGTCGAGCAGCTCGGGCAGGGTGCCGACCCGGGACTGCGGGACGAGCAGCCGCGCCATCACCGGGAACACCTGCTCCTCCTCGATCCGCAGGTGGGTCTCCAGCCGGGCCGCCAGTTCCTCGACCGCGTACGCCACCGACCAGCAGCTGGCCGGATCCCGGGTGGCCACCCGCATCAGCGTGGTGGTCCGGGTGAAGCAGTGGTCCAGGTTGTGGTGGTCGTCCTCCAGCCAGTTGACCAGCAGCCGCAGCTCGGGGGCGAAGCGCCGGAGCAGCGGCCAGAGCCGGCCGTCCTGCTGCTCGTGGTGGCAGGTGAGCATCGCGGTCAGGAAGTCCCAGTGCCGCTGGAGCGCCGCGGCGCCCGCCTCGTCGCCGGGCTGCAGCAGCCGCAGCGCGGTGGGCACCCGGGCGAGGTCCCGGCGGAGCGCGGCCTGGGCGAGCCGCAGGCCGGCGAACCGCAGTGGCCGCGCGACCGCGACCGCCTCGCGGGGTCCGCGCGGGGCGGGAATGGACTGCAGGTGGGTCGGCGTCGGCATGGCGCTCTCTTCATGACTGGCGTGGGGACGGATCGGCGCCGCCCGCCTCGGGTGAGCGAAGCGGAGCGGCGCCGTGGGCCCAGGTTGTCCCCAGTCGATCAGAGACGAATCAATACCGGATTGCCGTGCAGGTCAGCGGCGGTTTCGCGGGTTCACCGGCGGTCAGCCGGGCCGCCGACGGAACTCAGTCGTTGGTCGGACCGGCCATGTTCTGGGTCAGCCACTGCAGGGTCAGCGGGATCATCTTCTTGAAGTCCGAGGTGAGGTGCTTGCCGCCGGGCTGCTCGTAGTACTGGATGTTCGTCGGCGCGGCGGCCTTCTGGACCCAGGCCTTCACCAGCTTGACCTCCGGCGGGTTGGCGCCGCCGGCGGTGGCCAGCATCCGCACGTCGGCCTTGCCCTGGCTCACCATCACACCCGGGCTGTTGGCCAGCCGCTCGTCCTCGTGCCCCTTCCAGAGCAGGGAGTCCGGGTCGAAGTAGCCGTCGATCGGCACCGCGGCCTTGTACTGGTCCGGGTGCTCCAGGGCCATCTTGGCGCTGCAGAACGCGCCGGTCGAGGCGCCCATCAGGCCCCAGCCGTCCCGGCTCTTCAGGGTGCGGAAGTTGGCGCGGACGAAGTCCGGGACGTCCTGGGACATCCAGGTGCCCATCTTCGGCTGGCCGGGGATGTCGCTGCAGTCGTAGGCCCGCTGCTCGTCGGAGGTCAGGTTCTGCACCGGCATCACCATGATGAACGGGTGCGCCTTGCCCTGCTTGGCCAGCTCCTCGTCGGCCTCCTGGATCGGCAGCTGGTTGTCGGTCCAGGTGTTGTAGCCGTTGCTCTGGCCGCCCGCGTAGAGGGTGAGCACCGGGAAGCCGGTCTTGGCGTACTTCGGGTCGTTGTACTCCGGCGGCAGCCAGATCCAGAGCTTGGCGGACACCCCGGACTTCTTGCCCTGCAGGGTGGTCATCATGATCGGTCCGGCCGCGGTGTCCCGGGCCTTGGTGAGCTGGGTGGTCGGGCCGGTCGGCATCAGCACCTTGGCATCGGCCGCGGGCGACGCCGGCACGCTCGGGGCCACCGAGCCGCCGGAGCCGGCCGGATGGGCGTCGGCGCCGGACGCGCCGCCACCGCCTCCCCCGCACGCGGTGAGGGCGCCGGCCAGGGTCAGCGCGGCGGCAGCGGTCAGAACGGCACGGGTACGAGCGAGCGGCGGATGCACGGCAGGTCTTCCGACTGGTGGGTGGCGCCCGAACCGTCTCGTAGTCGGGCGGCGCCGACCGGATGTGGGGCGGCGCGGGGTGAGGACGATCCTATGACGCGACCTCGTCCCGCCATGGTTGCGACCGGGCTGCCTGGCAACCAACATTTGCTGTGACTTTGGCAAAATCCCGGCCATCCGGCGGGGGTCGACCGGCGGGTGGTGTCGACTCCGTCCAAGGCCCGGACCGGGCCGCCACCGCCCTTCGGCGGCTCCTACGGTGACGGGCCGGCCCGCTGTCGGCGATCATCGGAGGACCGTCGCACCAGAGGGAGCACGCATGCCGCAGCAGATCGCCGTCGTCACCGGGGCCGGCACCGGCGTGGGCCGCGCCGTGACCCTCGAACTCGCCCGGGCCGGATGGCAGTTGGCCCTGGCCGGGCGGCGTGCCGAACCGCTCCGGGAGACCGCCCGGCTGGCCGGCGGCGGCCTGGTGGTCCCGACCGACGTCACCGACCCCGCGGCGGTGCACGCGCTCTTCGCCGAGGCGGCCGGGCACTACGGGCGGCTCGACCTGCTCTTCAACAACGCCGGCACCTTCGGCCGCGCCGTGCCGCTGGAGGAGCTGGGCCACGACGACTGGCGGGCCGTGGTCGACCTCAACCTCACCGGCTCCTTCCTCTGCGCCCAGGCCGCCTTCCGGCAGATGAAGGAGCAGCGGCCGCAGGGCGGCCGGATCATCAACAACGGCTCGATCTCGGCGCACGTGCCGCGCCCGCAGAGCATCGCCTACACCGCGACCAAGCACGCGGTCACCGGCCTGACCAAGTCGCTCTCGCTGGACGGCCGGCCGTACCGGATCGCCTGCGGGCAGATCGACATCGGAAACGCCGCCACCGAGATGACCGCCGCCATGAGCGTGGGCGCCCGGCAGGCCGACGGACGGATCGTCGTCGAGCCGACCATGGACGTCGCCGACGTCGCGCGGACCGTCCGGCAGATGGCCGAGCTGCCACTGGAGGCCAACATCCAGTTCGCCACCGTGCTGGCCACCACGATGCCGTACATCGGTCGCGGCTGACCGCCCGGGCCGGCCCGGCGGGCGACCGCCCGACGCCGGAGACGGCCGGGGACCGCGCCCGGCCAGGGCTCCCGGCACCCGGACGGCGCCGGAGGGGGGTCGCCGCGCAGCCCACATTGCGAACGAGTAACAATGGAACGCATGTGTGTCCCTCCGACGCGCCGCACCCGCGTGTGCCGTGCCGCCTCCTCAGCCCCGGTCGGGGGCGGTCACCTAGCACTCTGGGAGGACAGCCGATGAAGAATCCACGACCAGAGGATGATCGGACGGCCACAGAACGTCTGGCAGACTTCTCGTCCATGGGGGAACCGACCGAGATCCAGTCGCCGGGCGCCGAGCGCGCCACCACGGCACGCGGCGGCGGTTCCGTCCAGTCCCCCGGCCGGCCGGCCGACGGGCCTGCGGACGGAGCCGGCGCCAGCACCGCGCTTCGCGGAGCCTCCGGGGTCCGCGCCTGGATCAGCGCCCAGCGGCAGCATCCGGCCCGGCCCAAGGTGGTCTTCGAGCTCGCGCTGATCGCGATCAGCTACTGGCTGTACTCGTTGGTGCGCAACGCCGTCCCGGAGCAGGCCTCGGCCGCCGAGCGGAACGCCTTCTGGGTCTGGCACACCGAGCAGGGCCTCGGGGTCGCGGTGGAACGTTCGATCAACCACGCCGTCAACTCGGTGACCTGGCTGATCGTGGGGATGAACTACTACTACGCGACGCTGCACTTCATCATGACGATCGGCGTCCTGGTCTGGCTCTACCGCTGTCATCCCGGCCGCTACGCGGCCTCCCGCACGGTGCTCTTCATCACCACCGGCATCGCCCTGGTCGGGTTCTACTTCTACCCCCTGGCACCGCCGCGGCTGATGACCGACGGTCACTTCATCGACACCGTCGCCGTGCACCACACCTGGGGTTCGCTGGCCTCCGGCCCGGGCGCCAGCGTCTCCAACCAGTTCGCCGCGATGCCCTCGATGCACATCGGCTGGTCCTCCTGGTGCGGCCTGACGATCTTCTTCCTGGCCGAACGGAAGTGGGTGCGGGCGCTCGGCCTGGCCTATCCGGCGGCCACCCTGATGGTGATCATCTCCACCGCCAACCACTTCTGGATGGACGCGGTCGGCGGGGCGGTCTGCCTGGCCATCGGCTTCACGGTGACCCGGCTGGTCTACCACCGCTGGGCCTACCAGTTCCCGCAGGTTCCGGTCGCGCGGCAGAGCCCGCCGCAGGGCGCGTCGGTGCCCGAGCAGCGGCCCACCCCGGTCGGCGCCGGCTCCCGCCAGTAACTCCGCGCACGCCGCCCCCGTCCGGTCCGCCGGGCGGGGGCGGCGTCGTGTCCGGGCCCGGACCGGCCGTGGCGGACGCCCGGCCGTCGCACACGATCAGCCGTAGAAGACCTGCTCCATCACGCTCCGGGCCCGCCGGGTGGTCCGCCGGTAGTCGTCCAGCAGCTGGCCACTGCGCCCCTCGCCGTACCCGAGGTAACGGGCCACCCCGGCCAGCTCCCGCGACTCCCCCGGGAAGCTGTCCCCGGGCCGCCCGCGGACCAGCATCACCGCGGCGCGCACCCGGGAGGCCAGCACCCATGCCTCGTCGAGCACCCGGGCGTCGGCGGCGGCCAGCAGCCCCGCCTCCGTCGCGGCCCGCAGCGCCTCCCGGGTCCGGGTGGTGCGCAGCTCCGGCACCCGGTCCGCGTGCTGCAACTGGAGCAGCTGGACGGTCCACTCCACGTCGGCCAGCCCGCCGCGGCCGATCTTGGTGTGGGTGGTCGGGTCGGCCCCGCGCGGCAGCCGCTCCCGCTCCACCCGGGCCTTGATCCGCCGGATCTCCAGCAGGTCCCCCTCCGGCACCCCGCCCACCGGGTAGCGCAGCGGGTCGATCAGCGCCCGGAACCGCTCCCCCAGCTCGGCGTCGCCCGCCACCGGCTCGGCCCGCAGCAGCGCCTGGCTCTCCCAGACGTGCGACCAGCGCGCGTAGTACGCCCGGTACGAGCCCAGGGTGCGCACCAGCGGCCCCTGCCGGCCCTCCGGGCGCAGGTCGGCGTCGACCAGCAGCGGCGGCTCGGTCGACGGCACGGCCAGCCGGGTGCGCAGCTCGTTGCAGACCGAGCGGACGGCCGCGGTGGCGTCCCGGTCCCCGTCCGACCGCTCCTCGTGCACGAAGAGCACGTCCGCGTCCGAGCCGTAGCCCAGCTCGTGCCCACCGAACCGGCCCATCGCGATCACCGCGATCCGGGCCGGCAGCGGCGCGCCGTGCTCCGCCTCCCAGCTCGCCACGCAGGCCGCCAGCGCACCCTGCAAGGTGGCCGCGGTGAGATCGGTCAGCGCCTCCGAGACGGCTTCCAGCGCCTCGCCCGGGTCGTCCCCGAACCGGCCCAGCAGGTCGGCCGCCGCGGTGCGGAAGAGCTCGCGCCGGCGGACCGAACGGACCGCCGCGACGCCCGCCGCCGGGCCGTCCGCCCGGCCGACCGCCGCCAGCACCTCCTGTTCCAGCGCCGCCCGCCCGCGCGGCTGCAGCCCCTGCGGGTCGCCCAGCATGGCCACCGCCTCGGGGGCGCGCAGCAGCAGGTCGGGGGCGAGCCGCCCGGCCGAGAGCACCCGGGCCAGCTGCTCGGCCGCCGCGCTCTCGTCGCGCAGCAGGCGCAGGTACCAGGGGGTGCGGCCGAGCGCGTCGGAGACCTGCCGGAAGCCCAGCAGGCCGGCGTCCGGGTCGGCCGAGTCGGCGAACCAGCCGAGCAGCACCGGCAGCAGGGTCCGCTGGATGGCCGCCTTGCGGCTGACCCCGGTGGCCAGCGCGGTCAGGTGGCGCAGCGCGGCCGCCGGGTCGTGGAAGCCCAGCGCGACCAGCCGGGCCCGGGCCGCCTCGGTGCTCATCGCCGGAGTGCCCGGGGTGAGCGCCGCGCCGGCCGGGAGGTCGGCCACCGCGTCCAGCAGCGGGCGGTAGAAGAGCTTCTCGTGCAGCCGGCGGACCTCCAGCGCGTGCCGCTTCCACTCCCGCTCCAGCGCGGCCACCGGGTCGGCCCGGGTGTCGCCGTTGATCACCGCGGCCAGCGAACGGGCCAGTCTGCGCAGGTCGGCCGGGTCCTTGGGCATCAGGTGGGTGCGGCGCAGCCGGTGCAGCTGGATCCGGTGCTCCAGCGCGCGCAGGAACCGGTACGCGGCGTCCAGCGAGGCGGCGTCGGCACGGCCGACGTAGCCGCCGGCCGACAGCGCGGCCAGTGCCTCCAGGGTGTTGCCGCTGCGCAGCGCGGGGTCGGTGCGGCCGTGCACCAGCTGCAGCAGCTGCACCGAGAACTCGACGTCCCGCAGGCCGCCCGGGCCGAGCTTGAGCTGGCGGTCCAGCTCGGGGGCCGGGATCGCCTCGACCACCCGGCGGCGCATCTGCTGGACGTCCGCGACGAAGTTCTCCCGCTCGGCGGCCTGCCAGACCATCGGCGCCAGCGCCGCGACGTAGGCCGCGCCCAGCTCGGCGTCGCCGGCCACCGGGCGGGCCTTCAACAGGGCCTGGAACTCCCAGGTCTTGGCCCAGCGCTGGTAGTACGCGAGGTGGCTGGCCAGGGTGCGCACCAGCGGGCCGTGCCGCCCCTCGGGGCGCAGGTTGGCGTCCACCGGCCAGATCGAGCCCTCCCGGGTGGTGTCCGAGCAGAGCCGCATCATCCGGGCGGCCAGCCTGGTGGCCGCCTGCAGCGCGTGCTGCTCGTCGACGCCCTCGCGGGCCTCGGCGACGAAGATCACGTCGACGTCCGAGACGTAGTTCAGCTCGCGGCCGCCGCACTTGCCCATGCCGATCACGGCCAGTCGGCAGGCCTCGGCGGCCTCCTCGTCCGCCTCCTCGGCCAGCGCCAGCGCGGTCCGCAGGGTGGCGCCGGCCAGGTCGGCCAGCTCGGCGGAGGTCTGCGCGAGGTCGGCGGTGGCGCTCAGGTCGCGGGCGGCGATGGCCAGCAGGCAGCGGCGGTAGCCGGTGCGCAGCACGTCGGCGGGGTCGCCCTCGGCGGCGGCCAGCCGCTCGGCCAGCTCGCGGCGGAACTCCTCGGTGCCCGGGTGGATGTCCCGCACCTCGAAGGTCTCCAGGGCGTGCCAGTCGCGCGGGTGGGTGGCCAGGTGGTCGCCGAGCGCGGCGGAGGCGCCGAGCACGCTCAGCAGCCGGTCGCGCAGTGGCTTGGAGGTGGTCAGGGTGTCCCGCAGGGTGTGCCGCTCGGTCTCGCCGAGCGCCTCCAGCAGTCGGGCCAGGCCCAGCAGCGCGAGGTCGGGGTCGGCGGTGGCGCCCAGCGCGTCGAGCAGGACCGGGTCGTCGGCCAGGCCGTGCAGGGCGGGGACGGCGAGCCGGCGGACGGCCGCCTCGGGGTCGGTGAAGCCGCGGCGGACCAGCCGGACCTCGGGCCTGCTGACGCGGCTGCCGGCGCTGGTCATCCGGGCTCCCTTCGCTGGCGGTGATCGCTGGGTGGCGTACGTGTTCGTCAAGCTCCTTCCCCGCCCCGGGCGGGTGACGCACGCCGGCGGGGAACACGACCGCGGGGCCCGGCCGGTGGGCCGGACCCCGCGGGGGCGTGCGGGAGGCTGCGGGTCAGCGCCGGCCCGCCCGACGGGACAGCAGGAAGAGCGTGGCACCGGCGATCACCAGCAGCACCGAGACCGTCCCGAGCAGGCCCGGCCCGTCGTCGGCCCCGGTCTGCGCGAGCTGTCCGGGGGCGGTGGGGGTGGGCTGGGCGGGCGGCGTCGGGTGACTCGGCCAGGTGGGCCGGGTCGGCTTCGCCGGCGTGCTCGACGGGCTGGGCTTGCTCGACGGGCTGGGCGACGGACTGGGCTTGCTCGACGGGCTGGGCGACGGACTGGGCTTGCTCGACGGGCTGGGCGACGGGCTGGGCTTGCTCGACGGGCTGGGCGACGGGCTGCCCGGCGAACCGCAGATGTCCACGCTGCAACCGGCCTCCGTCCCGGTCGGGCAGCTGCTGAACGGCGGGCCGGTCACCGCGTTGTGCAGCGTCATCGGACCGTTGTCCGGCCGGTTGGTGGTGACGCTGTAGACGATCACGGTCTGCTCGCCCGGCCTGAGGTCACCGGTCCAGGTCAGCACGGGCGCGTCGTACCGCAGCCGCCCGACGCCCACCCGCGCGTCCTGGTCGTACCTGGCATCCGCGAGGTCCCCGCGGAGGTCGTCGGTCACCACCGCCCCGGTGATCGGCTCGTTCCCGTCGTTGTGGAGCCGGACGGTGAAGGTGATCCGCTGCCCGGCGACGTAGGAAGTCCGGTCGGCCGACTTCACGATCTCCAGGTGGCACCGCCGCGGATCGCGCGCCGGGGGCCCCTGCACGGGCGCGCTCGGCCGCGCCGACCCGCTCGGGCTCGTCACCGCACCGGGACTCGCCGACGCGCTCGGGCCGACCTCCGCGCCGGGGCTGGTCACAGCACTCGGCCCAGGGCTCGCCGACACACCGGCACTCGTGGTGGCACTCGCGCTCGCCGCCCCCACCGGCTCCCCCAACGCCCGCGCCGGCAACGCCCCCACCAGCAAACCCGTACTGGTGGCGCAGAGCGCGACCAACGGGACGACCCACCGTCGCACGCCCCTCACCGGCGTTCTCACCAACCGACCCACGCCCGCACCTCCATCACTCCGAGTGAATGCCACTCAGATCATGGAGGCGACAATTCTGACGAGGAGATCAGAACACGGAGATCATCAGGCAAGTCGTCGGAAATTCCCCCAAGCCGCCCAATCGCCGCCCCTCCGGCCCACCCCCACCCAGTACGACGGCTCCGGCCCGGTGGGGGTGATCCGCCGGGCCGGAGCCGCCGTACTGGCCGCCCGGTGGCTACAGCACCTGGAGGTTCTTGCGCAGCTCGAACGGCGTGACCTCGGAGCGGTACTCCTCCCACTCCTGGCGCTTGTTGCGCAGGAAGAAGTCGAAGACGTGCTCACCGAGGGTTTCGGCGACCAGTTCGCTGCGCTGCATCAGGTCGATCGCCTCGCCGAGGTTCTGCGGCATGGGCTGGATGCCCATGGCACGGCGTTCGGCGTCGGAGAGGGCCCAGACGTCGTCGTCGGCGCCGGGCGGGAGCTCGTAGCCCTCCTCGATGCCCTTGAGACCGGCGGCGAGGGTGACCGCGTAGGCGAGGTAGGGGTTGCAGCCGGTGTCCAGGGAGCGGACCTCGACCCGGGTGGAGCCCTGCTTGCCCGGCTTGTACATCGGCACCCGGATCAGCGCGGAGCGGTTGTTGTGCCCCCAGCAGATGTACGACGGCGCCTCGCCGCCCGCGCCGGCGGTGCGCTGCGAGCCGCCCCAGATCCGCTTGTAGGAGTTGACCCACTGGTTGGTGACGGCGGCGGTCTCGGCGGCGTGCCGGAGCAGGCCGGCGATGAAGGAGCGGCCGACCTTGGAGAGCTGGAACTCGGCGCCCGTCTCGTGGAAGGCGTTCCGGTCGCCCTCGAAGAGCGACAGGTGGGTGTGCATGCCCGAGCCCGGGAACTGCGAGAACGGCTTCGGCATGAAGCTCGCGTGGACGCCCTGCTCCAGCGCCACCTCCTTCATGACCAGCCGGAAGGTCATGATGTTGTCGGCGGTGGAGAGCGCGTCGGCGTAGCGCAGGTCGATCTCCTGCTGGCCGGGGGCGCCCTCGTGGTGCGAGAACTCGACCGAGATGCCCATCGACTCCAGCATGGTGATCGCCTGGCGGCGGAAGTCGTGGCCCACCCCGCGCGGGGTGTGGTCGAAGTAGCCGGACTGGTCGGCCGGCTGGGGCGCGGTGCCGTCCCCGGGGAGGTTCTTGAGCAGGAAGAACTCGATCTCGGGGTGGGTGTAGAAGGTGAAGCCGAGGTCGGAGGTCCGCTTCAGGGTGCGCTTGAGGACGAAGCGCGGGTCGGCGAAGGACGGTGAGCCGTCCGGCATCAGGATGTCGCAGAACATCCGTGCGGTGCCGGGGGTCTCGGAGCGCCAGGGCAGTATCTGGAACGTGGTCGGGTCCGGCTTGGCGATCATGTCGGACTCGTAGACCCGGGCGAAGCCCTCGATCGCGGAGCCGTCGAAGCCGATGCCCTCCTCGAAGGCCTGCTCCAACTCGGCCGGGGCCACCGCCACCGACTTGAGGAACCCGAGCACGTCGGTGAACCACAGCCGGACGAACCGGATGTCACGCTCTTCGAGCGTACGGAGCACGAACTCCTGCTGCTTGCCCATGGGGACAGTCTCACCTCTGCTCTTTACGTTCGTGTTACGCAAGCGGGACGGTCGCGGGACGCCGTTTCCGGACGTACGCACTGTTCGCTCCCATCATCGCGGATCCACCACCCCCGGTGGCACCCCGGTCACGGCGAACGTTCGCGGAACGCTCGCGGGCCGGCCTGGCCGCGACATAACGTCAGTTAGACGATTAGACTGGCGGCATGCCCAATCTCCGCCTCGCCCTGAGCCAGTTCGATCCCCACGTCGGGGACATCGCGCACAACAGCGAGGAGGTGGTGCGCTGGACCAGGCGTGCCGCCGAGCGCGGTGCGCAGTTGGTCGCGTTCCCCGAGATGGCCCTGACCGGCTATCCGGTCGAGGACCTCGCGCTGCGGCGGTCGTTCGTGGAGGCCTCCCGGGCCGCGCTGGTGGCGCTGGCCGAGCGGCTGGCCGCCGAGGGGCTGGGCGAGCTGCCCGTCCTGGTCGGCTACCTGGGCCGGTCCGAACAGGAGTCGCGCCGCCCGTACCGGCCGGCCGGGTCACCGCAGAACTGCGCGGCGGTGCTGCACCGGGGCCGGGTGGTCACCCGGTTCGCCAAGCACCACCTGCCGAACTACGGCGTCTTCGACGAGTACCGCTACTTCGTGCCCGGTGAGCAGCTCTCGGTGCTGCGGCTGCACGGGGTGGACGTGGCGCTGGCGATCTGCGAGGACATCTGGCAGGACGGCGGACGGGTGACCGCCGCCCGGGAGGCCGGGGCCGGGCTGCTGCTGGTGATCAACGGCTCGCCGTACGAGCGAAACAAGGACGACCTGCGCCTGGAGCTGGTCCAGCGCCGGGCCGCCGAGGCCGACTGCACGTTGGCGTACCTCAACATGGTCGGCGCCCAGGACGAGCTGGTCTTCGACGGCGACTCGCTGGTGGTGGACGCGGCCGGCCGGGTGCTGGCACGCGCGCCGCAGTTCGAGGAGGCGCTGCTGGTGCTCGACCTCGACCTGCCGGCCGCCGACGAGCGCGACCGCACCGACGGCCTGCTGCTCAGCGACGGCCTGCACCTGGCCCGCACCGAGCTGGGCGGCGAGGTCGTCGAACGGCCCGCCGAGCCGCTCACCGCGGGCACCGCGCCGCGGCTGGAGGACGAGGCCGAGATCTACGCCGCCCTGGTCACCGGCACCCGGGCGTACGTGCGCAAGAACGGCTTCAAGTCGGTGCTGATCGGTCTCTCCGGCGGCATCGACTCGGCGCTGGTGGCGGCCATCGCGGTGGACGCGATCGGCTCCGAGAACGTGCACTGCGTCTCGATGCCGAGCCGCTACTCCTCGCAGCACTCCCGGGACGACGCGGCCGAGCTGGCCCGGCGCACCGGACTGCACTTCCGGACCGTCGAGATCGCCCCGATGTTCGACGCCTACATGGACGCGCTCGGGCTGACCGGGCTGGCCGAGGAGAACCTGCAGTCCCGGCTGCGCGGCACGCTGCTGATGGCGATCTCCAACCAGGAGGGGCACATCGTGCTCGCGCCCGGCAACAAGAGCGAGCTGGCGGTCGGCTACTCGACCCTGTACGGCGACTCGGTGGGCGCCTTCGGCCCGATCAAGGACGTCTACAAGTCGCTGATCTTCCGGCTGGCCCGCTGGCGCAACGAGCTGGCGGCCGAGCGCGGCGAGACCCCGCCGATCCCGGAGAACACCATCAGCAAGCCGCCGAGCGCCGAGCTGCGGCCGGACCAGCTGGACACCGACTCGCTGCCCGACTACGACCTGCTGGACGCCGTGCTGGACGCCTACGTGGAGGGCGACCAGGGCCGGGACGCGATCGTGGCGCAGGGCTTCGACCCGGCCGTGGTGGACCGGGTGGTGCGGCTGGTGGACACCGCGGAGTACAAGCGTCGGCAGTACCCGCCGGGCCCGAAGATCTCCCCCAAGGGCTTCGGCCGGGACCGCCGGCTGCCGATCACCAACGGCTGGCGTCGCGGCTGACCGGCCGCCGGCTTCCGCCGCGACGCCTCAACGGTCGTAGCGGAAGTCGGCGGCGACCGCCCGGTGGTCACTGCCGTCGGCCGGCAGCACCCAGGAGTCGGTGGGCTGCATGCCCCGGCTCATGATCTGGTCGATCCGCGCCATCGGGAACTCCGAGGGCCAGCTGAACCCGAAGCCCGCCCCCGCGGTGCCCTGCGCCGAGCGCAGCTGCGAGGTGACCGGGGCCAGCGCGCGGTCGTTCATGGTGCCGTTGAGGTCACCGAGCAGCAGCACCTTGCCGAGCGGCTCGTCCTGGATGGCGTCGCCCAGCGCCTGCGCGCTGACGTCGCGCTGGTCGGCCGTGAAGCCGCCGTCGAACTTCACCCGGACCGAGGGCATGTGCGCCACGTACACCGCGAGCGGCCCCTCGGGGGTGGTCACCTCGGTACGGAAGGCCCGGGTCCAGCCGATCCTGATGTCCACCACCCGGGTGCCGGAGAGCGGGTACTTGGACCAGAGCCCGACCGTGCCCTCGACCACGTGGTACGGGTACGCGGTGGCCAGCCCAGCGGTGTAGACCGGCAGCGCCTGGCCGGTCAGCTCCTCCAGCGCGACGATCTGCGCGCCCGAGCCGACCACCATCCGGGCGGTGCCGGCCGGGTCGGTGTTGCCGGCCTCCACGTTGTGGGTGAGCACGGTGAAGTCGCCCTTGCCGGTGCTCTTGTCGCCGAGCAGGCCGCCGAACAGGTTGACCCAGACCAGCACCGGCAGCAGCAGCGCCACCAGCGCGGTGGCCGAGCGGCGCAGCAGCGCGCCGACCAGCAGCACCGGGACCAGCAGGCCGAACCAGGGCAGGAAGGTCTCCAGCAGACTGCCGAGGTTGCCGAAGCTGTTGGGCAGCTGCCGGTGCAGCGCCATCAGCAGGGCGAGCAGCCCGGCCAGCACGGCGAGGATCCAGCCGCGCCGCCAGCTGCGGCGGCCCTTGCGGTCCGGGCCCCAGGAGCGGCGGAGCCACCCGCCCGCGCGGCGCAGGCGTGCGCCTGCGGCGGTGGGCGGCGTGCCGCCACCGTCCGCCACGACTGCTTCGTCGGCCTGCGTCATGCGGTGACCCCTTGGTGCTCTGCGGTTCGTCAGGCTGTGCCGATTCCGACGCAAATGATCTGATTCTCGGCTGAGCCTATGACGTGACAGACGTCCGAACGGTCACCCAGGGTTCCGGCGCGGCCGCGACTAGCCGGCCCGGCGAACGTGAGCCGGGCCACCCAGACCCTCCAGCACCGCCTCCACCATGGCGGCGGACAGCCCGGGGTCGTCCAGTGGTGCGTCGTCCCAGAGCACGGTGCGCACCAGCATCGGGCCGACCAGCATCTCGGCCAGCATCTCGGAGTCCAGGTCGGCCCGGAACTCGCCGGTGGCCTGACCGCGCTCGACCACCGAACGGATGGTCTCCCGACGGGGCCTTATCACCCGCTCGTAGTAGACCTCGCGGAGCGCGGGCAGCCCGTGCAGCTGGTTGAAGACCACCATCAGCACCCAGCGCGAGCGCTTGGCCAGCCCGCGCCGGCGCATGTGCTCCAGCAGCGTGACCAGGTCGTCCTTGGCGCAGCGGCCGGCCAGCTCGGGCTCCGGGTCGTCCAGCCGGACCACCACGTCGACCAGCATGGCCTCCTTGTTGGGCCAGCGGCGGTAGATGGTGGCCTTGCCGACGCCGGCGGCCTGTGCCACGCCCTCGACGGTCAGGTCGGCCAGCCCCGCGCCGTCCATCATCAGCCGCTCGACGGCCGCGCAGATGGCCTGCTCGGCCGCCTCGGAGCGGGGTCGGCCGCGCCGGGGCGCCGCACAGGTCGGCGTCCCGGCGGAGGTGCCGCCGGGGGCACTGCCGAGGAGATGGGCCTGACGCTCCGTGTCCATGCGGCCATTCTCCACGCTGATCACTCAGGCCTCGGCGGACTGCGGGGCGCGGGTCTCCTCGGCCGGCGCCGGGCCGCCGGCGGCCGGGGCGGCGACCTTGCTCGGCAGGCAGAACCAGGCCAGCAGCGCGCCGACCAGGGTCACCACGGCGGACAGCGTGGCCACCGTGTGCATCGCGTGGATGAAGGAGTCGAAGGCCGGCTGGACCAGCACCTGGCCGCGCGGGCCGAGCGTGCCGACCACGTCGAGGGTGGCCTCCAGCGACTCGCCGGCCGCCTGCCGCGCCGCGGGCGGCAGCTGCTGGAGGTGGTCGGTCATGCCGTTGCGGTAGACGGTGGAGAGCACCGCGCCGAGCACCGCGACCCCGAGCGAGCCGCCGACCTGGCGGAAGGTGTTGTTGATCGCCGAGCCCGAGCCGGCCTTCTCCCGCGGCAGCGAACCCATGATCGAGACGGTCACCGGCGGCATCACGTGCGCCATGCCGGCGCCCATCACGAAGCCGATCACCTCCAGCACCCAGATCGGGGTGGTCGTGCCGAGCAGCAGGTAGCCCAGGAAGGAGAGCGCGATCAGCAGCATGCCGCCGGCGCAGGTGGCCCGGACGCCGAGCCTGTCCACCACCAGCCGGGCCCGCGGGGCGAACAGCATCTGCGCGACGGCCAGCGGCAGCATCAGCGCACCGGCGGCCAGCGCGCTGTAGCCGCGCACGCCCTGGGTGTAGAAGACGCCGAAGAACGAGACGCCCATCAGCGCGAAGAAGACCAGGCCGATCACCGCGACCGAGGTGGCGAAGACCTTGTTGCGGAACCAGGTGACGTTCAGCGCCGGGTGCGCGATCCGCCGCTCGTACAGCACGAACACGGCCAGCGCGCCGAGCCCGATCAGCACCGGGACGACGGCCGCGGGGTCGGTGAAGGAGGCCTTGTCGCCGCCCTTGATGATGCCGTAGATCAGCGCCACCAGACCGACGATGGAGAGCAGCACGCCGACCGGGTCGAGCTTGCCGGGGTTGGGGTCCTTGGAGTCCGGGACCAGGACGGCCATCGCGACCACGGCGACCACCACGATCGGCACGTTGACCAGGAAGACCGAGCCCCACCAGAAGTGCTCGATCAGCAGGCCGCCGGTGATCGGGCCGATCGCGATGGCCAGACCGACCGCGCCGGCCCAGATGCCGATCGCCCGCGGCTGCTCGTGCCGCTCGAAGACGTTCATGATGATGGCCAGCGTGGCGGGCATCACGAAGGCACCGCCGAGGCCCATCAGCGCGCGGAAGCCGATCAGCTCGGCGGGGCTGGTGGCCATCGAGCAGAACAGTGACGCGACGCCGAACACCACCATGCCGACCAGCAGCGTCTTCTTGCGGCCGAACCGGTCGCCGAGCAGGCCGGAGGTGAAGAGCAGCCCGGCGAAGACCAGCGTGTAGGCGTTGATCGCCCACTCCAGGTCGCTCTGCGAGGCGCCCAGGCCGACCGGCGCCGGGGTCGAGATGGTCTTCATCGCGACGTTGAGGATCGAGCTGTCCAGGACCACCACGAGCAGGGCCAGCACCAGGGTGCCGAGGATCGCCCAGCGGCGGCGGTGGATGGCTTCCGGCACCCGGGGCGGGCTGGTGGGGAGCGGCGATGACATGCGGGTGTCCCGTCGAAGGAAGGAGTGCTGGCGGGAGGGACGACCGGGCGCGGCCCGGCCTCTTAACGAGACGCAAACGTCTCGGAACCCCCGGCGGCCCAGCGTACTCGCTTTTACGATACGAGACGTAGCCGTATCGTAAAGGCTGGGCAAAGCCTCGCCGGACGGTCGGGGCTTTTGCTGCGTGGCGGGGCCGTGCAAGCATGGGGGTGATCCGGGGACGCCGCACGGCGCCACGAGACGACAACCCTTCAGGAGCCTGTTCCATGAACACTTCTCCGCTTTCGCCTGCCCAGACGCCCGCCGCCGCGGCGGCCGCGTCCCAGGGCAGCACCCTCTACGGCGGGGTCACCAACCGCCGCGTCACCGTCCGCGACCTGGCCGCCGCCAAGCAGCGCGGCGAGCGCTGGGCCATGCTCACCGCGTACGACGCGCTGACCGCCGGTGTCTTCGACGAGGCGGGCATCCCGGTCCTGCTGGTCGGCGACTCGGCGGGCAACTGCCACCTCGGCTACGACACCACGGTGCCGGTCACCATGGACCAGATGACGATGCTCTCCGCAGCCGTGGTGCGCGGCACGCAGCGCGCGCTGGTCATCGGCGACATGCCGTTCGGCTCGTACCAGGAGTCCCCGGCCCAGGCCCTGCGCAACGCCGCCCGGCTGATGAAGGAGGCCGGGGTCCACGCGGTCAAGCTGGAGGGCGGCGAGCGCAGCGCGCACACCATCGAGCTGCTGGTCGAGGCGGGCGTGCCGGTGATGGCGCACATCGGTCTCACCCCGCAGTCGGTGCACGCGCTGGGCGGCTACCCCGTCCAGGGCCGCGGCGACGAGGCGGCGCACAAGCTGCAGCGCGACGCCAAGGCGGTGCAGCAGGCCGGCGCCTTCTCGGTGGTGCTGGAGGCGGTCCCGGCCGAACTGGCCCAGCACGTCACCGAGTCGCTGACCATCCCGACCGTCGGCATCGGCGCCGGCGCGGGCTGCGACGCGCAGGTGTTGGTGTGGACCGACATGGCGGGCATGACGGCCGGCCGGGTACCGAAGTTCGTCAAGAAGTTCGCCGAGCTGCGCGAGGCACTCGGCGGCGCGGCCCGGGAGTTCGCCGACGAGGTGCGCGAGGGCAGCTTCCCGGCGCCCGAACACACCTTCCACTGAAGGCGGTTGGCGGGGCCGGCACTCCGAGCGGGTGCCGGCCCCGGCCGCCGGTCCCGACCGCTGACAGCGGCGTGACAGCGGGCTGACAGCGGCGAGCGGGCGATGACGGCGGGGTGACGGCCGGGCCGGACAGCCTGGGGGCATGACACAGATCGCCCTCGCCCCGCACGACCAGGGGCACCGCACCAGCCGGCGGACGACGACCGGCACGGCCGTCGAGGCCCGCGGCATCGTCAAGCACTTCGGTGCGACCAAGGCCCTGGACGGGGTCGACCTGACCGTCCAGGAAGGCACCGTGCTCGGCGTGCTCGGCCCGAACGGCGCCGGCAAGACCACGCTGATCCGGGTGCTCTCCACGCTGATCCGGCCGGACGCCGGTACCGCCGTGGTGGGCGGCTACGACGTGCTCACCCAGCCCCGGCAGCTGCGCCGCACGATCGGCCTGACCGGGCAGTACGCCTCGGTCGACGAGCTGCTCTCCGGCCACGAGAACCTCTACCTGATCGGCCGGCTGCTCGACCTCTCCCGCCGGGACGCCCGGGCCCGGGCCGCCGAGCTGCTGGAGCGCTTCTCGCTCACCGAGGCGGCCAAGCGCCCGGCCAAGACCTACTCCGGCGGGATGCGCCGCCGGCTCGACCTGGCGGCCAGCATGATCGGCCGGCCCCGCGTGCTCTACCTGGACGAGCCCACCACCGGCCTGGACCCGCGGACCCGCAACGAGGTCTGGGGCGAGGTGCAGCGGATGGTCGGCGAGGGGGCCACGGTGCTGCTCACCACCCAGTACATGGAGGAGGCCGAGCAGCTGGCCCGGGACCTCACCGTGATCGACCGCGGCCGGGTGATCGCCAACGGCACGGTCGCCGGGCTGAAGGCCCAGGTGGGCGGGCAGACCCTGCAGGTCCGCCCGGCCGACCCGGCCGAGCTGCCGGCGATGGTCCGCTGCCTGACCGAGGCCGAGCTGCCCGGCGCCGCCGTCGCCGCCGACCCCGAGCACCCGGACCGGCCCGGCCTGCTCACCGTGCCGATCACCGGTGACGAGCAACTGACCGCCGTGATCTGCGTGTTGGGCAGCCGCGGATTCACCGTGGCCGGCATCGACACCAAGGTGCCCAGCCTGGACGAGGTCTTCCTGGCCATCACCGGCCGCACCACCACCCCCACCGCTGCCGCCGGCGACCCGGCCGACCGCAAGGAGCAGCTCGGATGAGCACCGCCACCCTGACCACCCTCCGCCCGGAGGCGGACCGCCGGATCGGCCTCACCGCCACGCTGCGCCACGTCGGCGCGCTGACCCGGCGCAACCTGATGCGGATCAAGGCCGACCCGGAGTCGATGGCCGACGCGCTGATCCTGCCGGTCGTCTTCACCGTGCTCTTCGTCTACGTCTTCGGCGGCGCGGTCTCCGGCAGCCAGCAGGAGTACAAGCAGTACATGATCCCGGGGCTGCTGGGGAGCACCGGGCTCAACCTGGCGATGGCCGTCGGCACCGGGATCAACACCGACTTCAGCACCGGGGTGATGGACCGGTTCCGCACCCTGCCGATCGGCCGATCGGCCGTACTGCTCGGCAAGTTGATGGCCGAGGCCTGCCGCAGCCTGATCTCCTTCGCCATCCTGATCGGCTTCGCGCTGCTGCTCGGCCTGCAGATCAAGACCGGTCCGCTGCAGGTGCTGGCCGCGGTCGGCCTCTCCCTGCTGTTCGGCCTCTCGCTCACCTGGGTCTCGATGCTGCTCGGGCTGGCGATGCGCTCGGCGCAGGCCGTGCAGGGCGTCACCATGCTGGTCATCATGCCGCTGCAGTTCGGGAGTTCGATCTTCGCGCCGACCCGCAGCATGCCGGGCTGGCTCCAGGCCTTCACCAGGCACAACCCGCTCACCAACCTGGCGGACGCCTGCCGCAGCCTGATCAACGGCGGTCCGTTGGCCCACTCGGTGACCACCGTACTGATCTGGTCGGTGGCGATCACCGCGGTCGCCGCACCGCTGGCGGTGGCCCGCTACCGCAAGCGCACCTGAGCCGGCAACGGCTGTCCCGGGAGCCGGAGTCCGGCCCCCGGGACGGCCCGGTCAGAGCCCGTCGAGATCGTCCAGCAGCACGCAGGCCTCGGAGAGCGTCAGGGCGCCGCCGGCGGCGAGCGCGGTCCGGTACGCCTCCTCGCCGAGCAAGCCGACCAGGCCCCGTTCGCAGTGCTCGCGCTCCTCGCGCTCGACGACCGACCCCTGAATGCCGTGCAACCCCAGGTGCGCGCCGAGCAGTTCGGCGCCCCGCACGGCGGCCGGGCGGCTGCCGTCCCGCACCGCCCGCTCGACCAGCACCCCGACCGCCGGCAGCATCAGCATCATGGTCATGTGCTCGGCGAACACGTTGGCCCCGCTCTCCACCGACCGCACCAGCCGGCGCCCCTCGCGCAGCAGCTCGAGCCCGCGCCCCGGCTCGCCCGCCCGGGCCACCACCCAGGCCCGGCAACAGCCCACGATCCCCTGGAAGATCTGCGGCATCACCGGGCCGAACGCCCCGTGGTCGAGCTCCAGCCGGTCCAACTCGCCGAGCGCCTCGGCGTACTCGCCACGCCGCGCGTGCAGCGAGCAGAGCACCATCCGGCCGTAGAGCAGCGCACCGTCGCCGACCTGGCTGCCCGCGCTCACCGCCTCCATGGCCTCACGGATCAGTCGCTCACCGGCCTCCCGGTCGCTGTCGAACATCGCCTCACCCAGCCGGACCTGGAGCATCGACGCCTCCTGCCGCGCACCGATCTCCCTGGCCAGCTCGATCGCCAGGCCGTAGTACTCGACGGCGCGCGCCGAGTCGCCGCTGCGGGCCGCGTTCTCGCCCCGGGCGGAGAGCGACTCGGACATCCCCCAGCGGTCCCCGGCGCGGGTGAACAGCTCCAGCGCCTCCTCGGTGTCCCGGATCGCCTGCTCCAGACCGCCGGCCCAGTCGTTCATCAGCCGGGCCCGGATCTGCAGCACGAAGGCGAGGTCGTGCGGCCGGCCGTGCCGGCGACAGCCCTCCACCGTCTCGTCCAGCAGCGGCCGCATCCGGTCCATCTCACCGGCCAGGAAGGCCGCGAACACCCGCTGCACCATCGGGAACCGGTAGCTCTGCGGCAGGTCCGGGGTGTACATCGCCAGCACCCGGTGCGCGACGCGGCCCACCTCGGGGTCGCCCAGCATCGCCATGTTGCCGGTGAACAGCGAGATCAGCACCTGGAGCTGGAGCTGCCGACGGGCCTCCTCCAGCAGTTCGCGGGCCATCGGCGGCGGCGCGTCCAGCGGGTCCACCAGCAGCGGGACGGGCCGGGGCGCGTGCTCGTCGAAGGCGTTCGGGCCGAGCGCGGCCACCTCCTCGTACCACTGGCGCGACTCGGTGTGGTAGTCGCGCAGCGACCAGAACCAGCTCATCCCGAGCACCAGGACCAGTGCCTCCTGCTCGTCCCCGGCGTCCACCGCGCGGCGCAGGGCGGCCCGGATGTTGTCCTGCTCGCGCTCCAGCAGCGCGATCAGCTCCAGCTGCCGCGGGCCGTGCAGCTCGCGCGAGGCGGTCCGGGCCAGCTCGCGGAAGTGGTGCAGATGGCGGCGGACCGGCTCGGTCTCCCCCGCCTCGGCGAGCCGCTCGGCGGCGTACTCGTGGATCGTCTCCAGCATCCGGTAGCGCGGCGGGCCCTCCGGATTGAGGACGGCCACCAGCAGCGACTTGTCGACCAGCGAGAAGAGCGGCTCGGCGACCTCCGCGGCGGCCGGGCCGGCCGGGTCGGCGCAGACCTGGACGGCGTCCTCCAGGGTGCAGCCGCCGGCGAAGACCGACAGCCGGCGCAGCACCGCGCGCTCGCGCTCGTCCAGCAGCTCCCAGCTCCAGTCGACCACCGCGCGCAGCGTCTGCTGGCGCGGCAGCAGGATCCGGCTGCCACCGGTGAGCAGCGCGAACCGGCCGTCCAGCCGGTCCGCCAGCTGGCGCGGCGTCATGCTGCGCAGCCGGGCGGCGGCCAGCTCGATGGCGAGCGGCAGACCGTCCAGCCGGCGGCAGATCTCCGCACAGGCCGCCGGGTCGTCCGCGGGGTCGAAGCCGGGCCGGGCGGCGGCACCGCGCTCGGCGAGCAACCGCAGCGCCGTCGGGTCGGGCAGCGGCTCGACCGGCAGTACCGCCTCGCCGGGCACGCCGAGCGGCTCGCGGCTGGTCGCCAGCACGGTCAGCCCCGGGCACTCGCCGAGCAGTCGGTCGGCGAGCGTGGCGGCGGCGTCGACCAGGTGCTCGCAGTTGTCCAGGATCAGCAGCATCCGGCCGCGGCCGCAGCGTTCGACGATCTGCCGCACCGGGTCCTCGGAGCGGCCCTCGACCACCTCGGCCACCGTGGAGTGGTGCAGCACCGTGCCGCGCAGCCCGAGCGCGGAGAGCACCGCGCCGGGGACTGCCGACGGGCTCTCCAGCGGCGCGAGTTCGGCCTGCCAGACGCCGTCCGGGAAGTCCTCGCCGGCCTGTTGCAGGGCGCGGCCGGCCTCCACCGAGAGCCGGGTCTTGCCCGAGCCGCCCGGGCCGGTCAGCGTCACCAGCCGTCCGCCGCCCAGCAGTTGGGAGAGCGTCCGGAGGTCCTGCGAGCGGCCGACGAAGCTGGTCAGCAGCGGCCGCAGATTGCCGACCGGACCGCGCGCTGACGCAACGGAAGTCACCTCGCGCTTGGCGGACTTCACCGACGGTTCGAGCAACTCCCGGTGCAGCTGCCGCAGTTCGGTACCAGGATCGGCGCCCAGTCGCTCGGCCAGCGCGCGCCGCACGGTCTCGTACCGGCTCAACGCCTCGGCGGTGCGCCCGGTCTGCCGCAACGCGCGGATCCACAGCACGTGCAGCGGCTCGTCCAACGGCCGGTCCGCACAGAGGCCGGCCAGCTCGGCGGCGACCTCGGTGGCCCGGCCGAGCACCAGGTCGGCGGCGATCCGCCGGCGCTGCGCCTCCGCCCGCTGGGCCTCCAGCCGCACCGCGCTGCCCGCCCGGTCCGGCAGGTCGGCCAGCGCCGGCCCACGCCAGAGTGCCAGCGCCGCCCGCAGGTCGCGGGCGGCCGGTTCGGCCTCGCCGGCGTCCAGCGCCCGGCCGCCCCGGGCGGCGAGCTCCTGGAACCGGCCGAGGTCGGTCCGCGGCCCGGTCAGCCAGTAGCCGCCGGGGCCGGAGCCGACCTCGTCCCGGCCGATGGTCCGGCGCAGCCGGCCGACCAGGGTCTGCAGCGCGGCGGCCGCGTCCTGCGGCGGCTCGGTGTCCCAGACCTCGTCGATCAGCACCTCGGCCGGCACCGGCCGCCCCTCGCGGAGCACCAGCGCGGCGAGCAGCGCGCGCAGTCGGGCGCCGCCGAGCGGGACCGGGGTGCCGTCGTCGTGGTGGGCCGTGGTGGTGCCGAGGATTCCGTAACGCACTGGACCATTCTGCTGGAGGGCGCCCGCCCGCGCGGGCGCCGGGTGGAACGCCGGGCGGGAGGGCGGGAGCAACACCGCGCGGGAGGGCGGGAGCAACACCGCGCGGGAGGGCGGCAGGAACACCGGGTGGGGGGAAGACCGGCGGGACCGCGGCCGGAACGGCCGCCGGCCGCCCGTCGTTCATCCGTCGTCGCTTGTCCGCGGCGGCCTGCCCGGGCATGATCGGTCGGGTCCGCCCACCGTGCCGCCATCGGAGACCCGAACACCATGAGCTTTGCCGACACCCGCCGCAGCAGCGAGGAGCGCCGGATCAGTCCGGTGTTCTGGGTCCTGCTCGGGATACTGGCCGCCTCGGGGTGGGCGGTGTGGACGGGGTACGGCGCGGCCGGCTTCGGCGTCTTCCTCTTCGTGGTGGCCGGCTGGATGATCTCGCTCTGCCTGCACGAGTACGCGCACGCCCGCACCGCGCTGCACGGCGGCGACATCACCGTCGGCGCCAAGGGCTACCTGACGCTCAATCCGCTGCGCTACGCCAACGCGGTGACCAGCTTCGTGCTCCCGGTGATCTTCGTGGTGCTGGGCGGCTTCGGCCTGCCCGGCGGCGCGGTCTTCATCGAGCGCAACCGGATCCAGGGCCGGCTCAAGCACAGCCTGATCTCGGCCGCCGGACCGCTGGTGAACGCCGCCTGCGCGGTGCTGCTGCTGGTCCCGGTAGGCGCCGGCTGGCTGGACAACCTGCCGGGCACCACCAGCGTCGGCGACTACCAGGTGAGCGTCTTCCCGGCGGCGCTGGCCTTCCTGGGCTTCCTCCAGGTGAGCGCCACGCTGCTGAACCTGCTGCCGGTGCCGGGGCTGGACGGCTACGGGATCATCGAGCCCTGGCTCTCGCTGAAGACCCGGCGCGCGGTCGCGCCGTTCGCACCGTACGGGATGCTGGCGGTCTTCGTGCTGATCTGGCAGTCGCAGATCAACCAGTGGTTCTTCAACCTGGTCTACGACGTGCTGGGCCTGTTCGGGGTGTCCGGCGGCTACGCGGACCTCGGGCAGTACCTGTTCCGGTTCTGGTCGCACTAGCCCTCGGTGGTACGGGCCGCCCGGGAGAGCCGCTCCTTGCGCAGGTAGAACCAGGCGATGTTGCTGGACACTCCGGCCATCAGCACCCAGACCACGCCGAGCCAGTTGCCCTGCACGAAGGAGACCACCGCGGCGGCCACCGCGAGGACGAAGACGAGCGAGGCGTACAGGGCGTTGCGGGGCATGCTGCCGGCTCCAGGGGTCGGGGGCGTTCGGCAGCCATTCTCGCCGACGGTCCGGGCCCACCCGCAGCAGGGTGTGCCCGGACCGTCCGCGTTGTCACGAGATCTTCACGGCGGCTCACCGTGGGTCACCCACGGTGGCCCCGGTCACACGTCCGTGATCCGCAGTCCGGCGTGCGCCTTGTACCGGCGGTTGACCGAGATCAGGTTGGCGACCAGTGACTCCACCTGGTGCGCGTTGCGCAGCCGTCCGGCGTAGATCCCGCGCATCCCGGGGATCCGCTCGGCGAGCGCCTGCACCAGGTCGGTGGCGGCGCGGTCGTCGCCGAGCACCATCACGTCGGTGTCGATCCGCGCCACCTCCGGGTCCTGCAGCAGCACTGCGGAGAGGTGGTGGAAGGCCGCGGTGACCCGGCTCTCCGGCAGCAGCGCGGCGGCCTGCTGGGCGGCGCTGCCCTCCTCGGGGACCAGCGCGTAGGCGCCCTGCTTGTCGAAGCCGAGCGGGTTGACGCAGTCCACCACGATCTTGCCGACCAGCTCGGCCCGGATCGCGGCGAGGGTCTCGCCGTGCCCGGCCCACGGCACCGCGACGATCACGATGTCGCTCTCCCGGGCGGCGGTCGCGTTGTCCGCGCCGCGCACGCCGAGGCCGATCTCGGCGGCGGCGGTCTCGGCCCGCTCGGCGTTGCGCGAGCCGATGATGATCTGCTGGCCGGCCTTGGCCAGCCGGTACGCCAGGCCGCGGCCCTGGTCGCCGGTGCCGCCGAGGACACCGACCACCAGCTCCGAGATGTCGGGGCGCGGGTCGGCCGGGTTCGCTGAATCGAGGGAAGTCATACCCGAGATCCTGCCAAAGCCCGCGGCCCGGCTCCATCCTGCGGGGATGGACGCGATGAAAGTCTCCGCGCTGCGCGAGGCACTGGCGGGCTCCGAACTGCTCCGGACCACCCGCGCCTTCGCCGGCTCGCTGCGCGGCTCGGTCACCCGGCGCTCGGCCCGCGGCCTGCTGCTGGTCGGCACCGCCGCGCACGAGCCCTGGCACCTGGCCGCCCACCTGGACGACGAGGCCGCCTGGTCGGGCGTGCCCGGGCTGGCGCCGGCCCTGATCCGGCACCGGGTGCCGGTCGACGCGCCAGCCCACCTGCGGCACGGGCTGCCGCGGCTGGCCGACGCGGGTCGCGGCGAGACGGTGCTGGTGGTGGCCCCGGACCGGGCCGGCGACGGGCTGCTGGAACGGGTCGCGGACGCCCGCCGGGGCGGGGCCACCGTGCTGGCGCTGGAGGCCGGGGACCGCGAACTGGTCGGGCTCGCACACGAGAGCCTGACCGTGCCGGCCGCCGACGAGTCGGGCTTCGACTTGGTGCAGCACCTGGTCAGCTCGGCGGCCGCCGAGTCGCGCCGCGCGGAGTCCCGGCTGGCCAGGCTGCTGCGGCAGTTCACCGTGGCACCGGTCAGCCGCTGGTGAACCGCGGGTGCGCGGGCCGGACGGTGGAGCCGGCGGAAAACCCGTTGCCCGGCTCACCCGGCGGCTCGGATGATGGCCCGCGATGAACGACGAACCTCCCCATCCCCGCTCCCTGCTGCGCCGGCTGCGGCCCGACCTCACCCCCTGGCGCGCCTCGCGGGACTTCCGGCTGCTCTGGGGCTCCGGCTGCGTCTCCAGCTTCGGCACCTTCCTGACCTACGTCGCGGTGCCGCTCCAGCTCAAGGACCTCACCGGCTCCTACCTGGCGGTCGGTCTGATCGGCGCGGTCGAGCTGCTGCCGCTGATCGTCTTCGGGCTGTGGGGCGGCGCGCTGGCCGACGCGCTGGACCGGCGCGGGCTGGTGCTCGCCGCGGAGGCCGGCCTGGGCCTGCTCTCCGCCCTGCTGCTGCTCAACGCACTGCTGCCGCACCCCCTGGTCTGGCCCGTCTACCTGGTCACCGCGCTGGTCGCGGCGGTGGACGGCCTGCAGCGGCCGGCCCTGGACACGCTGACCCCGCGGATCGTGGAGCACGACCAGCTCCCGGCTGCCTTCTCGCTGCTCTCGCTCTACCGCAGTACGGCCTCGGTGCTCGGGCCGGCGCTGGCCGGGGTGATCGTGGCGTTCGCCGGGGTGCAGACCGCCTACGGACTGGACGTGCTCTCGTTCGCCGTCTCGCTGCTGCTGCTCGCCCGGATGCGGGCGGTGCCGCCGAGCAGTGGCGCGGTCAAGCCCTCGCTGGCGGCGATCGCGGCCGGCGTGCGCTACGCCTGGAGCCGCCCGGAGCTGCTGGGCACCTACGCGGTGGACATCGTGGCGATGCTCTTCGCCTACCCCGTCGCGCTCTTCCCGTTCCTGGCCGACCAGCTGCACGCGCACTGGGCGCTCGGCCTGCTCTACGGCGCGCCCGCGCTCGGCGGGCTGGTGGTCTCGGCCACCAGCGGCTGGGCCGGCGGGGTGCGGCGGCACGGCCGGCTGGTGGTCGCGGCGGCGCTCGGCTGGGGGTTGGCGATGACGGCGGCCGGGCTGGTCGGCGACGTCTGGCTGGTCCTCCTCTTCCTCGCGGTCGCGGGCGGCGCGGACATGGTGAGCGGAATGGGCCGTTCCACCATCTGGAACCAGTCCATCCCGGACGAGCTGCGCGGCCGGCTGGCCGGCGTCGAGCTGCTCAGCTACTCGGTCGGCCCGCAGCTGGGCCAGGTCCGGGCGGGCGGCCTGGCCGGGGTGGCCGGAGTGCGCGGCTCGATCTGGCTGGGCGGGCTGGCCTGCGTCGGCGGGGTGCTCGCGTTGGCCGTGGGCCTGCCGAAGCTGCTGGCCTACGACGCCCGGACGGACCCGCACGTGGCGGCGGTCCGGGCGCAGCGCGAGCACCAGCCGGTGGCGGCCTGAACCGGAGTCACGTCACCCCGCGTCGGGTTTGGGGCCGTCGTCGTCACGCCAGCGCGGGTCGTTGGCCCACTCGCGGTTGCGCTCGGCGGCGATCTCCAGTGCCTGGGCGGCGGCCTCGGGCGACTCGTACGGGCCGAGCCGGTCCTTGGCCGGGCACTCCGGGCCCTCCTCCACCTTGTTGTGCTTGACGCAGTAGAACCACTCGCCCGGCTGACCGGTGGGCTTGCGGTGGAATCCCAGGGGCATCAGCAGTCTCCTTCTCACTTGTCGGGATCATTCCCGACCCCGCCTTCGCACACACAGCCGGGGCCCGGACCGGCCGGGCCGCTAGACTCCCCGCCATGGCTCTCCTCGTTCCCGGCACCCAGTCCCCCACGCGCAAGGTTCCGGCGCACATCGCCCGGCCGGAGTATGTCGGCAAGCCGGCACCGACCCCTTACACCGGACCCGAGGTGCAGTCGGCCGAGACCGTCGAGAAGATGCGGATCGCCAGCCGGATCGCGGCCCGGGCGATGGCGGCGGCGGCCGAGCTGATCGCGCCCGGCGTCACCACCGACGCGCTGGACGCGGTGGCGCACGAGTACATGTGCGACCACGGCGCGTACCCGTCCGACCTCGGCTACCGGGGCTTCCCCAAGTCGATCTGCACCTCCGTCAACGAGGTGATCTGCCACGGGATCCCCGACTCGACGGTGCTCCAGGACGGCGACATCGTCAACATCGACGCCACCGCGTACATCCACGGGGTGCACGGCGACCTCAACGCCACCTACCTGGTCGGCGAGGTGGACGAGGAGTCCCGGCTGCTGGTCGAGCGCACCCGGGAGTCACTCAACCGGGCGATCAAGGCGGTCAAGCCGGGCCGGCAGATCAACGTGATCGGCCGGGTGATCGAGTCCTACGCCAAGCGCTTCGGCTACGGCGTGGTGCGCGACTTCACCGGGCACGGGATCAACACCTCGTTCCACTCCGGCCTGGTCATCCCGCACTACGACAGCGACCGGGCCACCGAGGTGATCAAGCCCGGGATGACCTTCACCATCGAGCCGATGCTCACCCTCGGCAGCTACGACTACGACATCTGGGCGGACGGCTGGACGGTGGTCACCAAGGACCGCAAGCGGACCGCGCAGTTCGAGCACACCCTGCTGGTCACGGCCGACGGCGCGGAGATCCTCACCCTGCCGTGACCGCGGCCGTCCGTACGGTCACCCGATCAGCCACTGCTCCTCGGCGACCGCGCCGACCTCGGTGCAGGCGTCGGTCAGCACGTCCAGTACCCGCAGCGGGTCGGGCAGCGGCTGGTCGGGCCCGCAGATCCAGCGCACCCGCGAGCCGTCCGGCAGGGCGGCCGGCGGGAGCAGGGTGTACGAGCCGCGGCAGTGCCAGCGCAGCCCGGGGTGCTCGGAGACGTTGTCCGGATGGGTGTCCAGCTCGCTGGACCACCACTCGTCCTCGTCCGCTGGGGTGCCGCGGGTGGCGGTGAAGAAGAGGTAGCGCTCCTCGCCGACCGCGGCCACCGGGCCGCCGACCCCGCGCTCGGTCAGCCGCTCCAGGGCCAGCCGGCCGGCCTCGGCGGGGACGTCCAGCACGTCGTGGGCCCGGCCGGTGGCGGTGACGAAGTTGGCCTGCGGGTCGCGGGCGAGCCAGCGGGCGAGCTGCTCGCCGTCGGTGGTGGCCTGCGACTGCCAGGCGAAGGAGACCGGGTGCTGCCCCGGCGCGGGACAGCCGACCCGGTCACAGGAGCAGCGGTAGCCGGCCGGATACGCGGCGGGCGCCAGTGGGAAACCGGCCCGCACCGCGGCGAGCAGCAGCTCCAGCCGGGCGGCCGGGGAGGGAACGGCACCGGCGGCGGCCGGGCCGGTGCGCTGCCGATCGCGTCGCTGCCACCACGTCGTCCACCTGCTGCTGGCTTCCATCGGGCCCCTTCCGCACCTGCCGTGCCTGGTGTGACACAGCGTTCGACGCACTACCGGACGCAACGCCCGGCGTCACCCGCTGCTTCCCGAGGGGTGCCCGGTGGACCGGCCGGAGCGGCCGGCACCGGATGTCGCCGGACGACCGGCGCCTTGGTCCGCGGCACGGAGTGCGAGAGTCGGAAAGCTCGGCGGGCGGGCGCAGCGCGATGCGCGCCACCCGACCCGTACGGGCCGCTGACCCGGGTGAGGCCCGGGGGCGTACAGAGCAGGATAAGGGAGCACGAGGGTCCTCCGGACCCGGGGGTTGCGGCCGAGCGGCCAGCGTACGCGGCGCCGGTCACCTCGTGGTTGTGCGCCGGTCGCACGCTGGTGGCGTGGCGGGCGCGGATCGGTCGGGTGCGGACCGACCTCCGGGGTCGGGCGACCCCCGCGGCCGACTTTTGGCGCAGGCCTGGCCGGGTGCGAAGCTGGTCGGGTGAAGAGTGCGGAGACCGAGTTCATCGGCGGGCCACTGGACGGGCAGATCCTGCCGATCCTGCTGAGCCCCTTCAACGGCGTGCCGAAGGTGTACAAGGTGCCGGTCCCGGCGCACGGCGACGAGCCGGCCCGGACGCTGGTCTACACCCGGGCCAAGGCGTTCGACTCCAGGGGCCGGGCCCGCTGGCAGTACACCTACCAGCCGTAGCCCGGCACCCCGTCCCCCGGTCGTCCCCCTGCCGAGGGGTCACCCCTCCTCGGCGAGGATCAGGTACAGCTTCTTGCGGGCCTCGGCGAGGACGGCCAGCCCCTTGGCCCGCTGCTCCTCGGTGCCGGTGCCCATGACCTGCCGGACCGCGTGCTCCACGGCCGACAGCGCCT
This sequence comes from Kitasatospora sp. NPDC052896, assembly GCF_044547075.1. Taxonomy (NCBI): domain Bacteria; kingdom Bacillati; phylum Actinomycetota; class Actinomycetes; order Kitasatosporales; family Streptomycetaceae; genus Kitasatospora; species Kitasatospora sp. NPDC052896. The sequence goes on from NZ_JBITZU010000007.1 coordinate 330,321, forward strand.
GGCGCGCCTCCTGCACCTTCTCCCAGTCCACCCCCCGACCGGTCTCCAGCCAGGGCTCCGCCGAGCCCGCCTCGGCCTCGGCCCGGCCCGCCTCGGTCAGCGTGAAGAGCCGCTTGCCGCCACCCTCCTGAGCCTGGATCAGGCCCTCCTCCTCCAGCAGTTGGAGGGTCGGGTAGACCGAACCCGGGCTGGGCCGCCAGGCGCCCGCGGTCCGCTCACCGATCTCGGTGATCATCTCGTAGCCGTGCATCGGCCGCTCCTTGAGCAGCGCCAGCAGCGAGGCCCGGACGTCGCCACGCCGGGCCCGCCCACCACCGTGCCGCCCACGCCCACGGCCGCCGTGCCCGTGGAACGGCCCGCCGAACGGGCCGCCGAAGGCCCCGCCTCCGAACGGGCCGCCGAACGGCCCACCGGGCGGCCCGAACGCCGGCCGCCCCTCCGGAAACTCCCCGGGCATCCCCGGGAAACCCTCGAACCCGGGACCACGCCCGCGCCCCGCCCCACGCCGACGGCCACGCCGGCCGAACTCCGAATCCATGCCGCGCATGATGCGCACCACCTCTCGTCGTACTGTCTCGATAACTCGACGATATATCGGTGACTGTCGCCCGTCAACGCCTCTCGAGCCAGCACGTCTGTCCTCCGCCGTTGAACCTTGGTCGTCTGCCACTGGACTCAGACGACCGACAGGGGGCTGTGGCGGCGCCGGCACGGGCGTTCGGCGATGCCGCGTTGTCGGCCTTTGACCTGGACTTTTGCGAGCACGGGCGGCGGCGCCGGGTGCCGCTGGGACAGGGCTGGAACGTCCGGTTCGAGCACGTGGAGCCGGTCCGCGGCTTCCGCTGGGCGAAAGGCGGGCAAGGCTTCGCGGGCTGGTACTACTCGGTGACAGTCGCTGATCACGTGGGCTACGAGTCGTGGCTGGAGCGGGACCGACTACCGCTGATGGATCGCGACCCGCAGGTGGTGGGGATCGCTTGCCAGAGATGTGACCAACCGCTGGGACCAACCGCTGGCATGCCGGATGCCCCGCACCCACCTTGTGCACTGGACGTCGCCGCAGGTCGGCTCCGCGGGCGTCGCTGCCGGGGGCCCGGTGGGCGGGCGGATACGGTGGCAGGCATGGCCGGTGAAAAGGATCTCCAGAAGCTGCTCGGCGACCTGCACCCCGAGGTCAACCCGGGCCGGTACGTCTACTGCACGTTCCCCGGACGGGTGCCGGCCGGGCTTCGCCCGGTGGTGACGGTGGCCGAGCCGGAGGGGCTGACCGCGGTGCTGGAGCAGGAGGAGGCGGACGCGCTCGGCCTGCGCTACGACTACGTCGCCGCCTGGATCACGCTGCGGATCCACTCCTCGTTGGAGGCGGTCGGACTCACCGCGGCGGTGGCCGGACGGCTCACCGAGCTGGGGATCAGCTGCAACGTGGTGGCCGGCTTCCACCACGACCACCTCTTCGTCGCCGCCGACGAGGCCGAGCGCGCGCTGAACGGCCTCCGGCAGCTGGCTGCCGAGCACTAGGACCGGTCCGGGCCGCGGTCAGCCCACCCGGTGCAGCACCACGACCTGCTGCTGCGAGAAGACCACCTCGTACGTCGAGCCCGGGTGCAGCGCCGCCGCGTACCCGGGCAGATCGGTCGGGCCGCCGTCCCAGCCGGCCAGGTCCACGCAGAGGTAGTCCGGCGGCACCGGCTTGCTGCCGCCCAGCCAGTACGCGTCGTCCCGGGCCGCCAGCACCGCCAGCGACGAGATGGTGGACTCCACCCGCACCCCCGGCGGAATCTCCCGCACCGCCGCCCGCAGCGCCGCCGCGTGCGCTCCGCCGCTCCAGGCCGCCGGGTCCGCCAGCCCGCCCAGCCCGACCGGCAGGCTGACCGTGCAGGCCACCGCGATGGCCGGGGCGGCCGGCACCATGCCGTCCGCGAAGGAGCGCAGCCACGGCCGCGGCGAGGCCGCGCAGCGGCGGACGGCGTCCACCAGACCGAGGAAGAGGATCGGCATCAGGGTCGCGTTGTAGTGCCAGTCCGGCCCCCAGAACATCGGGTTGGACGAGCCGAACCGCCAGGCCAGCGTGGGCAGCGCGAGCACCACCAGCGGCGAGCGCAGCGCCAGGAAGCCGGTGATGCCGAAGAGCCAGCCGGTGGTCTTCCAGACCGTGAGCCGGCTGAACGGCCCGGCGAGCACCTGCCACAGCTTCGGGTGCTCGCCGCCGGGCAGCTTCGACCAGTAGTCGAACTCGTGCTGCGGGTTGAAGTGCGGGATCAGCACGAGGACGGTCAGCACGGTGGCGGCCAGGCCGAAGCAGACCAGCGCCGCCCCGGCGAACCAGCGCCGGCCGGCCAGCATCAGGACCACGCCCACGGCGGCCACCGTCAGCCCCAGGTCCTCCTTGACCAGCACCAGCGGCAGCGCCCACCAGACGGCCCGCTCCCAGCGGCCGAACAGGAGCTGCCGGCCCACCACGGCGAGCAGCGGCACCGCGAAGGCGATCTCGTGGAACTCCGCGTCCACCGCCCGCTGCAACCCCCAGGACAGCCCGTACGCGACGCCGATCAGCAGCCCCCGGGGGCGGGTCAGCAGCCGGGCGGCGGTGTCCGAGACCACGCCGACCGACCAGGCGAACAGCGCCGCCTGCGCGAGCAGCAGGGTGGCCGCCGAGGGCACCAGCCAGAAGACCGGGCCGAGCGCGGCCAGGATCGGGGACCAGTGGTCGCCCAGCGCGTTGAAGCCGGGCCCCTTTATCGAGACCACCGGCGCGCTCAGGTGGGCGTAACCCTTGACCGCCTCGGTGAAGATGCCGAGGTCCCAGGAGGGTGAGCCGAACCGCTCGTAGCGGACCAGGGCGAGCAGGGCGTACGCGGCGAAGAACGCCACCGCCAGCGCGAGGTGCGGCCGGACGGCGACGAGCCGGCCGCCGCCGTCCCGGGCGACGTCTCGTCGGGTCGGCACCGGCCGGCCCGGGGCGACACTCTGCTCGGTCTCGGTCACGACTCTCTCTCCCGCTCGCCCTCGGCCCGGTTCGCCTTCGCGTACGAATGTCGCACGCTACCGTGACAACGCCGGCGGCCACAGCCGCGCCGCGCGACCGGACGCCCTATCGTGGTCGCCATGCCATCGCCACTGTCAGCGGACCAGTCGTCAGGATCGTTTGCCAACAAGGGAGATGTGGTGATCAGAATCGTCTCCCGGTCCTCGCCGATGGCGCTGGCCCAGGTGGACCGGGTCCGCGCCGAGCTGGCCGCGCTGCACCCGGGACTGCGCACCGAGGTGATCCCGGTCACCACCTCCGGCGACCGTTGGACCGGCGCGCTCTCCGCGCTCGGCGGGAAGGGCGCGTTCACCAAGGAGGTGGACGCGGCGCTGCTGGCCGGCGAGGCCGACCTCGCGGTGCACTGCGTCAAGGACGTCCCGGCCGACCGGCCGCTGCCCGCCGGCACGGTCTTCGCGGCCTTCCTGCGCCGCGACGACATCCGCGACGCGCTGGTCCACCCGGGCGGGCTCACCCTGGACGAGCTGCCCGCCGGCACCCGGATCGGCACCTCCTCGGTGCGCCGGGTGGCGCAGCTGGCGGCCTCGCACCCGCACCTGGCCTGCGTCCCGTTCCGCGGCAACGCCAACCGCCGGCTGGAGAAGCTGGCCGCCGGCGAGGCCGACGCGCTGCTGCTGGCCGCCTCCGGGCTGGCCCGGATCGGTGAGCAGCGGCGGATCACCGAGATCCTGCCGGTGGACGTGATGTGCCCGCCGATCGGCGCGGGCGTCCTCGCGCTGCAGTGCCGCGAGGGCGACGAGGCGACCATCGCGGCCGTCGCCGGCCTGGGCGATCCGGACGCCTGGCGGGAGACCACGGCCGAGCGGATGTTCCTGCACGTGCTGCAGGGCCACTGCAACAGCCCGATCGCCGGCTACGCCCGGGCCGAGCGGGACGGACGGCTCTCGCTGCACGGACGGGTCTTCTCGGCGGACGGCAAGACGGTCCTCGACGCCCACGAGTGGGCCGGCCCGCTCGACCCGGCGACCCTGGGCACCTCGGTCGCCGTCGCCCTGCTGCGCCAGGGGGCACGCGAGGTGATCGACGGCATTCCGCACTGATCCCGCACCGGGCGCCGCCGCTCCCGAACCCCCGGGACGGCCCGGCTCCGCACGGGTCGGGGGAAGCCCCAGGGCCTGCCCCCGGCCCCTTTCAGGGCCTCACTTGAACCAGTACAGCACCCCGTGGTGCTGCGAGCAGGTCCCCTGGAAGTGCGCGGACTCGGAGACCGTGCCGTCCACGCACTCGGCCGTCTCCCCGGGGCTCGCGGGGGTCAGCCCGTGGTCCCAGCCGCAGCTGCCGGTGGTGTGCGGGGCGCAACCGCCCGCGGGCGTCGCGGCGGGCCGGGTCGCCTCGGGCGGCTCGGGCGCCGTGCTGGCCGGGGCCGGCGGCTGGCTGGTCGGAGCGGTGGCCCTCGCTGGCGTGGTGTGGACGGGCGTCGGTTCGGTGGCGGCGGCCGGGTGCGACGTCGGCGCGGCCGGCGTCGCCGCCAGGGGCGGAGCCGACTCCGTCGCCGCCACCGCCGGCGCGGACGTCACCGTGGTGCTCGGCTTCCCCGCCGCACCGCCCTCCTGCCCGGACGGCTGGCACCCCGCCGTGAACAACACCAGCGCCGACACCACCGCACCCGTCGCGGCGCCGTACCGAGCCCCCCGAAGTCCCATCATTCCCCCACCTCTCAGTAGCCCCTTGCTCACCAATGGTCAGCTCTTCATATGGGACTACCTGCCACCTCGACGCCGGCTCCACCGATCCGTCACCCGCTCGTCACCGACCTGGTATCCGCCGATCCGCGACCGATCTTCACCCTCGACCCGTTGCAGGCAGCGGGTGGGCCGGAGAGCGGCCGGCGCGAACCGGCCCACCCACCCGGCGCGGTGAACGGAGCGGGGCCGCCCGGTGCTCCCGCACCGGACGGCCCCGCTCTCCCGACCTGCCTGCTACGGCGCCGAGTTGGGAACCTTCGGGTTGTCCGCGAAGGCCTTGATCGGCGAGCCGAACGGCGTGGTGTCCTCGGTGCTGACCTGGGCACAGCCCTGGGACGCCCCGGCGTTGTCCGCGCTCGCGTTGCTGGGCGGGGCGACCGGAGTGGTCGGCGCGGGCGCCCCACCGGAGGACTGACCGCCGCCACCGGCCGAACCGCCGCCACCGAAGCTGGTGCCGCTCGGCCAGTCGGAGCCGATGTACAGGTGCAGGGTGGCCGTCGTACCGGTCGCGCGCAGGGCCGAGGACGGCAGCCCCAGCGCGCTCGCGACGGCCTGGGCGTCGGCGGCGTGGCTCGGCGCGTAGACCAGCTCGGTCGTGCTGACCGGCGGCGCGTTGCCGTCGTCCACCGCGTCCGTGTAGCCCTGCTGCTGCAGCGCGTTCGCCACCGCCAGCGCCCGGCCCGAGGTGGGGCTGGCGTTGGACACCTCCAGCCGCAGGCTGGCGGCGTCGGCGGGCGGCGCCGCCGGCGCGGACTGCGCGGCGGAGGACGCCGGCGCGGACGAGGCGGCCGAGGCAGAGGGCGAGGCGGACGGGACGCCACCGGAGAACGACTGGTCGTTCTGGATCGCCGAGAAGATCTGCTGGGCACCGGGACCCAGCACCACGTCGTCCTTGAGGTCCGGGTCGGACCCCTCGTACTGCGCGTTGGGGGTGGTCATGAAGGTGATCTTGTCGGTCGGCACGTCGTTCATCTGGCCGGCCAGCGCGGTGAGGTTGGTGATGCCGTCCAGGCCGCTGTCCACGGTGAGCGCCTTGGTCGCGGCGTTGGCCAGCGAGTAGAGCGCGGCCGGGTTGGCCAGCGTGTTGGCGCTCTTCAGCTTCTGGATCATGGCGGACAGGAAGAGGTGCTGGGCCCCCTCGCGCCCGATGTCGCTGCCGTCACCGAAGCCGTGCCGGGTGCGCAGGAACTCCAGCGCCGCCAGGCCCTGCAGGGTGTGGTTCCCGGAGGTCAGCTTGAGGTGGGAGTACGGGTCGTAGACGTTGTTGTCGACGCAGATGTTCACGCCGCCGACCGCGTCCGACATGTTCACCACGCCACTGAAGTCGATCATCATGAAGTGGTCGATGGTGATCCCGGTCAGCTGGTGGACCGCCGCCACCGTGCAGCCGGGGCCGTACTGCAGGCTGGTGGTGATCTGCTGCTGGGCCAGGCCCTTGTGGACCGCCCCGGTCGTCGGGTCCTTGCAGTCCGGCAGGTCCAGGACGGTGTCGCGCGGGATGCTCAGGACCGTCGCGTTGGTGCGGTTGGCGGCTAGGTGGACGATCATCTCGACGTCCGCGTTGGCGCCGGCACCGCCGTCGGCGCAGTCGCCGCCGATCTGGCAGTCCTCCGCGGTGTCCCGGGTGTCCGAGCCGATCACCAGGATGTTCTCCGGCGTGTCCCCCGCGGCGTCCTTCTTCTCGGGGGCCTGGGTCCCGGTACCGGTGAAGAGCGCGCTGCTCTTGATGTTGCCGTCGAGCTGGAAGTACACGTACGTCCCGCCGCCGACCAGCAGCACCAGGACGACCGCCAGCGACAGCAGGACGTTGCGCCGGGCACGTCCGCGCCCGCGCCCCTTCCGCCGCCCGGACCGCCCTTCGGCGGCCGCGCCCTTGCCCGCACGGGAGCCGTCGCGGCCACGTGCGCCGCGCCGGAGCTCGGAGGGCTCGGGAGATATTCGATGGTCAGCCATGCGTCCTGTCCCATGTTTCATGTCACAGCCGGATGAGGGCCCTGATGCCGCCGCACCGACCTCCACGACCGGCCCCCGACATCGGACTTCCAGCCACCAGGGACGTAGTGGAGGCCCTGCATGGTTGCAGACTTGCGCAAGCGAAATCAATATTCGTGGAAGCCGCCGCCCCCACCGACCTCATGCCCAGCGCAGATCATTGCATTCCCACAGCTCGGAAGGCCATGGCCCCCACCACACCCGGCTTCCGACAGCCGGCCGGAGCGGCCTCGCGCCCCCATCTAGCAGGCCCGTCGCGGTCCGAGCGGCCGACATGAGAATCCGGATGAGAATTCGCCGGCGAACACCCGGCACGCCTTCCTGAAGACGCCCTGAAGACCCTCTGGAGGCTTCCTGCGAGAGCGCACCCACCACGCGGGCCGACTTCGAACGGAATTCAACGGCGACCGAGCACCCCTTCGACCCACCGGCGGCCCGACCTGCCCTCCACTCGTGCCCGGCGCCCCTTCGAGGACGGCGACCCGCACCGCCTCGCCGAGCTGGTGGGCGTGGAGCACGTGAACGCCGTGCTCCACGACAACGCCGCCGCGCACTACCGGATCGCCGAGGGCGGCTGACCGCACCCAGCACGGAGGCTCGGACCAGCACCCGGAGAGGCCTCGCACGGCAGCCAGGTTGTAGCGGCGCCGACTCCCGTACCACCACCGGTGACGATGACAACCCGCTGATCCGGCATGACCATCAGGCCTCCAGGCAACTCATGGGTCCGACTACCTCACGCAGACCGATCCGCGGGCGACTGCCCCGCCGCCGAGAAGGGATCGGCGGGTCCGCGCCGGCAGGCGAAGTCCGCGACAGGGGTCAGGCGGTAGGCCTTGGCGACCTGGATCAGGAACTCGGCCTCGGACTCCCGGTCGGCGCCGCCCGAGACGTAGAGCTCCGCCGTCTGGACGGGGAACGGCGTGCGGTCAGCGCTCGGCATGGTACGACTGACCCGCAGCAGACAGGCGAGCACGGCCGCGTCGGCCTGGTCCGCCGGTATCGCGGCGGCCGCGATGTGCCGCTCGGCGGCCTCGAGCATCTCCGGCGGTGTGCTGTCCCGCAACACCAGGATGGCATCCCGGATCTCGATGATCTTGCGATAGGCGAGCAGGTTCCACGAGCCGTCCGGTCGGAGCACCTCGTGCAGCCGGGAGCGCGGCCTGAGCAGCGTCACGTGCGGCACCGTGGTGACCAGTTCGTGCCACAGCGGCCACAACCGCCAGACCGTCGCCAGGTCGTGGAGCTTACGGCGAAAGCCGAGGAGCGCGGGCACCGCCAGTGCGACGGCGCGCAGGAAGCCGTGCAGGCCCATCAGCAGCGGCAACACCGCGACGATGCAGGCGATCCGGGTGGGCAGGTAGACCAGGTAGCCGACCCAGAACAGGCCCGCGCAGGCGGTTCCCCAGCCGAAGAGCAGCAGGCAGATCCGCAGTGCCCGGTTCTCGCCGCGCCGACCATAGCGCCAGCACACCACGCAGCAGGCGGCGTTGGCCACGAGCTGGATGCCGATCAGCAGTATCCAGTAGGCGGTGGAGGGGACCGGAGCGCTGGCCGGCGGGATGGTGTGCCCGGCGTGCGACGGGGCGCTGAGGTCCAGCCCGATCAGGGCAGCCATGGCGAGGAGGGTCACGGCGGTCAGACTGGCTCGCAGGCGCGGGTAGCCGACGGCGAACAGGACGAAGTCGAGCACCGCCACCGCCGAGATGACGCCGGTCAGGTTTCGGCCCAGATCGACGAGGTCCGCCGAACCCGTCATCGCGTCCAGTAGCCGCAGGATGGACGGCACGTTCAGCGTCATCGCGGCGGCGGCCGTGGCGATGCCGAGCCAGAGACTCCGCTGCCACTGCGAGCGCGCCGCGGACGGCGCCCGGAGCAGCACGGTGAACCACAACGCAGCGATGCTCAGATTCTCCAACTGCGTTCCGCGGTGGGACAGTTCATCGAGCACGGCGACCACCGACACCAAGCGCGGCCTCGAGTTTACTCAGCACGCTGATCGGCTGTTCGAGGGTAAACTCATCAGCAGTGGTACGGATCAGGCTGGCCAGCATCTCGGCCTCCCGCTCCTGCTGGGTGCTGTAGTTGGTGCGGGCCAGGAAGCGCCGAAGCGTATCGGGACCGAGATCGCTGAAGATTTCGCTCATCGTGGCCGGTTCGGCAAGGGAGAGCACTTGGTGGTCGAAGAGCATGTGTCCGATCTCGTGGAGGACGATGTGCTCCTGGTGCGGTAGAGATGTGTTGCGTTCCACGAAGATGAAGTCGCTGGTGCTGGTCGAGAGCCACAGCCCGCAGGCGCCGCTCGCCGCGGCCTCGGGTGGCAATGGCATGAGGTGCAGCTGCCGTCTCCGCTGCTTGGCCAGCTGGTGACACAGCGCCTCGACGGAGAACGGTCGTGGCAAGTCGAGTTGCTGGACTATCAGCTGACATTGACGACGTAGATTTCGCTTCCGCAACTGCTCTCCCCCGGTGAATTCTGATAGCGCGGCGTCAACGTATATCGCGTTCCGGACGCACGCTTCTCCGGGACAGTCGTTCGCGCAGCGGATCCCAGACAAGCTGCCAAGTACATGTCAGCCAAGGCGGCGTCAGAATGCTTCACGGTGGGGCGGACAGCTGGCCGCGCGCAGCAGCCAGCGGCACGCCTGGCGGTGCCTGATGTCCGACCGACTCAGTCCGTTCTGGCCACCTCGGTCCAGGACTGTCTCCCGGCGGGGGTGTCGTCCGCGTCGTCGACCGGCGACAGGCGCTCGATCTTGCGGGCTTCGTTGACCATCACCAGAAGGGCGTCCAGGGCTTGTGCCGACAGGCCGTCCGCCCTCAGGGCGATGCTGCGCACGCGTGCGTCGCGCAGCGCGAATGCCGCCTTGAGCTGGGTGTCGACGCGCGCGGCGACGTCCGCGTTCAGGAAGTACTCGGCCGGCACCCCGAAGAACTCGGCCAGCACGCTGAGCTGATCGAGCGTCACATTGCGCTTCTTGCCGGTGGCGAGCTCCCACAGGTAGGTCCCTGAGATGCTGCCGCCAGTCGCCTCGCTAATCTCCCTGGCGAGCTTGCTGTAGCCGGGCCGTTTGCGCTCGTCCGGGTACATAGTGTTAATCAAGCCTTGCAGGCGTTCTTCGAAGCTCTGGACCAGCGGCCGTCCGGCATGCAAATCAGCTCTGGTCATCTCCCCCCCGTTCTAGAGTGCAGCCCGGACACTCATACCCGGCCCACATTCAAGCCAGTCTCGCATGCTCACGCCCCGTCCGCCATAGTTGACAGTCGTTGCCAACTATGGTGTAGGGTGCGAATTCTGGCGGCCCGCTATAGCGGACCTCCAACTGGGGGAAGGACAGGGGAGCGGTCCCCGTCGCAAAGCAGCACACGTGTTGGGTGTCACCGCCTCGCCCGGGGCGCCGCGGGCCCCTGCTCACCCTGCGCTCTCGTCGACCGCCGTTCGTCAGCTCCGAATCCCCAGCCGCACCACCGGCGGGGCTGGATCGCCGGCTGGTTGCTGTCGAGCATTGAGATACGGGGGAGTCAATGCAAGTTCTTTTGGCGGAATCTGATGCGACCCACGCCGGCGCCCTGCAACAGAATCTCCGGCGCCAGGGCTACGACGTCCGGATCGCGGCCAACGGCGTGGCCGCTCTGGAGACGCATCAGGAGTACGACCTGATGCTGCTCGGGCTGGAGCTGATCGATATCGACGGCCTGGAGATCTGCCGGGCGGTCCGCGCCTCGAGCGATATTCCCATCATCGCCTTCACCGCCCGGGACACGGAACTGGACCGGGTGCTCAGTCTGCAGGCCGGCTGCGACGACTGCCTGGCGAAACCCTACGGATTCCGGGAGCTGGCCGCGCGGATCGAGGCGGTCATGCGACGGGTCCGGCGTCAGCCACCAAGCGCACACCGGATTGTACGCGGGCCGTTGAGCATTGATCGGGAAAGCCGCGAGGTGCGCCTGGACGGGCGCTCGATCGCGATGACCAGAAAGGAATTCGACCTGCTTCATCTGTTGGCCTCCCAGCCCCGGGCGGTGATCTCCCGGGAGCGCCTGATGACCGAGGTGTGGAAGGACTCGAAGGGCACTAGGGCAATGGACCACCAGGTCAGCCGGACCCTCGACACGCACGTCAACATGGTGCGCCAGAAACTCGGCGACCCCGGATGGGTCGTCACCGTACGTGGCGTGGGATTCCGTTTCGGCAACTACTGACCTCGCACCGCTGCCGCCCACGGCAGCACGGCGGCCGGGTCCGCACCGCGTTTCGCGCGGTACGGACCCGGCCGTTTCGCTGTTTCACCCCGAGTGGTCCCGGCGTCGGACGGCGCGGCGCCTTCGTGTGACGCTCGACACAATTTTCGTTCCACTGACTCCTGGTTTGCCCGGCACTGCTGTTTTGACATTTTCCTGACCGAAGCCTTTCGTGGCTCCCGGAACGTCCCTTGACTTTGCCCGAGTCGACGAACAATCTCTTCAACAGCTTCCGTCGCGCAGTGCCCAGCGCCTGCCGGTCGATGTGCTAGCCAGGTATTTCAACAGCAGCCAGGGGGAACATGTGGATGCATCAGTCATTGTAGTGGGGGCCGGCCCGGCTGGATTGATGCTGGCCGCCGAGCTGCGCCTGGGCGGCGTCGACGTGATCGTTCTGGAAAAGCATTCGCGGCGCACCGGTGAATCCCGTGGCCTGGGCTTCACCATTCGCACCATGGAGGTGTTCGACCAGCGTGGTCTGCTACCCCGTTTCGGAAATGCCGAGACCAGCGGCCAGGGTCATTTCGGCGGCGTGCCGGTAGATTTCCACGAATTGGACAGCAAGCACCTGGCGGCCAAGACCGTCCCCCAGTCGCGCACCGAGGAGGTGCTGGAGGCCTGGGCCGTGGAACTGGGCACCGACATCCGCCGCGGCCATGAGGTGCTCTCGCTGCACGACGACGGTGCGAGCGTCGAGGTCGAGGTCGCCGGGCCGGCCGGCGTGGTCCGGCTGCGGGCCGGCTACCTGGTCGGCTGCGACGGCGGGCGCAGTGTGGTGCGCAAGGCCGCGGGCTTCGACTTCCCCGGTACCGCGGCGAGCCGCGAGCTCTTCCTGGCCGACGTCCGCGGCCTGGACCTCGAACCGCGGATGATCGGCGAGACCGTGCCCGGCGGCATGGTGATGGTCGGACCCTTCGGTGACGGGATCCACCGGATCATCGTGGGCGAGCGCGACGCTCCGCCCCGCCGGCGCACCGAGCCGCCCGCCTACGCGGAGGTCGCCGCCGCCTGGCAGCGCCTGATCGGCACCGACATCTCGGACGGCGAACCGGTGTGGGTCAGCTCGTTCTCCGACGCGGCCCGCCAGGTGTCCGAGTACCGCCGCGGCCGGGTGCTGCTGGCCGGCGACGCCGCGCACATCCACCTGCCGGCCGGTGGTCAGGGCATGAACACCAGCGTCCAGGACTCGGTGAACCTGGGTTGGAAGCTCGCCGCCGTGGTGCGTGGGACCGCCCCGGCGGACCTGTTGGACACGTACCACGGTGAGCGCCACCCGGTGGGCCGGCGGCTGTTGATGAACACCCGGGCCCAAGGGCTGCTCATCCTCGGCGGCGACGAGGTCCAGCCGCTGCGCGACGTGCTCGGCGAGCTCCTCGGGTTCGACGGGGTCAACCGCCATCTGGCGGCCATGGTCAGCGGGTTGGAGATCCGCTACGAGGTCGGCCCGGGCGACCACCCGGTACTCGGCCGCCGGCTGCCGCCGCTCGACCTCGACACCGCGGCCGGCCCGATCTCGGCCGCCGAGCTGCTGCACCCGGCCCGCGGCGTGCTGCTCAACCTCACGGACGACCCGGCCCTGCGCGAGGCCGCCGAGCCCTGGTCGGACCGGGTCGACCTCCGCGTCGCCACGGTGCGCGGCCTCGCGGATGACGACCCGCTCAAGGCCACCACGGCCGTCCTGGTCCGCCCCGACGGACACGTCGCCTGGACCTCCGAAAGCCACCTGGAACTGCCCGCCGCCCTGCACCGCTGGTTCGGCCCCGCTCGCTAGAAGGCCCAGTTCGACCGAAGGAGAAGCTCTGTGCACAGCAACCTGATCGTCGCCCGAATGGACATCGGTTCCAGCAACGAGGTGGCCCGCCTGTTCGGTGCGTTCGACGAGACCGACATGCCGCACCGCATGGGCACCCGGCGCCGCCAGCTGTTCGCCTACCGCGGCCTGTACTTCCACCTCCAGGACTTCGACAGCGAGCACGGCGGCGAGCACATCGAGAAGGCCAAGGAGGATCCGCTCTTCGTGGGGATCAGCCAGGACCTCAAGCCGTACATCGAGGCCTACGACCCCAGCACCTGGCGCTCGCCCTCCGACGCCATGGCCACGCGCTTCTACCACTGGCAGGCGCCGCGATGACCGGACGTCGTGTCGTGATCACCGGGGTCGGCGTACTGGCCCCGGGCGGCATCGGAACGAAGAACTTCTGGGCGCTGCTCAGCGAGGGCCGGACGGCCACCCGCGGGATCACCTTCTTCGACCCCGCGCCCTTCCGCTCCCGGGTCGCCGCCGAGGTCGACTTCGACCCGTACGAGCACGGCCTGCGCCCACAGGAGATCCGCCGGATCGACCGCGCCGGCCAGTTCGCGGTGGTCGCCGCCCGCGAGGCGATGGCCGACAGCGGCCTCGAGCTGGACCAGCTGGACCCCTTCCGGACGGGCGTCACCATCGGCAGCGCGGTCGGCGCCACCACCGGTCTCGACGAGGAGTACCGGGTGGTGAGCGACAGCGGCCGGCTCGACCAGGTCGACCACCGCTACGCCCCCAAGCACCTCTACAACTTCTTCGTGCCCAGTTCCTTCGCCACCGAGGTCGCCTGGGCGGTGGGGGCCGAGGGACCGGTGACCGTGGTCTCCACCGGATGCACCTCCGGCCTGGACTCGGTCGGGCACGCGGTCGAGCTGATCCGTGACGGATCGGCCGACGTGATGATCGCCGGTGCGAGCGACGCGCCGATCTCGCCGATCACGATGGCCTGCTTCGACGCGATCAAGGCGACCACTCCGCGCAACGACGACCCCGAGCACGCCTCACGGCCCTTCGACGCCACCCGCAACGGGTTCGTCCTCGGCGAGGGGGCGGCCGTCTTCGTCCTGGAGACGTTGGAGCACGCGTGGCAGCGTGGTGCCACGATCTACGCCGAGATCGCCGGCTTCGCCACCCGCTGCAACGCCTTCCACATGACCGGGCTGCGCCCCGACGGCCGCGAGATGGCCGAGGCGATCCGTACCGCGCTGGACGAGGCCAGGCTCGATGCCGCGGACATCGACTACATCAACGCCCACGGCTCGGGCACCGTGCAGAACGACCGGCACGAGACCGCGGCTTTCAAGCGGAGCCTGGGCGAGCACGCCCGCCGGGTGCCGGTGAGCTCCATCAAGTCGATGGTCGGCCACTCGCTGGGCGCGATCGGCTCGATCGAGATCGCCGCCTCGGTCCTGGCGATCCGCAACAACGTCGTACCGCCGACCGCGAACCTGCACACCCCTGACCCCGAGTGCGACCTGGACTACGTGCCGATCACCGCCCGGGACTGGCGCACTGACACGGTGCTGACCGTGGGCAGCGGGTTCGGTGGGTTCCAGAGCGCGATGGTGCTGACCGATCCCGACAGGAGCAGGGCATGAGTGACGCATCCGTCGTGGTCACCGGACTGGGTGTGACCTCTCCCAACGGGCTGGGCGCCGAGGAGTACTGGGCCGCCACCCGGGAGGGCCGCAGCGGCATCGGCCGGATCACCGCCTTCGACCCGAGCGACTACCCGGCCAAACTGGCCGGCCAGATCGACGGATTCGTCGCGGCCGACCACCTGCCCAGCCGGCTGCTGCCGCAGACCGACCGGATGACCCAGCTCGCGCTCGCGGCCGCCGACTGGGCGCTCAGCGACGCCGGCGTGGATCCGCAGGCCCTGCCCGCCTACGACATGGGTGTGGTGACGGCCAGTTCCTCCGGCGGCTTCGAGTTCGGTCAGAAGGAACTGCAGAACCTGTGGGCCCGGGGCAGCCGGCACGTCAGCGCGTACCAGTCCTTCGCCTGGTTCTACGCGGTCAACACCGGGCAGATCTCCATCCGGCACGGCATGCAGGGCCCCAGTGGCGTCCTGGTCAGCGACCAGGCCGGCGGCCTCGACGCCATCTCGGTGGCCCGGCGGCAGATCCGCAAGGGCAGCCGGCTGATCGTCACCGGCGGCGTCGACGCCTCGATCTGCCCGTGGGGCTGGGTGGCGCAGCTCGCCAGCGAGCGCCTGAGCACCAGCGAGGACGCCGAGCGGGCCTACCTCCCGTTCGATGCCGCCGCCGCCGGCCACGTGCCGGGCGAAGGGGGCGCGCTGCTCGTCCTGGAGGCCGCCGACGCGGCACGCGAGCGCGGCGCGGAGGTCTACGGCGAGATCGTCGGATACGCCGCCGCCTTCGACCCGCGGCCCGGCAGCGGACGCGAGCCCGGGCTTCGCCGTGCGATCGAACTCGCCCTGGCTGACGCTGAGGTGAGATCGGACCAGATAGACGTCGTGTTCGCTGACGCGGCCGCCCTGCCCGCCCTGGACCGGATCGAGGCCGAGGCGATCACCGCGGTTTTCGGCCCGCACGGCGTGCCGGTCACCGCGCCCAAGACGATGACCGGACGGCTGTACTCGGGGGCGGCTCCGCTGGATGTGGCCTGCGCCCTGCTGGCTCTACGCGACGGCGTGATCCCGCCGACCACCGGCACCTCCCCCGACTCCGGCTACCGGATCGACCTGGTGACCGGCAGCCCGCGCGAGGCGCGGCTACGCACGGCACTCGTGCTGGCCCGCGGCTACGGCGGCTTCAACTCGGCACTGGTCGTGCGCACGGCGCGCTGACCCGTCCACCACCAACCCAAGCACGCGACATCCAAGGAGCGAGATGACTGCCCGGGAATTCACCCTGGAAGACCTCAAGCGGATCCTGCGCGAGGCGGCCGGCACCGAAGAGGGCGTCGACCTCGAAGGCGAGATCCTCGACACCGAACTGGCTGCGCTCGGCTACGAGTCCCTCGCACTGCTGGAGACCGCCGGCCGGATCGAGCGCGAGTACGACATCACCCTGGACGACTCGGTGGTGAGCGACGCCACGACCCCCCGAGCGCTGCTCGAGCTGGTGAACGCGCAGCTGCCGGCCGCCACGGCGGCCTGAGGCCAACGCCGCACCAGCCCCCGCGCCGCATCCGGGTCCCCGGGCCCGGCGCACCCACCACATCAGCCAACGCACCACCCAGGAGGGAACATGCCGGACCGCGGACAGCTGGTGGCTCTGGTCACCGGAGCCACCAGCGGAATCGGACTCGCGGTGACGCGCACCCTGGCCGCCCAGGGACACGCGGTGTTCATCTGCGCGCGCAGTGCCGACAACGTGGCCCGCACGGTCGAGGAGCTGCGGGCCGAGGGCCTGACCGTCGACGGCGCGGCCTGCGACATCCGCGACCCACAGGACGTCCGTGCCCTCGTACGGGCGGCGGTGGACCGACTGGGCACCATCGACGTGCTGGTCAACAACGCCGGCCGCAGTGGCGGTGGAGTCACCGCGGACATCGACGACGACCTGTGGCTGGACGTCATCGCGACCAACCTCACCAGCGTCTTCATGATGACCCGTGAGGTGCTCAACACCGGCGGCATGCGGGCCAAGGACCGCGGCCGGATCATCAACGTCGCCTCCACCGCGGGCAAGCAGGGCGTGGTGCTGGGCGCACCCTACTCGGCCTCCAAGCACGGTGTGGTTGGCTTCACCAAAGCGCTCGGCAACGAGCTGGCCCCCACCGGGATCACCGTCAACGCGGTCTGCCCCGGCTATGTGGAGACCCCGATGGCGCAGCGGGTCCGCCAGGGCTACGCCGCCGCCTACGCCACCACCGAGGGCGCGATTCTGGAGAAGTTCCAGGCGAAGATCCCGCTCGGCCGCTACTCGACCCCCGAGGAGGTGGCCGGTCTGGTCGGCTACCTGGCCTCGGACACCGCTGCCTCGATCACCTCCCAGGCGCTCAACGTCTGCGGCGGCCTCGGCAACTTCTGACCGGCAGTCCGCCGCGATCGACCGAAGGAGAACAGGAATGCCCCAGGCTCACCACGAGGTCGAGCACGAGATCACGGTCGGCGCGCCCGCCGAGGCCGTCTACCGCCTGATCGCCGATGTCGGGAACTGGCCCCGGATCTTCCCGCCCACCGTCCACGCCGACCACGTGGAGCGCGCCCAGGACCACGAGCGGATCCGGATCTGGGCCACCGCCAACGGCGCGGTCAAGAGCTGGACCTCGCGCCGCACGCTGGACTCGCAGGCGCTGCGGATCGAGTTCCGCCAGGAGGTCTCCGCTCCCCCGGTCGCCGCGATGGGCGGCGTCTGGATCGTCGAGCCGCGGTCCGCGACCGAGTCCCGCGTCCGGTTGCTGCACGACTACCGCGCGATCGACGACGACCCGCAGTCGTTGGCCTGGATCGACGAGGCGGTGGACCGCAACAGCCGCTCCGAACTCGCCGCCCTCAAGCGCAACGTCGAACTCGCCACCACCGCGGACGACCTGCTGTTCTCGTTCGAGGACACCGTGCAGGTCGAGGGCTCGGCCAAGGACGTCTACGACTTCCTCAACGAGGCCCAGCTGTGGTCCGAGCGACTGCCGCACGTGGCGACGGTCCGGCTCACCGAGGACACCCCCGGTGTGCAGACCCTGCGGATGGACACACGAACGGTGGACGGCCACACGCACACCACCGAGTCGATCCGGGTGTGCTTCCCGGACGAGCTGATCGTCTACAAGCAGACCACTCTGCCGTCGCTGATGAGCCTGCACACCGGGCAGTGGCGGCTGGCGCCGAACGCGGACGGGGTGGCCGTCACCTCCCAGCACACGGTGATCGTCAACCCGGAGAACATCGCCGCCGTCCTCGGTGACGCCGCCGGGGTCGAGCAGGCCCGCACGCACATCCGGACCGCGCTCAGTGCCAACAGCCGTGCCACCCTGGGGTACGCCAAGTCCTACGCCGAGGGCCGGCGCTGACCATGGACACCCAGGTGATCGTGGTGGGTGCGGGCCCGGTCGGGCTCCTGCTCGCCGCGGAGCTGCGGCTCGGTGGCGTGGAGACGGTCGTGCTGGAGCGGTTGGCCGCCCCGGCGACCGCCTCCCGGGCATCGACCCTGCACGCGCGCACCATGGAGTTCTTCGACCAGCGCGGTCTGCTGGCCGAGTTGGGCACACCCCCCAACGACGGTGCGGGCCACTTCGGCGGCCTGCCGCTGGACCTGGGTGGGCTGGACACCCGTCATCCGGGCCAGTGGAAGGTGCTCCAGGCCCGCACCGAGGAGCTGCTGGCGGCCCGGGCCACCGCCCTGGGCGCCCGGATCCGGCGCAGCCACCGGGTCACCGGGCTGCGCGCTGGCCCCGACCACGTCGAGGTGGCGGCGCAGGGCCCGGCCGGACCGCTGCGACTGCGGGCGGGCTACCTGGTCGGATGTGACGGCGAGGACAGCACGGTGCGGCAGCTGGCCGGCATCGGGTTCCTCGGTGCCGCGGCCGGCAAGGAGCTGCTGCGCGCCGATGTCGACGGCATCGACATCCCGGGCCGGCGCTTCGAACGCTTCCCCACCGGGATGGCCGTCGCCGCCCGCCGTCCGGACGGCGTCACGCGGGTCATGGTGCACGAGTTCGCGGTCCGGCCGGTCCCGCGCACCGGGCCGCCCGAGTTCGCCGAGGTGGCCGCCGCCTGGGCGCGGGTCACCGGTGAGGACATCGGCCAGGGCACCCCGCTGTGGGTCAACGCCTTCGGCAACGCCTGCCGGCAGGCCGCCCGCTACCGCCAGGGCCGCGTCCTGCTGGCCGGGGACGCCGCCCACCAGCAGATGCCGGTCGGCGGGCAGGCACTGAACCTGGGGCTGCAGGACGCCGCCAATCTCGGTTGGAAGCTGGCCGCCCAGGTCCGCGGCTGGGCGCCGGCCGAGCTGCTCGACACCTACCACGACGAGCGGCACCCGGTCGCCAGGCGGGTGCTGACGGGCATCACCGCCCAGTCCCAGCTGCTGCTCGGCGGCGCGGAGGTGGACAGTCTGCGCGCCGTGTTCGCCGAACTGCTCACCCTAGACGGCGTGGCGCAGCACCTGGCCAGCGGCATCGCCGGCCTGGACATCCGCTATCCGGTCGGTCCGGGCGCCCATCCGCTACTGGGTGCCCGCCTGCCCGCGTTCGAGCTGACGATCGGCCGGCACCGCACGGACGTCCTGCGGTTGCTGCGGGCCGGCCGCGGTCTGCTGCTCACACTCAGGGGCGACGAGGCCCACGCCGCCCAGCTGGCCGCCGAACTGGCGCCCTGGGCCGAGCGGGTGGACCTGGCGGCGGGCCGCCCCGGCAGCGGGACCGCCCTGGCGGGCCACGACCTGCTGGTCCGCCCGGACGGGCACGTGGTCTGGGCCGACGAGCGGGACGACCTACGGCCCGCGCTGCGCCGGTGGTTCGGCGCGCCCGGTCACTGACACCCCAGCACACCCACGAGAAGAGGACCATCATGCCCAACCTCACCGACAAGACGGCTCTGGTCACCGGCGCGAGCCGCGGCATCGGCCAGGCGATCGCCGAACGGCTGGCCCGGGCCGGTGCGCTGGTCGCCGTGCACTACGGAACCAGCGCCGAAGCCGCCGAGCGGGTGGTCGCCGGTATCCGGGCCGAGGGCGGCCGCGCCTTCGCCGTGCGGGCCGAGCTGGGCCCGTCCGAGGGGGTCGACACCCTCTTCGCGGGCCTGGAGGCCCAGCTCGAGGAGCACACCGGCAGCAGCCGGCTGGACATCCTGGTGAACAACGCCGGCCTGATGGGCACCGCCCAGCCGGAGGAGATCACCGGCGAGTGGTTCGACCGGATGATGGCGGTCAACGCCAAGGCACCGCTCTTCGTCATCCAGCGGGCGCTGAGCCTGATCCCCGACCATGGCCGCATCATCAACATCTCCTCCGGCCTCACCCGGTTCGCCGCCCCCGAGCAGGTGACCTACGCGATGACCAAGGGCGCGCTGGAGCAGATCACCCTGCACTTCGCCCGGCACCTGGGCAAGCGCCGGATCACCGTCAACACGGTGGCACCCGGCAGCACCGACAACGGCAGCGCGCTGTTCCGGATCCCGGAGGTCCGGGAAGCCATGTCGCAGCTCAGTGCCTTCGGGGAGGTCGCGGACCCGTCGGCGATCGCCGATGTGGTGGCCTTCCTGGCCTCCTCGGACGCCCGCTGGATCACCGGCGCCTTCGTCGACAGCAGCGGCGGCACACTGCTCGGCTGAGCCGCCCGGTCAGCCGCTCCCGAAAGACATCTCACGTGCCTAACGAGTCAGGCCGCGACGGCCAGATCAGTTGATGAGGAGGTGAAGGCGTGGTCTTCATCGAAGAGTTGCCTGGTCTGCAGGCAGTGGTAGAGCTGGCCGATCACGCGGTTGAGCAGACGCCGCTGGGCCTGGGCATGCCAGTCGCCGCGCTCGCGCCTTCGCCGGTAGTGGGCGTCGGCGCCGGGCGAGGCCCTGAGCGCGGAGAAGGCCCAGCGGAAGCCCGCCGTGATGAGCCGGTTGTTCTTGATGAACCGACGTCCGACGTGGCGTTTCTTGCCGGAGGCGCGGGTGATCGGCGCCGAGCCGGCGTAGGCCTTCAGCGCGCGGGCGTCAGCGAAGCTGCTGCGGTCGTCCCCGATCGCCGCGAGCACCCGGGCGCCGAGCTGGACCCCGATGCCGGGGAAGCTCAGGATGATCTCAGCGTCCGGGTGCCGGCGAAAGCTGGCCTCCACCGCCTCGGCGAGCTCGTCGGCGGAGAGGCAAGCGGCATCCAACTGTCGCATCAGAGAAGTGAGTTGGTGCCCCATCGTGTCCTCAACGGTGGACGGCCGCCGGGCGCATTCCCCGCGGAAGACCTGCCGCAGACGTTCGACCTCGGTGTCGATGCCCCGCTGTCGGCCAGCCCGCTTGAGTGCCGCCCGCAGCTGGGGCAGGGACAGCTGGGCGGCCCTGGCCGGGGTCGGGGCGGCTGCCAGGACAGCGCGGGCCTCCGCACGGGCCAGGCCGAACTGCTTGCCGAGGAAGGCTTCCAGGGCGGCCGGGTAGTACTCGCGCAGCAGCGAGCGGACCTGGTTGACGAGCTGCTGCCTGTTCCAGACGGCGTCCTGCTGAGCGCGGGCGAGGACGGCGATGGCGCGGGCCTGGTCTGTGTCGGAGGGCAGCGGTCGGTGGGCGTGCATGTCGGTGCGCAGGATGTTCGCCAGGACCAGGGCGTCGCCTGGGGCGGACTTCTTGCGGGAGACGGCGTGCCGGTCGCGGTAGCGGGCGGCGGCCAGCGAGTTGACCGCGCAGAGGGGCCGTTTGCCGGTGCGCAGGGCTGCCACGAGCAGGCCCCGGCTGGTCTCGATGGCCACGGGTATCAGCTGCTCGGGGCTGTCACCGTGTTCGGCGAGCAGGTCCAGCAGCAGCCGGTAGCCGGCTGCGTCGTCGCTGATGCGTCGCTTGGCCAGGAGCTGTCCGGTCACGTCGATCAGGGCCGCGTCGTGGTGACTCTCGGCCCAGTCGATCCCGCAGAACACGGTCACGCTGCCCTCCGTTCGGTTGTCGTTTGCGCAGGTGGTGAGCCTGATTGGGCCACGCGGCGGCCCAATTCCAGGACTCGATCGGTCCGCCGTCTCACAAGCCGTTCGCGGCACCAGTGGACCGCGGGGGTCTCCATCTCGTTCAGAGCTCGAAGGCTCGGGACTGGAGCAGAGATCGCCCCCGCGGAGGGCTCGCACCACGACGATCAACGTCCGGCCGGGCCGGACGGGTTTCGCGGCGGCCCAAGGACGCCGGGCGCCACCGGTCTTTCGTGAGGCCTCACCGGGCCGGGACACATGAGGAGTCAGCCCGACGCCCACGCGACCACCGCGAACCCCGTCCCGGATGGAACAGCCGCCCTCACCCAGGCCTGGAAACCCTGACGAGAGCCGGCCCCATCCGGCGGCAAGTCCACCGGCCCACCCGGGGCTGGCTGGAATCACTACTCACGAATGAGGACCCTCACCCGTGTTCGGCCAACTCACCGCCACCCTGATCAAGTGCACCGACTTCGAGGCGATGCGCGCCTTCTACCGTGACCGGCTCGGCCTGCCCACCGTGAAGGAGGGCGAGAACTGGATCGTGCTCGACACCGGCGAGGGCCGCGAGCTCGTGCTGGGCGGAGACACCGGCGGGGACACCATGGCGCTCGCCTTCACCGGGGCGGACCTGCCCCGGGCCCGGGAGGCGCTGGCCCCGGCCGGCCCCAGCGAGATCGAGCAGCACGACACCATGCACCGCTTCTTCGTCCGGGACCCCGACGGGAACACCGTTCTGATCATCGACTGATCCCGACAACTCACCCTGATTCCTGGAGAGTTCGTGAAGATAATGTTCATCGCCAGCGGCAGCCCTGCGACGGTGTTCGCGCTGGCCCCGCTGGCCACCGCCGCCCGTAACGCGGGTCACCAGGTATTCATGGGCGCGCTGGAGGACATGGTCCCGTACATCGCGGGCGCCGGCCTGCCCGGTGTCTCGGTAGCGCCGGCATCGGTACGCCGCTTCGCCACCATGGACCGCGCCGGCAATCCGGTGGAGCTGCCCCGCACACCGTTGGAGGAGCTGGACTTCGCCGGCCGCTGGTTCGGCCGGATGGCCGCCGCGAGCATGCCGGCGCTGCTGGAGCTGGCCGAGCACTGGCGCCCGGACGTGGTGGTCGGCGGCTCGATGTCCTTCGCGGCCGCGCTGCTCGCCGCCCGGCTCGGCGTACCCTACGTCCGACAGGCCTGGGACACCGGCGACGCCTGGCGCACCGACCCTTCCGCCAGCATCGAACTCCAGCCGGAGCTAGCCGAGTTGGGCCTGGGTCAGCTACCCGAGCCGGACCTGTTCATCGACATCTGCCCGCCGGGCCTGCGCCCCTGCGACGCACCGCCGGCCCAGCTGATGCGGTGGGTCCCGGCCAACGGGCAGCGCCCGCTGGAGCGTTGGATGTACACCCGCGGCGAGCGGCCCCGGGTGGTCATCACCTCCGGCAGCCGGCTGGTGTTCGCGCAGAGGACCGACTTCCTGCGCAACCTGGTTGCCGACCTCGCTCCGCTGGACGTGGAGATCGTGATCGCCACCCTGGACGAGGTCGCCGAGGAGCTGCGCGCGCAGCTGCCCGGCGTACGCACCGGCTGGGTGCCGCTCGACGTCGTCGTGCCCACCAGCGACCTGGTCATCCACCACAGCGGCGGGGTCACCGCGCTGACCGCGATGAACGCCGGGGTCCCGCAGCTGGTCGTCCCGCAGGGCGGCAACTTCATCGAGGCCGCGCAGCGGATCGCCGACTTCGGCGCCGCGATCACCCTTGCGCCCGGTCAGGAAGACCCCGAGGACGTGCGGAAGGCCGCTCAGGAGCTGCTCACCGAACCGTCCTACCGCGAGCGCTCCGGCGAGCTGGCGCGGCAGATCGCCGCCATGTCCTCGGCCGCCGAGGTCGTCGGCGCGCTCGAGCGGCTGACCGCCCGCTGACCACATCCACAGTTCACAATCCGTAATCCCGTCGAGTCCTGGAGACAACCATGCAGCAGAACACCCCGATCCGAATCGTGCTGGCCATGCCGGGGGTGGGCGGCGAGGCACCGACACCGCTGGTCCAGGCGCTGAGCGAGGCCGGCATCGAGACCTTCACCGGACCGCTGGACACCATCGAGCAGGTGGTGGAGACCGCGATCGACAAGAACGCCGACGCGATCTGTCTCTCCAGCGTGCAGGGTGAGCACAACACGCTGTTCGCGCGGCTCTTCGAGATGCTCCAGCAGCGGGCAACCCGGGAGATCACCGTGTTCGGCGGCGGCATCATCCCGGTGTCGGACATGGCGGAGCTCAAGAAGCTCGGCGTCGCGGAGGTCTTCTCCCCCGGGACGTCCCTGCCGGCCGTGGCCCGCTGGGTCAAGGAGAACGTCCGGCAGGCCGCGGACGCCCGGTAACAGCCAACTCGTGTGGTGGGCCGTACCCCCCTCGGCCCACCACGCGCCACCACCCCACCCCGGCAGGAGAGTCAGATGCGCGTCCTCTTGATCACCACACCGGTGTCCACCCACCTCACTCCCCTCGTCCCGCTGGCCTGGGCTCTCCGGGCGGCCGGCCACGAGCTGATCGTCGCCGGCCGCTCGGACGTGATGACGGCCGCGAGCTCGGCGGGCCTGAACGCCGTCGAGCTCGGCGGCCCGATGAACATCGACGAGCTGCTCGCCAAACGGCTGGCCCCGGGCCGGCGGCCGCTGGAGTCCTGGGGGCGGCCGGAGCTGGAGCAGCTGTCCAACATCGGACGGCTGTGGATGCCGCAGACCCTCGAAGCGCTACCGCGGTACCTGGAGCTGGCCCGGCGGTTCGGCCCCGACCTGATCATCGGCGATACGCTGGAGTACCTCTCGCTGCTGCTCGGCGAGGAGCTCGCAGTGCCGGTGGTCCACCACCGCTGGGGTGTCGACCCGGTCTCCGGCCAGGCGCGCGCCGCCGGCCGGGACGGCCTGCGGGAGGCCTACGAGCGCCTCGGTCTGACCGACCTGCCGGACCCGACCCTGCTGCTCGACCCATGCCCACCCGGCCTCCAGCTGCCGGGCATCGCGCCGGGCGCCCCGATCCGCCACGTGCCGTTCAACGGCAACGGCACGCTGCCCGGCTGGCTGAACGCCGACCGTGGCGGCGCGACCGAGTCCGCCCGGGTGGCGGTCACGTTGGGCGGGCGCACCATCGAGTACAACGGCGCGGGCCTGTTCCGCCACCTCATCGAAGCCTTCGACCGGATGCCGGACGTGGAGGCGGTGGTGACGGTGCAGCAGAAGCACCACGCCGCGCTGGGTCCGCTCCCCGCCAACGTGCGGCTGGTGGAGCCGGTCCCGCTGAACCTGCTGCTCGACTCCTGCTCGGCGGTGATCCACCACGGCGGCGCGGGGACGGCGATGACGACGACCTCGTTCGGCCTGCCGCAGCTCGTGCTGCCCCAGCTGGCTGACCAGTTCTGGTTCGGCGAGCGAGTGGCCGAGGTCGGTGCCGGCCTCGCCCTCGACGACCCGGCCGAGCAGGACGATCCCGCCCGGGTGCGCGAGGCCGTGCGGGAACTGCTCGCCGAACCGCACTACGGCAAGGCGGCCGGTGAGCTGCGGGCCGAGATGGCGGCCATGCCCTCCCCCGCCCGCGTGGTCCGCGACCTCGAGGAGCTCACCCGATGACCAGTAACCTCAGGAGGAACCCGCCCATGGGCCCCAGCCCCGCCCAGCTGCACCCCCGCGAGGACGCCGCCCTGGCCGACCGGCTCGCCCGCTCCGCCGCCGCCCGCGGCGCGCACCTGGCCACTGAGGACTTCGCCGACTGGCTCGCCTCCCGCGGCCGGGCGCACCGGTTCCAGGTCGACCGGATCCCGTTCGCCGAGCTGGCCGGCTGGTCCTTCGACGAGGCCACCGGGAACCTGGCGCACCACAGCGGGCGCTTCTTCAGCGTCGAGGGCCTGCGCGTCACGGTCGGCGACGGGCCGGTCAGGCACTGGCAGCAGCCCATCATCAAGCAGCCCGAGGTGGGCATCCTGGGCATCCTGGTCAAGGAGTTCGACGGGGTGCTGCACCTGCTGATGCAGGCCAAGATGGAGCCTGGCAACCCCAATCTGCTGCAGCTGTCACCGACCGTGCAGGCCACCCGCAGCAACTACACGAAGGTGCACAAGGGCGCCGACGTGAAGTACATCGAGTACTTCACCGACCCTGCCCGCGGCCGCGTGCTGGCCGACGTGCTGCAGTCCGAGCACGGCTCGTGGTTCTTCCACAAGTCCAACCGCAACATGGTGGTCGAGGCGGTCGGCGAGGTCCCCGAACACGAGGACTTCTGCTGGCTGACGCTCGGCCAGGTGAACGAGCTGCTGCACCGCGACAACGTGGTCAACATGGACTCGCGCACCGTGCTGTCCTGCTTCCCGGTGGCGGACCCGCAGCTGCGGGCGCTGTCCTCGGACACCGAGGTGCTGTCCTGGTTCACCGCCGAGCGTTCCCGCCACGAGGTGTCGGCGGAGCGGGTCCCGCTGACCTCGGTGCAGGGCTGGCGGCGCGGTGAGTGGTCCATCGACCACGAGGACGGCCGCTACTTCCGCACCGTGGCGGTCCGGGTCCAGGCTGGCAGCCGGGAGGTCGCCGGCTGGACCCAGCCGCTGTTCGAGCCGGTCGGGCGCGGGGTGACCGCATTCCTGACCCGGACCGTCGACGGCGTGCGGCACGTACTGGTCCACGCGCGGGTCGAGGGCGGCTTCCTCGACACGGTCGAGCTCGGTCCCACGGTCCAGGCGACCGAGGGCAACCACGCGCACCTTCCGACCGAGGACCGCCCGCCCTTCCTGGACGCGGTGCTCGCTGCCGAGCCGGAACGGATCCACTACCAGGCCGTCCACTCGGAGGAGGGCGGCCGTTTCCTGAACGCCGAGAGCCGCTACCTGATCGTCGAGGCGGACGAGCGGACCGCCGCGCAGCAGCCGCCAGAGGGCTTTCGCTGGGTCACCCCCGGCCAGCTCACCTCGCTGGTCCGTCACGGCCATTACGTCAACGTGCAGGCCCGCACCCTGCTGGCCTGCCTCAACGCCACGGCGGTAGCGGTCCGATGAGTCCGTTGCGCCTGGGGGTCATGGGTTGCGCCGGGATCGCCCGCCGCCGGATGCTGCCCGCGATGGCCGCCGACGACGGGATCGAGCTCGTCGCGGTGGCCAGCCGGGACGGCCGCACGGCCGCCGAGACGGCCCGGCCGTACGGCTGCCGAGCGGTCACCGGTTATGCCGAACTGCTCGGCCTGGCCGAGGTCGAGGCGGTCTACGTCCCGCTGCCCGCCGCGCTGCACGCCGAGTGGGTGACGGCGGCGTTGGCCGCCGGGAAGCACGTGCTGGCCGAGAAGCCGCTCACCACCGCCGCCGACCGGACCCGCCGGCTGGTCGAGTCGGCCGAACGGCGCGGGCTGGTACTGATGGAGAACGTGATGTTCGTCCACCACCCCCAGCACGAGGCCGTCCGGCAGCTGGTGGCCGACGGCGCCATCGGTGAACTGCGCTCGTTCCAGGCGGCGTTCACCATCCCCGCGCTGCCGGCGGACGACATCCGGCACCGCCCCGAGCTGGGCGGCGGCGCGCTGTGGGACGTCGGCGTCTACCCGTTGCGGGCGGCCCTGCACTTCCTGGGGGACGGGCTGCGGGTGGTCGGTGCCACTCTGGAGACCGTTGCGGACCGGCAGGTGGAGACCGGCGGCGCCGCGCTGCTGCGGACACCCGAAGGCGTCACCGCGCAGCTGGAGTTCGGCATGGAACACGCCTACCGGTCCAGCTACGAACTGGTCGGCGGTACCGGCCGGATCAGCGTGGAACGCGCCTTCACCCCGCCCGCCGAGCACCGGCCGGTGCTCCGGCTGACCCGGTCCGCGGGCACCGAGGAGATCGAACTGCCGGCCGCGGACCAGGTCGCGCGCACCCTGGCGGCGTTCACCGCGGCGGTGCGCAGCGGCGCCGGCCCGGCGGCCGGGGACTGCCTGGCACAGGCGGGCCTGCTGGACGCGGTGCGCCGCTCGGCGGCCCGCTGAAGCCTTCGCCGGGTCACCGGTGCTCCGCGTCCGCGGCGGCCAGCAGTTCCAGACCGAGACCCAGCAGGGCCTTGCGCTTCTCCTCCGCGTCGCCGGGCAGGGCGTAGAGCGAGAACGCACCGAAGTGCACCGTCATCAGCGCGCTGGAGGCCCGGACCTGGGCCTCCAACGGCGCTTCGGGCACGTGGATCAGGCGTGACAACGCGGCGACCCGGTCGTTCAGGGTCTGACCGATGCTCAACTTCCGCAGCACAGCCTGGTTCTCCTGCATGAGCTGGAAGAGCGGGGCGGCTGCGGTGAGTGCCTCGCTGTACCTCGTGAGCAGCTCCTGGCGGGTCCGCAGCGTCCCGGGCTGCTGGTCGCCCCAGGCGATCAGCTCGTCGATCGGACCGCCCAGGCCCTCGGCGACGCTGACCAGGATGTCCTCCTTGGAGCGGAAGTGGTAGTAGAGCGCGGCGTGCGTGACGCCCAGCTCCTCGGCGATCTCACGCAGCGAGGTGGTCTCGTAGCCGCGTTCGATGAAGTGCCGCAGCGCGACCTCCTGAATCCTCCGGCGGGTGTCTCTCCTGCGGTTGGGGGTACTCGCCGCAGCCTCTCGGGTGGCCAATGCCGCTTCCACCTTTCTTACTTGACGGTTGGTAAGTAAAGCGCCTACGTTCTCCACTGTACCCAACTAACCAACCGGTAAGTAAGTGGCTGTTCGGGACCGCCCGGCGGCCTGGAAAGGGTGTGGACACCATCTCGCAGAACCTGGCTCCGGCCGGCCCACCGGTCCCGCCGCCGACCCGCGCCACCTACGTCGTGATGGCCGCGGCGGTGCTGGCGATGCTGCTCGCCTCACTCGACAGCCTGATCCTGGGCACCGCGATGCCCACCATCGTCGGCGACCTCGGCGGTCTCGACCACCTGTCCTGGGTGGCCTCCGGCTACATGCTGGCCACCGCCGCCTCCACCCCGATCTGGGGCAAGCTCGGCGACATGTACGGGCGCAAGGGCTGCTTCCTCAGCTCGATCGGGCTCTTCCTGCTCGGCTCCGCCCTCTGCGGCCTCGCCCAGTCGATGGGCCAGCTGATCGGCCTGCGGGTGCTGCAGGGCCTCGGCGGTGGCGGCCTGATGGTCGGAGCGCTGTCGTTGATCGGCGAGTTGGTCACACCGCAGGCCCGGGGCAAGTTCCAGGCCATGGCCTCGACCGTCATGGGCGCCGCCATGGTCGCCGGACCCTTGGTCGGCGGCTTCCTCACCGACCACCTCGGCTGGCGCGCCTGCTTCTACGTCAACGTGCCGATCGGGCTGGCAGCCCTCGTGATGGTCGCCGTAGCGCTGCGAACGCCCCCGCGCCGCGCCACCGGGCGGATCGACTACCCGGGCGCCGCCCTGCTGGCGACCGCGATCGTCGCCCTGGTACTGATCACCACCTGGGGCGGCAGCAAGTACCACTGGGACTCGGTGCAGATCATCGGCCTCGCCGTGGTCGCCGTCGCCGCCACCGCCGCGCTGATCACGGTCGAGCGCCGGGCCGCCGAACCGGTGCTGCCGCTTGGGGTCTTCCGCAGCCACAACTTCTGCTGGGCGAACATCCTCGCCTTCATGGTCGGCTTCGTGATGGTCGCCGCGATGACCTTCCTGCCGATGTTCCAGCAGACCGTGCAGGGAGCCTCGGCCACCAGCGCCGGCATCCTGATGCTGCCGCTGCTGCTGTCGATGGTGGCCATCAACCTGTTCGCCGGTCAGCTCATCTCCCGCAAGGGCAACTTCACCCTCTACGCGGTGATCGGCGCGGGGCTGATCGCCACCGGGGTCTTCCTGCTCTCCCTGATGGACACCGGGACCAGCTCGGTGACCACCGGCGCCTACATGGCCGTCTTCGGCGCCGGCCTGGGCTTCGCCATGCAGGTGACCCTCTCGGTCGGCATGGAGAGCGTGGAGCGCCGCCACCTCGGGGTGGCCTCCTCCACCGTCACCCTCTCCCGCACGCTCGGTGGCTCGTTCGGCGTCTCGCTGGCCGGCATCGTCTTCGCCAACCACGTCAGCGCCGGCGCCCACCACGGCGGTCACGCCGCGCCCACCGCCGCCGCACACCTGAGCGCCCAGAGCCTGCGCGCACTCCCACCGGCCGCCCGCAGCGCCTACGAGCACGCCGTCGCCTCCGGCACCCACGAGGTCTTCGTGTACGCCACGGTGGCCGGCGTGCTGGCCTTCCTGAGCGCCTGGTGCATCCGCACCCGCCGCCAGGTGGCCGCTGCCGCTGCCGCCGCCGCGGCGAAGGCGCCGGTCTCCGCCCAGCCCGCGGCGGCGTCCCACTGACCACTGCCGCGCAGCGGCGCCCAAAGAGAACAGGGGGAAATGCCATGCAGATGGCCGAGACCAGCATTCCCGGCGTGTACGTGGTGGAACCGAAGCAGATCGCCGACGAGCGCGGCTCGTTCTTCGAGTCCCTGCGCACCGATGATCTCAGCCGGATTGTCGGAGAGCCATTCGTGCCGCGCCAGATCAACTATTCGGTGTCCCGTCGCAACACGCTGCGCGGGCTGCACAGCGTGACCATTCCACCGGGGCAGGCGAAGTACGTCTCGTGCGTGCGCGGTGCGCTACGGGATTTCGTGGTCGACCTCCGCGTCGGCTCGCCGACCTTCGGCCGTCACGAAAGCAACCTGCTGGACGATATCTCGGGGCGAGCCGTCTACGTCCCCGAAGGCGTCGCGCACGGATTCCTGGCACTCGCCGACGACAGCTGCATCTGTTACGTACTGTCCAGTGCCCATGTCCCCGGCACCCAGATCGACCTCGATCCGCTGGACCCGGACCTGGCCATCCCGTGGGGATTCACCGAACCGCCGATCATCTCCGAGAAGGATCGGTCCGCCCCCCGGCTGGCCGATGCGCTGGCGGCCGGCGTACTGGCCCAGTGGCGGCCACCGGCGGGGGCCTGAGCAGCCCTCCTGCCACCCGTTCCAGCCCACCGTGCCCCGGTCGGGCCCACCCCCGCGCGGGGCGGGCCCGACCGGGGCACGGTGCTTTCGCCACGGCCACAAAACCCCAGGAACGTGATCTGCGCCACACTTTGCACTGTACTGACACTCCGCTTGCCGGACATTTTCAAATTGACCCGGGCCTGGCCCTGGCGTGACCTGACCGGAAATCAGTTCCCTTGACGCCGGAGAGGGCGACGCAGAGGATATCCGTGTTAGATCGAGGCGGTTGCACGGGCGAATACGACCCGCATTCGCACCAGTCCGAGAAATTCTTCGGCATACTCACCACCGCCCGTTCCGCTGGAATTCGGAACCTATCCAGGACTGGGGAAACCGATGCGTGTTCTCTTCGTCGTCACGCCCGACGGCGGTCATCTGACGCCACTCGCGCCACTGGCCTGGGCGCTCCGTGGGGCAGGACACGAGGTGCTGACGACGGGCCAGCCCGACGTGCAGGCCGCGGCCGCGAGCGCCGGGCTGAGCGCTGCGAGCATCGGTGACTGGTACGGGATGACCGAGCTGATCCGTGCTTGGCTGCCGCACGGCGGCCGCCCGATCGAGTGCTGGGGCCACCCGGCGCGCACCGGTGAGACCGGCGACTTCGCCCGCGCCTGGGCGATCCACAACGAGACCGTCCTGGCCGGCTACCTCGACCTCGCCCGGGCCTTCCGCCCGGACCTGATCGTCGCCGACGGCCTGGAGTACTGCTCCCTCATCCTCGGTGGGCTGCTGGACGTCCCGGTCGTGCACCACCGTTGGGGGGTCGACCCACTGACCGGCCCCACCCGTGCCCAGGCGCGCGAGACCCACCGCGAGCTGCTCGACGCACACGGGCTGTCCGCGCTTCCCGACCCGGCCGTGGTGCTGGATCCGTGCCCGCCCTCGCTGCAGCTTCCCAAGGCCGAACCGGGCACGCCGATCCGGCACGTGGACTCGCACGGCAACGGCCCGCTGCCCGACTGGCTCCACCGGGAGTGGACCGCCGCGACCCGAGGGGCCGAAGGCCGGCGGCGTGTGGTGGTCTCCCTCGGCCGCAACGTGCTGGCCCTCAACGGCGTCCCGCTGACCCGCGGGATCCTGCGCGCCTTCGCGGACCTGCCCAAGGTCGAGGCGGTCGCCACCATCCACAACGCCTACTGGAAGGAGATCGGCCCGGTGCCGGACAACGTCCGGCTGGTCGATCCCACCCCGCTGAACCTGCTGCTCGCCGACCACGACGTGGTCGTGCACCACGGCGGGGCCGGCACCACCATGAGCGCCACCTGGCGCGGCCTGCCGCAGCTCGTCCTGCCCCAGCTGGCCGACCAGTTCGCCCACGGCCAGCGGCTGGCCGAGCTGGGCGCCGGCATCGCCCTGGACGAGGCGCACGAACAGAACGACCCCGCCCGGATCAGCGCGGCACTCGCCGAGCTGCTGGCCGAGCCCGGATTCACCAAGGCGGCCGGCGAACTGCGCCACGAGATGACGCGGATGCCCACACCGGCCCAGGTCGTGCGCGACCTCGAGCAACTGGCCTGACCCACGGCCAGCACCCCAGCCCGGATCGCGCAACGCACTCCACACCCGTGAGGAGAGTTCTTCCATGAAAGCTCTGGTCCTGGCAGGCGGGACGGGGACCCGTCTGCGGCCTTTCAGCTATTCAATGCCCAAGCAGCTCATCCCGGTGGCCAACCGGCCGGTCCTGGAGCACGTGCTGGAGTCCGTCCGCGACCTCGGTGTCACGGAGATCGGACTCATCGTCGGCGAGCACGAGCCGCAGATCGCGGCAGTGCTCGGTCACGGCGACCGGCTCGGCGTGCGCCTGACCTACCTGCGTCAGGACGCCCCGCGGGGGCTCGCGCACACGGTCGCCATCGCCCGCGAGTTCCTCGGCGACGACGACTTCGTGATGTACCTGGGCGACAACATGCTCCCCGAGGGCGTCGCGGACATCGCCGCCGACTTTCGGGCCGGGCGGCCCGCCGCCCAGATCGTGGTGCACAAGGTCGCCGACCCGCGCGCCTTCGGCGTGGCCGAACTCGGCCCGAACGGCGAGGTGCTGCGCCTGGTGGAGAAGCCCGCCGAACCTCGCAGCGACCTCGCGCTGATCGGCGTGTACTTCTTCACCCCCGCCATCCACGAGGCGGTCGCCGCGATCCGGCCCAGTGCCCGCGGCGAGCTGGAGATCACCGACGCCATCCAGTGGCTGGTGGAGTCGGGGGCCGACGTGCGGGCGCGTGAGTACAGCGGCTACTGGAAGGACACCGGCCGGGTCGAGGACGTGCTGGCTTGCAACCGCCGCCTGCTCGACGACCTGCGCCACGAGATCGCCGGTGAGGTGGACGAGGCGACCAGGCTGATCGGCCCGGTGGTCATCGAGGCCGGCGCCAAGGTCACCGGCTCCTGGATCGAGGGCCCGGCGATCATAGGTGCGGGCACCGTGGTCGACGCCGCACACATCGGCCCGTACACCGCGCTGGGCCGCGACTGCCTGCTTCACGCCACGCACGTCGACGACTCGATCATCCTCGACGGCGCGGAGGTCTCCAAGGCCGGCCGGCTGAACGCCTCGCTGATCGGCCGCGCGGCCACCGTCAACTCCGGCGACCAGGGCAGCACGCACCACCGTCTGATCGTCGGCGATCACACCCACGTGGAGGTGGCGGCATGAGGCTCCTGGTCACCGGCGCGGCCGGTTTCATCGGATCGACCTACGTCCGCGCCCTGTTGGACGGCCAGTACCCCGGTTACGAGGACGTCCGGGTGACCGTGCTGGACAAGCTCACCTACGCGGGCAACCGGGCGAACCTGCCCGCGCACCACCCCCGCCTGGAGTTCGTCCAGGGCGACATCTGTGACCTGCCGCTGCTGCTCGATCTGCTGCCCGGCCACGACGCGGTGGTGCACTTCGCCGCCGAGTCGCACGTGGACCGTTCCATCGAGGCCGCCGCCGACTTCGTGCACACCAACGTGGCCGGCACCCAGAACGTCCTGGAAGCCTGCCTGCGCACCGGCGTTCAGCGGGTGGTGCACATCTCCACCGACGAGGTGTACGGCTCCATCGAGCAAGGCTCCTGGACCGAGGACTGGCCGCTGCTGCCCAACACCCCGTACGCCGCCTCCAAGGCGGGCTCCGACCTGATCGCCCGCTCGTACTCGCGCACCCACGGCCTGGACCTGTCGATCACCCGGTGCTCCAACAACTACGGGCCGTACCAGCACCCCGAGAAGCTCATTCCGCTGTTCATCACCAATCTGCTCAAGGGCGAGCCGGTGCCGCTCTACGGCGACGGCCGCAACATCCGCGAGTGGCTGCACGTGGACGACCACTGCCGTGGCATCCAGCTGGTGCTGACCCGCGGCCGGGCCGGCGAGGTCTACAACATCGGCGGCGGCAACGAGCACACCAACCTCGCCATCACCCGGCAGCTGCTGAAGCTATGCGGCCAGGACGAGTCGCTGGTCCGCCGGGTGGCCGACCGCAAGGGCCATGACCTGCGCTACTCCGTCGACGAGAGCAAGATCCGCAAGGAGCTCGGCTACGCCCCGCAGGTCTCCTTCGAGGACGGGCTGGCCGCCACCGTCGCCTGGTACCGGGACAACCCGGACTGGTGGATGCCGATCAAGCATCCCGAGCGGGCGGCATGACGGCGCCCGCCGCCGGCCGCTCGCCGGCCGGTCGCCAGGTGGTCGTCCTGGGCGGCAGCGGCTTCCTGGGACGCCACCTGAGCGCCGCCTTCCGGCAGGCCGGGGCCGACGTCCTCGCCGTCTCCCGCACCGCGCCCGCGCAGCGCCACCTCGCCCCCGGCGTGCGCGCGCTGGCGATGGACCTCACCAGTGCCGGCCCCGACCGGCTGGCGGGCCTGCTCGCCGAGGCCGGGGCCGATCTGGTGGTCAACGCCGCGGGCGCGGTGTGGGGCGTCACCCAGGGGGAGATGCGCCGGGCCAACGCCGAGCTGGTGGGCGACCTGGTCGAGGCGATGGCCGGTCTGCCGGACCAGCCGCGGCTGATCCAGCTCGGCAGCGTGCACGAGTACGGCCCGGGCGCGGTCGGTGGCGGGACCGCCGAGTCGCACACCCCCGCCCCGATCACCCCGTACGGGCAGGTCAAGCTGCTGGCATCGGACCGGGTGCTGGCCGCGGCCCGGTCCGGTGCGCTGGACGGCGTGGTCCTGCGGATCGCGAACATCACCGGCCCCGGCACTCCGCCCGGCAGCCTGCTGGGCGGTCTCGCCGAGCGCCTCGCCCGGCTGCGCGAGGCGGCTGACCCGGATCCGGTGCTGGAACTGGCGCCGCTGCGCGCCAGCCGCGACTTCGTCGACGTCCGGGACGTGGTCGACGCGGTGCTGGCCACGGCTGCCGCAGCGGCCGACCTGGTCCGCGGCCAGGTCATCAACATCGGCAGCGGCCGAGCCACCCCTGTCCGGCACGCCGTCGAGCGGCTGATCGCCCACAGCAAGGTGGCCGCGCGGCTGGTCGAACGGGAGAGCGGCACCGCCCGTAGCGACACTGAGTGGCAGCAGCTGGACATCGCCAAGGCCGGGCGATTGCTGGGCTGGCAGCCCCACCACGACCTGGACGGTTCGCTCGGTGCGCTGGCCGACGGCACCCGAGCACCGATACGAGAAGGACGGAATGGACATGAGTGACCTTCAGGCACAGGTGCTCGAGCAGGTCCGGGACTACCACCGGGAGCAGTCGGGCACCGGCGCGTTCGAGCCCGGCGTGACCGAGATCTGGCCCTCCGGCGCGGTGCTGGACGAGGAGGACCGGGTCGCGCTCGTCCGGGCCGCGCTCGAGATGCGGATCGCCGCCGGGCCCAACTCGCGCAAGTTCGAGTCGGCGTTCGCCCGCAAGCTCAAGCGCCGCAAGGCGCACCTGACCAACTCCGGTTCCTCGGCGAACCTGCTCGCGGTCTCGGCACTGACCTCGCACCTGCTGGAGGACCGCCGGCTGCGCCCCGGCGACGAGGTCATCACGGTCGCCGCGGGCTTCCCGACCACGGTCAACCCGATCCTGCAGAACGGCCTCGTCCCGGTCTTCGTCGACGTCGAAATCGGGACCTACAACACCACCGCCGACCGGGTCGCCCAGGCGATCGGTCCGAAGACCAGGGCGATCATCATCGCGCACGCCCTCGGCAACCCGTTCGAGGTCGCCGAGATCGCCCAACTGGCCGACGAACACGGCCTGTTCCTGATCGAGGACAACTGCGACGCGGTCGGCTCGACCTACGACGGGCAGCTCACCGGCTCGTTCGGTGACCTGGCCACGGTCAGCTTCTACCCGGCTCACCACCTGACCATGGGCGAGGGCGGCTGCGTGTTGACCTCCAACCTGGCGCTGGCCCGCATCGTGGAGTCGATGCGCGACTGGGGGCGGGACTGCTGGTGCGAGCCGGGTGAGAACGACAAGTGCCTGAAGCGGTTCCAGTACCAGATGGGCACGCTGCCGGCCGGCTACGACCACAAGTACATCTTCTCGCACGTGGGTTACAACCTGAAGGCGACCGACCTGCAGGCCGCGCTCGGCCTGACCCAGCTCGCCAAGCTCGACGAGTTCTGCGCGGCCCGGCGGCGCAACTGGCGCCGGCTGCGCGAGGGCCTGGACGGCGTGCCCGGGCTGCTGCTGCCCGAGGCAACCCGACGCAGCGACCCCAGCTGGTTCGGCTTCGCGATCACCGTCGCCCCGGAGGCCACCTTCACCCGGTCCGGACTGGTCGACTTCCTGGAGTCGCGACGCATCGGCACCCGCCGGCTGTTCGCCGGGAACCTCACCCGTCACCCCGCCTACATCGGTCAACCGCACCGTGTCGTCGGCGATCTGACGAACAGTGACATCATCACGGAACAGACCTTCTGGGTGGGCGTCTACCCGGCTCTGACCGACGAGATGCTCGACTACGTCGTCTCCTCGATCAAGGAATACGTCGGCGCGTCAGGCGCCTGAGCCGCCGACGTCCACCTCGAAGGGAGTCACTCATGGAGATCATCGGAAACGGCTTCATCGCGCGCAGTCTTCGGCCGATCGCCGGAAAGTACCCGGACACCGTGGTCCTGGCGGCCGGGGTGTCCTGGGCCAGCGGCACTGCCATCGCCGACTTCGAGCGGGAGGCCCAGCTGCTGCGCGAGACGGCCGCCGACTGCCGGAGCACGGGCCGGCGCCTGCTGTTCTTCTCCACGGCCGCCACCGGCATGTACGGGCTGGTAGACGGGCCGGGCCGGGAGGACCAGCCGGTCGTCCCCTGCACCCCTTACGGCGTGCACAAGCTGGCGCTGGAGGAGCAGTTGCAGGACTCGGGCGCGGACCACCTGGTGCTCCGGCTCGGGCACCTGGTCGGCCCCGGGCAGCCGGCCCACCAGCTGCTGCCCACCCTGGTCCGACAGATCCGCGACGGCGACGTACGGATCCACCGCGGCGCGGCCCGTGACCTGATCGACGTGGCCGACGTGGTCACCGTCATCGACCGGCTGCTCGCCCAGAACCCCAGCGGCGAGATCGTCAACGTGGCCTCCGGAGTGGCCGTGCCGGTGGAGCGGATCGTCGACCGGCTGGAACGGCGCCTGGGCGCCACCGCACGCCGCCACTACCAGGACGCCGGCAGCCACCACGTCATCGCGATCGACAAGCTGCGCTCCCTGGTCCCGGAAACCGGCCACCTGGGCTTCGGCCCGCACTACTACGAGCGGGTCGTCGACGACTTCGCCGCCACGGTCGTCGCCACCACCCCGTCCTGACGACCGGGCCCCACCGCCCGAGCTGGAGAATCCTGATGCGTGTCCTGTTCACCGTCTTTCCCGCCACGGCCCACATCTATCCGATCGTGCCGCTGGCCTGGGCCCTGCAGAACGCCGGCCACGACGTCCGGGTGGCCATTCACCCGGACGCCGTCGACCTGGTGACGGACGCGGGCCTCACCGCGATCCCACTCGGCGACCGGGAGATCCTCTCCAGCGTGGTCGAGTTCAATTCGAACCTCGACCTGCTCGACGGGTTGGACGACAGCTTCGCGCTGGACACCGGCCAGGGGACCCCGCAGCGCTGGGAGGTGCAGTGGCACGGCATGACCCAGGTGCTGGCCATGTTCACCCCGCTCCTGCAGGACCTGGTCTCCCTCACTGAGCGCTGGCAGCCCGACCTGGTGCTCTGGGACCCGTTCTGCCCGGCCGCGGCCGTGGCCGCCCGGATCAGCGGCGCCGCCCAGGCCCGGATCCTGTGGGGCCAGGACAACATCGCCTGGCTCCGCGCCAAGTCCAAGCAGCAGCTGGCGGACCGCGGCGCCACGCCGGGTCAGGACCCGATCACCGGTCTGATGCGCCCGATGCTGAGCCGCTACGGCCTGGACTACGACGACGAGCTGCTGCTCGGTCAGTGGACCATCGACCCGATGCCGCCGGGGATGCGGCTGCCGCTCGACCTGCCCTACCAGTCGATGCGCCGGGTGCCGTACAACGGGGCGGCCGTCGTCCCCGACTGGCTACTGGACCCGGTGGAGCACCCGCGGGTCTGCCTCACCCTCGGCGTCGGCGGCCGGGGCCGGCAGCTCTTCAGGGACAGCGGTGTCAGTTTCCCGGAGGTCGTCGACGCGCTCGCCACGCTCGACATCGAGCTCGTCGCCACCATCGACGCCAAGCAGCGCGAGCGGGTCACCACGGTGCCGGACAACGTCCGGCTGGTCGACTACGTCCCGCTCAGCCAGCTGCTGCCGACCTGCTCGGCGATCATCCACCACGGCGGCGGCGGCACCTTCGCGGCGGCGGTGGCCCACCAGGTGCCGCAGCTGATCACTCCCATGCCGTTCTGGGGCGAGCACGTCACCGCGCAGTACGTCGCCGACCGCGGTGCCGGACTGCTCATCCCCAACACCGAACTGACGGCTGAGAAGCTGCGTGACCAGCTCTCCCGGCTGCTGACCGAGCCCGCCTTCACCGAGGGCACGGCCGCCCTGTACCGGGAGATGCGCGAAGCCCCGGGCCCGGCCGAACTGGTCCCGGTCCTAGAGGACCTGACCGCCAAGCACCGCAGCTGACCAGCCGACCACCGGAAGGAGAAAACCGAAATGTCCGTGCCCTCCCCCCGCCTCGCCCTCATCGTGGGCAGCACCCGCACCGGCCGCCTGGGCGGTACCGTGGCCCGCTGGTTCCTCGACCAGGCGTCCGAACTCGGCTACCAGGACGTCGACCTCGTCGACCTGGCCAAGGCCGACCTCCCCGTGGTGATGCAGGACTTCACGGCGACCTCGCGCCCCGCGGCGGTCGAGGCGCTCTCGGCCCGGCTCGCCGCAGCCGACGCATTCGTCGTGGTGACACCCGAGTACAACCACAGCTTCCCCGCGCCGTTGAAGACCGCCATCGACTGGTACCGCAACGAGTGGCACGCCAAGCCCGTCGGCTTCGTCTCCTACGGCGGGATCTCCGGCGGCCTGCGCGCGGTGGAGCAGCTGCGCCCGGTCTTCGCCGAGGTCCACGCGGTCACCGTGCGAGACAGTGTCAGCTTCCACCAGGCCTGGGAGCGGTTCGGCCCCGATGGCCGGCCGGTCGACCCGACGGGCTGCAACCAGGCCGCCAAGACCATGCTCGACCAGCTCGACTGGTGGGCCCAGGCGCTCAACGAGGCCCGCGCCAAGCGGCCTTACAGCTCGTGATGGCCGGGCAGCGGGCAGCCGCGCCGGCCGGTCTGGCCGTGGCGGCCGAGCAGGTCGCCCGGTTGGCCGGCGAGCACGCCGTCGCCTCGGAGCAGGCCCGCAGGCTGCACCCCGCGGTCATCGACGCGATCCGCGCGGCCGGCTTCGCCCGGCACTTCGTGCCGGCCGAGTACGGGGGCACCGGCGGCGGCACACTCGACCTGGCCCAGGCCCTGGCCACCGTCGGACGGCAGTGCGCCGCCGCCGCCTGGAGCGCCTCGATCGTCGCGGGCCTGGGCCGGATGGTGGGCTTCCTGCCTGCGGCAGGACGAGCCCGGGTCTGGCAGCACGGCCCGGACGCCCTCGTGGTCGGCTCGCTCGCCCCGATCGGCCGCGCCGTGGAAACCGCGGACGGCTGGCGGCTGTCGGGTACCTGGCCGTCCATCAGCGTGGTCGACTACTCCGACTGGGCCCTGTTCCGGGCCGTGATCGGCGGCGACCCGAAGCGGACCCGGGTGTTCGCCGTGCCCCGCGCGGACTACCTGGTCAAGGACACCTGGATCACCATCGGCATGTGCGGCACCGGTAGCAACACCGTGCTGGTCGACGACGTCCTGGTCCCGCACGAGCTGACCTTCCCCGGCGACGACCTGCTGAACGGCCGCCCGGACGCGGAGCAGGCGTTCCACCGCGTCCCACTCCAGGCGGTCAACGGCCTGCTGTTCGCCGCCCCGGCGCTGGGCGCCGCCCGCGGCGCCTATACCCACTGGTCGGGCTACGCCGGCGACAAGGTCCGCACCCTGCCGGCGCAGCCGGCCGGCCCGGGCCCCAGCCGCACGTTCTACGCCACCACCCTGGCCCGCTGTGCCGGGGAACTCGATACCGCCGAGCTGCTGCTGGAGCGTGCCGCGGCGACCGCCGACCAGGCCGGCGGGCCGAGCCCGCTGGAGGTGGCGCGCAACGCCCGTGACTGCGCGCTGGCCGCCGAACTGCTGGTGACCGCGGTCAACCGGATGTTCGGCGCGGCGGGCACCAGCGGTCAGTCGACGACCAGTGCCCTGCAGCGCTTCTGGCGCGACGTGAACAGCGCCGTCACCCACGTCGGCCTCCAGGTCGAGCCGGCCGCCCTCGGGTACGCCGCACTGGCGACGGAGCAGTAGGTGGCGATATCGCCGGCCGGCGATCCGGCCCGGCCGGGGGCGCGGCTGTGGCTGCTGCGGCCGGCCGCGGCGGAATTGAGTGCGCTGTCCCTGGCGGAGCTGGACGAGGCGGAGCGGCGCCGGGCCGCTGGCTTCGTCCGCGCCGCCGACCAGGTGCTGTACGCCTCGGCGCACATCGCGCTGCGCCGGGTGCTGGCCGATCGGCTGGGCACCGCACCCCAGCTGGTCCGACTCGGGCGGGACCGGTGCCCCGGCTGCGGCGGACCGCATGGTCGTCCGGTGGTGCTGGGGGCGCCCTTCCCGCTGCACTTCTCGCTCTCGCACACGAACGGCCTGGTGCTGCTGGGCCTTGCCGCGGTCCCGCTGGGGGTCGACGTCCAGGTCCTGGCGGAAGACCCCCGGGTGGCGGCGTGTGCGCCGGTCTTCCACCCAGTCGAGCGGGCCGAGCTGACCCGGTTGGACCCCACGGCTCGGCGGCCGGCCTTCACCCGGCTCTGGGCCCGCAAGGAGGCCCACCTCAAGGGGGTCGGCACCGGGGTGCTGCGGGCGGCGCTCGCCGAACACTACCTCGGGTCCGGTGGGCCGGGCGCGCCGGCCGGGCCGGCGGGCTGGACCGTCCTCGACATCCCGTGCGGCCCCGGCCACCGGGCCGCCGCCGCGATCCGAAGCACCGACCCCGGACGGGTGACCGTCCGGTGGCTGGAGCTGGGCCGGCCCGCGGCCCGCCACGCCGCGCCGCCCGGGCCCACCGCCCATCATCTTCGACCACCCCACTACCACCTCGCCCGAAAAGAGCTCACAGATGCGTTGGGATGACATTTACCTGCAAGCGTCGGCCAGCCGGCTGGGACGGGCCGAGGACGTTCAGGAGGCGGTGGCGCAGGGGCGTTACGACCCCGAGGAGTGCGCCGAGGACGGCTACCTGAGCGTCAGCGTGATCGACGACGAGTCCCCCGCCGACCTGGCCGTCAGCGCGGCACGCAGCGCCCTGCGGCGCTCCGG
Source organism: Kitasatospora sp. NPDC052896 (assembly GCF_044547075.1). Classification (NCBI taxonomy): domain Bacteria; kingdom Bacillati; phylum Actinomycetota; class Actinomycetes; order Kitasatosporales; family Streptomycetaceae; genus Kitasatospora; species Kitasatospora sp. NPDC052896. The sequence goes on from NZ_JBITZU010000007.1 coordinate 371,377, forward strand.
CGTCGCCGACCGGGCCGTGGACCTGGTCATCCACTCCAGCGTCGGTTTCCAGGGGATCGACCACTGGTCACCGGCCGCCTACATCCAGCGGCACACCGTCGCCGGGCAGGCGGCCGCGGTGGAGATCAAGCAGGCGTCCAACGGCGGACTCGCCGCGCTGGACCTGGCCGCCGCCTACCTGGCGGCCCGGCCGGCCCCCGCCGCGGCGCTGCTCACCACGGCCGACGTCTACCAGCCGCCGGTGTTCGACCGCTACTGCTCCGACCAGGGCTGGGTACGCGGCGATGGCGCCACCGCGCTGGTGCTCGGCCGGGAGCCCGGCCTGGCCAGGCTGCTCGCCACCTGCCTGGTCGGCGACTCCACCCACGAGGAGGCACACCGCTGCGGCGAGCCCTGGGCCAAGGCGCCGGGGGAACGCGGCTGGCCGGTGGACCTGCGCAGCCGCCGGCGTGAGTACTTCCTCGGCGGTCACGAGCCCGCCGAGATCGGTGAGGCCATCGTCGGCGGGATCCGCCAGGTGATGCGGACCGGGCTCAAGGACGCCGGGGTCGACGTGTCCGACATCGCCCGCTTCGTGTTCCCGCACGCCGCCCGGCACGTCGCCCGGTGGGCCTTCGCCATGGACGAGTTCGGCATCCCCGACGACCGCACCACCTTGGACTGGGGTATGACGGTGGGCCACATCGGCGCCGGCGACCAGATCGCCGGCCTCACCCACCTGCTGGAGACACGCCAGGTCGCCCCGGGCGACCTGGTCCTGCTGACCGGACTCGGTGCCGGACTCACCTTCGCCAGCGCGGTGCTCGAGATCCGGGAGCAGCCCGACTGGGCCGAGGAGCAGTCGTGATACCCCGGCCGCCCGAGTTCTACGTCCTGCTCGGCCCCGACTACGCCGGAAAGTCCTCGGTGCTGGCCGACGCGCGGCACCGCCTGCCGGGCGGTCTCCACGGACGACGGGTTCACCGCACCGGCCCACGCCCTGATCTCCCGGCTGCGCCGGGACGTGGTGCGGGACGTGCTGCCGGCACTCGGCCGTGACTACTCGGCGGAGTTCCTGGCCGGCCTGCTGCAGACCGCCGTGCTGCACCTGCGTGACCTGGTACTCCGGGCCGGCCCGGGTGATCCGGTGCTGGTCGACTCCTACTACTACAAGATCCTGGCCAAATGCCGGTTGTCGGGCGTCCCCGACAACCCGATGTTCGACTGGTGGCGGTCGTTCCCGCAGCTGCGGCGGGTCCTCTTCCTGGAGGTGGCACCGGAGACCGCCTGGCAGCGCAGCGGCCGCGGCGCGGCGGTCAACCCGCTGGAGCACTACGGGCAGCAAGTGGACCAGCCGTCCTTCGAGACCTACCAGGCAGACCTGCGCGAACTGCTGTGGGAGGAGATCCAGCAGCTTCCGGTGACCGTGATCGAGCCGGGCGGCGACGTGGCACGGACCGCACGGAGGGTACGGGAGGCGATGACCCATGGCGACCAGTGAGTCCTGGAGCGCACCCGATCGCGTCCGGCGCTACCGCGAGCGCGTCTTCGGCGAACGGGAGCGCCTGCGCAGCGCGTTCGCCGATCCGGCCGGACGGCAACGCCAGGTGCTCGCCGAGCTGCTGGAGTTCAACAAGGACACCGAGTTCGGGCGGGCGCACGGCTTCGCGAGGATCACCTCGCTGGACGACTACCGCAAGGCCGTCCCGGTGCACGACTACGCCGCGCTGGGACCGCTGATCGAGCGGATGGCGGCCGGCGAGCGCAACGTGCTGAGCGCCGACGATCCGGCCCTCTACTTCACCAGCAGCGGCACCATCGGCGCCCACAAGAAGATCCCGGTGACCCCGGCTTTCATGCGCAGCACCTTCTTCCCCTTCGGTGGCCTGCCGTACGGCCGCCCTAACCCGCGGCGCGCCGCCGAGCTGGAGCGGTACGCCGAACGGTACGGGGAACTGCGTCCGGCGCACGTCTGGCCGCGGCTGAAGGCCCTGTTCCCCACCGACCCCATGCCCAGCGCAGATCACTGCATTCCCACACCTCGGAAGGCCATGGCCCCGACCACAGCCGGCCCGCGACAGCCGGTCGGAGCGGCCTCGCGCCCCCATCTAGCAGGCCTGTCGCCGCCCGAGTGACCGACATGAGAATCCGGATGAGAATTCGCCGGCGAACACCCGACACGCCTTCCTGAAGACGCCCTGAAGACCCTCTGGAGGCTTCCTGCGAGAGCGCGCCCACCACGCGAGTCGACTTCGAACGGAATTCGGCGGCGCCCGAGCGCTCCCTCGACCCAGCGCCGGCTCGGTCGAGACCGCGAAGTTGAGCTGCCATGTGCTGCCACCGCGACTGTCGGGACAGTCGAAGTGGTCGACCTGTCCGTTCACCGTCCCGACGGTCAAGCCTCCGGCAACCACCAGTCACAGGAGGCCAGTTCGCGGCTCAGCGCCAACTCCGTCGGGGTCAGCGGCAGGTCGGGTCGGAGCATCTCGGGATGGCCCGGCGGCAGCCCGTCCACCCGGACGGGCCACGTCTGCGCGAAGCCCTCGCCCACACCCGCGCTCCCCCACGCGGACACGACCCCGAGCATCACGAACCCCTGCCACACGGGCTGCAGGACCCGCGTGACAACCGCCAGCCACCCTCGCGCCGGACCGCCCACTCTCCCGACTCCCCGCTCTCCCGATCCACAGCCGGCCGCCAGCATCGGACCACCCGCTCGAATCCCCATGGAGCCGCACCGCCGGGCCCGGTGGTGCCAGCGAAAGGGGCCTCCGACACGGGTCCACCCGCACGCCGGGCAGGCGGCGACGGCGCCGAAGCCGGTCGTGCCCGGATCAGCCCACCCGAGAGGGCGACGCCTGGAACGCCCCGGGAGAGGACGCGCCTCCCGCGACGATCACGGTGCAGTCGCCCGCGGAGCGTGAAGAGCGGGTTCCTGGTCGAGTACCGCGCCGAAGCCGTTGACCAGCGCGTTGACGGCGAAGTCGAACCGCTCGGCGTCGTCCACCCCCGCACCGCCGCGGGCGGCCTCGGTGAGCAGTGGATAGCGGGCTGCGTCCAGCTCGGCCAGCCAGGCCGGGGAGCCGGCGGCGTCGGTCCGGGCAGCCTGGGCGGACTCGGCGGCCGCGTGGCTGACGACGAAGAGCGAGAGCGTGTTGAGGGCGTGCACCGCTGCCCCCAGCGGAAACCCGGACGCCGTCAGGGCCGTCAGACCGCGTTCCACCGCGTCGAGCGTTGCCGGGGTCACCGCCGGGCGGCTCGCCGCGAAGGGGAGCACTCCCGGGTGACGCAGCAGCGCCTGGCGCAGCGAGACGGCGTACGTCCGCAGCAGTGTGCGCCAGTCGGCGCCGCCCTCAGCCGTATTCGGGTCCGCCCCCTCGCCTGGGAACGGCAGCGCCTGGGCGAAGAGCCGCTCCACCAGGCCGTCCAGCAGGGCGTCCTTGCTGGGCACGTAGTGGTAGAGCGTCATCGCCTCCACGCCCAGCTCGGCGCCCAGGCGACGCATCGTCAACGCGCCGAGCCCCTCCCGGTCCACCAGGGCCAGCGCGGCGTCCAGTACCCGCGCCCGGGACAGGCCCGCCCGCTCGCCGCGCGTCCGCTTCCCCATGGTGGCCCCTCCGGCCGCTCTTGCCATTTTTACGCCGTAAGTCTACCTTGGTGCGCGGAAGTTTTCTTACAATGTAAGTTTTGGGGGATCCGATGCTGGCACCGGCAGCGAACAAGCAGGTCATCGAGGGCTTCTTCCGGGCGATCAACGAGCGGCGACTCGACGATCTGTCGCAGTACATGGCACTCGACGTGATCGACCACAACAAGATCATTTTCGGCGAGGCGGACACGCCCGGCGCGGCCTTCGACGGCTTCCGCCAGCAGCTCGACGCCTTCGGTGAGGGCGTGATGCGCCCCGACGCCCTGGCCGCCGAGGGCGACACCGTCGTCGCCCGACTGACCGTCACCGGCACCCACACCGGCTACCACCCCCGGATGCCCGAGCCCACCAACCGCTCCTGCGAGGTCGAGCAGATCTGGTGGTTCACCGTCATCGACGGCAAGATCTCGGAGATCCGCGCCGTCAGCGACCGCCTCGGCATGTTCCTCCAGCTCGGCTGGCCCTGGCCGACCGCCGACTGAGCGGCCGTGGAATCCGACGCACCGAAGCAGGGGCGCCGCGCCCGGCGAGGACGACCGGTTCGGCCTTCTCGACCGTGACCGCGAAGTTGAACTGCCTCGTCGTACCGCCTCGACTGTTCGGGTAGTCGAAGTGCCCGACCCGACGCAGCCGTGCACGCTGTCGACGGCCAGGCCGGTCTCCTCGGCGGAGGGCCTCCAGGACGCTCTCGCCCTCCTCGACCTTGCCCGACGGGATCTCCCACATACCGTCCATGAAGTCCTCGGACCTGCGCCGCACCAGGAGGACCCGGTCGGCCTCGGTGACGACGGCGGCCACGAAGCCGGCGATGCCGTCCTGTTGGGCGCCGCTGACGAGGCTGGCCGGGAACTCGGCAGGGGTCAGGCTCACAGCGACTCCTCGCGATGCTCGCCCACCTTGACGGCCGCGCGGACGCACTGCACCGCCGGGGCGGGATCCTGCTCACGATGCCGGAGCGGAGCTTGATCGTGTGCCGGTAGGCGCTCGCGGTCACCGGCGGGTCACTGGACCTGCCCACCCGCATCGGCGCGGTGTCAAGTACGAAGAGCGAGCAGGAAACTACGGGAACCGGGGATATGAAAGGCCCCCGACCTGCGGATTCGCAGCTCAGGGGCCTTCCTTGACCAGGGGGCGGACGAGTCGGCCTGTACGCCGGGAACAGTCTCCTCATGGGCAGCCACCTGCGGAAACGCAGTCTGGAGGAGCCTGATCGCCACGAAATCGCCACACACCCGCCAGCCGCCACTTCTGGATGCCCGTCACTCTCCGGAGGGGGAGGTCGGCGGCTCCGGCTCAACCAGCGATCAGCTCGCGCACCGCGTCGCTCACCCCGGGCAGTTCGCTCGGCAGGGCCCACTGGTGGGCGTCGTGCTCGGCGAGGACGACCGGTTCGGTCTTCTCGACCGTGACCGCGAAGTTGAACTGCCTGGTGGTGCCGCCGCGACTGTTGGGATAGTCGAAGTGGCCGAGGTATCCGTTCACCGTTTCGATGGTCAGACCGGTCTCCTCGGTGGTCTCGCGGCGGAGAGCTTCCAGGATGGTCTCGCCCTCCTCTACCTTGCCGGACGGGATCTCCCACATCCCGCCCATGAAGTCCTCGGGCTTGCGCTGCACCAGGAGGATCCGGTCGGCCTCGGTGACGATGGCAGCAGCCACGAAGCCGGTGATGCCGTCCTGTTGGGCGTCGCTGACCAGGCGGGCCAGGAATTCAGCGGAGGTATTGCTCACAGCAACTCCTTGTAGTGGGCGCTCACCTTGACGGCCGCGTCAACGTACTGCTCGGCCAGCGCGAGATCCTGCTCACGGTGCCAGACCGGGAGCTTGATCATGTTCCGGTAGACGTGCTCGGCAACCGGGAAGGAGCCGGGTGGGTACTGGCGGTGGTGGTGCGGGTGGCCGGGAAACAGCGGGTCGGGGTGCTGGTAGAGCGGCAACTCGTGGAGGGGACGGGTGGATCCGGGCCGGTCGAACTCCACCGCGCCTTCGGCGACCAGGGCCCGGTGGAACCGCTCGATGGGCAGGCCGCCGAGCTCGTCGGGCGGGTAGGTGAGCGTCAATCCGTACCAGGAGGGGACCACCCCATCGAGTCCCGGCGTGACTTCCAGACCGGGTACCTGGTTGAACTGTTCGGTGAGATGGCGGGCGATCTCGGCCCGGCCGGCCAGGTAGCCGTCGAGGCGGCCGAGCTGGTCGAAGGCGAGCGCGGCGGCCAACGGGTGGATGCGGAGCTTGAGGCCGGACCCAGTGACCGCGTACCGCGCGAGCGGATGGCCTTCCGGGATCTCGGAGCTGCACCGCTTGTTGTAGTGGGCGAACGTCAGCACCCGGTAGTAGGTATCGTCGTCGTCCGTCAGGACGAACCCGCCCTCACCCCCGCTCAGCGGCTTGGGACCGTTGAGCGAGAACGCCGATGCGAGGCCGAAAGTGCCGACCTTCTGCCCGTGGACGCTGGCGCCGTGGGCGTGCGAGCCGTCCTCCAGCAGAGCCAGGCCGTGGGCCTTGGCGATCGCGGCGAGGGCGGCCGTGTCGGCCGGGCGGCCCCACAGGTGGGTGACCATCAGTGCTCGGGTGCGCGGGGTGATCAGCTCTTCGACTCTGCTGGGGTCGATGTTGCCGTCCAGGCCGGTCTCGCACAGCACCGGCACCGCGCGGAAGTGGAACAGTGGGGAGGCGGTGGCGTGGAAGGTCCAGGTCGGCACGATCACCTCGTCTCCGGCCCTGATCCGGGCAGCCGAGTAGAGCGCGTGCAGGGCAGCGGTGCCGGAACTGGAGGTGATCGCGTGCCGGACACCGAAGTACGCCCGCAGGCCGTCCTCCAATTCAGCCACAATCCCGGACCGGCCGGGGATGGAGACTGCCATGTCCAGTTGGGCGGCGACCTTGGCACGGGTCGTGTCGTCGATGGGCGGCCACGCGAAGTGCGGGACGGCGGCAGTCACTTCGGGTTCGCCACCAAACAGCGCCAGAGTGGAGTTCACAGCATCTCCTTCGGGTCGATGTAGCGCCCGGCTGCCTTGGACTCGTAGCAGGAGGCGATGAAGGCGGCGTGGGCGAGGTGCTGTTCGGGGCCGGAGACGTTGGGGCGCTCTCCGTCCAGGACCCGGCAGAAGTAGTCGATCTGTGCGGTCGCCGCACTGGCGGGGGCGTGCGGGCGGGTCAGCTCCTCCACCACCGCGCCGCCCAGGTCGAGCCGCTGGACCTGGCCCTTCGTCAGCAACACCGAGCCCCGGGTGCCGACGACGTGCAGCTTCTCGGTCTTCGGGGCCGCCCATCGCGACAACAGGATCGAGCCGTAGAGGTCGCGGTCGTAGCCGAGCTGGATGACGGCGGTGTCCTCGGCGTCGTAACCGGCCCCAGGCAGGGCGGCGGCGGAGAAATCGGCGAGGATCCGGCTGGGCATGCCGAAGTACCACAACAACAGGTCGATGAGGTGGTAGCCCATGTCGATGATGCAGCCGCCCCCAGCCTGTTTCACGTCCCCGCGCCACCCGGCGCCCGGGTCGTCGGTGTGGAAGGTGTAGTGGCCGTCGATGAGAAACGGGGTGCCGATCTGATCCAGCAGGCCCAGCACGCTGGTGTAGATCGGGTTGAACCGGCGCTGGAGGGTGACCATCAGCTCGACCTGGCCTGCCAGACAGGTCGCGGCGAGCTCGCGAGCCTCGGCGAGCGAGGTGGCGAACGGCTTCTCCTTCAGGACATGGACGCCTCGGGCGGAGCACTCCTCAATCACGGCCCGGCCCGCGTAGTGCGGGATGGCGACGATCACGAAGTCCGGCTTCACCGAGTCGAGCAGGTCGGCAGCTCGAGTGAAGGCAGGAACCTGGAGCGTGTTCTGACATGCACGCAGGACATCCGAGTTGCTGTCGCATACGGCGACCAGCTCGGCCCGGCCCGAGCCGAGCAGGCCGGGTAGATGCTCTTCGAGTGTCTGGTGGCCGAGGCCAATGAGTGCGGCGCGTCGCTTCATGGTCAGACTCCTTCCGCTTCGTGCGGGAACCTGTCGATGCGTGTCGAGTACAGCCCAACGGGCAGTCACCGAAAAGGCTTTGTCTGTAGTCCCGGGGTTGTCCCGCACTCGCCGGCAGTAGGCTCACGGTCACTGTCGATGATGGAATTGGCCCGTGGACGACCCGATCCGACACCCCCTCGCCTACGCACGCGAACTGCGCGGCTGGTCGCAGGGCGACCTCGTCGCCCGGCTCGACAGGGCCGCCCGCAGTCATGGACTCCGCTCCGGTGCTGACAAGACGGCCGTCAGCAGGTGAGAGAACTGGCGAAAGACACCAGACCTCAACTCCCAACTCCTGATCGCCGAAGCCTTCAACGTCCCGGCCTCCGACATGGAGGCGTACGGCTGGCCCTACTGGCTGCCCGGACGGGACGAACCGCTGACGCTGGGGTCCGGCCGCACCGCTCAAGCACTCCGAGACGCACAGAGAGCCGCCATGGACCGCCGCAGCTTCATGACCTACAGCGCCATCTCACTGGCCGGCCTCGCTGCCCAGTGGGCCACGATCGAACCCGACCGTCTCACCTCGGCCCTCGACGGCGAACAGGTGGACACCGAACTCGTGGACTGGCTGGAGGACACCAGCGCGAGGCTGACGGCCCTGCCCACCGAACAGCGCCAGCACACGATCCGTCTGATGGACGCTCATCTCGCCACAGTGACCGACCTGATCGAAGGCGGCCGATACAGCGAGAAGACCGGCCAACGGCTCCACCTGCTCGCCGCCGCCCTCGCCACCACCTACGGCTGGCACCGGTTCGACCACGGCCAGCACTGGGCGGCCGGAAAGCTCTGGGGAGCGGCCCTGCACTCCGCGCACGCCGCCGGCGACCACGACTTCGGTGCCGGAGTGCTCTCCGACTTCGCCTACCAGTCGAACTGGCTCGGCGAGCCCAAGGTCTCCGTGGACCAGCTCGGATACGCGCTGTCCGGCATCGAGCACCCCACCGCCCGGTCCCTCCTGTACCTCCGCCGGGCCAGGGCCCACGCCGCGCTCGGTGACCGCTCCGCCTGCTACCGCGACCTGTCCGGCGCTGAGGACGCGTTGGCCGTCGAGGCCACCGACCCCGCCCCGGCTGGTGCGCCTGGATGGGCCCGGCCGACCTGGCGGTCGACTCGGGCCAATGCCTGCTGGACCTCGGCCGGACCGGCGAGGCACACGCGCGCATGGCCGAGGGCATGGCACTGCTGCCCCGCGCCAGGGACAAGACGCGTGGGATCTTCCTGACGTACCAGGCCAGGGGCTACCTCCAGGCCAACGATGTCGAGCAGGCGCTCGCGGTCACCAGCGAGTCGCTGGACCTGGCCACCCGCATCGGCGCGCCACGGTGCGTCACACTCGTCCGCGACCTCGCCCCGGCCTTCAAGCCATACCGCCAAGTGGACGGCGTCCCGGAGCTCCTCGAACGCCTCAGGGCCTGCTGACGCGGCGTCGGCGACAGCCGAGAGATCGAGCCCCATCGCCGCCAAATCGCCACACGCCGCCCAGGAGCAGGTGGCAGTAGACGCGAAGAGTGAGCGAGTGGCACGGCGCTGAGGCACGCAAAAGGCCCCTGACCTGCGAATTCGCAGCTCAGGGGCCTTCCTTGACCAGGGGGCGGACGAGTCGGCCTGTACGCCGGGTTCATCCGGGGCACCTCTCTGACCTGCGCTGATGTGGAGTCGAACCGGCTGTGACCTGCAACGAAGGGTTACAGAGGCGCTCGGAGGCAATCAGAGCCAATCACTCTGATTCGACCCCGATTCGACCCGGTCGTTCCAGAGCCGTCGGGGGCCGTCGGAGGCGATCATGCCGATGGCGGCCGCCGGACTCGGCTCCGGTCGTACCGCGGTGGTGGGTCTGCCTCCCACCGGTACCGGAAAGTACGAAAGCCCCCAGGATTGCCGTCCTGGAGGCTTCGCTGGCACCGATTGGAGGTCGGTTCCGGACACCACCGCTGGTTTTGACGGGCCTCGGTGGCGTCCTCGTCTTTGCGAGACGACCACAGAATGCCACACGGCACCCCTCCTGCGCACTCCCCCGAACAGGGTTCACGAGCCTCACGGAGCCAGTCAGAGGCAATCAGAGGCAATCACTCCGACCACCTGGGACTTCGCCAACTCCCTCGGGCGGCAGCCGACCTGGTCCTCCTGGGTGACCTCACTGGCCGCTACGCCACCGGCAGCTACAGCCGCCTCTCCTCCTCCAGCGGCACCGTGGCCTCGCGCGAGCAGCGCCAGGGCGCGGCTGAGCACGGGCACCGGCTCACGGCGGCCATCGCCTGCCACGTCGCCCGGGCCGGCGGCACCGTCGACCAGCTCACCCGTCTACTGCTGCACCCGGACCACGAGGGTGGCCGCCACGCGCGGATCATCGCCGCGCGCTCCGGACACGCCCGCACCGAGGCCTATCTCCAGCGGGTGTGGGCCAGCGCCAGCGGGCTGGTCGCCGGCACCGTGGCGATCGCTTCCCGCCCGGACGCGCACGAGGACCTTGCGGTGCTGCGCGAGCGGATCGAGACGACCCCGTGGCGCGGGGAGCGGGGCCGCACGGCCCTGCGGATCCTGCGGGCGCACCTGAACTTCGCGCAGGCTGCCGGTGGGCGCGTGCACGCCGCCAGCGAGCGGCAGGCGGCCGAGGAGGCCGGGATATCCCGGCAGACCCTGCGCGCCGCCTACGAGGCCGTGCTGAAGCCGGGCGGGTGGCTGCGCCGCCTGCGGGTCGGCCACGGTACAGAGGGCTCGACCTGGTACCTCGGCGAAGGCCCCCGGGCCATCAACACACCGTTGCTGTCTCGTGATCGGGCCAGTCAGTTCCCCCCCGACGTGGCCCTTGAGGAGTGGGTTACCTCTGAGACGGTCACGAGGGCAGATGTCGATTCCAGGGTCATCGGCCGGCTGATGGCACATGACGCCTTCGCCCACCGGGGCCTGGGCAGCTCAGCGCTCATGGTCATCGGCGCCCTCCACGTGCGCCCCGGCCAGACCTCCGGTGAGCTGGTCGCCACCTCCTCCGTGTCCAGAGCCACCACCTACCGGACCCTGAACCGGCTGAAGGCCCACGGCTTGGTCCTGCAGACCGGCACCACCTGGTCCCTGGCACCGCGCGCTCTGGAAGGCCTCGGCGCCGGTAACAGCCTCCCGGAAGCTGTTACCTCACCCGCCACGCCACCGGAGCCCGCCACGCCGCCGGAGCCCGCCGCCGGGTGGGACGCCATCGCCCTGACGTACGGGACCGCGGGCATCGCCGCCGACCGCAAGGCCCTGCACGCCGCCGAGCGCGCCGCCTACCTGGCCGCGCTGCAGCAGCGCTCCGAGCACCGCAGCAAGGCCCTGGTCCTCGTCCGGGGCGACCGCACCGTCCTGGTCCCCTCCCCTCGCCCCGACGAGGTCCCCGCGCGGTGGCAGACCGCCGACGGACGCGTCCTCGACCCCGCCACCGGCCGGATCCTGCCCGACTGGCAGCTGGCCACCGACGGGCGCCTGATCCTCCTCACCCCCACCGACCAGCTCTCCTACGACGACCTGGTCGCCGCCCACACCCGAGCCCTCGACGAATGGGAATCAGCAGCATGACCAGCAAACCCCGGACCACCCCGGCCACCACCACGGCCGCCCAGCGCCACAAGCAGGCCCTGCGCCTTCGCGCCGCCTACGACGCGGGCGCCACCGTCGCCGAACTCGCGTCCGACTCGGGCCTGCCCTACGGGACCGTCATCAACCGCCTGCGTGCCGCGGGAACGGTCATGCGGACCCCGCAGCAGACACGCCGGCTGCGTGCCGATCCCCAGCGGCGTCGCCTCGCCGCCGACCTGAGGGCGCGCTACGAGGACGGCGCAACCGTCGCGACCCTGGTGAAGATCGCAGGGCGATCGGCGCGCACCGTGCGCCGCCTGCTCCACGAGGCCGGAGCGACCCTCCGTCCCGCCCGCAGGCGCCAGCTCCCGGCTCCGGAGGCGGCAGCTGCACGCGAGCAGCTCAAGCGGGATCTGCGGGCCAACTACGACGCCGGCGACAGCATCCAAGTCCTGGCTCAGGCCACCCGCCTCTCCACCCGAACCGTCCACCGGCTGCTCCGGGAGGCCGGAACGACGATGCGCTCCCCGAGCCAGCACAGCCGCGCACGTCGAGCAGAACTCTCGCTGTGATCCCGCCACCTCCACCGAAGCGCACCAGCGCGCTCGGCACGAGACAACCACTCCGCCCGCTCCGAGACCAGCAGAGAGACCACCTGACATGATCGTTGCCCATATCAGCCCCCGGACGGCCGGGAAGACCACGTCCGTCGGCTGGCACGCCCACGCCCTGCATGAGCGCGGCTTCCCGGTCTGCGCCATCGAGGCCGACTACAGCCTCCAACTCTCCGAGTGGGACGCCTGCGTCGGCGGCTTCCCCTTCCCCGTCCAGCAGCAGGCCTCCCCGCTTTTCCACAAGAACGTCCCGCCCACCGTGGCGCCCGGGGAAGTCGCCGTTGTCGACTGCGGCCACGCCGAAGACCACCGCCGGATCGTCCAGTCCGTCCTCCGGGTCGCCGACCTCGCCATCCTCAACTCCGCGCCCACCATCGCCGACATCGACCGCATCGAGCGCCTGCCGATGCGTGCCCTGATCGACGAAGTCGACGTCCTACGCCCCGACGGCACCCCGCCCACCACGTGGATCCTGCTCAACCGCGCCCAGACGGGCACCAAAGCGATCAACGACCACCGCAACTACCCGCGTGACAAGGGCTGGAACGTCTTCACCACCGTCATCCCCAACTCCAGGCGTATGCCCAGTCGATCCTCCGCCCCATCACGGCCCGCGGATCCGCCTACGACGAACTCGTCACCGAAATGATCCACCGCAACCTCCTGCCCACCCCGGAGACCCAGCGATGAACACGACCGACAGCGCCTCCGCCCTCCGCGCCCGCCAAACCCAACAGACCGGCGAAACGGGCCAGGTGATCCCCCTGCGTCCCACCGGCCGCCCGGCCGACCTGGTCATCACCTCCGAGATGATCCCCACACCGTCCCCCACCGACACATCCGGTCCCCTCGCCCCCGGCGAGATCCACGACCTCGCCACCTGCGAACGAGCCGTCGAGAACCTCGCCACCGCCGCCTGGCTCGCCGGCAAGGCACTCCAAGCAATCCGCGACGGCCTCCTCTACCGGGAAACGCACTCCACCTTCGAGGACTACGTCCAGGAGCGGTGGGAGATGAGCGTGCGCGCCGCCTACCAGCTGATCGCCGAATGGCCACTCGCCGAACACCTCAGCCAGGCCATCGGCAAACCCGTCACCGCCTCCCACACCCGCGCCCTACTGCCCATCGCCAACCGCCACGGCCTGGACGCCGCCACCGACATGTACCAACAGCTGCGCACCTGCGCCGACACCGAGAACGTGCGACTCACCGCCGGCATCGTCATCAAAATCGTCAAGGCCGTGATGAAGAAGACCAACGAACAGGCCGAGGGCACCGCATTCACCGACACCGCACGGCAACTCATCACCACCAAAGCCCTGCCACGCGCCACCAAAGCGGCGTCAGCCCGACCCGCGCTCCCCGCAAGCGAGGAAGCCGAGCCACCTTCACCCGCCGAAGACTGCCGTCTGCAAAATTTTGCAGACGGCCAGGAGCACGCGACGACGCCGAGCGCTGCCACTCCCGGGCCGAAGCCCGATGATGAAACCGCAACAGCCGCTGCCCAGACCTCCGAAACTCCCTTCACCGAGCCGACGCCATCGGCTGCACGGCCCCTTCTGCAAAATTTTGCGCAGGACCAGGCGCAGGAAGGTGTGCCGGACTTCGTTGCCCCTCGGTCGGGACGCGATGGCGAAGCCGCAGGCACAGGGATTCCCGACGCGGTCGACGTGCTTCAAGGCGTTCTCGACCGCCTGGTCGCGGTCCAACGCGACCTCGCGCTTCCACGGATCGCCCCCGCCACTCCTGAAAGGCACGCCTTGGCAGGGTGGTTGGCTACACAGGCCATCAACCGACTGGCCGTCGCAATCCAGCTGCTCAAACCTTTCGGCGACGGCGTGACCGTCGACTGGGGACTCGCGACCGTAGCTGCTGATGCGACTGGACAGTCCGAGCAGCCCCCTTCCGCGCAAGAAGCAGGCGGCTCGCAAGTCCTGAGCCAGGCGGACACGCGTTGAGGAGCGTTGGCACTCAGTTGAGCCTCGTGGGGGTGGACGGGACAACGCGCCTGAGTCGCCCCCGGGGGCCAGCTGTCGCTCCTAGCTCCGCCACCGCATCCTCTTCCCGTGTCACCACATAGCGCTACCACCGATTACGGAACGAGCAATAGTCAATAGTTGTGGGTGGGGCCTTCCGACGCAGTGATCTCGGTTGCCGCGAGCCGGGCGTCTTCACGTACCCGCTGGTCGGGGTGGTGGAGGAACGGCTCGATCAGCGGCAGGGCCCGTGGGTCGTGGGTGGAGCCGAGGATGTAGAGGGCGTGTTCGAGTAGCTCGGGCTCCATCGTCGGCATGACGATCGCCAGCGGTTCGACGAGGTCCAGGGGCAGGCGGTGGTGGTTGAAGGCCTCGCTGATGGAGTTCAGTGCGGACTCGCGGACCTTGGTCTCCGGATCGTTGACGGCCAGGCTGACCAGGCGTCCGACGAGCAGGCGAGCGGTTTCCGTGTCGAGTGCGGTGCCGCGCAGGAGGTCCCCGAGGGCGTCGGCGGCGACATCCCGACGGTTCGGATCGCGGTCGGTCAGCGCTTCCAGCGCCGTGATCATGTCGTTCACGCCGCCACCTCGGACCGCTCGACCAGGACGCCGTTCTCGAAGCGAGCGCCGGCGCGGACCAGGGACACCAGGTGAGCTCCGGTGATCGCGCGCCATCGCGCCTGAGCGGACTCGACCAGCTTGAACACCATCGCCAGCGCCGCCGCCGGGCTGCCCGCACCGCGGGTGACCTTGGTGCGGAGCTTGACCGTGGAGAAGGTCGACTCGATGGGATTGGTGGTCCGTAGGTGGATCCAGTGCTCGGCCGGGAAGTCGTAGAACGCCAGCAGCTCGTCCCTGTCGTCGGTGACCTTCGCGACGGCTTTGGGGAACTTGGCGCCGTAGGTCTTCGCGAACGCCTCGATCGCTTTCTCGGCGTGGGTCCTGTCCTCGGCGTTGTAGATCTCCTGCATCGCCTTCACTGCCCCGGGCTGGGCGGACTTGGGCAGGCAGTTGGTGACGTTGCGGGACTTGTGAACCCAGCACCTCTGCGGCCTGGCGGCCGGGAACACCTCGGCCAGCGCCCGCCAAAGGCCCATGGCGCCGTCGCCGACCACCAGCTCGGGGTCGCGCATGCCACGACGGCGGCAGTCTCGCAGCAGGTCGGCCCACGACTCTGTCGACTCCCGCAGCCCCTCGGCCAGCGCGATCAGCTCCTTCGTGCCGTCCAGGCGGACGCCGAGCAGGACCAGGACGCACGAGTGCGCCTGCCCGAGCCGGACCTTCGGGTGCACGCCGTCGGCCCACACGTAGACGAAGTCGCGGTCGGACAGGTCGCGGTCCTGGAAGGCGGCGTGGTCCTCGCCCCACTGCTTCGTCAGCCGGGTGACGGTGGCCGGGGAGAGGCCGGCGGTGCCGCCGAGGAACTGCTCCAGCGCGGGGACGAAGTCGCCGGACGACAGGCCGTGCAGGTAGAGCAGCGGCAGCACCTCGGAGATCTTCGGCGACTTACGGCACCACGGCGCCAGGATCTTCGAGGAGAACCGCTTGCGCTCGCCGGTGGCGTCGTCGACGCGGCGGTCGTTCACCCGCGGGGCCCTGACCTCGACCGGTCCGGCGGCGGTGACCACTGTCCGGGGCCGGTGGTGGCCGTTCCGGACCACCAGGCGCCGACCACGCTCGTCGGTCTCGGCCGTCAACTCGGCTATGTACTGGTTGACTTCCGCCTCCAGCGCGGCGGCCAGCATCCGCCGGGCGCCCTCGCGGACGATCTCGTCGATCAGGGAGCCGGACTGTGTGGAGCCGTCGTCGGTGACTACGCTGAGCATGGGCGTGCCTTCCCGACCCGCGCTGCAACGCGGGCCTACTCGGAGACCATCAAAGGATCATTCGGGAAGGTACGCCTTCCGCGTGCCTGCTGGCACTGATCCACAGGTCTCCAGCATTGCTCCGGAACAGAGCCGGAATCCTGCCCCGCCACCTCGGCGTACTTCGGGTGGACCGAGGCGTGCCGCCCACGGCCCTGGCAAGCACACGGCCGCATTACGGGGAGCGATTCCAGACCAGCAGGAGGTAGCCGCCGAAGTAACCCGAGATCAGGGTGAGAGTGGCCAGGACGACGAGCATCGTGCTCTTCCGCGCCTTGGCGAGACCCACCGCGCCCGGCAGGAGCAGCGGGAAGGCAGCCACCAGGAAACGGGCCTTGGAGTGGTAAAATCCGGCGCCGCCGAGCGAGGTGGCCAGGAGGAGTGCACTGAAGAGTAGAAGCGGCCAGGGTTGGCGGTCGAACAGGCTGAGCGCGAAGAGCATGACCGCGAGGACCAGGATGACGGTGACGGCGTAGTACTCGAGGTCGTTCGGGTGGGTGAGGATCTGCTTGGCCGTGGTGAGGGTGTAGCTGCCGCCGTCCCAACTCGATCCCCAGCCCTTGTCCTGGATGTGGAACCAGCCGTCGAGCTGGTGCACGCGCAGGCCGACCCAGAGCAGGTAGCCGAGCCAGCCGATCGGTGCCAGGACGAGTGCGAGGTAGGGGCGCCAGCCGTCACGGCGGCGGACGATGGCGATCAGTGCGGCGAGGCAGACGACTGGTACGAGCGCTGAGGCGGTGGGGCGGGAGAGGCCGGCGAGCAGGCAGAGCGTGCCCGCGGTCAGCCATCGGCGGTTCAGTAGAGCGTAGAGAGTCCAGGCGCACAGGGCGGTGAAGAGGCTCTCGGTGTAGGCCATCGACTCGGTGATGGCGTGGGGTATGACGCCCCAGAGCACGGCGAGCAGCACACCGGTGCGGTGGTCGTACAGTCGGCGCCCGATGGCGTACATGCCCCAGGCCGCCGCGAGCCCGCCGACCCAGGCGAGCGCCACAGCGGTGGCGGCGGTGCCCAAGGGTGACACGGTTGCCAGTGCCTTGCTCAGTTCCGGGTAGAGCGGGAAGAAGGCGAGGTTGCTCTGGAGCGGGTGGCCGTGGTCGTAGCCGTGCTCGATGATGCCCAGGTACCAGATCGAGTCCCACTTATGGGCAAGCTGGCGCAGGAGGCTCTGGTGTTCGGATCTGGCCCAGCCCCAGAGGATGCCGATCCCGATCAGGCGCACCAGCAGGTAGCCGGCCATCGCGGGTGCCGCCGACAACGCCATGGCTTGGAGATCGCGTCGTGGACTGGACGTCCTGTGTGGCGCCGGCGCGCGCCGAGCATGGCTGACCGTCGTCATAGCGCGATATTTCTTTCACACGGGGACATTACGGATATCCGTTCGAATGATGAAGATCCGCGCCAGTATAGGTAGTACGCGCTTGCGATCGCAGGGCTACCTCGGGCAAGCGTGCTTCGTGACGACCTCTGCATCTTGGAAAGCGGGTGGCACTGCCCCCCGGCGGGGCTGTCGGGGGCAGGGCCACGGCTGAAAAGTGCGGCCTTCGGCTGCGGGTGAGTCAGTGAATGGGGTGATCTGCTGGTAGAGGGCAATGACCCGCGGTGGTCAGGGCGTAGTTCCAGGCCTGGAGGCCGCTGATCGTGCCGGGAAAGAACCGGTCGGAGCCGATCCTCAGCGTACGGATGTCACTCTCGCCGCCCACTTGGGCCCCTCGCCCGCAACTCATTGGCGTCGCCGGCCGCCTCACGATGGCGGCCCTGGGCGGTGCGAGCCTTGAGCTTGGCATCCCAGACCGTCAGGCCGAGTTTGCCGAGACGGGCCGACAGCGCGACCCGGCCAGCGCGAGCTCCGTTGCCTCAGCCGGTTGGCCCTGTGTGATCAAGAAGTTGGCGAGATTGATCCGGACTTCGTGGGTGATCGTGTGGTCCTTACTCAGCACGGCCGGGCCCTGCGCCAGTAGGTCCCGCAGCTCGGCGGCCGACTCACCTGCTGCAGCTTGCCCAGGTGGCTGCCAGCCGACCGCGGGCCTCCAGGGTCGGCGTGGACCCGACACCGAGCCGGAAGTCCGGGCCCGGCGGCTGGCACGGGCGCCGGCTACGGGTTCCGCAGGTACGCCGGATGGACGGTCAGGGCGGCCTGCTCCGGGGTGTCGTGCGAGGTCACCTCCTGGGTGACCAGGTCGTCGAGGAGGTAGCCCTCGTACACCGCCACCCTTTTCTCGGGGCCGAGGCCGGGCCGGCCACGCTGGCCCCAGCCGGACCTGGCGGCCCTCTCTGCGCTGCGCGCCCAGGGCTCTGAGGCCGGCTGGACGTGGCCTCCCCACGCCCGGCCAATGCTGGCGTCGGCGTTCGGCCGCTATACCCGGGCCGGCTTTCGCGGACGGGCGAGGGGGTTCTTGGCCGTCGGTTCGGGCTCGGGGCTGCACCAGGCGGTGGCCGCGGCGAGCACGAACACCAGGCCGGTGGTCAGGATGGCGTACACCAGGTGCTTGGTGTTCTCGATCGCCTCGCCGTAGACCGCGGTCAGGAACTCCACCGCGGTGACTGCGGCCATCGCCACCAGGGCGGCCGCGAACGCCCGCCGGCGCGGGTTGGCACCGGCCCGGCGGTACCAGCGGACGGCGAGGGCCGCGAGGGCGAACTCGAGGACCAGTACGCCGACTCCGCCGACATGACGCAGGAACCAGGTGTAGAGCGCCACCCGGGACTCCTTGGCCCCGGCCGGCCGGCCCGCCGCGACCGGGTAGGAGCCGAGGTTCGGCGGCCGGGACGCGGCGAGGTCGTCCGCGCCGCCGAGCGCTATCCGGGCCGTGACGGCGGGGTGTCGAACCAGGTACCCGGCGATGTTCTGATAGGTCATCCGGCCGCGGACCTCGGGCCAGCGCGGGTCCTTCTCGGGTGCCACCGGGCCCCACCAGTTCAGACCGGTGTACTTGGCGAAGTCGGCCGGCAGCCCGAGTTCGACCGCGGCCTTGGCCGGATTCGAGGTGTGCGTCAGCACCCCGTCGAAGATCATCTCGGTTCGGTTGATCTCCTTGAACGACTGCATCTGGTACTGGAAGGTCAGGGCACCGGTCGCCAACAGGACGGCCGCGGCCAGCAGCGGCAGCACACGGGCGGACAGCCGCCCCAGCGGCACCCGGCAGGCGAGCAGCAGAGCGACCAGCGGGACGGTCATGGTCGCCGCCTGGGTCTTCGAGGCGATCGTCAGCACCGACCCGACCGTGAACAGCGCCAGCCCGTACCGCCGGGCCCGCCCCGAGCCGCCGAGGTGCACGGCGCCCGCCGTCGCCAGCAGCAGCCCGTTGACGCCGGCCACCTCGCTGAACGGCGAGGCGTCGTACTCGGCGATCGCGGAGTCCGCGGCCACCACGAAGAGCAGCGCGCACACCAGGACCCGGGCGAGCCACGGACCGCGCAGCGCGGCCGCGAACACCGCGAACGCGACACCACTGAGCAGGCAGCAGAGCACCGCGAGCGCCCGCAGGTCGAACGCCGCGTGGAAGCCCAGCCAGTGGCTGAGCGGGCGGGCCAGCTCCGGCAGCCAGGAGCCGCTGCCCGGGTAGGTGTTGGTCGAGTTGCAGGCGCCTGGCTTGGCCGTGTCGTAGCCGAAGTTCACGTAGCTGAACATCCAGTCGTGCCCGGGAGTGGGCCGCACCGAGAGGTTCAGCGCACACATCCGGCTCGGGCCGTCGCCGTTGTCGGCCATGCCGATCGGGCTCGGCAGGAAGAGCCGGACTGCCATGAGCGCGGCCATCACCGTGCCGGCGAGCAGGGCGAAGAGGGTGTTCGGGGTTGGGCGACGTGTCACCGGCGTACCTTATGCCGCCACATCGAACGGCGAAAGTCGTGTTGCCCGAACAGCCGGATACGGCCCGTCAATCGTGCTGTAAGTGTCCCGCACGACGGCAGCCGCAGCGTGATAGTCAACCGGGCCACCGCCTTTCACCCGCGTCTCCGGACCGGTGACGACGCAGAGCGGCACGGGTGTGGGCGTGGCAGACTCACAACGCTTTGAAGCTCCGTTGTCAGCAAGCGACTTGAAAGGTCACTCGCCTCAACGGAGCTTCGGGTCTACTTGGTTACACCCCTGCCGACCAGCCCTTTCGCAGGATTACGCTGACCTTGCAACAGCCTTAGGGTTACTCCGGGGTGATGGCGTCGTCGACATCCGGTCAGGGGTGGCTCATTCGTAGACGGTGGCGGCATCCAGGGCTCGCGCGAAGAATGTCCAGTCGCCGCTCTCCGGCATGTCCTGCTGGAAGTTACGGTACCAGCCAGGAGAAGCGTCCGCCCATGCAGCCAATGCCCCAAGAAAGCTGTCTAGGGTTTTATTCTCCCACTCATCTCCACGCTCCAGGAAATCGTCGCGCAGTCTCTCGACGAAAGCGACGAATTCCTCGCGACTGGGCACATGGTCATTCAGGGGAGGGAAACTTGGCATGTCGCGAGTATACCGCAGGGCAACACGGGCCATGGACCCCGGGGCCATGACGTGGCACCACGGTTGCCGTGGTGCCACGTCATCTCCTCTGAGAATCCGGTCCGCCTACTCGACCGGGGGAATCAGTGGCTCTTCCGGAGGTGCGATCGGCTCTTCCTCCGGCGTGATCAGTTGAAAATACAGCCGCCGCGACCTCGGAAAATCCGGTTGTCCGGGAAGGTAGACGGAATGACAGACGGCCAGCAATTTTGACCCCTACCTTCTTGAAGGCAGGTTAGATTTTCCGTCCAGACTCTCGAATCACCTCTAGTTCCTCTGGATCTTCGCCGAGTTCCTCCAAGATTTCAAAAGCAAATTCGCCTCCCCCTGGGCACTTCTCGTTCGCGAGCTCCTCGTACAACAAGGCCATGGCGGGCTCAGCCGCCTCACAGCACTCAACTTCCAGATCGGGCCGCCCATTGGCCACCTCGGTCGAGTCCGACTCCCCGCCGACGAACGAGCTCAGCAAAGCCAGCATCCGCAGCCGAGCCGGGGCAGCCAGCTCCTCGTGCTCCAATGCAGCGATGATCACTGAAACCATCGGCACGGCCGCCTCGAACAGAAGCCCGTGCCGCGTAACATCGTCAACCAGCCCGGCGCCCGACGCCTCCTCTGGGGTCGTAGCAGCGACCAGCTCCGCAAAACTGCCAGGTACATGACGAGCCCCTCGCCTGCAACCGCAGCGCAACTCCGACCAATTGAAGCGAGCAGCCGCCACCTCCCACTCGCGCAACGGCCGCTCATCGATCGGCGGGCGTTCACCCTTGAGAGGCGCCGCCAATCGGCGACTTCTCGACAGTTTCACTCCCGTTGCACTCTCCCATCGGGCAGCCACTCCGTCACCGTCACAGGCCAGGACCTGCCGACCGTCGGATGAGTACTCGATCGCACTCACCCAGCCATTAAGGCCGAGCAGTTGCTTCTCGAGTTCCGCCGTGTGAGAGTTCCAGATTCGTACCACACGGTCGTGACCCGCAGTCGCAACGTGCGCTCCATCCGGACTGATCGCTACCCAGGTGACAAATCCAGCACCATCACTAAACCGGCCGATCGATGTGCCGGCCGGGATATTCCAGACCTGCGCCGCGCTCCGGCCGGCCACAGCCAGCACATCACCTGCCTGCGAAATAGCTGCCGAATCCACCCACTCCCCCCGGGCCTGTAGAACTGTCGCGGGCGATCCGCTCTCCATATGCCAGAATCTCACAAGGCCGCTGTGTGTGCCTACAACGAAGTGTTCACCATCGGGGTGGAAAGCGAGCGCCCGTACCGACCGGCCAAACGGCTCGGCAGGATCGGCCGCATCTACGCGCTGAAGCAGCCGACCGGTTTCGGCCTCCCAGACACAGGCCCTACCGTCAGCTCCGCCCGAACAGAGCCGGCGCCCATCGGTCGACCAGGCAAGAGCGCGGACCTCAAGCTCATGGCCAGGCCAGCTCTCGACCAATTCCCGGCCGAAGTGCCACAGGCTGACGTTTCCCAGGTGATCTCCAATCGCGACGGTCTCGCTCGCGTCCCCGGGGGCGAACGCGAGCGACGTCACCCTACCCACAGGGATCCTCACGCTCGCCACCACAGCACCGGAATCAGTATTCCAAACCGTACATTTGCCCGAAATGTCCACTTCCACGACCAGTTCACCATTTCGGCCGAAAGTCTGCGCCGAATAGAACGGGGCGGGGCTGTAGTCAAGCATGAGGATCCCAGCGTGATAGCAGCCCGACCTACTTTATTGTAACTATTCACGAGGTTGGCTCGGCTGCGGAAAGTTGATGATGTGTAAGTCATGGCCATTGCCGCTAGCTCAGTTGGCTAGAGCAGCTGACTCTTAATCAGCGGGTCCGGGGTTCGAGTCCCTGGCGGCGCACCTGTGAGGCTGTGGGCTCCTTCGCTTCTGCGAAGGAGCCCACAGTCGTTCACGATGACAAAAGCACTCGAGGGCTCGCGAAGGGGCGTCATGAGACACGCCGCGTAACGGCGGGGGCCAGGCGTTGCTCGGACATCACAACCTCGCCCTCGCCAGATAGACCAGATCGAGCGGCAGTCGTGCACTGGGGCCAAGGATGGCGTCAGTGCAGTGACGCCCGGACCTTGGTGATGGTCCGGGCGTCCTGAGCGTCATCGGCCAGCGATAGTTGACCATTCAGCCGGGCCGACTATTGACAAGCCCTCAAGCACTTTTCGATACACCCAAAACAGTGGGACTTGATGGACCTGGCTACCCAAAGCTGCGACTGATAACGTCAGGAAGGGATCCTTGGTGACCCCAGTCTTGGAAGATCGCGGCAGCGACGACGATGAACTTCGCCCTCGTTGCCGCATCTGGATTTTCTACGTTCCCGACACTCTTGCGGATAGACATATCGCCGACGACTTCCCCAGCCACGTTACACGGTCGGATTAGTTGATTTCCTTCGTCGACAAGGACATGGCCCGCCGAGCCGTCATCCCGTGTCCACTCGTACACAACGCCATTGCGGCCAGCCAGCCGCTTGATGATCGTAACCGCAGACCCCACGATGTCTCCGTCCCTCAGAAAGCTCACCGGTAGGATATACCATCCGCTTCAGGTCCAAATTCATCCCAAGCGAAGCCGGCATCGAGCGTGGCCTGATGAGCCATGACATAGTTCTGATTACCATTATCACGCATCCAGGATGATTCGTAGATTTCATGCCTCAGAAGCTCGATATCGGTCGGGTGCGGCACGCCGTCCTGGAGCCTCTCCCAGGCACGAGCGATCCGCGGATTCGCATCGAATCGCATCAGTCCGTTATCCAACTCATGCTCTTCAATGAACAGATGGCTATAAATCTGTTCGATATCGCTCGAGGAAAATCCATGAGGGGCTGCGGTCTGCGTCACAGATTCCAGTTGCGGATCCGAACGAATCCGATTGTAGGCGTGATCTGCCCAATCCGTCTCGAAGTCGATCTCACTCCGAGGCCGGCGGAATGATGAGCCGCCCGTCTGCGCCAGATTCCCTTCTGAACTACTACGTGAAGCCCGTGCTCCGCGGCTACTCGTCCGACCACGGCTGGGGCTCCGACCACGGGTGGACGAACCACGCGACCTGCCGCGGCCTGTGGCGTGCCCTTCGGCTCCGCCCTTACTGGCGGTGCCGGTGGTGGGGTCCGTTGGCTGCACCGTGGAGTCGTCGGGGCCTACCAGGTCGCCGTCGTGGGTGCCGTTGTGTGGTGCCATGCCGTCGCCGTGTTCGGTGTCGTCGTCCCGAGCGGGATCGCCGTCCCCCCCGGCTCCGCAGTCACCGAACACGGCGGCGCAGGTAGCGCTGAAGGCGGCACCGGCGGCTTCGACGCACGCGTAGCTCGCCGTTCCGAGGCTGGCGTCTTCGCAGGCCTCCCAGGCTGCCCCGATCGCGACGCTGGCGATTCCGTAGCCGAAGGCGTCCAGGCACTGTTCGAAGTCGCAAGCGGGTGTCGGGTCGTGTTGCGCGTTGCTCGGGTCACAGCCGAACTTGGAGGCACCGTTGCACAGTCCGGTGGGGTCGCTGCCGGTGGTGGGGTTGTTACCGGCGTAGGTGTAACCGCCCATCTGGTTGGGGTCGCCAGCCTCGAAGAGAGGGTCCGCGGTGAGGAAGCGGCCGATGGCCGGGTCGTAGTTGCGGGCTCCCAGGATGTCGAGACCCGTAGCGGGGTCGGTGGGTTGGTCGAGGTAGCCGCGGTTGTCGGCCCAAGTGCTCGGAGTAGTGCCGCGCGGGTTTCCGTACGGGTCGTAGGCGCGACGGGTCACCGCCAGGCTGGACGCGTCGATCTGGATCTGCGCGGTGCCCTGGGCGTTGGTCGGCTGGTAGGTGACGGTGCCGCTGCTGGAGCGGACGATCACCGTACCGTCGGGGTTGTCGTAGAAGCGCTGACCGGAGACGGTGCTGCCGGTGAGCGTCAGCTGCTCAGCGCCGCCGAACAGGTAGAGGACGGTGCTGGTCGGCTCGCGTTGGATCAGCAGGCTGCCAGTGGCGTCGTAGAGGTAACCGGTGGTCTGCGGGTTGCTGCTGCCAGCCGTGGTCGTGACACTGGCGGTGCGGCCTTCGGCGTCGTAGCTGAAGGTCTGATTGGTGGCGGTCGCACCGGTGGTGGTGCGACTGGTGGTGTTGCCCTCCTTGTCGTACTGGGGGGTGAGGGTGCTGGTGCCCGTGGAGGGCTTGCTGGTGGTGATGGTGGTGGCGGTGTTCGGCTGGTTGGCCGGGTTCGTGCCGTTGCCGGGGTAGGTGCTGGTCTGGGTGCTGTCGTTGGCGGTATTGCCGGTGACATCGTGGTTGACCAGCTGGGTGCGGTCACCGAGCAGGTTGTAGCTGTAGCTCTGCCAGTACGCCGCCGGACCGCCGATAGTGGAGGGACTTGGGGTGCTGGTGTTGCACTTGGCCAGCTGGCCCGCGGTCGGGCTGGTGATGCCCGCGGTATCCGACCAGGCGGTGGTCAGCCGGTCCAGGCCGTCATAGCCGAAGCACTGGGTGTCAGTAGCCTGGGTGATACCGCCACTCGACTGGACATCGGAAACGGTGGTGATGTTGCCCGAGGGGTCATAACCCATCGTGGCGTTGTCGATCGGGCTGGTCGTCGCCGTCTGCAAACTGACCGTGTTGGTGGTCTGCCGGCCGGTGGCGTCGTCGTACGTCTGCGCGGTGCGCATCTGCACGCCGGAGTTGCCGTAGGTGGACTGCTCGATCTGGCCCAGCGGGCTGTAGTTGGCAAGGTCCAGGTAGTGCGTGAAGCGTCCGGAACCGGTGGAGACCAGTCCGCCTTGGAGGTTGTAGCCGTAGCCCACCGTCTCAGCTGACAGGCCGCCGTCAGCGTTGTAGCTGGTGCCGGACAGCAGACCGACGTTCGGGGTGTAGGTGGCACTGGTGGTGTAGGTGCCGGCGAGCATGCCCTCCGAGGCCGGAATGGTGATCGAGCTGCCGGTGGGCTGGTAGGCGGTGTTGTAACCGCTCACCTGCTGCACGTACGCGCTGCCACCGCTTCCGGAACCACCCACATAGCGCGTGGTGGAGGTCGGGTAGCCCTTGGCCAGCGTGTCGTAGACCGTGGAGGTCAGCTGCTGGGTCTGGTCGGTCGTGTTGGTACCGGTGTACTCGCCGGTCTGGCGACCGAGCAGGTCGTAGGTGTAGGAGAGGGTCTGGCCGCGGCCGTCGGTGGTGGTGGCGACGTTGCCGGACTGGTCGTACGTCGTAGTGGACGTACCGGTGTCCGGATCGCTCTGCGACACCTTGCGATCCATCAGGTCGTAGGTGTAGCTCCAGGTGTTGCCGGCATTGTCGGCGACCGTGGCGGTCTGACCGCCGGGAGTGTAGGTGTACTTGGTCGTGACGTCACCGATCCCCGTGCCACCGTGCGCCACCGTCGAGGTGGTCTGACCCAGCGCGTCGGTGAACGTGCTGGTCGGGGTACCGCCGGGTGGCGGGGTGGTGTCGGTCTCGTCCGCGCCCGGGTAGGCGCTGGTCGCGGTCCACAGCGGCGAGGCCTTCGAGTACAGCGTGCTGCTGACCGGACGGCCCGTGCCGTCATAGGCGGTCACCGTTTCCGACGGCAGAGTGTTCTCCACCTCGGCGAACATCGTGGTTCCGGGGCCCGTGGTGGTGTCCACGTATGACGGGACCGTGGAGTGGGTCCAGCCGTGGCTGTCGTAGTGCGTGGAGGAGATCAGACGGCCCGCCGAGTTGTCCGCGGTGGTCGTCTGGGTCTGCCGCTCCTGCAGGAAACCGTCGTAGAACTGCACGGCGGTGCTGTAGGAACCGTCCTCCCGCAGGGTCTGCGTCGTCACCGTCGACGGGTCCGGGTTGCTCCCGGCACCGTGCACGGCGTAGCTGAACACCTTGTCCGCGCTCTGGGTGCTCTTGGTACGACCAGGCAGCCAAGTGGACGTCAGCCGGCCCAGCGCGTCGTACTGCGTGTCAGTGATCCGGCCGTTGGCGTCCACCGCGTGGGTGGTCAGGTCGCGGGCGGGGTCGAGAGTGCTGGTCGCGGTCCAACTCAGCGCGTTGGTCGTCGACATCGCCGTCGGCAGAGTGCCGGTCGCGGGCGCGAAGGCCGTCGTGGTGGCGGACCCGGCGGAGTCCAGGCTCTTGACCGTGCGACCGTACTGGTCGTAGGAGTCCGCGTCGATCGTCTGGAAGACCGGGTTACCGGAGCCGTCATAGGACTGCGCCGACTGCCTGGCGGTCACCAGACCCAGGGTGGAGCCGTTCGCGCCCAGTTGGCCGAGCGTGCCGGGGTTGGTGATGCTGCCGTCGCCATCGTAGAAGAACCGCTTGTCACTCACCGTGGTGCTGCTGCCGGGCGTGGTGCCACAACCCCCTGAGACCGTAATGGCCTCACTCGGGTAGCTCAGCATCATCGGGTTGCTCGCCGGCGGCGTCGCGTACGTCGTGGTGGCGCAGGTCTCCTGCGCGGGGACCGAGACGTCGCCCTTGCTGTCCACCTGCGACGGGCGGCCCAGGCTGTCGTTGGTGGTATTGGTCTGGGTGGTGCGCCAGGTCCCGTTGGCCAGCAGGCTCAGTTTGCGGCTGGAGCTGGATTGCACGCGACGTGCGGTCAGCGCCGGCAGGGTGGAGAGCGTTGCTGGGGCCGGGGTCTTGGAGGTCCAGGCGGTACGCGGCGAGCTGACCGTGGTCGTGACGGTCGGAGCGCTAGCCAGGGTCTTGGCGACGACGGTTCCGCCGGCCTGGGTGTAAGTGTCGGTCTCCTGCGGCACACCAGCCAGCCAGACGCTGTCGGTGGTGCCCTCACCGAGCGAGTTGGTGAGCGTGACGCTGCGCTGGGTACCGTCTGCCTTGTAGTCGCCGTCCATGCCCTGGAAGTAGGACGTGGCGGTCTGGGTGACCGGGTCCGGAGCGGAGCCGGTCGTGGTGGTGATGGTGCGGTAGCCGGCGAACTGGTTCCAGGTGCGGTACTGGTCGTCGGTCAGGTCCGAGTCGTCCCGGTGCCAGGCCGCGCCACCGCTGTAGGTGTAGCTGGTGACCTTCGCCGGGGAGCCGGCCTTGGTCAGGTCGTTGTCGGTGACCTGCGAGACCAAGGTTTTCTGGAACCAGTCCGCGATCGGCGTCACGCCACCCGGGGTGTTCCAGTAGACCTGGTAGCAGGCCATCGTGTCGCTGTCCGCCGAGGCCGGCATGTGGTTGTTGAGCCGCGAACACTCCGGAGCGCGGTAGGTGACCGCGATGGACTCGCCCGACTCGGTCTGGATGCTGGAGATCCGCGGGTGGAACAGCGGCGGGGCGGCTGGGGTGAGGCCGTCGACCCGGTTGTCCGTCTCGACACCGGTGAAGGTGACCGGGTCGAGGGTGATCGGACCGCTGCCACCGGCGGAGGTGTCCTGGCCGGTGTGCTGGATCGAGGAGAGCCACATCACCGACTGCAGCTGGCCGGCGTCCTTGGGGTCGACGGTGCTGCCGGTGACCGGGTCCATCGTCCCGCCGGCGTCGGAGAACACCTGGTTCAGCGCGTAGGAGTCCACTGGCTGCCAGGACGATCCGACCTTCACGGAGGTGTTGATCGACTGCAGTCGGTAGGTCGACCAGAACGTCGGAGTGCCCACCTGGCAGACGTTGCTGCCAGTGCCTGACGTCGCCATCCCCGAAGTGCAGTTGAGGTCGTACGGGCTGTCCGGCCAGTTGGTGGCCGTGGTGCCGTTGAGGTTGGAGTACTGGCAGACCGTGCTGGACGTGGTGCAGCGCTGGGCGGTGTTGAAGACCACCTTGGCAGCCGGGTCGTGGCCTGCCTGCTCGTCGGCGAGCTTGTAGCCGTAGGAGATCTGGGTCAGGTAGCCGCCACGGGTGTAGGCGGTCATCTTGCCGCCGCCCCCGGACTGGACCACCTGGCCGTAGCCCATGTTGTAGTAGTTGGCCTCGTTCGCCCAGTCGTAGCGCTGCACGTTGCCGTTCGGGTCCACCACGAAGTCGAGGTTGAACCGCCAGCCCATCTCCGCCGAGCACTGCGAGTTGTTGCCCTGCGCGGCGTTGTAGCAGGGGTCACCCGGCTTCGGGTTGTAGACCGGCACACCCCACGCACTGTTCGTCGCCGGGTCCGACGTCGTCCCCGGGGAGTGGTTCAGACCGAAGTAGTAGGCCGTGCCGTCGGTCGTGGTGACCTTGAAATACTCGCCGTTCCACATGCCGTTCGACGCACCCGAGAGATCCTCAATCTTGGTACCGTCGTCGTTCTGCAGGTGGTACACACCATTGCTGTCGCGAACCAGCTGGCCAGTGCGGGAACCCAGGGAGATGGTGGCGTTGTAACCCGCCCAGCACTCATCACCGGAGGTCGTGATCCCGTCATTGGCACAGGACTTGTACGAGCGCTCGATGAAGCCAGGGCTGTAATCCCAGCCATCACCGATCCACGAGGACTGCGAATTGCGCGCCGAGGTCTCGCCGTCAACCGACTGCGAGTTGTACGACAGACCAACCGCCGGTGCCGAGCCGCCCAACGACGACGGAACCGAGATCGGGTAGTTGTACTCGAACGCACCGGACGACGACTGCGACCAAGCTCCCGAAGCCGAGAGCGGCGTCGCGGAGTAGTCGCCCTGCGAACCGCCCGTGCTGGCGACCGCGGCGACCGCGGTGCCGGAGTTCTGGGTGGTCGCGTCCGCCTGCACGGCCGTTCCCGCGGCCCGCGCCGCCCGCGCCGGGGTGCCCGGGACGGCGACGGTCGCGGTCAGCTTGTGCGAGACCGGGTCGTTGGTCGTCGCTAGCGGCTGCTGCGTGCGGCAGGCCGGAACGTCCGGCGTGGTCAGCGCACAGGCCGGCATCGAGACCAGGTGCAGGCGCGAGGCCCAGCCACCGCCGTACGCCTGGGCGATGGAGTTGTAGTCGACCGAGACCTTCACGTCGCCCGCCGCCGACTGGCCGTCGGCGCGCGACAGGCCGACCAGCAGACCGTTCACGTCGGCAGCCTGCGCCGTACCGTGATCGGCCGTCTTGACCTGCACCGATGTCGGCGCAGGTGCCGACTGCGAGGTGACCGGCGCCACCGACACCGGGGAGTTCGCCACCGGTGTCGGCGCCGGGGACGGAGAAGAGGAAGCGGCCGGGGAGCCGGCCGCCAGCGTCACTGTGCTGCTCGACGCAGCGGGCCAGGACGGGGACGCATCCTTGTGCGTCTCCAGCGCCCGCGAGCCCTTCGGTTCCGGCACATCAGGCTTGGCGGCCTTGCCGGACACCGCATGGCCCTTGACCGTCGGTTGGGCCGGGAGCGGATCCGCCGCCCACAGCTTGCCCTTGTACTGGTACCCGCCCACCACGGTGTCGGCAGCGGCGACCGGAACGACCAGCGTCAGCGCCGCCAATGCGGCACCGACGACGGTGCCCCGACGTCCCCACTCCCTCCCCCGAGATCCTGGGAACCAATGAAGACGCGTACGCACGCGCAACCCCCACCACAATATCGGTCGCGAAGGACCGTCAAACCCAGAGCCGAACATACGGCTTGATCGCCGGGAACCGTATTGCCATTCGAACAGGTGCCGCAATAGCCTTCCGGCGGCATGCGATCCTTCACGGGAGCCGCACGGCTGATGGGGGGCCAGGCACGAGGGGGGCGAAGACTCCCATGATCGCGCGAATCGGACACCCGTCGGGGCGAGTCGGGTAAAGATCTACCCAATAAACTCCGCCTAAATTTTGCCAATTCTTTTCTCGCTTTAAGGACGTCTTAAGTGCAGCGACCCGGCCTCAGGCCATCGTCACGGCGCAGACTGCGCCATCAGTTCACGCTCGTAGCAGCGCTTTCCACGGTGGTCGCGACCGCCGCGGTCCCGGCGCTGGCCGCCACCCCGACGCCCGCCGCGATGCCGTCGGCGTCGCGGTCCGTGGTCAGCCCCACCGCGCCGGGCGCGGCGGGTGCCCCGAACGGCCCGGTGCAGCAGGCGCAGGCGAAGGCCAAGGCCACTGGCAAGCAGGTCACGGTCGACGCGCTGACCACCGAGACCAGCATGACGGTCGCCAACCCCGACGGCTCACTGACCGTCACCCACAACGAACAGCCGATCCGGGTCCAGAAGAACGGTTCCTGGACCCCCGTCAACGCCACGCTCGGCAAGAACGGTGACGGCACGTTCTCCCCCGCGGCGACCCCCTCGGGCGTGACCCTCTCCGGCGGCGGCAGCGGCCCGCTGGCCGGCTTCACCGACGCGGCCGGGCACCACCTGGCGCTCACCCTGCCCTTCGCGCTCCCCACGCCCACCGTCAACGGCGACAGCGCGCACTACGCCGACGTGCTGCCCGGGGTGGACCTGGACGCGACCGTCACCGACCAGGGCGCCTTCCACGAGGTCCTGGTCGTCCACGACGCCGCCGCGGCCGCCAACCCGCAGCTCAGGACGCTGCGCCTGGCCATCAACAGCAACGGCCTGAAGACCAGCAGCGACCAGGACGGCGACCTGACCGTCAAGGCCGCGGACGGCACCCCCGCCTTCGCCGCACCCGCACCCGTGATGTGGGACTCCAGCACGCCGACCGGCACCGCCTCGCAGACCGCCGCGCCGGTCACCACCCCCGCTCCCGCCCCGGCGGCCGCGGCGGCCGGCCCCGCCACGGCCGTGGACGGTTCGAGCGCCGCCACCTCCAGCAAGGACGGCCCGGGCCAGGCCGCGCACGTCAGCAAGCTCAACGTCCAGGCCGACCCGGGCGCGATCACCCTCACGCCGGATCCGGCG
>NZ_JBITZU010000008.1:0-13051 GCF_044547075.1 Kitasatospora sp. NPDC052896
ACAAGTCGGCCGATCCGACGCTACGAGCACAGCGCGCCCGGCGAGTTGGTCCACGTCGACATCAAGAAGCTCGGCAACATCCCGGACGGCGGCGGCCACCACGTGCTCGGCCGCCAAGCCGGTCGCAGGACCCGGTCAGGGGTCGGCTACAGCTACCTGCACAACGCTGTCGACGACCACTCCCGCCTGGCCTACAGCGAGATCCTGAGCGACGAACGCAAGGAGACCGCCGCCGCCTTCTGGACCCGGGCGAACGCGTTCTTCGCCCGGGCCGGGATCACCGTGCGGCGAGTGATGACCGACAACGGCTCCTGCTACAAGTCCCACCCCTGGCGCGACGTCCTGGCCCAGGCCGGGATCGCCCACAAACGAACCCGGCCCTACCGACCGCAGAGCAACGGCAAGGTCGAACGCTTCAACCGCACCCTGCTGGACGAGTGGGCCTACGCACGGCCGTACCGCACCGAGCAGGAACGGCGCGACGCCTACCCCGCCTGGCTCCACACCTACAATCACCACCGCGGACACACCGCGCTCAAGGGCCAACCACCCGCCAGCCGCGTCCCCAACCTCACGGGTCAGAACACCTAGCCGCGGGGCAGCGCACAGGCCGCCGTCCCGCCCGGCAGCCGGTGCCGGTTGCGCGCCACCAGCCGGTACCCCGCCGCGGCCAGCGGTCGCACCGGTGCCAGTGCCAGCAGCCCGCCCAGCCAGCCGAAGACCCCACCGGTGCGCATCAGCAACCGGGACACCGCGTCCGCACCGCCGTACACCGCCCCGGTCGGGGTGACCCACAGCACCTCGTGCTCCGCCCGCTCGGCGCTCACCCCCAGCGCCGCCAGGTCCGCGAACTGGAACGGCTCCGCCGTCCACCCGCCGGAGGCCAGCGTCTGCCGCAGGTACTTCTCGGCCCAGCGGACACAGGAGCTGCAGAACGCACAGTCCCCGTCGAAGACCAGCACAGGATCAGGAACACTCATGGCGCCGATCCTGCCCCATCGGGATCGAATCGCGAGCATCTGGGAACTATCTGGCTACGGGCCGGACCCAGCTGGTGACCCTCTTTCAGACGATCATCGGCGCGACCGGGCAGCGGCGCGGTAACCTGCCGCAGACAGGGGAGGAGGGGCGGCCGCCGTGAGCAAACTCGACATGACCCCCGGTGCACAGGTACCCCGTACCGACGCCGGGCCGCAGAGCGCGGTCACCCAAGCGCTCTCGTCGATGGCCTACCGGGACGGCGAGATCGACGCCTTCGTCAACGCCGTCCAGCCCGGCGTGACGGGGAAGACCGGCCGGTTCGCCCTGTTCCGCCCGAACCTCGGCGAGGCGTTCTGCCAGGCCGTGATCACCCGCACGCTCGGCGCCGGCCGCAAACCGATGGTGCCGGCGTTCGGCACCGACGCCCGGATGGTGGTCGAGCACTGCCTGGCCGCCCAGGAGTTGCGCACCATCCGGGACCGCCGGCTGACCCTGGTGACGCTGCTGACCGGCGTGCTCTTCCTGCCCGGCGCGCTGCTCTGGGTCGGTGCCTTCCAACTGCGCGCCTCGCTCAAGAAGCGCAACCCGAACCGCGAGGGCCTCTACGGCGGCATCGTGCTGGCCCTGATCGCCGCGCTGGCCGTGTTCCTGGCCTGGCGACCCCCGTTCGGGGGCCTCCTCTCGCTCTACGCCCGGGTGGCGCTGCTGGCCCCGGTGGTCGGCTGGTACCTGGCCAAGCGGATCTGCCTGGCCAGCGTCAAGGACCTGCGCGCCCGCTGGACCGACCTGCTGGACGGCAACCTGCAGGCGGCCATCGTCGAAGCCGCCGTCCCCCGCGACGAGCGGGACGAGAAGGCCGCCCGGCTCAAGGTCGCGCTCACCGAGCTGGTGCTGGAGCAGGACACCAACGTGCTGCACTACGCCGGGGTCAACGGGATACTCGGCCTCGGCAAGCGCTGGGGCTCCTGGGAACTCGTCGAGGACCTCCGCCCGGCCGAGGGGCACGACGACTTCCGCACCTTCCACACCTGGGACCTGGTCCGGAAGATCACCGACCGGCTGAACGGCCTGGGCCGCAGCGACGTGGGCAACGGCGCCGTGCCGAACGCCTCGGTCCAGCAGTGGGTGATCACGGAGGTCGGCGCCGGCGCCGACGAGATCGGCCGGCCCGGTGGCCCCGACATGGACGGCCCTCGGATGCGCGACCACGCCGTGGTCAACGTCGCCAACAAGCAGGCCTTCGGCGTCGACGGGCCGCGGCACTACCTGGGCACCCAGTTCGTCCTCAACCGCGGCCGGTTGATCGTCAGCCTGTTGGTCACGGTCACGGTGCTCAGCAACACCCTGCGGGTCTCGGTGAACGGGCACACCCTCGGCCCGGTGGCCGGCTTCTTCAACGACAAGCCGAAGCCCAAGGAGATGACCCGGCCGAAGACCACCAAGTTCTGGGAGGAGGAGACGATCTCCCTCCCCCTGATCGACAACGACGAGGTGGTCCGCCAGGCGGTCCGCGCGCCCTTCCGTCGGATGCCCACGCTGCTCAACTGGCTGGGCGGGACGATGAAGCTGCCGGAACCGTTCGGCCTGCGCAGCTCCTGGGCCACCGCGCCCTGGGGCAGCCGGTTCATGTCCGACGACTCGATCCGGATCGCCACTCCGGTGGTCAGCGCCGTGCTGGCCGCCACCGTCGAGTTCCTGGCCGACCACGACGTCAACACCGACCGGTTCGCCAACCGCGGGCTGATCCTCAGGTCGGAGTTGCAGGGTGTCCGGCCGTTCCGCGCGGACGTCTACGACGCCGGCTGACCGGCTGCCACCGTCGAACCGGCCCCGGGGACCGCGCCTGGCGGGAGGGGCCGGTTTCCGGGCTGCTCAGGCCTGCGGCCAGGCGTCCGCGAGCATCTTGCGGGTGTCCGCCAGCAGCTGCGGCAGCACCTTGGTGTGACCCACCACCGGCATGAAGTTGGTGTCCCCGCCCCAGCGCGGCACCACGTGCTGGTGCAGGTGCGCGGCGATCCCGGCGCCGGCCGCGCCGCCCTGGTTCATCCCGATGTTGAAGCCGTGCGCGCCGGAGGCGGTGCGCAGCGCGGTCATCGCCTGCTTGGTGAGCGCCGCCAGCTCCACCGTCTCCTGGTCGGTCAGCTCGGTGTAGTCCGCGACGTGCCGGTACGGGACGACCATCAGGTGGCCGCCGTTGTACGGGTAGAGGTTGAGCACCGCGAAGACGTGCTCGCCGCGGGTGACGACCAGCCCGTCCTCGTCGCTCAGCGACGGGATCGAGCAGAACGGGCAGCCGTCGTCGGGGGCGGGCCCGGTCGGCTTGTTCTCGCCCTGGATGTAGGCCATCCGATGGGGCGTCCACAGGCGCCGGAAGCCGTCCGGCTCCCCCACGCCCTGCTGCAGTTCCGGCTCACTCGTCATGCCGATCAGCATATTCGGCCGACGCTGGTGCCAGACCGGGGTGGGGCGGACTCTCATGAGCCCGCCCCACCCCGGTGGGGATCACACCTGGATCCGGCGCTCCACCGCGTCCACGATCTCGGCCACGGCGTCCGCGATGGCCACGCCGTTCTTCTGCTCGCCGTTGCGGTAGCGGAAGCTCACCGCGCCCGCCTCGACGTCGTCGTTGCCGGCGATCAGCATGAACGGGATCTTCGCCTTCTGGGCGTTGCGGATCTTCTTCTGCATCCGGTCGTCCGAAGCGTCCACCTCGACCCGGATCCCGTGCTTCTTCAGCTCGGCCGCCACCTCCTGCAGGTACGGCACGTGCTCGTCGGTGATCGGGATGCCGACCACGGTCACCGGGGCCAGCCACGGCGGCATCGCACCCGCGTAGTGCTCCAGCAGCACCGCGAAGAACCGCTCGATCGAGCCGAACAGTGCGCGGTGGATCATCACCGGCCGCTGCCGGTTGCCGTCCGCGCCCTGGAACTCCAACTCGAAGCGCTGCGGCAGCTGGAAGTCGACCTGGATGGTCGACATCTGCCAGGTGCGCCCGATGGCGTCCTTGGCCTGCACCGAGATCTTCGGCCCGTAGAAGGCCGCGCCCGCCGGGTCCAGCACCAGTTCGAGGTTCTGCTTCTCGGCCGCCGCCCGCAGGGTCTCGGTGGCCTCCTCCCAGTCCTCGTCGCTGCCGATGAACTTCTCCGGGTCCTTGGTGGACAGCTCCAGGTAGAAGTCGTTCAGCCCGTAGTCGCGCAGCAGGTCCAGCACGAAGGTGAGCAGCGAGTCCAGCTCGTCGGCCATCTGCTCGCGGGTGCAGTAGATGTGCGCGTCGTCCTGGGTGAAGCCGCGGGCCCGGGTCAGACCGTGCACCACACCCGACTTCTCGTACCGGTACACCGTGCCGAACTCGAAGAGCCGGAGCGGGAGTTCACGGTACGAACGACCGCGCGAGCGGTAGATCAGGTTGTGCATGGGGCAGTTCATCGGCTTGAGGTAGTAGTCGTTCTCGCCGTCGAGCTGCATGGGCGGGTACATGCCGTCGGCGTACCAGTCCAGGTGACCGGAGAGCTCGAACAGGGTGCCCTTGGTGGCGTGCGGGGTGTAGACGAACTCGTAGCCCGACTCCTCGTGCCGCTTGCGCGAGTAGTCCTCCATCACCCGGCGCATGATGCCGCCCTTGGGGTGGAAGACGGCCAGGCCAGAACCGATCTCCTCCGGGACGGAGAAGAGGTCCAGCTCGCTGCCGAGCTTGCGGTGGTCGCGCTTGGCGGCCTCGGCCAGGAAGTCCAGGTGGGCCTTCAGCTCGTCCTTGGTCGGCCAGGCGGTGCCGTAGAGGCGCTGGA
Organism: Kitasatospora sp. NPDC052896; assembly: GCF_044547075.1. Taxonomy (NCBI): domain Bacteria; kingdom Bacillati; phylum Actinomycetota; class Actinomycetes; order Kitasatosporales; family Streptomycetaceae; genus Kitasatospora; species Kitasatospora sp. NPDC052896. Next base: position 4,770 of record NZ_JBITZU010000008.1, read on the forward strand.
GCTGCGGGTTCTTCTCGCTCCCCCGCCAGTACGCGGCGGCCGAGCGCATGATCTTGAACGCCGGGATGTGCCGGGTGCTCGGCAGGTGCGGGCCGCGGCAGAGGTCGCCCCAGCACAGCTCGCCGGACTTCGGGTCGAGGTTGTCGTAGATGGTCAGCTCGCCGCCGCCCACCTCGACGTCCGCGCCCTCGCCGGCGGTCGCGGCCGAGCCCTTGAGCCCGATCAGCTCCAGCTTGTACGGCTCGGCGGCCAGCTCCTCGCGGGCGGCCTCGTCGGTGACCACCCGGCGGGAGAACTTCTGCCCGCGCTTGATGATCTCCTGCATCTTCTTCTCGATGACCTTCAGGTCATCGGGGTGGAAGGGCTTCTCGACGTCGAAGTCGTAGTAGAAGCCGTCCTTGATCGGCGGGCCGATGCCCAGCTTGGCCTCGGGGAAGACCTCCTGCACGGCCTGCGCCATCACGTGCGCGGTGGAGTGCCGCAGGATGTTCAGCCCGTCCGGGCTGCTGATCTCCACCGGCTCGACCTCGTCGCCGTCCCGCAGCTGGTAGGCGAGGTCCTTCAGGGCGCCCGCGACCCGCGCCGCGATGACCGCGCGGTCGTCGGCGAACAGCTCGGCGGCGGTAGTGCCCGTGGTCACCACGCGCTCTTCCCGATCGGGTTCGCGGTTGATGATTACCCGGACGTCCGTCACCGGTCTCTCCTGACGTGGTGGATCTGCATAGGCGCAGCTCGTGCTGCGCTCCCGATGGTACCGAGCCCACCGGGGCGACCGCGCACCCATATACGGGCGGGCCGCCCGGCCTGCCGGGATTGAACCGGTACGCCCCCGGGGTATCACCTGCTCGGAACGGCACCACGAGCCGGTGCACCGTCAGTCCTCGGCGGTGCACCAGGCGGGGCCGGGGGAACCTGAGGGGTGGTCATGGTGCAGCACCGCTACTGGTACGAGGGCCCACTCGCCTCCTTCGACACCGAGACCACCGGCGTGGACGTGGAGACGGACCGGGTGGTCTCCGCCGCCCTGGTCGTGCAGCCCGCGCCGGGTGCGACCGCCGAGCGACGGACCTGGCTGGCCGATCCCGGGGTGGCGATCCCCGAGGGCGCCCGCGCGGTGCACGGGATCACCGACGAGCACGTCCGCGCGCACGGCCGCCCGCCGTACGTCGTGCTCGGCGAGATCGCCCGCGCGCTGGCCGAGCAGGCCCGGTCCGGTGTCCCGCTGGTGGTGATGAACGCGCCGTACGACCTGACCCTGCTCGACCGCGAGCTGCGCCGGCACCGGCAGCGCTCGCTGGCCGACCTGCTGGACGGTGCCGAGCTGCTGGTGGTCGACCCGCGGGTGCTGGACAAGTACGCCGACCGCTACCGCAAGGGCCGCCGCACCCTGACCGACCTCTGCGCCCACTACGGCGTGCTGTTGCGGGGCGCGCACGACGCCGCGGCCGACGCCACCGCCGCGCTCGACCTGGTCCGAGCGCTCGGCGCCAGGTACCACGCCACGCTGGGCGGCCTCTCCCCCGCCGAGCTGCACCACCGGCAGACCGGCTGGCACGCGGCGCAGGCCCGCGGGCTGCAGGACTGGTTCGAGCGCGCGGGCACCCCGGAGCGGGTGGACCGGTCCTGGCCGCTGCGCCCGCTGCGCTGCGGCTGTGGCCGCCCGCTCACCGCGGAGCACCACTGCGAGGCGGCGGCCTGACCCGCCGCCGGGCCCGGGCCGGCAGCGCAGGCCGGCAACGCAGCAGGGCCCTCGCTGGTTATCCAACGAGGGCCCTGCTGTTGTCCGGTGGGCGATACTGGGATCGAACCAGTGACCCCTTCGGTGTGAACGAAGTGCTCTCCCGCTGAGCTAATCGCCCGGGCAACGAGAAAACAATAGCACTCTCCCGGGGGTGCTCCGCAACGTCGTTGGCCGACGGCCGCCCGACGCCCCGACAGGAGCCGTCGGTGAAAGGCCCGATGACGCATCCTCAGTTCCCTTCCGCGCCAAGAACGCAAAAAGGCGAAGGACCCCGGTCAATAATTGACCGGGGTCCTTCGCCTTACTGCGCAATCCGGTGGGCGATACTGGGATCGAACCAGTGACCCCTTCGGTGTGAACGAAGTGCTCTCCCGCTGAGCTAATCGCCCGGGCGCAGGGAAAACATTACCGCATCGGAGGGGGTGCTCCGCACCACCCCCGGCCAGACCCCCCAACACGACCCCGACCAGCTCGGCAGCCGCCATTCGTCACCGTCAGTCACCATCCAGTGGCCCAAGGTGCCACCCTCTCTCCCGGAGCCCGGATATCCGGTTCCGGAACCCTTCCGGTGCTTTGCGCAATGCGCCGGAAGGGTTACCGCACGGCCCCGAATCGGGACAGAGGGGTTTACATCGCCGCCAGGGGTGGGATGGTCCGTTCGCCGACGTGCGATTCCCCGAGCGCACACTGAGCGAAAGGCCCTGGCGCTTATGAACACCACGGTCAGCTGCGAGCTGCACCTGCGCCTCATCGTGTCCAGCGAGTCGTCACTGCCCGTCCCCGCGGGCCTGCGCTACGACACTGCCGACCCCTATGCCGTGCACGCCACGTTCCACACCGGTGCGGACGAGACCGTGGAGTGGGTGTTCGCCCGCGACCTCCTCGCGGAGGGGCTGCACCGACCTACCGGGACGGGCGACGTCCGGGTGTGGCCGTCACGCAGCCACGGCCAGGGAGTCGTCTGCATCGCGCTGAGCTCGCCGGAAGGAGAAGCCCTGCTGGAGGCCCCGGCCCGGGCGCTTGAGTCGTTCCTCAAGCGGACCGACGCCGCCGTGCCCCCCGGCACCGAGCACCGTCACTTCGACCTGGACCGGGAGCTGTCGCACATCCTTGCCGAGAGCTGAAGCGCCGGGGGCACTCCCCCGGTGGTGTTGTGGATTCGTTCTGGTGGCTGTCCTACTCGGGGGCACGGCCACAGGCTCTGCCGCGTGTCTAGCGGTCTCGGGGCCGTCCGGACGCCGGCGTTCGAGCGGGAACGCCGGCCCCTCAGGCGCCCGGTGCCACGCCGGCCCAGCCCGCCACTGGCGGACGGGCCTCCGTGCTGCCGGGCGCCTTCGGCCTTCTCGGGGAGCCGGCCGGTAGAGTGCGGCAGTGACGACCGAGCCGGGCGGGCCACCGCCCCCGGCGCACGCGAGGAGTTCCCACGTGCTGATCACCCATGACACCGAGTGCGCCCTGGGCATCCTGGTCGAACTTCTCAACACCTCGCCCGAGGCCGGCGGCCACGAGCAGCTGGCCGACGTGCCGGCGCTGGCCTCGTTCGTGGCCCGGCGGGACCTCAGCGAGGTGGACTCGGTGAGCCTCGCCGACCTGGCCGCCGTGCACGAGCTGCGCGGACAGCTGCGGGCGGTCTTCACCGCCCCCTCCACCGGGGAGGCCGCGGAGCTGGTGAACCGGCTGGTGGCCGCGGTGAACGCGACGCCGCGGCTGACCGACCACGACGGCCACGGCTGGCACATGCACTACTTCGCCCCGCACGCCGCGCTGGCCGACCTCCTGGCAGCCGAGCTGGGCATGGCGCTGGGCCTGATCCTGATGGCCGGCGAACGCGAGCGGCTGCGCCGCTGCGAGGCACCGGACTGCGCGCGGGTCTTCGTGGATCTCTCGCGCAACCGCTCGCGGCGCTACTGCGACAGCCGGACCTGCGGGAACCGGATGCACGTGGCCGCCTACCGGGCCCGTCAGCGCGCGGTGGCCGACGAGGCCGAGCCGGCTCCGGTGGCGGGCTGACCCAGGGGCCGTCCGGGCCGGGTGCTCAGATGCCGCGCTTGCGGAGGATCTCCTCGATGTCCGAGAAGTCACCCAGGCCGTCGTCGGACTTGCCCTTGGTGGGCTTGGCGGGCGTGGCCGGGGTTCCCAGCTGCTTGGCGGCCGGGCGGGCCGTGGCCGACCTCGGGGCCCCGGACTCGGCGACCTCCTTGCGCCCGCCGCCGACCCGGGTGGCCAGCAGGAGCAGGACGGCGAGCGCGAGCAGGCCGATGCCCACGAAGACGCGGGGGTCGAAGACCAGTCGGGCGGCCCAGTCGGCCACCGCGTGGCCGATCGAGCGGGCGACCGGGACCAGTCCGGTCAGGTAGACGCCGGCCGGGAGCAGCGCCACGGCCGCCCAGCGGGTGGCCGTCCGCCAACGCCGGCGCAGCCCGTGCAGTCCGGCGATCACCAGACCGACGACCGTCAGCGCGAAACAGACTCCGGCGGTCAACACGGCCCTGCCCGCCGTTCGGTGCGTGTGCCACTGCTCATGACGCCTCCCGGTCCTGGTCCGTCCATCATCCCTCGTAGTGGAACACTGTGGGCATGACCGATGGTTCCCCCCTGCCCACCGTGGAGTTCTGGTGCGAACTCCAGTGCCCGGACTGCCGCACCGCGCTCGATGACGTCCGAGCCCTGCGCGAACGCTTCGGCGAGGCGCTGACGATCGCCTTCCGGCACTTCCCGCTGGAGAAGCACAAGCACGCGTACGCCGCCGCCGAGGCGGCCGAGGAGGCCTTCGCCCAGGGGCGGGGCTGGGCGTTCGTCGAGGCGGTGCTGGCCCGGGTGGACGAGCTGGACCGGCGGGGGCAGGAGCTGCTGCTCGAGGTGGCGGCCGAGCTCGGGCTGGACGCCGACGAGCTGGAGCTGGCGTTGATCGACGGCCGGCACACCCTGGCGGTGGACGCCGACCAGGCCGAGGGCAAGGCGATCGGGATCACGGGCACGCCGACCTATCTGGTGGGCGGGAAGCTGCTGGACGGCAGCAAGGACCAGGACGGGCTGCGCGAGCGGATCGCCGCGCTGCTGGAGTCCTGAGACGCTGGAGTCCTAGAGCAGCGGCTTGGCCAGCACCCGGCTGGTCACCCGGTAGCCCAGGGACTCGTAGAGGGAGCTCGCGATCCGGTTGTCCGAGTAGACGTTGAGGCCGAGATCGCGGACCCCGGCGTCGAGGCAGGCGCGTTCCGCCGCGAGCATCAGCTCGCGGCCGTGGCCCAGGCCGCGGTGGGCGGCGGCCACCTGGACCGTCATGACCCAGGCGAGCGGTCGCCCGCCGGGCAGCAGCGAGTCGCGCAGGGCGACCCAGACGCTGCCCACCGGGGTGCCGCCGTGGAGGAGTTGGCGCAACAGGACGCCGGGGGTGGCGGGTCCCTCGGTGAGCAGGTGGGTGTGGTCGGCCTCGCACTTGTCATGCGCCTGCTGAGGTGTGAGGCCGGAGCGGACCAGCTGGGCCCGGTACTCCGCCTTGGCTTCGGCCAGCCAGTCCGGGAACTCCACCGGGCCGATCGGACGGAGCGTCAGGCCGGGGGCCAGGGCGGGCGGTTGGCCCAGCTCCTTGCGGAGCTTGCGGTTGGTCTCGGCGTAGCCGAGCACCCGGGCCAGGGCGAGCGCCGCCGGGGCCTCGACCGGCACGGCCACCTCCGCTCGGTGGCAGCCCCAGCCGCGCAGCAGCTCCTCGGCGGCCAGCACGGCGACCGTGCCGCGGCCGCGGCGGCGACCGTCGGTGATCTCCAGCCCCTCGATCCGCCCGCTGAAGCCGTGGCCGACCGGGTCGGCGCTGGTGCGCACGGCGCCGACCGGGCGGCCGTTGGCGCAGACCTGCCACAGCCGGCTGCGCCCGCCGTTCGGCAGGGGCTGTTCCGGACCGGCGGGGCGCAGCGTGGTGGTCATGGCTGTGCTCTTCCCGTTCTGGCGGCGGGCACGCGCGCTGCTCGGCGGGCGGGGCCTCAGGGGTCCAGGTCGTCGGCGGCGCGGGCGGCGAAGAGGGCCATCGCCTTGGCGGTGACCGGTCCGGGGGCGGGCAGCTCGCGGTCGTCGATCCGGGAGACCGCCTGGACGTCGCGCAGGCTGGAGGTCAGGAACACCTCGTCGGCCTCGCGCAGCACCTCGTACGGCAGGTCGACCTCCTCGGCCCCGCACCACTCGGCGACCAGCTCGCGGGTGATGCCGGCCAGGCAACCGGTGGCGAGCGGCGGGGTGGTCAGCCGGCCGCCGAGGACCACGAAGACGTTGGAACCGGTGCCCTCGCAGAGCCGGCCGGCGGTGTTGGCGAGCACGGTCTCGGAGGCGCCCTGCCGCTGGGCGTGGGCCAGTGCGACCACGTTCTCGGCGTAGGAGGTGGTCTTCAGGCCGGCCACCGCGCTGTGCTCGTTGCGGGTCCAGTGGGCGGTGGCGATGGCGGTGGTGTCGGGACGGCGGGTGGTCCGGCCGAGCGCGACGACCAGGGTGGGCGGGGCCTCGCCGCGGTCGGAGCCGAGCGGGGAGAGGCCGCCGGTGTAGGTGATCCGCAGCCGGCCGATCGGCATCGGGTTGGCGGCCAGCACGGCGGCGCAGCCGGCCCGGACCTGGTCGTGGTCGGGGGCGGGCAGGCCGAGTCCGGCCGCCGAGCGGCTCAGCCGGGCCAGGTGGCGGGTGAGTGCGAAGGGACGCCCGTCCACGGCCTTGACGGTCTCGAAGACGCCGTCGCCGACGGTGAGTCCGTGGTCGAGCACGGAGACCGACGCGGCGGGCTCCTCGACCAGGGATCCGTTGAGCCAGATCATGTGGCTGCTCCTCGGAGGATGGGGGCGCGGAGCAGCGGGCTACTCCGGGTGCTCTCCCGACGCTATCGCGACCAGCCGGGCGGCCTTGAGTTCGGTCTCGTCCCACTCGCGTTCCGGGTCGGAGCCCCAGGTGATCCCGGCGCCGGTGCCGAAGTGCAGCACGGGAGCCGCCGCGGTACTCCGATCGATCCAGAACGTCCGGATGCCGACCGCGAGTTCGGCCTGGCCGCGGTCGGCGTCGACCCAGCCGACGGCGCCGCAGTAGGGGCCGCGCGGGGCGGTCTCCAGTGCGTCGATGATGCGCAGCGCGCTGGACTTGGGGGCGCCGGTGACCGAGCCGGGCGGGAAGGTGGCGTCGAACAGCTCGGGCCAGCCCGCGTCGTCCCGCAGGACGCCCTGGACCACGGAGACCAGGTGGACCAGGCCGGGATGCTTCTCCACCGCGCACAGGTCGGGGACGGTGATGCTGCCGGTGGCGCAGGCACGGCCGAGGTCGTTGCGGACCAGGTCGACGATCATCACGTTCTCGGCGTGGTCCTTCTCCAGCAGGTCGTGCTCGGTGCGGCCGGTGCCCTTGATCGGGCCGGAGGCGACCGTCCGGCCGTCCCGGCGCAGGTAGAGCTCGGGGGAGGCGGTGGCGATCTCGATGCCCTGGGTGGGCAGCCGCAGGGTGCCCGCGAAGGGGGCGGGGTTGCCGAGGGCGAGCAGGCCGGCCAGTGCGTCGATGTCGCTGTGGGCCGGGTCCGGATCGGGCAGCGGCGCGGTCATCACCCGGCAGAGGTTGGCCTGGTACACCTCGCCGGCCGCGATGTGCTCACGGATCCGGCGCACGCCCGCGGTGTAGGCGTCGTGCCCGAGCGAGCTGCGCCAGGCGGAGGAGTGCGGGCCGCGCCAGCCGTCCGCGGAGCGGGCGGGAGCCGGGTCGGGGCGGACGTCGGCGAACCGGGCGCAGGTGAGCCGGCCCTCGAAGTCGTGGACCACCGCCCACCAGCCCTCGCTCTCCAGGGCCGCCGGGTCGGAGGTCACCTCGCACAGGCCGGTCGCGAGCCGGCCGGCGAAACGGGCCATCGGCTGGTCGGGGTGGACGGGGATACGAGGGGCGGGCACGGTTCTCCTGCGGTGATCACGGGCCACGCCGGGCAGGGTGGGGTCCGCCGGTGGGCTGCGTTCTGCGGTGCTCGAAGTCTAGGTCGGCACCGGCTTCGGCCCGGGCTCGGGCGGCTGACGTGCGGCGATGCCGGCGCCCGGCGGACCGGACCGGAGCCGGTGGCCGGGAGGCCGCTGCCGCCGCCCCGCGGATACGGAATTTGAGCTGGCCGTAGTTTCCGCTAAAGTTCAACACGTCGCCGGGACACGGAGCCGCTGAGGAAAGCGGGGAAGTGAAACGGAAGACAGGCGGACGTGGCTCAGTTGGTAGAGCATCACCTTGCCAAGGTGAGGGTCGCGAGTTCGAATCTCGTCGTCCGCTCGGTGAAGGACAGCATGATCGTTCTTCCTGATATGGTTCAGAAGTTGCCTGGTGGAGTGGCCGAGAGGCGAGGCAACGGCCTGCAAAGCCGTGTACACGGGTTCAAATCCCGTCTCCACCTCCAGAGGTCCCCCGGCCTGCCCGGGGGCCTTCCCGCGCGATTAGCTCAGCGGGAGAGCACTACCTTGACACGGTAGGGGTCACTGGTTCGATCCCAGTATCGCGCACCCAGGTCCTCCGGGGCCTTCGGTGGCACTTCGGTGCCGCCACTTGCCAGACC
>NZ_JBITZU010000008.1:13148-133987 GCF_044547075.1 Kitasatospora sp. NPDC052896
ACCGGTATCCGTACCGGACCGGCGCGATTAGCTCAGCGGGAGAGCACTACCTTGACACGGTAGGGGTCACTGGTTCGATCCCAGTATCGCGCACCCAGGTCCTCCGGGATCTTCGGTGGCACTTCGGTGCCGCCACCTGCCAGACCGGTATCCGTACCGGACCGGCGCGATTAGCTCAGCGGGAGAGCACTACCTTGACACGGTAGGGGTCACTGGTTCGATCCCAGTATCGCGCACCGAAGAGGAAGGGCCGCCGTCCCTGTGACGGTGGCCCTTCGTGCTGTCCGGGCTTGTGGGGCAGGGCAGTTGGGGCCGTGGCCGGATACGTGAATGCCGTGCCCGGGACACCCTCACCGGTGCCACGAGCACGGCATTCACCTGGACCGCGGCAGGCGGTACCCGCGCGCTCACCCGTCCTGCGAGCTGCGCGGGAACACCCGCCGTCGGCCGGCGCCGAACCCCGTCCCCAGGGGTCAGCGCCCGATCAACTGGGCCACCGCCCTGGTCTGCGCGAGCATCTGCTCCCAGCCGCCGAAGAGCAGCAGCAGGGCGACGGCGCAGGGCAGGGCGATCGCCACGGCGACGACCGGGTGGCGCTGTTCGCGCGCCGGACGCCGGGCCCCGGTCAGCCGCTCGACGAGTGGCAGCCGCCGCCGGACGGCCCCGGAGAGCTGCAGTGCCATGATCCCGCTCCTGTGCTGGTCTCGGTCGGTCGGCTGGAAGGGCTGCCGCGGTGGGCGGTTGGACTCGGGGGACGAGTAGCCCACCCACCGCTGCCTCAAAGTTAGGGCCCGGGGGTGCCGCCCGGCGTCATGCCCGCGTACGGTTCCCGGACGGTCCGGGAGTATGAGGGTGGGGGCGGCGGACTACTACCGCAGGTGGAGGCCGGGTCGTACGCACCCCCGAGGGAACCCTGAGAGCGACCCCGAGGCACCCGGGCGGCGAGTGGCCCGGTCCCGTTGTGCGACCCTGGAGGGAGGGGGTCGGTGGCAGGGTGCCGGTCCCCCGGGCCGGGGACGAGCAGATCGGACAATCCCACCGGCGGTTCGCGTGTTGCGTATCAGCACACCGCAGCCGACAGTCCGTAAGCTGTGCCCGGCAGGAATCTGACGACGCCCCACCACGCGGGGCCACCTCACGGGTTGCCCACCTCACGGGTCGACGGGGAACGACATGGCGATGATGCGGCTGAGGCGTGAGGACCCCCGCATCGTCGGCCCGTACCGGTTGCACCGGCGGCTCGGCGCGGGCGGGATGGGCGTGGTCTACCTGGGCTCCGACCGGCGGGGGCAGCGGGTCGCGCTCAAGCTGATCCGGGCCGAGCTGGCCGAGGACCCGGAGTTCCGCACCCGGTTCGCCCGCGAGATCGCCGCCGCCTCGCGGATCCGCGGCGGCTGCACCGCCCGGGTGGTGGGCTCGGACATCGAGGCCGACCGCCCCTGGCTGGCCACCGCGTACGTCCCCGGCCCCTCGCTGTACAAGAAGGTCGGCGACGAGGGGCCGCTGCCCTGGCCGGAGGCCGCGCGGATCGGCGCCGCGCTGGCGGACGGCCTGGTCAAGGTGCACGAGGCCGGGGTGGTGCACCGCGACCTGAAGCCCTCCAACATCCTGCTCTCCCCCAAGGGCCCGCGGATCATCGACTTCGGGATCGCCTGGTCGCGCGGGGCCAGCACGCTGACCCACGTCGGGACGGCGGTGGGCTCGCCGGGCTTCCTGGCCCCCGAGCAGGTCCGCGGCGTGGCGGTGACGCCGGCCACCGACGTGTTCGCGTTCGGTGCCACGCTGGCCTACGCGCTGACCGGTGACACCCCGTTCGGGTCCGGCGCCTCGTCAGAGGTGATGCTCTACCGGGTCGTGCACGAGGAGCCCGACCTCTCCGAGGTGCCCGCCCCGCTGGCGCCGCTGATCCGGGCCTGCCTGGCCAAGGAGCCGCTGGACCGGCCCGCCGCCACCCACCTGCACGAGCGGCTCAGCGAGCTGGCCGCGCGGGCCCCCGGGCCGCGCGGGCGCGCCACGGCGGTGCCGCCCCCGGCGCCGGCCGTGCCGCCCGGCCACCCGCCGGCGCGCGAGGCCGAGGGCGTCGCGGCCCGTGAGGAGGAGGCGCAGGAGGCCGGGCACAGCGGGCGGCTGCGGGTCGCCGGGCGGCCGGGCGCACCCGGACGGATGGGCGGGCGACCCCGGGTCGAGCAGGGCCGGGAGGCGGTGCGGGGCGCCGGCCACCCCGGGCCGCCGCGCCGGCCGGGCGGCCCCGGCCAGCCGCCGGCCACGCCGATGCCCTGGCCGGCCGCGGAGGAGCGCCCGGTCCGGGCCCGCGGCGCCGGTCGGGAGCGACAGCACACTCCGCTGCCGGGCCGGTCCGGCGAGGCCCGGCGACGGCTGCTGCGCCAGCGCCTGGTGGTCTTCATCGTGGTGACCGTCGGGGTGGCGCTGGCCATCGCCACCGCCCAGGGCTGCGAGAACCGCCACGCACAGGGCCTGGCGCCGGTCCCGGCCGGTGCGGCCGGCACGCCGGGCGGCACGGGCGCGCCGGCCATCGGGCTCTCCGCCGACGCCGGCCCCGCTGGTCAGCAGCCCGCCGAGGCGGCCGCGCTGGCCGGTCAGAGCACCGGCACCGCGGGGTCCGGCCTCGGGCCCGCCAACGCCGCGGCGGCCACCGTCAACTGGGCCGACCGCAACTACCCCGACCCCGCCGGCGGTCCGCGGATCCAGCTGCACGGCGGCCACAGCACGGGGGACGGCGCGCCGGTCACCCTGGCCGCCAGACTGCAGGCCCGCTACCGGGGCACGGCGGCGACCGTAGTGGTGCTGCGGCGGACCGAGGGGTCGATGCCGGTCGATCTGGTGGAGCTCTTCGGCTCCGGACCGGACGGCTCGCCGGTGCTGCTGACCGGGCGCTCGTCGGCGGCGGATCCGCAGGCGGCGGCGAGCTGGCGGTTGGAGGAGGGCGCGCTGGTGCGCGAGGAGCGGGTGACCCAGACCGGCGCGGTGTCCACCACCCGCTACGCGGTCCGGCCGGACGGCTCGCTGGAGGAGTCCTGGCCGGGCGCCGGGATCTCCGGCGGCACCGGGAGCGCCGGCGGCACGGTCGGCGGCTGAATTCCGCTCGCCGGCGGCCACCGGGCTGGCTAGGGTGACGCGGTGACGACTCAGGTGATCATGCTCAACGGCGCGTCCAGCTCCGGCAAGTCGGGGATCGCGCGCTGCCTGCAGGCGATGCTGCCCGACCCGTGGCTGACCCTCGGCACGGACACCCTGGTGGCGGCGCTGCCGGCTTCGCTGCGGCGGGGCGACTCGGGGATCTCCTTCGGACCGGAGGGACGGGTCGACACCGGTCCGGCCTTCCGGGCACTGGACGTGGCCTGGAGCCAGGGGATCGCGTCGATGGCCCGGGCCGGCGCCCGGATCGTGGTGGACGAGGTGTTCCTCGGCGGCCCGGCGTCCCAGGCCCGCTGGCGGGAGGCGCTGCGCGGGCTGGAGGTGCTCTGGGTCGGCGTGCGCTGCGAGCCCGCGGTCGCCGAGGGCCGCGAACTCGCCCGCGGCGACCGGGTGCCGGGGATGGCACGCCGGCAGGCCGAGCTGGTCCACCAGGGCGTGCGGTACGACCTGTGGGTGGACACCACCCGGGCCGAGGCACTGGAGTGCGCGCGAATGATCGCTGACCGGGTCTGATCGATCACTTCTGATCAATCATCAAGGAAAGCTCAAATCACGCCGCTTGACCCTTCCCGGCGAGCGACGCGGTGCCAGACTGCCGGCATGAAGCACGTAGCGGGTGGTGACCCACGGCTCCTGGAACAGTACTTCGCCATGCTGGCCGGGTTCGCGGAGCATCCGCCGTTCCCGATCCACGGGCTGCGCGAGCCCGTGCTCACCCCGGCGTTCCTCGCCGAGTTCGGCCGCGAGGGCGAGGCCTGGCAGTCCGTCCAGCTGGTGCACGGCGATCGGGACGCGCCGGACGGACCGCTGGTGACCGTACGGACCGGACCGCCGGGCAGCGCCGCGCAGCCCGAGGACGTCCGGGCAGCCCTGCTCGCGGCGCTGGCGGCCGAGGCGGAGGCCGGGCCGGCCGCCGGGAAGCCGAGCTTCACGACCCTGCCGGACGGCGGCGAGCTGTGCCGGCTCGACGGCGTCTGGGCGCTGCGGCTGACGGCCGACGGGCAGCGGGTGACCGTGGTCGGCCGCGGACTGGCGCCGGAGCGGGTGCGGATCGGAGTGGTGCCGGACCTCGGGCCGTACGTCGCCGAGCGGGAGGCGCTGCGGGAGCGGTACGCGGCCGGGCGACGGGCCCAGTCGGAGCCGGTGCCGGTGCCCGGCATCGCGGCGGTCCGGGCGCTGCTGGAGAGTCACCTGCCGGGCGCGCCGGCGGCCGGCGAGGCGCAGCGGGCGCTGTGGCGGCGGGCGGTGGCCGAGCAGGCGCGGGCGGCCGGCTGCGACGCCGATCGGGCCGAGGCGCTGCTGGCCTCGCTGGTCGGCCAGCTGACCCGGCTGCGCCAGGACGCGCCCTGGTTCGCCGCGGACGCCGGGCTGCGGGCCGCCGCGTTCGAGGAGACGCTGCGGCACGGGGCGCTGGGCGAGCGGGTCGCCAGCCGGGCCGCGCAGCAGGCGTGGGAACGCTACTGGACCCGACGGGCGGCGCTCGGTGACGCCGCCCCGGAGCTGGACCAGTCACGGGCGCGCTGGCTGGCGGCCTGGGAGGCCTGGCGGAACGGCCGGATCAGCCCGCGTTGACGGCGTAGAAGGCGACCGCGGCGGCGGCGCCGACGTTCAGCGAGTCGATGCCGTGCGCCATCGGGATCCGGACCCGCTGGTCGGCGGCGGCCAGCGCGCGGGCGGTCAGGCCGTCGCCCTCGGCACCGAGCATCAGCGCGGCCCGGGGCAGCCGGTGCGGGGCGGCCTCGGCGAGTTCGACCGAGCCCTCGGCCGGGGTCAGCGCGAGCAGCCGGAAGCCGGCCCCGCGCAGTGTCTCCAGCGAGCCCGGCCACGGGTCGAGCCGGGCGTAGGGCACCGCGAAGACCGCGCCCATCGAGACCTTGACGGCCCGCCGGTAGAGCGGGTCGGCGCAGTCCGGCGAGAGCAGCACCGCGTCCATGCCGAGCGCGGCCGCGCTGCGGAAGATCGCCCCCAGGTTGGTGTGGTCCACCAGCCCCTCCAGCACGGCCACCCGGCGGGCCCCGGCCAGCAGGTCGGCGGCGGCCGGCAGCGGCTTGCGGGCCATCGAGGCGAGCGCGCCGCGGTGCACGTGGTAGCCGGTCACCGCCTCGGCGAGGGCCGGCTCGACCACGTGCACCGGGGCGTCCGCGGCAGCGATCACGTCCGCCATGACCTCCAGCCACTTGGGGGTGAGCAGCATCGACCGCATCGGGTAACCGGCGGCCAGGGCACGCCGGATCACCTTCTCCCCCTCGGCGATGAAGAGGCCCTCGGCGGGCTCCCGGCGGCGGCGCAGCTCGACGTCGGTCAGGCCGGTGTAGTCGGCCAGCCGGGGGTCGGCGGGGTCGGTGATCAGGACGGGCTCGGCCATGGCAGGTACGTGCTCTCGCTCAGGCGGTGGGGCGGGTGGCGGGGTCGAGGACGTGCACGACCTCGCCGATCACGATCACGGCCGGCGGACGCACCCCCTCGGCGGCGACCGTGGCGGCGACCGTGCCGAGGGTGGCGTCGACCCGGCGCTGGGCCGCCGTGGTGCCCTCCTGGATCACGGCGACGGCCGTGTCGGCGGACCGGCCGCAGGCGACCAGCTTGGCGGCGATCGCGCCGATCCGCTCGACCGCCATCAGCAGCACCAGGGTGCCGCGCATCCGGGCGGCGGCCTCCCAGTCGACCAGCGAGCGCGGGTCCTCGGGGGCGACGTGGCCGGAGATCACGGTGAACTCCTGGGTCATCCCGCGGTGGGTGACCGGGATGCCGACCGCGGCCGGCACGCTGATCGAGCTGGAGATGCCGGGCACCACGGTGACCGGGATGCCCGCCTCGGCACAGGCCAGCAGCTCCTCGCCGCCGCGCCCGTAGACGTAGGGGTCGCCGCCCTTGAGCCGGACCACGAACCTGCCCGCCCTGGCATGGTCGATCAGCGCCTGGTTGATCGCCTCCTGGGCCATCTGGCGGCCATAGGGGATCTTGGAGGCGTCGATCACCTCGACGTGCGGGGGAAGCTCGGCGAGCAGCTCGCGCGGGGCGAGCCGGTCGGCGACCACCACGTCGGCGTCGGCGAGCAGCCGGCGGCCGCGCACGGTGATCAGGTCCGGGTCGCCGGGGCCGCCGCCGACCAGGGCCACCCCGGCGGCCCGGGTGCGGTCGTGACGGGCGCTCAGGCTGCCGTCCCGCAGCCCCTCGACGATGGCGGTGCGCAGCGCGGCGGAGTGCCGCGGGTCGCCGGTGAGGACGGCGACCGTGCTGCCGCCGTCGTGGCCGGTGGCCGGGGTCCAGGCGGTGGCGGCCGCGGCGTCGTCGCTACGGGCGCAGAACACCCGCAGCCGCTCGGCCTCGGCGCTGACCGCCTGGTTGACGAGGTGGTCGTCAGTGGCGACCAGGACGTACCAGGCCTCGGCGAGGTCGCCCTCGGCGTAGCCGCGCCGGTGCCAGACGATCTCGCCCGCGTCGGCCATCGCCTGCACGGCGGGGGTGGTGCTCGGGGAGACCAACTCGACCCGGGCACCGGCGGCTATCAGCGCGGGCAGCCGGCGCTGGGCCACCTGCCCGCCGCCGACCACGACGACCCGGCGGCCGGCCAGCAGCAGGCCGACGGGGTAGGCCGTGCGGCCCTCGGTGCTGGGGTGGGGGTTGGGCGCGCTCATCGGCGGACTCTCCTGGAGGGCGGGGAGGGTTTCGGGTACGGCGCGGCCCGCGGTACCCGGCGCGCCCTCGGGCCGGGTACCGCGGGACCAGCGAACGGGCTCAGGGCCTGGAGGTGGTCCGGCGCGGGTCCACCTCCGGGCCCTCAGGCCTTCTCGGTGACGCCGGCGGAATCGAAGGTGGCTACATCGTGCATCGCCCGGGCGGCACTCTGCACCAGCGGGAGGGCCAGCAGGGCGCCGGTCCCCTCGCCGAGCCGCAGGTCCAGGTCGATCAGCGGACGCAGGCCGAGCTTGGCGAGCGCGGCCTGGTGACCGGGCTCGGCCGAGCGGTGGCCGGCGATGCAGGCGGCCAGCACCTCGGGCGCGATGGCCTTGGCGGCCAGCGCGGCCGAGCCGGCGATCACGCCGTCCAGGATCACCGGGGTGCGCAGGCTGGCGGCGCCCAGCAGGAAGCCGGCGATGGCCGCGTGCTCCAGGCCGCCGACCGCGGCGAGCACACCGATCGGATCGGCCGGGTCGGGCTGGTGCAGCTCCAGCGCCTGGCGGACCACCTCGACCTTGCGGGCGTGCGTCTGGTCGTCGATGCCGGTGCCGCGGCCGGTGACCTCGGCCGGGTCGGCGCCCGCGAAGACCGCGATCAGGGCGGCCGAGGCGGTGGTGTTGGCGATGCCCATGTCGCCGGTGATCAGGATCCGGTTGCCGGCCGCGACCAGGTCGCGGGCGGTCTCGATGCCGATCTCCAGCGCCTTGAGCGCCTCCTCGCGGGACATCGCCGGGCCCTGGGTCATGTCGTCGGTGCCCGGCTTGACCTTGCGCGGCAGCAGGCCGGTGGTCCGACCCTGCTGGATGGCGTCCGGCAGCTCGGCCTTGACGCCGACGTCCACCACGCAGACCTCGGCACCGACCTGCGCGGCGAAGGAGTTGACCACCGCTCCCCCGGCCAGGAAGTTGGCCACCATCTGGGCGGTGACCTCTTGCGGCCAGGGGGTGACGCCCTGGGCGTGCACGCCGTGGTCGCCGGCGAAGATCGCCACGCAGGCGGGCTCGGGGATCGGCGGCGGGCACTTCCGGCCCAGGCCGCAGAGCTGCGCGGAGATGATCTCCAGCATGCCGAGCGAGCCGGCGGGCTTGGTCATCCGCTTCTGGCGGTCCCAGGCCTCGCCGAGCGCCTTGGCGTCCAGCGGGCGGATGGTGCGCAGGGCCTCGGAGAGCACGCTGTGCGGCTCCTCGCCGGGCAGCGCGCGGTTGCCGTACTGCTCCTCGTGGACCACCCAGGAGAGCGGGCGCTTCTTGGCCCAGCCCTGCTGCTGCAGCTCGGGCTCGTCCGGGAACGAGTCGACGTAGCCGACGCAGAGGTAGGCGACCACCTCCAGGTGCTCGGGCAGACCGAGCTCGCGGACCATCTCCTCCTCGTCGAAGAAGCTCACCCAGCCGACGCCCAGGCCCTCGGCGCGGGCGGCCAGCCAGAGGTTCTCCACCGCCAGCGCGGCCGAGTAGGGGGCCATCTGCGGCTGGGTGTGCCGGCCCAGGGTGTGCCGGCCGCCGCGGGTGCGGTCGGCGGTGACCACGATGTTGACCGGGGTGTCGAGGATCGCCTCGATCTTGATTTCCTTGAACTGCTTCGCCCGGCCCTTGGGGAGCGAGTCCGCGTAGGCCTCGCGCTGGCGCTCGGCCAGCTCGTGCATCTTGCGGCGGGTCTCGGAGGAGCGGATCACCACGAAGTCCCAGGGCTGCGAGTAGCCGACGCTGGGGGCGGTGTGGGCGGCCTCCAGGACGCGGAGCAGCACCTCGTGCGGGACCGGGTCGGAGCGGAAGCCGTTGCGGATGTCGCGGCGCTCGCGGATGACCTGGTGGACGGCGTCCCGCATGGCCTCGTCGTAGCCGGCGGCGGCCGGGGGGCGCGGGGTCTCGGGATCCTCCGGGACCTCGGCCTGCTCGGCCTGCTCGGCCTGCTCGGCGGGCTGCGGGGCCTCGGCGACCGGCTCGGCCGTCGGTTCGGCGGGGGCGTCCGCCTCGGCTTCGGGGGCCGCCTCGGCTTCGAGGGCGTCGACGGACGCGGCCTCGGCCGCGGGCTCGGTGCCCTGCTCGGCGGCGGGCACTTCCTCGGCGGCCACCGGCTCGGGCTGGGCGGGGGCCTCGACGGACGGCTCGGCCACGGGCGCCACGGGGGCATCGGCCTCGGGGGCCGGCTCGGCCGGGGCTTCGGAGACGGCGGTGGCCGAGGACATCACACCGGTGCCGGCGGCGGTCTCCGCGGGCGCCTGCTCGTCAGGCACCGGCGCGGCGGCCTCGGGGCCGGTGGGCGCTATCCCGGGGCCCTCGGGGGCCGGGGTCTCGACCGCCTGGGTCTCGACGGCAGGGGCCTCGACGGGGGCGTCCTCGGCGACGGGGACCTCGACGACGGCGGGCACCTCGACGGGCACCTCGACGGGCGCGGCCTCGACGGGCACCTCGACAACGGGCTCCACGGCCGCCGGCTCGGCGACGGGCGCGACGGGGGCCTCGGCCGGCGCGGCGGCCGGCTGCGGCTGGGCCTCGCCGGTGGTCAGGGGATCGGTGACGGTCAGACCGAGCGGCGCGGGCGCGGCCAGGAAGGCGGCGATCCGGCGCGGCTGGCCGGGCAGCACCACCGGCGCCGGTTCGGCGGCGGCCTCCACCGCGGCCGGAGCCGGCGCCGGGGCAGCGGATGCCGCCGCGGCAGCGGCAGCGGCGGCATCCGCGACGGCCGGAGCACCCGCCACGGCGGCCGGCGGCTGCTGGTCGGCGTCCACGACGGCGGGCGCCTCGTCCGCCGTCGGAGCGGTGGCCTGGGCCGGGAGCACCACGGGCTCCAAGGCCACCGGCGTGGCCGGCACGGGGACGGCGGCCGGCTGGACCTGGACGCCGTGCGGCGGGGTACCGCCCGGCCCGGACGGGCCGCGGTCCGCCAGCGAGCGGACCGGCACCTGACCGGTCATCAGCGACGGGTCCGGGATCGGCGGCCCGGCGTGCAGTGGCCGGCGGGCCGGCTGCGGCGCGGCCTCCTGCGGCGTCGTGGGCTGCGGCACGGCGGCCTGAACCGGCTGCGGCTCCACGGCCGCCGGCGGCACCGGCTGGGCGGCAGCGGCCTCACCGGCCGGCGCGGGCGCCGCGGCGGCCTCACCGGGCGCGGCGACCGGCGGAGCGAGCGGCGGCCAGGACGGCTCGACGGGCGTGCCGGCCGGGGCCTGCTCGGCCGGGTCGGCCACGGTGAACAGCGCCACGGTCGACTCGACGGCCGGCGGCTCGGCGATGACCGGGACGGCCTCGACCGGGGCCACCGGCACGGGGGCGGCCGGAGTGGGGAAGTTCGGCGCGACCGGCCGACCGGCCGGCTGCTGCGGAACGGTCGGCGCGACCGGGAACCCGGCCCCGCCCTGCGCCCCGAGCGCCTCGGTGAGCGGCACGACCGGCGTGGCGGCCTCGGTCCAGGAGCCCTGCGGACCGGGCATCAGCAGCACGTCGTCCTCGTCGTCGAGGTGGTCGGGCCGGTCCGGCTGGTCGAGGAAGGTGTAGCCGGGGTGCGGGCTGCCCGCGGGCACGGCCTGGCCGGCGAGGTCGGTGCCCCACCCGCCACCTCCCTGCGCCGGATCGTTCCCGGTCTCGGGGAGCAGGTGCTCCGGCAGTCCCTCGCTGGGGACGTGACCGCCGTCGGTCATCTCAACACTCCTTCCAGGCCGCTTCCGCGTCCTTGGCGACCCGATCGCCGACCGAGGCGCACCGCCCGTTCCGGGCGGGCCCGGGACCGGCCCGCCCCTGAAACAACTGACGGGCGTCGCGCGGCCGCGCGACGTCCGTGGTCCCGCCCGGCTGGTTCACGGCACCCGGTGCCGGTGCATCCGCCCCCGAGGGACCGGCCACACCGCACACCGTCACCTGAACTAACGACAGCCCGGGGCAACCGGCACGACCGCCCCCGGGCCCGGGCACATTCTCCCGGTCCGGTGCGTGTCAGTCGAATGCCCACACTCCCACGCGGATGTGCGTTGCACCACGTCGGACGGGCCGCCGCCCCGGGGTCCCCGGGAAGTGGGCGGACCGTCAGACTACCGGCCCCGACCGACGGCCCATCGAACCGATGCCCGAATCCTCCTCAATTGCTACGAGCTGGGCTCGGCCCAGAGCACCAGGCTGCTCTCCCCCGTGCCGAGCGACAGCGCACCGTGGGACCGCAGGGGCGTGGACTGCAGCAGTGCGCCCTCCACCTGGTAACCCGCCGCCAGCGCGACCGTGCGGATCTCCTCGGCCTCGGCGAGGTTGCCGGCCACCGCCACCAGCCGGGCCGGACGACGGGTCAGCACGCCCGCCACCACCGCTCCCCCGCCGTGCTCGACCACCACCGCGTCCGGCTCCGGCAGCCCGCCCAGCACCTCCGGCGCGGTGCCGTGCACGGTCTCCAGCTCGACCCCGTAACGGCGCGCGTTGACCGTGATCCGCGCGCAGGCCGCCGCGTCCGCCTCGACGGCGACCACCGCCGCGCCGAACCGCGCGGTCTCCACCGCGAGCGCCCCGCTGCCGGAGCCCACGCTCCACACCAGGTCACCCGGGCCCGGGCCGAGCCGGGCCAGCACCACCGCCCGGGTCTCGGCGGACAGCTCGTCGGCGGCCTCGCCGTCGTACGCGTCGGCGGGCAGCCCCCAGCCGCGCTCGTCCCCGGGGTAGCCGACCGGCCGTCCGGCCAGCCAGCCGGAGGGGGCGTCCATCACCCGCGGCTGGGCGGCGCCGCCGATCACCAGCACCACGTTCGGCTCGCGCCAGTCGTGGTCGGCGACCCGCTCCGAGGTCAGCACGTGGACGTCCTCGTCCGGGGTGCCGAGCGCCTCGCAGACCACGAAGGTGCGGTGCACCCCGCGCAGCATCAGGGCCAGCTCACTGGGCCCGGCGTCCGGGCTGGTGAGCACCGCGACCTTGCTGTGCGCCCGGCAGACGTTGGCGGCCCGGCGCAGCCGCCCGCCGTGCGTGCTGACCACCTGGGCGTCCTCCCAGGGCATGCCGGCCCGGGCGAACGCCGCGGCGACCGAGGAGACCGCCGGCAGCACCTCCAGCTCCAGGCCGTACTCGGGTCGGCGCAGGGTGCGGACCACACCGAAGAAGCCCGGGTCCCCCTCGGCGACCACCACCACCGCGCCGCGGTGCTCGGCGATGCGACGGGCCGCCAGTTCGACGCTGCCCAGTGCGATCCGCTCGGCGGCGGCCGGCACCGGCAGTGCGTTGAGCTGGTACGGCGCCCCTGCGACCAGGGTGGCGGCGGCGAGTGCCGCGCCGGCCGCCTCGGTCAGCGGCGTGCCGTCCCACCCGATGACCGTGATCCGGTCCGCCATCGCGGCTGTTCTCCCTCGGTTCCCGCGCACGACTCGGCCGTGGCGCGCGACGGTGCGCGGAGCCGGGCCCTGGAATGCGGCCGGACGGTCGCGGGCGCGGGGGGTGACTCCACCCCCGCGGCGCGGCCCTCCGCCCAGGTGCAGAGGTTACCCGGTGTCGTCGACCCGGGCCGGACATCGGGACGAAGATCAGTCGTGCAGGACGAAACGGTCCGTCGTCGGATGTCGGATCGCGACATCGGCCGGGTCGAGGTCCTCGGGGAGCAGACTCCACAGGATCAGGTCGCTGCGGCTCTCGTCGCCCGGCGTGCCGGCCTCGCCCGTCCGCACTATCCAGGCGCTGCGCAGGACGCCCTCGCTGATCCCGCCGGCCTTCTGCGCGACCTGCTGGGCCGCGGTGTCGCCGGCCGCGGTGCGCAGCTCCAGCCGGTGGAAGCCGCGGTCCTCGAAGAGCCACTGGGCCACCCCGAGCAGCGACTCGACCGCGTAGCCCTCGCCGCGGGCCCAGGGCGCGGTGGTGCCGCTGACCTCGGTGCTGCGCAGCCGCCAGTCGGTGCGGTGCAGCCGGAGCGTGCCGACCAGGCGTTGGGTCAGGTGCTCGACGACCCCGAAGGCGATGCCGCGGCCCTCGGCGCGGAGCGCGGGGGCGCCGTGCCGGATCCAGCGCTGGGCGTGCTGGAGGGTGTAGGGCTGCGGGATGTCCGTCCAGGCCAGCACCAGCTCGTCGGCCATCATGGCGGTCAGCCCGGGCGCGTCGCCCTCCTCCAGGGGGCGCAGCAGCAGCCGTTCGGTGCTGATCGCGGTCTCGGGGAAACTCGCCTGCATACCGTCTCTCCTCGCGGGTCGTGGACCCACGGTACGCCCCGCGTGCGCCCGGTGGTGCCGCGGGTCGACGGAGCGTCAGCCGGGGGAACGCGACGGGCCCGGCCGCGCGTGGCGGCCGGGCCCGTCGGGCGGCTGTCCGCGGCTCAGAAGGCCGGGATCACCGCGCCCTGGAAGTTCTTCTCGATGTACTGCTTGACCTCGTCGGAGTGGAGCAGCTGAGCCAGCTTCTGCACCCGCGGGTCGTTCTCGTGGCCCTTCTTCACCGCGAGCACGTTGGCGTACGGGTTGTTGACGGCCGACTCCAGCAGGATCGCGTCGGTGGCGGGCTTGAGGCCGGCGCCGACCGCGTAGTTGCCGTTGATCACGGCGGCGTCCACGTCGTCCAGCGCGCGCGGCAGCTGGGCCGCGTCCAGCTCCTTGAACTTGAGGTTCTTCGGGTTGCCGGTGATGTCGTGAATGGTGGCGCCGGTGCCGACGCCGGCCTTGAGGGTGATCACCTGGTTGTCGGCGAGCAGCTTGAGTGCCCGGCCCTCGTTGGTGGCGTCGTTGGGCACCGCGACCTGGGCGCCCTGGGGCAGGTCGGTGACCTTCTTGACCTTCTTGGAGTAGACGCCGAGCGGCTCCAGGTGGACCGCCTCGACGGGCACGATGTCGGTGCCGTGGGTCTTGTTGAAGTCGTCCAGGTAGGGGACGTGCTGGAAGAAGTTGGCGTCCGCGGAGCCGTCCTGCACGGCGGGGTTCTGCAGGGTGTAGTCCGAGACCTCCTTGACCGTCAGCTTCAGGCCGACCTTGGCCGCCAGGTTGTCCTTGATGTAGTCGAGGATCTGGGCGTGCGGGGTCGGACTGGCGACCACCACCAGCGGCTTGTCGGCGCTGTCGGTGGAGCCGGAGGAGCTGGACGAGCAGGCCGCGAGGGAGAGCGCGAGGCCGGCGGTGGCGAGGGCTGCGGTGGACTTCAGGACGGTACGCACGAAAAGTGCCTTTCTCCGTTGTCGGTTGTTACGGCCGCACCCGGGTTTCGGGGCGGTGGTTCGGGGGGTCTCAGCCGGCCGGGGCGGCGGTGGGTGCCGCGTCGTCGGCGCGGCGCGCTCGCGCCCACCGTCCGGTGGGGGCGCCGCGACGCGACAGCCTGCGGACGACGAGGTCGCCGAGCAGCTGGACCAGGGTGACCAGGATCACCAGCTCGATCACGATGACCACCATGAAGGAGGTCTCGAAGCGCATGTAGCCGTAGGTGATGGCGAGGTTGCCGAGGCCGCCGCCGCCGACCGTGCCGGCCATCGCGGAGTAGCCGACCAACGCGATCACGGTGGTGGTGAGCGCGGAGACCAGGGCCGGCAGCGCCTCGGGCAGCAGTGCCTTGCGGACCACCGCCCAGGTGCCGCCGCCCATCGCGTGGACGGCCTCGACCAGGCCCTTGTCCACGCCGCGCACGGCGCTCTCCACCAGCCGGGCGAAGAACGGGATGGCGCCGACCGCCAGCGGCACGGTGGCCGCCTGCCAGCCGATCGTGGTGCCGACCACCCAGCGGGTGAACGGGATCAGCGCGACCAGCAGGATCACGAAGGGCAGCGAGCGGCCGACGTTGACGATCGCGCCGACCACCTTGTTGACCGGCCGGTTCTGCAGCAGCCCGCCCTTCTCGGTGAGCACCAGCAGGAGGCCCAGTGGCAGGCCGAGCAGCAGGGTGACCAGGGTGGCGATGCCGACCATCTGGTAGGTCTCCTGGGTCGCCTGCCAGAGCAGCGGCTGCATGTCGTCCCAGGTCATACCGCCGCTCCGTTCGGGTTGAGGCTCGGGGTGAGGCCCGGGCCGAGGTTCGTGTCGAGGTTCGTGTTGAGGACGTCCACCTGCAGGCCCTGCTCGCGCAGGTGGCCGATCGGCACCACGTTGTCCTGGTGGTCGCCGGGCAGCTCGACCCGCATCCGGCCGACCAGCCGGCCGCCGATGGTCTCCACCGCGGCGCCCAGGATGTTGATGTCGATCTGGTAGGTCCGGGCCAGCTGGCTGACGAACGGCTGCGCCGAGCTCTCGCCCTGGAAGGTGATCTCCAGCACGGTGCTGCCGGGCGAGGCCGCGCCGGGGGCGCCGAGCGGGAAGAGCTCGCGGGCCAGCTCGGAGCCCTCGGCGGCGAGCAGGTCGGTGAGCGTGCCGGCCTCGACGATCCGGCCGCCGCGCATCAGGGCCGCGGAGTCGCAGACCGACTTGATGACGTCCATCTCGTGGGTGATCAGCAGCACGGTCAGGCCCAGCTGCTGGTTGAGGTCGCGCAGCAGTCGGAGGATCGAGCGGGTGGTCTCCGGGTCGAGGGCCGAGGTGGCCTCGTCGGAGAGCAGCACCCTGGGGTCGCCGGCCAGCGCGCGGGCGATGCCGACGCGCTGCTTCTGGCCGCCCGAGAGCTGGCCGGGGTGGCTGCGGGCCTTGTCGCCGAGGCCGACCAGGTCGAGCAGTTCGGCGGCCTTGCGGCGGCGCTCGTGCCGGTCCAGGCCGGTGATCTCCAGCGGCAGCTCGACGTTCTCCTGCACGGTGCGCGAGGAGAGCAGGTTGAAGTGCTGGAAGACCATGCCGATCCGGCGGCGGGCCGCGCGCAGCTCGCGTCCGGCCCGGTGCTCGCCGCCGGGCAGCGCGGTGAGTTCGACGCCGTCCACAGTGACCGTGCCGGAGGTCGGGCGCTCCAGCATGTTGACGCAACGGATCAGGGTGCTCTTGCCGGCGCCACTGGTCCCGACGACGCCGTACACCTCGCCCTCGCGGACGGAGAGGTCGACGCCGTCGAGGGCGGTCACCTCGCGGCCTTGGGATCGGTAGACCTTGGTGAGGGCCTTGGTGGTGATCACAGCTGCTTCCGTGGGTCGGGGG
Source organism: Kitasatospora sp. NPDC052896 (assembly GCF_044547075.1). NCBI lineage: Bacteria > Bacillati > Actinomycetota > Actinomycetes > Kitasatosporales > Streptomycetaceae > Kitasatospora > Kitasatospora sp. NPDC052896. The sequence goes on from NZ_JBITZU010000008.1 coordinate 28,966, forward strand.
CGGAGGAGCACGCGGGCCGGGTCACGGCGCGGACGTGCGACGCCGCGCCGGGGCGGCGGGAGGGTCATGCGGGGGGGTCGACCTCGATCGGTGCCGGATGGCGGGATGGCCGGTGGCGGCTCAGCGCCGGGGGCCGGATCGGGGCACGGGAGCGGACAGCGGCCCGCGGGGCGATGGCCCGGTCAGCGGTGACACATTCGACAACACATGCCACGCACACCTGCCGGCATGGTGCCGGTGGCGGTGGTCTTCGTCGTCGCAGTCATACGGACTAGTAAAACAGATGACCGCCAGGTGTCCCAGAAAACAGGAACCGATGTCCGGATCGCGGACACGACCCTTGCGGCACAAGGGGTGAAAACGCGACGACCCCGCCACCGCGGCTTTGCGGTGGCGGGGTCAGGAGCTGCTGGGAGGTCTAGACCGCCGTCGCGAGAGGCACCTCGACCGGCTTCTCCAGCATGACGTGGCTGAGCATCCGGTTGACCGGGCGGACCTCGGTCTGCCGGTAGCCCTGGCGGGCGTAGAGGCGCAGGTTGCCGAGGCTGCGGTGACCGGTGGAGAGCTGGAAGGCGCGCACCGGGCGCTCGGCCAGCAGCCGCTCCTCGACCGCCGTCAGCAACCGGCCGCCGAGACCGTGTCGCTGCATCCGGGGGTGGACCACCAGGCGGCTTATCCGGCCGACGCCGTCCTCGTCGACCCAGCCGCGCACCGAGCCGACCACCTCGGACCCGAGCCGGGCCACCAGCACATGACGCTCGGCCAGCTCCGCGCGCAGGCTCTCCAGGGTCTGGGTGAGCGGCTCGATCGACCAGTCGCCGTAGAGCTCGGCCTCGCCCTGGTAGGCGAGGTACTGGAGTTTGAGGATCTGTTCGGCATCGTCCTCGGTCGCCACCGAGGTGATCACGCTCATGCCCATGTGCGGGGGCCTCCCATCGTCGATACCCGGCGCGCGCAGTGAGGGTTTCGCACCGGTTGCCCAGCCGGAGGTCTGCCCGGCCGGGGATCGGTCCTGGCCGGGGTAGCGCTAGAACGTACCAGCCCGTACCGCGCGAACGGCGCACGGGTGCCACGGCACGGTACGGAGATACGTTCGCCACCGCTCTACCCAGACGTCGCCCGTTCTCAACCAGGTGGCCTTCCCGGGTGTCGGAAATCACTCAGCTGACCGAAGGCGAAGGGGCCCGGCAGCGCCCTTCGCCGCCGGGCCCCTTCGGGATCCGTCCTACCGGTCGACCCAGTCCTGTTGGAGCGCCAGGTCGGCCTTCACCTCGGCCAGCTGGGCGGCGACCGCGCTGGGCGCCGTGCCGCCGCGCCCGTCCCGGGCCGCGATCGCGCCGGGCACGCTGAGCACCTCGCGGACCTCGGGGGTCAGCTGGTCGGAGATCAGGGCGAACTGCTGGTCGGTCAGCTCCCAGAGCTCGATGCCCTGGCTCTCACAGGCCTTGACGCAGGCGCCGGCGACCTCGTGCGCGACGCGGAACGGCACCCCGCGCTTGACCAGCCACTCGGCGATGTCGGTGGCCAGCGAGAAGCCGGCCGGCGCCAGCTCCTCCAGCCGCTCGCGGTGCACGGTGAGGGTGGCCATCATGCCGGTGAAGGCCGGCAGCAGGACCTCCAGGGTGTCGCAGGAGTCGAAGACCGGCTCCTTGTCCTCCTGCAGGTCGCGGTTGTAGGCCAGCGGCAGCGCCTTGAGCGTGGCCAGCAGGCCGGTCAGGTTGCCGATCAGCCGGCCGGACTTGCCCCGGGCCAGCTCGGCGATGTCCGGGTTCTTCTTCTGCGGCATGATCGAGGAACCGGTGGAGTAGGCGTCGTGCAGGGTGATGAAGCCGAACTCCTTGGTGTTCCAGATGATCACCTCCTCGGCGATCCGGGAGAGGTTGATCCCGATCATCGCGGTGACGAAGGCGAACTCCGCGACGAAGTCGCGCGAGGCCGTGCCGTCGATCGAGTTGGCCACCGAGCCGCCCTCGAAGCCCAGGTCGGCGGCGACCGCCTGCGGGTCCAGGCCGAGCGAGGAGCCGGCCAGCGCGCCGGAGCCGTACGGGGAGACGGCGGTCCGGGTGTCCCACTGGCGCAGCCGCTCGGCGTCCCGGCCGAGCGCCTGGACGTGGGCCAGCACGTGATGGGCGAAGAGCACGGGCTGGGCGTGCTGCAGGTGGGTGCGGCCCGGCATGGCGGTGTCCGGGTGCGCCTCGGCGAGCCCGACCAGGGCCTGCTGGAGGTCGAGCAGGAGGCCGCCGATGATCCGGGCGTGGTCGCGCAGGTACATCCGGAAGAGCGTGGCGATCTGGTCGTTGCGGGACCGACCGGCCCGCAGCTTGCCGCCCAGCTCCGGACCGAGCCGCTCCAGCAGGCCGCGCTCCAGGGCGGTGTGGACGTCCTCGTCGGCGATCGTGCCGGTGAAGGCGCCGGACTCGGTGTCGGCCAGCAGCTGGTCCAACCCGGCGAGCATGGCGGTGAGTTCGGCCTCGGTCAGCAGCCCGGCGCGGTGCAGCACCCGGGCGTGCGCCCGGGAACCGGCGATGTCGTAGGGGGCGAGGCGCCAGTCGAAGTGGACCGAGGCGGAGAGCCTGGCCAGCGCCTCGGACGGGCCGGCGGCGAAGCGGGCGCCCCAGAGACGGACGTCGGCGGGCTGGTCGGCGGACGGCATCGCGGGCTCTCCTTGCGGTGTAAGGGAGTTGAGGTGTCTGGAGGTGAGGGGCGAGCCCCGGCCGGCGGGGGGTGGCCGACCGGGGCTCCGGAAGGGTGGCTCGGGGGGTGCTTCAGGCCAGGTCGCGCCGGGCGGCGAGCTTCGAGGACATCCCGAAGATCTCGATGAAGCCCTTGGACATCGACTGGTCGAAGGTGTCGCCGGTGTCGTAGGTGGCCAGGTTGAAGTCGTACAGCGACTGGTCGGACTTGCGGCCGTCGACCACCGCCCGTCCGCCGTGCAGCACCATCCGGATCTCGCCGGAGACGTGCTGGTTGGCCTCGTTGACGAAGCCGTCCAGCGCCCGCTTGAGCGGCGAGAACCACAGGCCGTCGTAGACGAGTTCGGCCCAGCGCTGCTCGACCTGCCGCTTGTAGCGGGCGAGTTCGCGCTCGACGGTGACGTTCTCCAGCGCCTGGTGCGCGGTGATCAGGGCGATCGCACCCGGAGCCTCGTAGATCTCCCGGGACTTGATGCCGACCAGCCGGTCCTCGACCATGTCGAGCCGCCCGACGCCCTGGGCGCCGGCCCGCTGGTTGAGCTCCTCGATCGCCTGCAGCACGGTCACCTTGCGACCGTCGACGGCGACCGGGACACCCGCCTCGAAGGTGATGACCACCTCGTCGGCCTCGCGCGGGGTGGCCGGGTTCTGGGTGTACTCGTAGACGTCCTCGATCGGCGCGTTCCAGATGTCCTCCAGGAAGCCGGTCTCGACGGCCCGCCCGAAGACGTTCTGGTCGATCGAGTACGGCGACTTCTTGGTGGTGGCGATCGGCAGACCCTTGGCCTCGGCGAAGGCGATCGCCTTGTCCCGGGTCATCGCGTAGTCGCGCACCGGGGCGATGCACTTCAGGCCGGGGGCAAGCGAGTTGATGCCGACCTCGAAGCGGACCTGGTCGTTGCCCTTGCCGGTGCAGCCGTGCGCGACGGTGCTGGCGCCGTGCTTCTGCGCGGCGGCCACCAGGTGCTTGACGATCACCGGCCGGGAGAGCGCCGAGACCAGCGGGTACTGGCCCTGGTAGAGCGCGTTGGCCTTGACCGCCGGCAGGCAGTACTCGTCGGCGAACTCGCTGCGGGCGTCGGCCACTTCGGCCTCGACCGCGCCGCAGTCCAGCGCGCGCTGGCGGATCACGTCCAGGTCCTCGCCGCCCTGGCCGACGTCGACCGCGACGGCGATGACCTCGGCGCCGGTCTCCTCGGCGATCCAGCCGATGCAGACGGACGTGTCCAGACCGCCCGAGTAGGCGAGTACGACGCGCTCGGTCACGGCTTTCTCCTTACATCACGGTACGAACAGGACGGGCGTGGGAGCGAGGCCCCATGCGCTGATAGGTATAAGTATGCACGACTCCGTATGAAATTCAAAGCCGTAACAGCGTCAGGGCACAGCAGGTTTCAAGGTGTAGCAGTCGCAGCGGTCGCCGGGGCGGTTCGCCGCGCGACGGCCCGGCCTCCCGCCGGGGACAGCGGGCCGGCCCCCGTCCCCGGCGGGAGACCGGGGGCGGGGGCCGGGAGCCGGGGCGGCGGCGGGGGCCGGCGGCCATGGAACCGGGTCGGGCTCACCAGGCGACGGGGAGCTCCCGGACGCCGTAGATCAGCATCTCGGTGCGGAAGGGAACCTCCTCGAACGGGATCGCCAGGCGCAACGTCGGCAGCCGGCGGAGCAGGGTCTCCAGTGCGATCTGGAGCTCGGCCCGGGCCAGCGGCTGACCGAGGCACTGGTGGACGCCGAAGCCGAAGGCCAGGTGGCGGCGGGCGTCGCGCTCGACGTCCAGCTCGCCGCCGGCCGGGAACAGCGCCTCGTCGCGGTTGGCGGTGGCGATCATGCAGACCACGCCCTCACCGGCGCGGACCGTCACCCCGCCCGGCAGCTCGACGTCCTCCAGGGCGATCCGGGGCAGCCCCGACCGCACGATGGAGAGGTAGCGCAGCAGTTCCTCGACCGCCCCGCGGATCAGCGTCGGTTCCGCGCGCAGCCGCTCGAGCTGCGCGGGCTCGCGCAGCAGCGCCAGGGTGGAGAGCGAGGTCATGTTGGCGGTCGTCTCGTGGCCGGCGATCAGCAGCAGCAGGCCGTTGGAGGCGACCTCGTCGGCGGTGAGGTCGTCCCGGGCGGCCAGCCGGGCCAGGATGCCGTCCGGCGCGCACCGCTTGCTCGCGGCCAGCTCGGTCAGGTAGTCGGTGAGGGCGTCCAGCGCCGCCTTGACGGTCTCGGCGGGCACCTCGCTGTTCAGCAGCAGGCGGCTCTGCTGCTGGAAGAAGTCGTGATCCGCGTACGGCACGCCGAGCAGGTCGCAGATCACCAGCGAGGGCACGGGCAGGGCGAACTCGGCGACCAGGTCGGCCGGCGAGCCGTGCTCGATCATGGCGTCCAGGGCCCGGTCGACGATCCGCTGGATGTCGGGGCGCATCGCCTCGACCTTCTTGACCAGGAAGTCGGTGGTGAGCATCCGGCGCAGCCGGGAGTGCTCGGGGTCGTCCAACCGCAGGAAGTTGGGCTGCTCGCCGACCAGCTCCCGGCGGCCCGGGGTGACGAACGGGAAGTTGGGGTGGCGGGCGTCCGCGCTGAACCGGCGGTCCGTCAGCACCGCGCGGACCTGCGGGTAGCCGGTCAGCAGCCAGCACTGGCTGCCGTCCCAGAGGCTGACCCGGCTGGCGGGCGCCAGCTCCTGGTAGCTGGGCGACGGGTCGAACGGGCAGCCGCTGTCGTGCGGTGCGGGGATCCGCAGCTCGGGGACGGCGGACAGGTCGGGGGTGTCGGTGGTCATGCCGCGTCCTCCCGCACCGTGATGGCGCCGGCCGGGCAGAGCGTGGCGGCGAGTCTCACCTGGTCGTGGAGGGGTGCGGCGGGGTCGGCCTGGAGCAGTTCGACGAGGCCTTCGTCCTCGTTCTGGTCGAAGACCGTGGGGGCGGTCAGTACGCACTGCCCTGAGCTGCAGCAGCGGTCCTGGTCAACAGTCACGTGCATGGGCGGGACCTCGATGGGCGCGAAGGGGTCGGTTGCCCCGGGCAACCAACTTTCCGTGAGGACAACCTAACCCTTCGTTTCGATGCGCACGAAGAGCCGTGGAACGATCCTCGGAGATTGGCCGATTCGCGCCCCTGGACCGGACGGGCGGCGGGTCGCCCGCCGCCCGTCCGCCACGCTCCGCCGTCAGGACTTCGCCTGTGCCAGCTGCATCAGGTGGTCGGCCAGCGCCTGCCCGCCGGCCGGATCACGGCTGATCAGCAGCACCGTGTCGTCACCGGCGATGGTGCCGATGATCTCGTGCACCTCGGCCGTGTCGATCGCCGAGGCGAGGAACTGGGCGGCCCCCGGCGGGGTGCGCAGCACCACCAGATTGCCCGACGCGGTGGCCGAAACCATCAACTCGGCGGCCAACCGGGCCATCCGGCCCTCGCTGGCGGACTCCCCCATCGGCGCGCGCGGGGTGCGGTCGCCGCCCTCGGCCGGGACGGCGTAGATCAGCGCGCCGTCCCGGTTGCGGATCTTGACCGCGCCCAGCTCGTCCAGGTCCCGGGAGAGGGTGGCCTGGGTGACCACCAGACCGTCGTCGGCCAGCAGCTTGGCCAGCTGGCTCTGCGAACGCACGGGCTGACGGGTGAGCAGGTCCACGATCCGCCGGTGGCGCGCGGTGCGGGTCTGCGGGACCTGCGGCGTCGGGCCGGTGGCGGGCTGATCGGTCGGGGGCACGGTCATGGTGATGATTCTCCCGGACCGGCCTCAGGACTGCTCGGCCGGGTCGTCCCGCCGATCGCCTTGCCGGTCGCCTTGCCGGTCGTCCCGGCCGGAGACGGGAACGCTGGCGGCCCGGGCGGCGCGCAGGATCCCCGGCAGCGCGGCCAGGAAGGCGTCCGCCTCACGCTCGGTGAGCACCAACGGCGGGACCAGCCGGACGGCGTCCGGCACCGCGGCGTTGACCAGGAATCCGGCGTCCTGGGCCGCCGCCTGGACGGCCTGGGCGACCGGCTCGGTGAGCACGATGCCGAGCAGCAGGCCGGCCCCGCGCACGTGCGAGACCAGCGGGTCGCCGATCGCCTCGACGCCCTCGCGCAGCCGGGCGCCGAGCTTCTGGACGTGGTCCAGCAGTCCCTCCGCCGCGATGGTGTCGAGCACCGCGAGCGCCGCGGCGGCCACCACCGGGTTGCCGCCGAAGGTGGTGCCGTGCTGGCCGGGCCGCAGCAGCTCGGCGGCCTCGCCGAAGGCGACCGTGGCGCCGATCGGCAACCCGCCGCCGAGGCCCTTGGCGAGGGTGACCACGTCCGGGTCGACGCCGGGCTCGGCCTGGTGGGCGAACCAGTGGCCGGTGCGGCCGATGCCGGTCTGGATCTCGTCCAGGATCAGCAGGGTGCCGGTGGCCCGGGTGATCTCGCGGGCCGCCCGCAGGTAGCCGGCCGGCAGCGGAACGGCGCCGTTCTCGCCCTGGATCGGCTCCAGCACGACGGCGGCGGTCCCGGTGGTCACCGCCGCGCGCAGCGCCTCGACGTCCCCGAACGGCACGTGGCTGACCTCGCCGGGCAGCGGCCGGAACGGCTCCTGCTTGGCCGGCTGACCGGTGAGCGCCAGGGCGCCCATGGTCCGGCCGTGGAAGGCGCCCTCCAGCGCGACCAGGTGGGTCCGGCCGGTCAGCCGGCTGATCTTGAACGCGGCCTCGTTGGCCTCGGCGCCGGAGTTGCTGAAGAAGACCCGGCCCGGGCGGTCGAACAGCGCCAGCAGCCGTTCCGCCAGCCGGACCGTCGGCTCGGCCGTGAACAGGTTGGAGACGTGGCCGAGTTGGGAGATCTGCCGGGTCACCGCCGCGACCACGGCCGGGTGCGCGGTGCCGAGCGCGTTGACCGCGATGCCGCCGACCAGGTCGGTGTAGGCGCGGCCGTCGGCGTCCCACAGGGTGGCGCCGGAGCCGCGGACCAGGGCGAGCCGCGGGGTCCCGTAGGTGTTGGCCAGGGCGTGCGTGAACCGCTCGGTCAGCTCGGCGTTGCCGCTCGTGCCCGTGCTCCGGTCCGTCCCGCTCATGCCAGTCCCCCCAGGACCTCGGTCTCGTCGTCCGGCACGACCATGGTGCCGATGCCCTCGTCGGTGAAGATCTCCAGCAGCAGGCTGTGCTGCACCCGGCCGTCCAGCACCCGGGCGGTGCCCACGCCGGAGCGGACCGCGCGCAGGCAGCCCTCCATCTTCGGCACCATCCCGCTGGAGAGGCTGGGCAGTATGGCGTCCAGCTCGCTCGCGGAGAGCTGACTGATCACGTCGTCGGAGTGCGGCCAGTCCGCGTAGAGGCCCTCGACGTCGGTGAGCACCACCAGCATCTCGGCGTCGAGCGCGACCGCGAGCGCGGCGGCGGCGGTGTCCGCGTTGATGTTGTAGACGTGGCCGTCGGCGCCGCGGGCGATGCTGGAGATCACCGGGATCCGGCCGTCGGCGATCAGCGCCTTCACCGCGCCCGCCTCGATGTTGACGATGTCGCCGACCAGGCCGATGTCCACCGGCTCGCCGTCGACCTCGGCGAAGCGCTTGACCGCGGTCATGGTGTGGGCGTCCTCGCCGGTCAGGCCGACGGCGAACGGGCCGTGCTCGTTGAGCAGGCCGACCAGCTCGCGCTGGACCTGGCCGGCCAGCACCATGCGGACCACGTCCATGGTCTCCGGCGTGGTCACCCGCAGGCCGTTGGTGAACGAGGAGGTCATGCCCAGCTTGTCCAGCTGCGCGCTGATCTGCGGACCGCCGCCGTGGACGACGACCGGGTGCAGGCCGGCGTAGCGCAGGAAGACCACGTCCTGGGCGAAGGCCGCCTTGAGCGACTCGTCGACCATGGCGTTGCCGCCGAACTTGATGACCACGGTCTTGCCGTGGAAGCGCTCCAGCCAGGGCAGCGCCTCGATGAGGGTGAGGGCCTTGGGCAGCGCGGTGTTGTTGCGGGCCTGTTCGCCCTTGGGTGCGATCTGCACGGTGTCGGTTCCCTTGGTTCCCTGGGCCCCACGGGGGTCAGGTGGAGTAGGCGCTGTTCTCGTGCACGTAGTCGGCGGTGAGGTCGTTGGTCCACACCGTGGCGCCCGCCGGGCCGGCGTTCAGCCGGGCGGTGATGACGACCTGGCGGCCGGTCATGTCGACCAGGGCGCGGTCCTCGCCGACCGCGCCGTCGCGGCAGACCCAGACGCCGTTGATCGCCACGTCCAGCCGGTCCGGGTCGAAGGCCGCGTCGGTGGTCCCGATCGCCGCCAACACCCGCCCCCAGTTGGGGTCCTCGCCGTGGATCGCGCACTTGAGCAGGTTGTTGCGGGCGATCACCCGGGCCACCCGCACCGCCTCGTCCTCGGTGGCCGCGTCGGTGACGTCGATCCGGATGTCCTTGCTGGCCCCCTCGGCGTCGCCGATCAACTGCCGGGCGAGGTCCGCGCAGACCTGACCGACCGCGTCCTCGAACTCCGCCGCCCCGGGCGCGAGTCGGCTGGCGCCGGAGGCGAGCAGCAGGACCGTGTCGTTGGTGGACATGCAGCCGTCGGAGTCCACCCGGTCGAAGGTGGTGCGGGTGGCGGCGCGCAGCGTGCGGTCCAACTCCGGTGCCGGCACGGCGGCGTCGGTGGTGAGCACGACCAGCATGGTGGCCAGACCCGGGGCGAGCATGCCCGCGCCCTTGGCCATGCCGCCGACCGTCCAGCCCTGCGGGCTGCGCACCACGGCGGTCTTGTGCACGGTGTCGGTGGTCTTGATGGCGATCGCGGCGGCCTCGCCGCCGGCCTCGGTCAGCGCCTTGACCGCCTGGTCGACCCCGGGCAGCAGCAGGTCCATCGGCAGCCGCTCACCGATCAGGCCGGTCGAGCAGACCGCCACCTCGCCGGCGCCGACGCCGAGCCCGGCGGCGACCCGCTCGGCGGTGACGTGGGTGTCCTGGAACCCCTGCGGGCCGGTGCAGGCGTTGGCACCACCGGAGTTGAGTACCACGGCGGCCAACTCGCCGGTCTTCAGCACCTGCTGGGACCAGAGCACCGGTGCGGCCTTGACCCGGTTGGAGGTGAAGACGCCGGCCGCGGCGAACGACGGGCCGTCGTTGACCACCAGGGCGAGGTCGGGGGTACCGGAGGGCTTGATGCCGGCCGTGATCCCGGCGGCCCGGAAGCCGCGCGCGGCGGTGACTCCGACGCCCTGGGGTCCGCTGTCCTGCTGGCTGGTCACGGTGCGACTCCGTTCACGGGAAGGCCCAGCTCCTCGGGCAGGCCGAGGGCGATGTTCATGCTCTGCACCGCACCACCGGCGGTGCCCTTGACCAGGTTGTCGATCGCGCTGATCGCGACGATCCGCCCGGCGTGCTCGTCCAGCACGACCTGGACCAGCGCCGTGTTGGCGCCGTACACCGACTTGGTCTGCGGCCACTGCCCCTCGGGCAGCAGGTGGACGAACGGCTCGGCGTCGAACGCCTCCGCGTACGCGGCCCGGAGGGTGGCGGCGGTGGTGCCGGGCTTCGCCTTGGCGGAGCAGGTGGCCAGGATGCCGCGCGGCATCGGCACCAGGGTCGGCGTGAACGAGACGGTGACCGGCTCGCCCGCGAGCGGCGAGAGGTTCTGTGACATCTCCGGCGTGTGCCGGTGGCTGCCGCCCACCCCGTACGGGGTGACCGAACCCATCACCTCGCTGCCGAGCAGGTTCGTCCTGGCCGCCTTGCCCGCGCCCGAGGTCCCGCTGGCCGCGACGACCACGGCCTCCGGCTCGGCCAGCCGCGCCGCGTAGGCCGGGAAGAGCGCCAGGCTCACCGCGGTCGGGTAGCACCCGGGGACGGCGATCCGCTTCGCCCCCTTCAGCGCGGCCCGGTGCCCCGGCAGCTCGGGCAGGCCGTAGGGCCAGGTCCCGGCGTGCGTCGAACCGTAGAACCGTTCCCAGTCCGTGGCATCCTGGAGCCGGAAATCCGCCCCGCAGTCGATCACCAGCACGTCCTCGCCGAGCGCCTCGGCCACCGCCGCCGACTGCCCGTGCGGCAGGCCGAGGAAGACGATGTCGTGCCCGGCGAGCGACTCGGCAGTGGTCGGCTCCAGGACCCGGTCCGCGAGCGGCGGCAGGTGCGGCTGCAACTCCCCGAGCCTGACCCCGGCGTTGGACCCGCCGGTCAGCGCACCGATCTCGACCTCGGGATGCCCGAGCAGCAGACGCAGCACCTCGCCACCCGCGTACCCGCTGGCCCCGGCGACGGCGACTCGCAATGCCATGACGTTCCCTCCTTCGGCTTGGCATGAATATACGCACCTTGGAACATTCATGCAAGGACACCTGACCCCATGCCGTGGCGTGGCCGAGCCGTGAGGTGAATCACAGTGGCGGGCTGTCACGGTTCGCCGGTTCGGGGTGTCTCGATGGCGTCCGAGGAGAGGGGCCGGGTGCGGCACCGGGGCGTCGACGCGTCCGAGAGGCCGTCACCTGCGACGGCATGCCCGCGGCACGGTCCCCCGCCGACGGTCGACCCGGAGAAGCCGCACCGTGCCGGCACGGTGCACACACTCGACAGAGGAGCACACCGGCAGTGGAAACCATGACGGTCGAACGCACCATCCACGCCCCGATCGACGAGGTGTTCGCCTGGCTCACCACGACCACCAACTACACGAGCTCGCCCCTGGTACTGCGCTGCCGGCTGACCCGGCACGGCGGGACCGCGCCCTACGGCGTCGGCGCGGTGCGTGACCACCTCTGGCTGATCGGCTGGTTCCGGGAACGCATCACCCACTACGACCCGCCGTACGCCACCGAGTACCTCGTCGAGCGCAGCCTGCCGCCGTCCAGGCACGAACTCGGCCGCATGACGTTCACCGAGGTCGACGGCGGCACCCGGGTCCGCTGGACCACCCGCGCCGAGATCCCCGTCCCGTTGCTCGGCCCCCTCCTCACCCGGCTGCTCGCCCGGCCGATCATCACCCGCACCTTCCGCAACATCCTCGACGCCGCCGAAACCGCTCTGGTCCGACACCCCCGGCCGGAGTCGAGCGGGCCGACCGCGCAGGCGCCGGTCCGCGGACCCGAGCCCCGCTGACCGCCCCAACGGGGTGGCGCCGGCGGGCACCCGGCCTCGGGCGGGGAGGCGGCCGCGGCGCTCGCCGGCCGGCTCGGGCGCTCAGCGCACGCCCGGGCAGCCCGGCGGCCCCGGTGGGCCGCACGGATTGCCGGGCGTGGCGCGGGCTCGGCTAGCCTGAGGGCACGATGAACCGCTTCACCACGCCCTGGGGCGCACTCGACCTGACCCGCTTCCCCGAGGACCCCCGGGACCGGCTGCGCGCCTGGGACGCCGCCGACGAGTACCTGCTGCGGCGGCTGGCGGGTGAACCGAGCGGGACTGCGGGGGAGGTCGAACCGGCCGACCTTTCGGGGTGCGTGGTCGTGCTGGGCGACCGGTGGGGCGCGCTGACCACCGCGCTCGCCGCGCACCGTCCGGTCCAGATCTCCGACTCCTTCCTCACCCGGCAGGCCACCCGGGCCAACCTGGCCCGCAACGGCGCGGATCCGGACGCGGTGGAGCTGCGGTCCACCCGGGACGCGCCGCCGGAGCGGATCGACGTGCTGCTGGTCCGGATCCCGAAGAGCCTGGCGCTGCTGGAGGACCAGTTGCACCGGCTGGCCCCCGCCGTCCACCCCGGCACCCTGGTGGTCGGCACCGGGATGACCACCGAGATCCACACCTCGACGCTGCGGCTCTTCGAGCGGATCCTCGGCCCGACCCGCACCTCGCTGGCGGTGCGCAAGGCGCGACTGGTCTTCTGCGCTCCGGACCCGGATCTCGCCCCGGCCGCCAGCCCGTGGCCGCTGCGCTACGCGCTGCCGGACGGTCTCGGGGTCGCGTCCGGCCTGACCGTGACCAACCACGCCGGGGTGTTCTGCGCCGAGCGCCTGGACATCGGGACCCGGTTCTTCCTCGGCCACCTGCCACAGCGGCCCGGCCCGGCCCGGATCGTCGACCTGGGCTGCGGCAACGGGGTGTTGGGCACCGCCGCCGCGCTGGCCAGCCCGGGCGCCGAGCTGGTCTTCGTCGACGAGTCGTACCAGGCGGTGGCCTCGGCCGAGGAGACCTTCCGGGCCAACACCGACCCGACGGCCCGCGCGGAGTTCCTGGTGGGCGACGGCATGGCGGCGGTCCCGGCCGGCTCGGTGGACCTGGTGCTCAACAACCCGCCGTTCCACAGCCACCGGGCGACCACCGACGCGACGGCCTGGCGGATGTTCACCGGCTCGCGGCGGGCGCTGCGGCCCGGCGGCGAGCTGTGGGTGATCGGCAACCGGCACCTCGGCTACCACGTCAAGCTCCGGCGGCTGTTCGGCAACTGCGCGGTGGTGGCGAGCGATCCGAAGTTCGTGCTGCTGCGGGCCGTCAGGACCTGAGGCCGTCGCCGACCGCGACGTCCCGGCGTGCGCCCGGCCTGAGCGGGATTGTCGGACCTCCCTGGCAGGATGACCACGGGCCGTCGAGTGACGGTCCGTCATCAGCTACGGGCGAGGAGTGGTGGCATGGGCGACGGAGGGTTCTCGGCGGCCAGGGTCCGCCGGCTGCGCGGCGCGCTGGCCGGCCATGTCGACAGCGGCGCGGTGCCCGGCCTGGTGGCCCTGATCGACCGGCGCGGCGAGGTGCACGCGGAGGCGCTCGGCGCGCGTTCCCAGGGCGGGCCGCCGATCGGCCAGGACACCATCTTCCGGATCGCCTCGCTGAGCAAGCCGATCACCGCCGTCGCGGCGCTGATCCTGGTCGAGGAGTGCCGGCTACGGCTGGACGAACCGGTCGACCGGCTGCTGCCGGAGCTGGCCGACCGCCGGGTGCTGCGACGTCCCGACGGGCCGGTCGACGACACCGTGCCCGCCGGGCGTCCGATCACCGTCCGTGATCTCCTCACCTTCCGGATGGGCTTCGGCATCCTGATGCAGCCACCCGGCAGCTGGCCGATCCAGCGCGCCGCGGACGAGCTGGCACTCGGCCAGGGCATGCCGCACCCGGCCCTTCCACCGGAGCCGGACGAGTGGATCCGCCGGCTGGGCAGCCTGCCGCTGATCCACCAGCCGGGTGAGCGCTGGCTCTACCACACCGGCTCCGACGTGCTCGGCGTGCTGATCGCACGGGCCGCCGGCCAGCCCTTCGAGGACTTCCTGCGGGAGCGGATCTTCGAGCCGCTGGGCATGGCGGACACCGGCTTCTCGGTGGACGAGGAGCAGCTGCACCGGCTGGCGACCAGCTACTGGACCCCCGACCCGGCCAGCGACACGCTGCAGGTCTACGACGAGGCGGACGGCGGCGAGTGGAGCCGGCCACCGGCGTTCCCCTCCGGTGGCGGGGGCCTGGTCTCCACCGCCGACGACCTGCTCGCCTTCGGTCGGATGCTGCGCGGCCTCGGCCGGTACGACGGCGGGCGGCTGCTCTCCCGGCCCACCGTGGAGACCATGGTCACCGACCAGCTGACGGATGGCCAGAAGGCGCTCTCCGTGATCTCCCCGGGGTTCTTCGAGAGCCACGGGTGGGGCTTCGGGGTGGCCGTCACCACCCGGCGAACCACCCCGGTGGAACCGGTCGGCTGCTACGGGTGGGACGGCGGCCTGGGCACCACCTGGCGGGTCGACCCGCGCGAGGAGCTGGTCACCGTCCTGCTGACCCAGCGGGCCTTCACCTCCCCGGTGCCGCCACCGGTCTGTCAGGACTTCTGGACGGCGACGTACCAGGCGATCGACGACTGAGCCCCCGCCCCGGGGCAGCGGTTCAGCAGCGGGTTCGCGTCGCCGTACGCGTGCCGGAGGCAGGAGTGGCGCGGCGCCCCGGCGTGGCAGCGGACCCGGCAGCAGCGGGCCGGGGGCTCGGGATCGGGGGCTCGCGGCCGCCGTCGTCGGCGAGGCGGTCTGGCGCGCCGCGCCCGGTGGGGTCAGAGTGTCGGAATGCAGACTCCGTCCTCCGCCGTGGATGTCCCCGACCGGGCCGGGTTGCTGGCCGACCTGATCGCCGAGGGGGACGAACTGGACGGCCTGGTGGCCGAGTTGGATTCCTCCGGCTGGGCCACGCCAACTCCCGCGCCGGGCTGGACGATTGCCCACCAGATCGCCCATCTGGCCTGGACCGACACGTGGTCGCTGCGCGCGGTGCGCGATCCGGCGGGGTTCCCCGCCGCCGCCCGAGCCTCGTTCACGGGCGCGGAACCCGGGTCGGGCGACGGAATCGAGCTGGGCGGGGCGGTGGACCTGGGCGCCGAGGCCGGCGCCCGGCGGCCGCACCCCGAGCTGCTGGCCGGCTGGCGCGCCGGTCGGGCCGAGCTGGCGCGGGCGTTGGCCCGGACCGCGCCGGACACCCGACTGCCCTGGATGGGGCCGCCGATGAAGCCGGCCTCGATGGCCACCGCCCGGATCATGGAGACCTGGGCGCACGGACAGGACGTCGCGGACGCGCTCGGCGTGGTCCGCTCCCCCACCGCACGGCTCCGGCACATCGCCCATCTGGGGGTGCGCACCCGGGGGTTCGCCTTCACGGTGCACGGGCTGGCCGCGCCGGCCGAGCCGGTCCGCGTGGAACTCACCGGCCCAGCTGGCGAGTCGTGGAGCTGGGGGCCGGCCGGGGCAGCCGACCGGATCACCGGGCCGGCGCTGGACTTCTGCCTGCTGGTCACCCGGCGCCGTCACCACGCCGACCTGGCCGTGACCCCCGAGGGCCCGGTGGCGACGGCCTGGCTGCCGATCGCGCAGGCCTTCGCCGGCCCACCGGGAGCGGGCCGGGCCCGTCGCGGCCAACGCCCGTCCGGACTCGATCCCCTGGCACCGCGAGTTCGTTGAGCAGCAGGCGGAGGGCCGGCTCGAAGCCGCGCTCGCCCGCCCCGACCCGGCGGCCCTGGTCTCCAGCAAGGACCTCGACCCGGTGACCAGCTCGTTCGGCGACTGGTCGGCCAGGCCCTTCGTGGCCGTGGTGCCGGTCAGCTCCACCGCCTGCCCGATGGCCTCGCAGGGCGGCGCGGCACGCGGGCTCCACTCGCTGGTCCGGGACGGGGTGTTCCCGTTCTCCACGCGGGTGCGGCGGGTCAACAAGCACCGGGCCCCGATCGCCGGCGCTCGACACCTCGGCACCGCCGAACCCACTAATATGGCATGCGCATCACAAGATCTTCCAATGAACCGCCAGAGTAGCGCGCGACGGGGTGACTTTGTGCGAATTCGGGCTGATTATGGCCCACCACCAACACCTCCCGGTATCCATGGGGCGGAAAGGATGCACACTTGATCTTCAGCCGGATACGCCCCCGCAGACCGGAACCCGCCCCCGGGTGCCCGCTCGGCCACGGCGGCCCGTTCCCCGCCGCACCCACCGCCCCGGAGCCCCCCGCCGGGGAGTTCACCGACCCCGAGGCGGCCGAGGCCTTCGTCCGCCAGTTCCACGCCGATCAACCCACCGGCGGGGACGTGGAAGTGCGGGTCGGCCAGGTGATCGATGAGATCGCCCGGACCGGCACCTACCGGCACACCCCCGAGGAACTCGCCTACGGCGCCCGGGTGGCCTGGCGCAACTCCGCGCGCTGCATCGGCCGGCTGTACTGGCGCAGCCTGGTGGTCCGCGACCGCCGCGAGGCCGGCTCGGCGGACGAGATGGCCGATGAGTGCTTCGAGCACCTGCGGATCGCCACCAACGGCGGCCGGATCCGCCCGGTGATCACGGTCTTCGCCCCGGACCGCCCGGGCCGTCCGGCCACCCGGATCGTCAACCAACAGCTGGTCCGCTACGCCGGCTACCGGCGGCCGGACGGCGGTTGGACCGGTGATCCGGCCGGCGGTCAACTCGCCAGCCGGGCCAGGGACCTGGGCTGGAAGTCGGCCGAGGGCCGGTTCGACGTCCTGCCGCTGCTGATCCAGGAGCGCCCCGGCGAGCGACCGCACTGGTACGAGGTGCCGGACGACGCGACCCTGGAGGTGCCGCTCTCGCACCCCGACCACCGCTGGTTCGCCGGGCTGGGCCTGCGCTGGTACGCGGTGCCGGCGATCAGTGACATGACCCTGGAGATCGGCGGCATCCACTACCCCGCCGCGCCGTTCAACGGCTGGTACATGGGCACCGAGGTCGGCTCCCGCAACCTCGCCGACGCCGACCGCTACGACCTGCTGGCCGAACTGGCCGAGCGGCTCGACCTGGACACCTCCAGCGAACGCACGCTCTGGCGGGACCGCACGCTGGTCGAGCTCAACCGTGCCGTGCTGCACTCCTTCGAGCTGGCCGGCGTGACCATGGCCGACCACCACACCGAGTCGGAGCGGTTCCTCAAGCACATCGCCCAGGAGCAGCGGCTGGGCCGGCCGACCCCGGCCGACTGGAGCTGGATCGTGCCGCCGCTCTCCGGCGGGGCGACGGCGGTCTTCCACCGCTACTACGACCCGGTGGACCCGGCGCTGCGCCCGGCGTTCACGGCCCGCGCACCCTGGTGACCGCTCAGCGCGCGAGCCGGGCGAACCGCAGCTCCAGCCCGTCCAGCAAGGCCTCCAGCCCGGTCTCGAAGGCCCCCTCGTCGACCGCGCGCCGGTGCTCGGCCAGCCGGTGCGCCTCGCCGAGGTGCGGGTACTCGGTCGCGTAGAGCTGGGCGTCCTCCGGGAACCCGGCGGCGAACGAGCCGAGCGCCGAGCCGGTGACGAAGTAGCGCATCAGCGCGCCGATCCGGGTCGCCTGGCCGCGCGGCCAGCCGGCCCGCACCAGGCAGCCGAAGACCGCGTCGGCCAGCCGCAACGCGTTCGGCCGCCGGCCCGGCCCCTGCGCCAGTACCGGCACGATGTGCGGGTGCGCGGCGAGCGCCGCCCGGTACGAGCGGGCCCAGTCGTGCAGCGCGGCGCGCCAGGGCGCGCCGGTGTCGAACATGCCCAGCTCCACCTCGCCCATCACGCTGTCCACCACCGCGTCCAGCAGCTCGTCCTTGGTGGCGAAGTGGTTGTACAGGGACGGTCCGCTGACCGACAGCTCGGTGGCCAGCCGGCGGGTGGAGAGCGCGTCCAGGCCCTCGGCGTCCACCAGGGCCAGCGCGGCGGCGACGATCCGCTCGCGACTGAGCAGCGGTGTGCGGGGCCGGGCCATGACGCTCTCCTCCGATCGGGTGACTGGACCGGCATTCTCGCAGCCGGCTCCTCCCGGCCGGCCGCCTCTTCCCAGAATGGCGTCGGCGGGCTAGAGTCCAAAAAAACTTGCACCGCTAGTTTAAGGGGTCGAGACCATGGATCTGGAGCTGTCCGAGGAACAGGCGGCCGTCCGCGCGCTGGCCGCCGAGTTCACCGACCGCGAGATCCTGCCCTTCGCCGCCGAGTGGGACCGTGCCGAGTCGGTGGACCGGGCGATCGTCGGCAAGCTGGGCAAGCTCGGCTTCCTCGGCCTGACCATCCCCGAGGAGTACGGCGGCAGCGGCGGCGACCACCTGGCGTACTGCCTGGTCCTGGAGGAGCTGGGCCGTGGCGACTCGGCGGTGCGCGGCATCGTCTCGGTCTCGCTCGGCCTGGTGGCCAAGTCGATCAACAGCTACGGCAGCGAGGAGCAGAAGCGGCACTGGCTGCCCCGGCTGACCTCCGGCGAGGCGCTCGGCTGCTTCGCCCTCACCGAGCCCGGCACCGGCTCGGACGCGGCCAACCTCGCCACCCGCGCGGTGCGCGACGGCGCCGGTTGGACGCTCAGCGGCAGCAAGACGTTCATCACCAACGGCACCTGGGCCGAGGTCGCGCTGGTCTTCGCCCGCACCGGCGGCCCCGGCCACCAGGGCGTCACCGCCTTCCTGGTGCCCACCGCCACCCCCGGCCTGGAGCGCCGGGAGATCCACGGCAAGCTCGGACTGCGCGGCCAGGCCACCGCCGAGCTGGTGCTGGACGGCGTACGGGTGCCGGACAGCGCCCGGCTCGGCCCGGAGGGCAAGGGCTTCACGGTGGCGATGGCCGCGCTCGCCAAGGGCCGGATGTCGGTCGCGGCCGGCTGCGTCGGCATCGCCCAGGCCTGCCTGGACGCCGCCGTCCGCTACAGCACCGAGCGCGACCAGTTCGGCAAGCCGATCGCCTCCTACCAGCTGGTACAGGAGCTGCTCTCGGACATCGCGGTGGACCTGGCCGCCGCCCGGCTGCTCACCTGGCGGGTCGCCGACCACATCGAGCGCGGGCTGCCGTTCGCCGCCGAGTCCTCGATGGCCAAGCTGTTCGCCAGCGAGGCGGCCGTCAGGGCGGCCAACAACGCGCTGCAGGTCTTCGGCGGCTACGGCTTCATCGACGAGTACCCGGTCGGCAAGCTGCTGCGCGACGCCCGGGTGATGACCCTCTACGAGGGCACCACACAGATACAGAAACTGCTGATCGGCCGGTCCCTCACCGGCATCAACGCCTTCTGACCTCCCGGATCTGGAGCAACGCCGTGCGTCCTGTCTACTTCGCCGCCGCCCGCCGCACCCCGATCGGCCGGCTGCGCGGCGCCCTCGCCACCGTCCGTCCCGACGACCTGTCGGCCGCCGTGCTGCGCGGTCTGCTGGCCGACGTGCCCGCCCTCGATCCGGCCCGGATCGACGACGTCTACTGGGGCGCCGCCAACCAGGCCGGTGAGGACAACCGCAACGCCGCCCGGATGGCCGTGCTGCTGGCCGGCCTGCCGGAGACCGTCCCCGGCGCCACCGTCAACCGGCTCTGCGCCTCCGGCCTGGAGGCGGTGACCACCGCCGCCCGGGCGATCGGCTCCGGTGAGGCGGAGATCGTGGTGGCCGGCGGCTGCGAGTCGATGTCCCGCGCACCGTTCGTGCTGCCCCGCCCGGACGAGGCGCTGCCGCACAAGCTGGAGACCTTCGACACCCGGCTCGGCTGGCGGCTGACCAACCCCCTGATGACCGAGCTACACGGCGTGCTCAGCATGGGCGAGACCGCCGAGGAGGTCGCCACCCGCTACCGGATCGACCGTGACCGGCAGGACGCCTTCGCACTGCGCAGCCACCAGCGGGCCGCCGCCGCCCGCAAGGACGGCCACTTCGACGCCGAGCTGCTGCCGGTGCTGCGCCCGGACGGGGTGAGCGTCGGCGCGGACGAGGGCATCCGCGAGGACAGCACGCTGGAGCGACTCGGCAGGCTGAAGCCGGTCTTCCGGGACGGTGGCACGGTGACGGCGGGCAACTCCTCGCCGCTCAACGACGGCGCGGCCGCGCTGCTGCTGGTCAGCGAGGCGGCGCTGAACGAGCTGGGTCTGGAGCCGCTCGGCCGGTACGCGGCCGGTGCCTCGGCCGGGGTCCACCCGGACGTGATGGGCATCGGCCCGGTGCCGGCCACCCGCAAGGTGCTGGCCCGGCTGGGCTGGAGCGTGGCCGACATCGAGGAGGCCGAGTTCAACGAGGCCTTCGCCGCCCAGGCGTTGGCCTGCCTGGACCAGCTGGGCTTCGACCCGGAGCTGGTCAACCCGTCCGGCGGCGCGATCGCGCTGGGCCACCCGCTGGGCTGCTCCGGCGCCCGGATCCTGACCACCCTGCTGCACCGGATGCGCCGCACCGGCGCCCGGCGCGGCCTGGCCACCATGTGCGTCGGTGTCGGCCAGGGCACCGCCGTACTCGTCGAGAACAGCTGAGGGAGCCACCGTGACACGATTCACCGGAAAGATCGCCATCGTCACCGGCGCCGGGCAGGGCATCGGCGCGGCCACCGCCCGCCTGCTGGCCGAGCAGGGCGCCGCGGTCGCCGTCATCGACCTGACGCCGGAGCGGGCGAAGGCCACCGTCGACGCCATCCTCGAGCAGGGCGGCACCGCCCGGGGCTACGGCTGCGACGTCTCCGACTACGACGCGGTGGCGGCCGTCTTCGCCACCGTGGTCGAGGAGTTGGGCGGTCTGCACATCCTGGTCAACAACGCCGGGATCACCCGGGACAACCTGTTCTTCAAGATGCCCAGGGCGGACTGGGACGCCGTCCTGTCGGTCAACCTGACCAGCGCCTACAACTGCAGCCACGTGGCGCAGAAGTACCTGGTGGCGCAGAAGTACGGCAAGATCGTCTCGCTCAGCTCGCGCTCCGCGCTGGGCAACCGGGGGCAGGCCAACTACGCCGCCGCGAAGGCCGGGATCCAGGGGCTGACCGCCACTCTGGCGATCGAGCTGGGGCCGTTCAACATCAACGTCAACGCGGTGGCGCCCGGTTACGTCGTCACCTCGATGACCGAGGCCACCGCGGCCCGGGTCGGTGCCACGCCGGAGGAGCACCAGGCCGAGGTGGCCGCCCGTACCCCGCTGCGGCGGCCCGGCCACCCGGAGGAGATCGCGTCGGTGGTGGCCTTCCTGGCGAGCGAGGAGGCCTCCTACGTCAGCGGCCAGACCCTCTACGTGAACGGCGGCGCGCGCTGACCGGTGGACGGCCCGGTGGACCGTTCGGCGGATCCCGCGCCTGATCTCCGTCAGCCGTTCGGTTGATCTCCGGGTTCCGCCCGGCTGGACGGGAATCGATCACGCCTGAGCCGTGCTGTGAGCGGCGGAACGCCGTTGAACACGTGAGGGGAACGTCATGGCAGTGGAGCGCGCGCTGGTGCTGGGCGGCGGTGGCCTGGCCGGGGCCGCCTGGGAGACCGGGGTGTTGGCGGGGCTGGCCGAGCGGGGGGTGGACATCACCGGGGCGGACCGCCTGGTCGGCACCTCGGCCGGCTCGGTGGTCGCCGCCCAGCTGGGCAGCGGGCTGGAGTTGGCCGAGCTGTTCCGACGGCAGGCCGATCCGTCCTGGCAGAACGCCGAGTTGGACCCGTCCGGGCTCACTGTCCCCGAACTGCTGGAAATCTGGGCGAAGTTGGCGGCAAATGCCACCGATCCGTCGGAACTCCGCCGCCAGCTCGGCGAGTTGGCATTGAGCGTCGAGACGGTGAGCGAGCGGGCCCGGTTCGAGGTGATCGAGGGCCGGCTGCCCGTGCACAGCTGGCCCGAGCGCCGGATCACCCTGGTCGCGGTGGACACCCGCAGTGGCGAGAGGCGGCTCTTCGACCGGCGGTCCGGGGTCGGGTTGGTGGACGCGGTGGCCGCGAGCTGCGCCGTGCCGGGAATCTGGCCGCCGGTCACCATCGGGGGCGCGCGCTACATGGACGGCGGCGTCCACTCCAACGCCAACGCGGACCTGGCGGCGGGCGCCGATCGGGTGCTGGTGTTGGCCCCGCTGTCCGACCCGGCGCTGGAGGAGCAGACAACCCTGCTGGCCGGGTCGGCCCGGGTCGAGACGATCGTGCCGGACGAGGCCTCGGCCGCCGCGTTCGGCGGCGACCCGCTGGATCCGGCCTCCCGGACCCCCTCCGCGCACACGGGCTTCGCCCAGGGGCAGCGGGTGGCGGAGGTGGTCCGGGAGCTGTGGTCGTAGGGCCGGACCCGGGTGAGGTCCGGGTCGGCCCGGGACCAGTCCTGGGTCAGTGCGTCCAGTGCGGGCGCAGGGTGACGCTGAGGATGGTCCGGTACTCGGCCGGCTCCGCCGCCGGGACGGTGAACGGCGCGCTCGGGTCGGTGCCGTAGACCGAGCCGGTGCCGGGCAGCGGCTTGGGCGTGGAGTAGCCGGCGAAGACCATGGTCAACGTGCCGTTGTCGTTCCGCACCACGGTCGGGTCGTAGACCCGACCGGAGTAGTAGCCGCTGACGTCCAGCGCGCCACCGCCGGCCGCCTGCTCGGTCAGCGCGGAGAAGGTGTAGTCGGTGCCGATCAGCTTCTGCGGGGCCGACCAGCGCTCGCCGTCCCGGGAGGAGGAGTAGAAGATCTGGTTGAAGGCGTCACTGTCACCGTCCGAGGCGTACGCGCCGGAGAGGAAGAGGCCGTAGCTGCCGTCCGGGTTGGTCACCACGGTGCCGCGCGAGCCGATCCAGCGCAGCACGCTGTCGCTGTTGCCGGCCGGGTCGTTGAGGCCGGCGACCTGACCGAGATCGGTGAAGTGCAGGCCGTCGTAGGTGTAGGCGGCGCGGACCACGGTGTAGTCCTCGTTGTTGCCGAAGAGCGACTTCGGCTTGTCCTTGCCCTCGCCGGTCTGTGCGAGCCGCGAGTACGGCACCACGGCGGCGCCGGGCGCGCCGACGCTGCTGCCCTTGGCCACCGTGCCGGTTCCGCCGGTGCAGCCGGTCAGCTGGGTGGCGTCGGCGCCGGTGCAGGTCACCTGGACGATGCCGGCCGCGGTGCCCAGGCTGACGGTGACCGGGCCGCCGGTCGGCCGGAGCGCGGAGCTGTCCGCGACCGGCAGGGTGGCGGTCGGCAGGGTGACCGCGGCCGTGGTGGTGGTCGGCGTGTAGTAGTTGACGATCTTCTCGGTGTAGAGCACCGGGACGCTGCCCTTGGGCGCGCCCGGGTAGTGCGGCAGGGTGCTGATGATGCCGTCCGGGGCGATCAGGCCGGAGGTCTGCTGGGCGGTCGGCGGGATCACCGCGTCGGCCTTGACCGCGTCGCCGGCGGCGATGGTCACCCCGCCGGACGTGCGGGTGGTGCAGCCGGTGAACGCGGTCGTGGTGGCGGCGTCGTCGTTGCAGTCCACCGTGGTGCCGTCGACCGTGAAGTGGCCCGGCTGCTCGAAGTCGGCCGTGCTGCCGACCGCGATGGTGACGCCCGCGCCGCCGGGGCCGGCCGGGACGGTGACCGGCGCGGTCGCGGTGGTGGCGCCACCCTCGCCGACCGGCTCGGCGGCGGGCAGGCCGGCCAGCGGGTCGCCGCCCTCGGGTGCGAGCCGGTGGACGATCAGGTTGACGCCCAGCGCGTCGCCCGAGGGGCGGGAGAGCGTGTAGAGGAACCGGCCGCTCCGGCCACCGCCCGCGGCGTCCGGCACGGTGAGCACGAAGGCGTGACCCTGGCCGTCGTCGTTGGTGTTGCCGTTCGGACAGAGCCCGGCGTTCTGCTCCAGTGCCTCACCGGTGTAGCGCCAGGTGCGGCCGTGGTCGGTGGAGGTGGCCGAGACCACCGCCTCGTCCCCGTCCTTGGGGCGGTAGTCGAACAGGCCGGTGAGAGTGGCGCCACCGTCCTGGCTGGTGACGAACGGGAAGTAGTACGGCTGCATGGGCAGCGTGCTGCCCTTCGGCTGGCGCAGCACGCTGCCGGTCTCCGGAGTGGGGCCGCCACTGGAGCAGTAGCCGGTCAGCGGGCCGGGGCTGCCGGTGACACCGCTGGCGGCCGGGACCGCGCCGGAGCCCGCCGGGTCCACGGCCAGGTTCGGGTAGGTCACCCCGCCGACCGTCACCGTGGCGCCCAGGGTGGGGTCGCCCTGGGCGAGCGTCCAGGGGCCGCCCTCGACCTTGTCGACGACCGGGGTGCCGACGGTGTAGCCGATGGCGCCGTGCCGGTGGTGCGGGCGGTCCGGACCGGCGGCGAGGGCGGGGTCGGCGGTCGCGGTGAGGGCGGCCAGTGCGGTGACACCGATGGCGGCTGCGGTCGCTAGGCGGCGACGGGGCATCGTTGCTTCCTTCCGGGAGTTCCCGATGGCGTCCGCACGGGGGGAGCCGCGCGGTCGGTCGAGATCCTGGCCGCTGCCGGCGGCGGGCGGGGGCGGGTCCGGGATTGTTCACCGACCGTTCGTCACCGCGTCTTCGGAGCCGATCGGAGCATCGTGGACCCGCACCTCGCCCCCTCGGGTTGCGGGATCGGGACGGCACAGACAGGTCGGCGGCGATGCCGTTTTTACCGTGTTTTGACGGCACTTCGGCCCGGTCGGGCCGGCCGGGGGCAGCACGAACCATCCGCCAAGCGGGTGAGCTGTCGGTATGCCGAGTGATCATGCCAAAGGATGTCAAGGGTCCGAAATGACTATAGATTCATCTGGTCTTCACACGGTGGGATACCGGAGCCGACTCCGTGTCGGTTCCGACCCCCGTCCCAAAGGAGTTCCATGGGCCTCTCCCCCGCCACCGCGGGCTCCCGACGCCCCGCCGGCACCCGTGCGCTGGCCCTGTTCGCCGTCGCGGCCACCGCGCTGACGGCCAGCGCGGTCACCGCCCCGACGGCCGCCGCCCTGGCCCAGAGCGCACCGGCCCAGGCCGCGTTCAAACTGATTCCCGCCTCCGCCGGCCACTTCAACGCCACCGCGCACCCCGCCCCGACCAGCACCACCCAGTGCGTGGCGCAGCTCAAGATCCACTGCTACTCGCCGCTGCAGTACCGCACCGCGTACAACCTGAACCCGCTGTACAAGCAGGGCATCACCGGCAAGGGCCGGACCATCGTGATCGTGGACTCCTTCGGCTCGCCGACGATCCAGCACGACCTGGAGACCTTCGACAAGCAGTGGGGCATCCAGGACACCAACGTCGAGGTCATGAAGTGGGGCAACGTCCCGGCCTTCGACCCGAACAACTCGGACATGACCAGTTGGGCCGGTGAGACCACCCTCGACGTCGAGTACGCGCACTCCATCGCGCCCGACGCGCACATCATCCTGGTCGAGACCGGCGTCTCCGAGACCGAGGGCGTCACCGGCCTGCCGGAGATGATGGACGCGGAGCAGGCGCTGATCAAGGCCGGCCGCGGCGACGTCATCACCCAGAGCTTCGGCGCCACCGAGAACACCTTCCCGGGCTTCGCCCAGGGCAACTACAAGTCGCTCACCGACCTCCGCTACGCGTTCAAGGAGGCCGCCGCGCACAACGTCACCGTGCTCGCCTCCTCCGGCGACAACGGGGTGACCGACTCGGACCTGAACAACAACAACTACCCGTACAAGGTCAACTCCTGGCCCTCCTCGGACCCGCTGGTGACCTCGGTCGGCGGCACCGAGCTGACCCTGGACGACAACGGCAACCGCACCGCGCCGGACAAGGTCTGGAACGACGGCTACGGCGCCGGCGGCGGTGGCGTCTCCGCCATCTTCGGCCGTCCGTGGTACCAGTACGCGGTCAACACCGGCGGCGGCACCCACCGCACCACCCCGGACATCAGCATGAGCGCCGCGGTGGACGGCTCGGCCTGGACCTACGAGTCCTACGACCCGAAGTCGGTCGGCTGGCACCTCACCGGTGGCACCAGCGAGGCCTCGCCGCTCTTCTCCGGCGTGGTCGCCCTCGCCGACCAGCTGGCCGGCCACCGGCTGGGCCAGATCAACGGCTCGATGTACGCGATGTCGTGGCTGCCCAGCCAGTGGAGCGGCATCGTCGACGTCACCACCGGCAACAACAGCTTCGGTGGTGTGACCGGCTACACCGCCGGCAAGGGCTACGACATGGCGTCGGGCCTGGGCACGGTGGACGGCGCCAAGTTCGTGCGCGCGCTCGCGGACCACTGAGGTAGCAGCAGGCCGCGGGTTGCCCGCCCCCGTGACTCCGGGGGCGGGCAACCCGCGTCACTCCGCCGCCGTCAGCCGCGCCAGATACCGCTGCGCCGAACGCAACTTGCGACCGTCCGGCCCGGGCAGCAGCGCGCGCAGCTCCAGCAACTCCGGGGCGAGACCGATCGCCTGGTCACGGTCCCGGACCGCCCGCCAGCAGGCCTCGGCATTGGTCGCGGCCTGCTGGGTCTCCGGGTCGTCCGGTCCCCGCTCGGCGAGCAGCACCAGGGCGACCTCGCGGTAGAGCTCCGCCGCGCCGGCCGGTTCGCCGGCCAACCTGGTCACGTGTGCACGAACCTGACGGATCATCAGCACGGCTTCGGCGGCCGGGCCGTGCGCGTCGGCGGCCTCCCGCTCCAGGACGCGGGCGAGTTCGGCAGCGGTGGCGTGCTCGCCGGCGTCGGCCGTGCGGACGATCCGGCCGATCGCCTCGCGGTAGTCGGTGCGTGCGGTCACCTGTTCACCCTCGGCCGACGACCGCGGTCGCACCGCGCCGGCGGGCGGCACCGGGGCGTCCGCCTTGGCCAGCCGCACCGCCGCTCCACCCGTGGCTCCGCCGGCCGTGTTGCGGAAGATCGGCCGCTCCGGACCGTACTCCGTGACCACCAGCGCGTCCGTCGGCAGCGCCGCGTCCACCCGCTCCCGCAGCCGCTCCGGCGTCAGCAGCGGGCCGGCGCCCGGCCGACCGGCCCGCACCGCCTCGACCAGCGCCGACGTGAACGCGCCCGGTGGCTCGGCGTCCGGGTTGACCACCGCCCAGAGCGGCAGGCCGGCGGCCAGCGGCGAGGGCGTGCCCCGCACCAGCGGCCGGACGTCCGGGTCGGCGCCGAGGTCGGCGAGCACCAGGGTGTCCAACCCGGCCGGGCGGGAGCGCAGTTCTTCCGCCACGCTCCGCCAGGCCAGCCCGTCCGACCCGCGCAGCATCAGCGCCAGCCCGCCGCCGGGGCGCTCGACGCCCAGCCGGCCGGCGAGGTGCAGCAACAGCGGGCCGGGGTGCCGGGCGGCGGCCCGCAGGTGGGCGAGGACGGTCTCCAGGTCGCTCGCGGACGGCAGGTGCACGGCGTCCACCTGCTCGGCGGCGAGCAGCGTCTGCGGTGCGATGTCCGCGAGCAGCACGGAGGCCCGCGCGCCGGCGTGCGCGCCCTCGATGGTCAGGATCCGCCCGCGCCGCCCCTCCCCGACCACCGCCGACGGGTCTTCGGCGGCATCGACGACGGGCTCGGGCGTCACCACCCGCAGCACCGCCGTCGGCGCCGCGCCCGCGACCGGTGACGAGGAGAACCGCATGGTCAGCTGGTCCGCCGCCGGCTCGTCCCAGACGTCAGTGGGCCCGACCTCTCCGGAGATCGATGAACTGTCCGCCAACGCCGGTCACCACCCCGCCCGCCACCTCGGCGGTCTCTGTCCGCAGGTCACGGCCCGTGCCGCCGCTCCCCTTCCGCGCCACCTTACGGGGTTCCCGGCGCTCCGTTCCAGGGCGGCGACGACCTGACGGCCTACCCCGGGACCGCCGCCTTCGGTAGGTTCACCATCGAACCACCACCCCCGAAGGGACCATCATGACCACCGAGCGCCCGTCGCCGCCGATGATCGCCGGCGAGCGCGAAATGCTGCGCGCCTTCCTCGACTTCCACCGGGCGACGCTCGCCATGAAGTGCGACGGGCTCTCCACCGAGGAGCTGCGCCGGCAGTCGATGCCGCCCTCGACGCTCTCCCTGCTCGGCCTGGTGCGGCACCTGGCCGAGGTGGAGCGGCAGTGGTTCCGCCGCGTGGTCAACGGCGAGGACATCCCGCTCGTCTGGTCGGACCAGGGGGACTTCCAGGTCGCGTACGACACCACCGGCGCCACCCGGTCGGAGGCGTTCGACGCCTGGCGGGCGGAGGTCGAGCACGCCCGTCGGATCGAACGGGAGGCGGAGTCGCTGGACGTGGTCGCGCACTGCGCCAGGTGGGGCGAGGACGTGTCACTGCGCATGGTGATGCTGCATCTGATCCACGAGTACGCCCGGCACAACGGCCACGCGGACTTCCTGCGCGAGGGGATCGACGGCACCGTGGGCGCCTGATGGATCATCAGGCCTCCTGACGGGAGCTGCTGTTCAACATTCTGTCATGCGCACGGACTTCACGTGCCACCAGTGCTGTGCCTTACTGGTGGGCGCTACGCGCGTTGCCTTCCACCGACCGCGTCAGGAGCCCCCGCATGAGCTTCACCCATCGTGTCCTGCTCGCCCTCACCGCCGGCGCCACCGCCGCCGCCACCCTGCTCGCCCCCACCGCCGCGCACGCCGCCGGAGCCTACTCGCTGCAGATCCTGCCGGATCAGGGCGAGAGCGCGATCTACGACTTCGTCGAGTCGGCCAGCAAGTCGATCGACATGACCATGTACGAGCTGCGCGACACCACCATGGTCGACGACCTGGTGAGCAAGGAGAAGGCAGGCGTCAGAGTCAGAGTGATCCTGGACGCCGCGCAGACCTCGGTCAACAGCGCCGCCTACAGCGCGCTTTCGGCCGGCGGGGTCGGGGTCACCTACTCGTCCTCGGCCTTCGTCTACACCCACCAGAAGACGATCACCGTCGACGCCGCCGAGTCGTACGTCAGCACCGGCAACCTCGACACCACCTACTACGGCACCTCACGCGACTACGGGGTCTACGACACCGACTCCGCCGACGTCGCGGCGATCGAGCAGGTCTTCGACGCCGACTACGCCAAGACCTCGATCACCCCGTCCGACGGCGACGACCTCGTCTGGTCGCCCACCGACTCGCAGAGCCGCCTGCTGGCGCTGATCAACGGGGCGCAGCACAGCCTCGACGTCGAGGAGGAGGAGTTCGACGACCCCGCGCTGGTCAACGCGATCGTCGCGGACGCGCAGCGCGGGGTCACGGTGCGCGTCGTCGCGGAGAACGAGTCGTCGACGTACAGCAGCGAGCTCAACCAGGTGACCGCCGCGGGCGGCAAGGTGACCACCTACACCAGCCCCACCGGCTTCTACATCCACGCCAAGGCGATCGTCGCCGACTACGGCACCCCGACCGCGAAGGTGTTCGCCGGTTCGGAGAACTTCTCCGACAACTCGCTCAACCACAACCGCGAGTTGGGGCTGATCGTCAGTGACCCCGGCGTGCTGAGCGGCATCGAGTCGACCTTCGACGCCGACTTCAACCAGACCAGCAGCGGCGGCGGCAGCGTGGCCGTGACCAGCCCCGGCAACCAGACCGGCACCGTGGGCAGCGCCACCAGCCTGCAGATCTCGGCGACCGACTCCGCCGGCGGCACGCTCGGCTACGCGGCCACCGGGCTTCCCGCCGGGCTGTCGATCAACTCCGCGACCGGCCTGATCTCCGGCACCCCCACCGCCGCCGGCACCTCCACCGTCTCGGTCACCGCCACCGACAGCACCGGGCCCTCCGGGTCCACCTCCTTCGGCTGGACCATCAACCCGGTGACCGGCGGGAACACGGTGACCGTGACCAGCCCCGGCAACCAGACCGGCACCGTGGGCAGCGCCACCAGCCTGCAGATCTCGGCGAGCGACTCCGCCACCGGCCAGACCCTCGGCTACCGCGCCACCGGCCTCCCGGCCGGGCTGTCGATCAACCCCTCGACCGGCCTGATCTCCGGCACCCCCACCGTCACCGGCACCTCCACCGTCTCGGTCACCGCCACCGACAGCACCAACGCCACCGGCAGCACCACCTTCAGCTGGACCGTCAACCCGGCCGCCGGCAGCTGCACCGCGGCCCAGCTGCTGGGCAACCCCGGCTTCGAGACCGGTAGCGCGGCGCCGTGGTCCGCCTCGTCCGGCGTGATCAGCGACAGCAGCAGCGAGCCACCGCACAGCGGTTCCTGGGACGCCTGGCTCGACGGGTACGGTACGACGCACACCGACACCCTCGCCCAGGCCGTCAGCCTCCCGAGCGGGTGCCGCAGCTACCAGCTGAGCTTCTGGCTGCACGTCGACACGGCGGAGACCAGCACCACCACCGCCTACGACACCCTGAACGTGCAGGTGCTGAACAGCTCCGGCACGGTGCTGGGCACCCTGGCGACCTACTCGAACCTCGACCACGGCACCGGCTACGCCCAGCACACCTTCGACCTGTCGCCCTACGCCGGACAGACCATCACGCTGAAGTTCACCGGCACCGAGGACTACGAGCTGCAGACCTCGTTCGTCATCGACGACACGGCCCTCAACGTCGGCTGATCCCCACGCCCACCCGGCTCCCGTCCCCCTCGGGGGCGGGAGCCGCGCTCCCGCCTTCGTGGCCGGCCACCAATCCGCTATGCCGCGCTGCGCGGCGGCAGCCGACGTGTGATCCGGTCGAACAGCTCCTCCAGCGGTTCACCGAGATCCCGGCCGAACTCGGTCAGCCCGTAGGTGACCTGGGGCGGCGTCGTCGGCTCGACCTCCCGCCAGACCAGGTCGTCCTGGACCAGCGCGCGCAGGGTCTGGGCGAGCATCTTCTCGCTGATGCCCCGGATGCTCTCGCGCAGCTCGTAGAACCGGAGGTCGTTGCTCCGCAAGGAGATCAACACCCAGATGCCCCACCTGCTGGTCACGTGGTCGACCACATCGCGCGCGGGGCAGTCGGTGTGAAACACCTCATACCGCTTCCCGGCCCCGGCCTGCTCGGCCTGCACACCTACCACCATGTGCTGAGCTTACGTCAAGGTATGTCCTTACCAAGGGTTAGCCGCAGCTCCTAGCGTGAAGGCCACAGAGGACATCGAGCAAGGAGCTGATCATGATCGTGGTGACCGGGGCTACCGGGAACGTGGGCCGGCCGCTGACGCGGGCGCTGGCCGAGGCGGGCCGGCAGGTGACGGCGGTGTCGCGGCACCCGGCGGCGGTGCCGGACGGTGTCCGCCACCTGGCGGCCGACCTGGCCGAGCCGGCCGGCCTCGAGCCCGCGCTGGCCGGGGCGACCGCGCTGTTCCTGCTGCTCTCCGGCGACCTGCACGCCGCCGGAGCCAGCCCGGCCGACATCATCGGCCAGGCCGCGGCCCGCGGGGTCCGCCGGGTCGTCCTGCTCTCCACGCAGGGCGTGGCGACCAGGCCCTTCGGCGCAACGCGGATCGCGATGCGCGCGCTGGAGGACGTGCTGCGGGAGTCCGGCCTGGAATGGGCCATCCTGCGACCGGGCGGCTTCGCCTCCAACGCCCTGTGGTGGGCCCAGTCCGTCCGCGCGCGGCGGGTCGTCGCCGCCCCCTTCGGCGACGTCGGGGTGCCGATCATCGACCCGGCGGACATCGCCGAGGTCGCGGCGGCCTGCCTGCTGGACGACCGGCACACCGGCGGTGTGTACGAGCTGACCGGTCCGGAGGTGATCACGCCGCGCCAGCAGGCGGAGGCCATCGCCGCCGCGCTGGGCGCGCCAGTGCGGTTCCACGACCTCACCCGCGACGAGGCCAAGGCCGCCATGACCCAGAGCATGCCGGCAGAGCTCGCCGACGACACCCTGGACATCCTCGGCTCCCCGAGCCCGGCAGAGCTGCGTGTCAGCCCGGACGTGCAGCGGGTCCTCGGCCGCGCCCCGCGTCCCTTCGCCGACTGGGCCGTCCGCAATGCCGCAGCGTTCCGCTGAGTCCGGTCAGCGCCGCAGGGACTGCTCGGCTTGCTCGCCGACATCGCCACCTGAACAACTGTCGGGAGCCGACGTTCAGCAAGAACTTCAAACGTTCTGTGAGCATCACCGCACGTGACGAGCGAGGGTCTGCCTTCTTGGGTGGGTGTGCGCCGGTCAGGAATGGTCCGAAGAGACTCCCTGGGGTCGCTCAGGCCGCACAGTGTGCCAGGCATCTCAGATCTCTTGGCGGAGCCTGCCCTGTTGCGAAACGTCGAGGTCTTGGCGGCGAGCTCAGGCTCGGACTTCCGCGACGGCTGGCACCGGCGGTGGTGCAGCATCGGCCTGACCGGCGCGAAGTCCGCACACGGCTCTGCGTCCAGTGCCAGCGCAGCGTCGCCGAGCCGGTACCGCTGCCCACGATCGCGCGGAAATGCTCGAACGGTGCTCATGACCACACGGAAGTGTTCACGAAACCGCGGAACCTGGAGCACCTCCCGTTGTCACGCACCGGAGAGGAGGTCGCGGAGCAGGGAGACGGTGTCGGGGTCGAGGCTGCGGCCGGTGCGGCGGCTGAGGGCGTCCAGGCGGTTGACGGCCTTCAGGAGCTGGTCGCGGGCGCCGGCCGAGGCGTAGGCGTAGAAGAGGTCCCGGTGCAGGAGTTCGACGTCGGGCGCCACGGCGAGGCCACGGAAGACCGCCGCCTCGGCGTTGCGGTGGTCGCCGTACTGGAGCCTGCGGGCGGCCAGTTCGTGGGCGGTGTCGACGACGGTGGCGAGCATGTCCTGGCGGTCGGCCTCGGCCCAGCCGTAGGCGGTGGCCGGGGTCTCCGCGAACGGGGCGCCGCGGACCAGGGCCAGCGCGTGGGCCAGCGCGGCATCGGCGGTGGAGCTGGTACTGCGCATGCCGCGACGGTAGAGGCTGCGGAACTCGTCCCAGTCGCAGGTGACGGTGGGGGCGAAGGCGCAGCCCTCGGGGGTGTCCTGGCGCAGGAAGGCGCGGCCGTCGGGGGCGTTGCCGAGCCAGCCCGCCAGCTCGTCGAGGGAGGCGGGCAGCGGCTGGTCCGGGCGGGCGTGGTCGCCGGGGTGCAGGGCGCGGTCGACGGCCTCGGGGGTCGCGCCGGGGTGCAGGGCCAGGTACGCGGCGAGTTCGGTGAGGCCGGGGCGGGCGGACTGCTCGGCCGGGCCGATGGCGCCGAGCACGTCCACCGGGCCGAGCAGACGGATCCGGGGAGCGGCGCGGAAGGCGTGGGCCTCCGG
Source organism: Kitasatospora sp. NPDC052896 (assembly GCF_044547075.1). Taxonomy (NCBI): domain Bacteria; kingdom Bacillati; phylum Actinomycetota; class Actinomycetes; order Kitasatosporales; family Streptomycetaceae; genus Kitasatospora; species Kitasatospora sp. NPDC052896. Next base: position 61,709 of record NZ_JBITZU010000008.1, read on the forward strand.
GGAGCGGAGGATGGCGAGCAGGTCGTCGGCGTCGCTGCGGACGGGAGTGGTCGTCGCGGTGAGCGGGGCGGGGGCGGCCGGCTCCGGACGGGACGGGACGCCGGGGTCGGCCTCGGTGAGCGCGGGGGCCGTGTCGTGGGTGGGGAGGGGCTCGGGGATGGGGTCAGGAGTGGGGTCAGGGGTGGGGACGAGGTCGGTGGGGTCGGGGGTGGGGACGAGGTCGGTCGGAGTGGGGTCGTCGGTAGCGGGCTCGACGTCCGACCGGGTCTCGGGCGACACGAGGGGAACCGGGAGTACCGGTGCCACCGGGGGCGCGGGGGGTACCGGGGCCACCGCGGCCACCGGAGGCTGGCTGGCCTGCAGGCCACGGCCGTTGAGCGCGTGCCGGGGCCGCAGCGGGAAGGCCGGGAGCACCGGTACCACCGTCGCAGTGACGTCACCGGCGCCGCCGCACGGTGCGGCCGCCGGGTCGGCGGTCGCGAACGGGCTGCTGCCCGTGCCGACCACCCGGGCGATCAACCGCGGGCCGCTCTCCGGCAGGCCCTCCGGCAGTGCGGCGCCGATGAACGGCAGGTCGGACGCACCGACTCCGGCCAATACCGGTACTGGCACCGGCAGTTCGGACGGGTCCAGCTCGTCGCCGTCCAACGTCCAGTCGGGCGCGGGCCGTTGCTCGGTGGACCCGGAGGTGTGCAGCAACTCGGTCCAGTGCGCGTACTGTTCGTCGGTCAGCCGCTGCAGTTGCAACTGGAGGTTCAGGCCGGGCAGGGTGGCCGGGCCGCTGCTGGGCAGCGTCCAGCGCGCGACCGGGCCGGCGCCGCGCTCGGGGGCCCGGGTGACCACGGCGAGGCAGGTGCGCGGGCGGCCGTCCAGCAGCCGGCCCAGCTCGGCCGGGAGCTCCCCGCCGGGTGACTGGACGGAGAGCACGATCTCCGGCACCCAGGCCTCGTCGGCCTGGCCGCGACTGCGCGCGTCCCTCGGGTGGGTGGCCCCGGCGGCCACCAGGGTGGCCCGGGCCCGGTCGGTGCGCGGGCCGACCGCGTCGAGCGCCGCCTCCAGGCTGGCGTACCGGTGGACCCGGTCGACCACCGTGTCGGAGACCGGCAGGTCGTCGGCGAAGCCCACCAGGTGCAGGTTGAGCCTGTCGGCGAGCGGGCTGTGCGCGAGTTCCAGCGCGATGGTGCGCAGCACGTCGCGGGCGTCCTCCGGCTGACCCGAGAGGTGCAGCAGCCGGGCGGTCTCCAGGTCGGCCAGGACGGCCGCGCCGTCAGCGGCCGTGCCCAGGGTGACCAGCGCGGGGTAGGGGGCGGTCACCCTGGCCGCCTGCTCGGCGGTCAGCAACCCGTCCGAATCGGCCGTGCACCACCAGATGTTGGCGGTGTGCGCGGCCCGGAACGGGGCGATCGGTGCGGCCGCCACGGCCAGGTGCAGTTCCACGGTGCCGCCGGTGGTCACCCGGACCGCGGCGAGCGCCGGCAACCGCTTGCCGGTCCGGCTCACGTTGCGCGCCATGGTGCGCAACGCACGATTCAACAGGTCGAGGCCGTAGTTGTTCTGACGTGTCTTCAGCTCGGACTCGAAGACCGCGGCGGGCGGTGCGGGCAGCGGGATCCGGCGACGCGGCCGACGGGCCCGCTGTTGGGCACCGCGCCGGTGGGCGACCGCGCCGATCAGCACGGCGGCGAGCAGCACACCGACCCCGGAGACGGCCAGGGCGTCGGTGTAGTCGCCGCTCGGGTCCTCGGCCCGGGCGCCGTCGTGGCTGCGCACCTGGGCCCGGCCGCCGCGCGGGTGGGCCGGGGTGGCCGACCGGGCGTCGGCGGACGGCCCGGGCGCCCCGGCGGGATGGGCGTCACCCTCGAGGCCCGGGTCGTGCTGCTGGGCCGCAGGGGCCGGGGCCGCCTGGGCAGGCGCGGGTGCCGGGGCCGCCGGGGCGGGAGCGGCGGGAGCTGGTGCGGCAGGGGCGGGCGTGGCCTGGGCGCCCGGGATGGTGAGCACCATGCCCGGCACCACGACGTTGGGATCGGTCAACCGCTCCCCGTCCGGCGCCTGCACCCCCTTGTTGGCGTCGAAGAGTTGCGGCCAGTCGTCCGAACTGCCCAACTCCCGTTGGGCGATGGCGGACAGCGTGTCGCCGTCGCGGACCGTGGTGCTGGTCGGCCGCGCGCCCCCGGCCGGCGCGGACTGCTGCGCCGCGGGGGCGGGCGTGGCGGCCTGGGCGGCGGAACCGTCCGGCTTGGCATCGGCCGGCATGAGCAGTTGCCAACCGGGCTGGATCGGCCGGTCCGCGTCGAACCGGGTCCCCGAACCGTCCATCACCCGGCCGTCGTTGAGCTTGGCGATCTCCTGCCAGCGATCGCCCGAACCGAGTTGACGCTCGGCGATCGACCAGAGGCTGTCGGCGGGCCGGCTGTCCCGCACGGTGTAGGTCGGCTGTTGCTGGGGTTCGGAGGCCTGCAGCGCGGTCACCGGGGTCGCCGACGGACCGGCGGTCAGCGCCGCGAGCCGTGGCGCCGCGGCGAGTTGGGCGGGGGCCGTGGCGGCCGGCAGTCGTGGCACGGTGGCGGCGAACGAGGCGCCGGCCACCGGCAGCAGCGCGATCACCGCACCGACCAGACCCGCCGCCATCCGCTGGCTCCAGCCGAAGGCCGGGATCCGCCGGGCCACCCGTCCGCGCAACTGGGCCGGGATCTCCAGCAGGACGGACGAGACGAAGCAGAACCAACCGATCCAGCCGATGCCGACCAACGCCCAGAGGAAGAGCTGTCCGTTGTCCGGACCGGTCAGCAACGCACCGGGGTCGGCGAGATCCACCCCGCCCATCGCCAGCACCGCGTCGGTGCCGTACCAGAGCAGCGCGGGCACGCCGAGCAGCAGCACGGCGAGTGCCAGCAGTGCGCCGAGCGCGGCCGGGAGTGAGCGCAGCGCGTCCGAACCGCGCCCCGGGGGGCCGGAGTTCGGCTGCCCGACCCGCGAACTCCCCTGGGACATCGGGGCCTTCGGGGCGCCGGGGGCCGCCTCGGGGTTCGGGCGGGCATGGACCTTGGCTCGTGGTGCGGCCATCAGGCGCCCCCCGCTTCCTCATCGCCGGGCACCAGGGTGGCGGTGCCGGTTCCTTGCACGGTCAGGGTGGGTGTGTCGAAGAGCCCCAGCAGGGCGGTCCGATACGTGGTGTTGATCACCACGGTGATCGAGGTGGCGAGCGCCGCGGGCGGACTGCCGTCCGGCGGATCGGCGTGCAGCCCGTACGGCCTGAGGTAGGCGTTGGCGGCCGCGTATCCCTCGGCCGTGTTGATCAGCAGACCCCGGCCGGTGAGCAGGGCCTGCTGGTCGATCTCCTGCCCGCCGACCCGGGCGGCCTCCTGCGCCAGCGCGTCGGCGTTGGCGATCGCCCGCAGGCGCCCGCCGCAGTCGAGCACGATGCCGACGAACATCAGCATCATCGCGGCGCTCAGTGCCACGAAGATCGAGACGGTGCCCCTGTCGCGGGCGTCCCGACGGACCCTCACTACCCCTCCCCAGGGCGTACGGTGTGCTACTGCGACCGGTAGCGGTCGATGACCGAGGTGAAGCTCCCGGTCATCGTCTCCGAGCCCGGTACCCACAGTGGGAACAGATCACTCACCCTGACCTGGCAGGTCACGGTGACGTTGACGGCGTTCAGGGTGGTGTCGCCGACCGGCAGCTGTTCCGGCGTCGCGGAGACGGCCAGGTCCGGGCAGACCACGCCCCGGGCGCGCAGGACCTCGGCGGCCGACTCGCTCGCGACCTCCTGCGCCGAGCGGGTCGAACGGTCGAGCGTGGCGCTGCGGGCCGCGGTCCGGGCCGCCTCGTCGACCGTGCCGCCGACCACCTGCAGCCGGCCGATCACGATCACCAGGCAGAACAGCACCAGGATGGCCGGCACCAGGATCGCGGCCTCGATGGCCAGGCTGCCGCGCTGCGGATCGGGCCCGCCGGACGGGCGGGCGGTCGTGGCGCCACGGACGGTCATGGCGCCACGTACCGTTCGATCGGTGCCGTGGCGCTCTGGGTGATCCACAGGCCGCTGACCCCCGGCGGGAGGAACAGCGGCTCGAAGCGCACGGTGACCCTGATGGTGTTCGGGTCCGGGTGTTCCACCTTGACCTCGGGTTTGTCGAGCAGCCCCTGGCACAGGGCGAGGAAGTCGGTGGCGCGCTGCTGGGCGGCCTGGTCGTTGCTCTGGTACCCGCGGCCCGCGTCCACGCCCTCCCGGGCGGCGGTCAGCGCGACCGAGTCGGAGTACCAGAGCAGCGCGACCTGGGCCACCCCGATGACCAGGAAGAGCACCGCCGGGAAGACGAGCGCGAAACTGAGACTGAGGACTCCGCTGTCGTCCCACCGGCGGCGCCCGGTCACGAGTGCACGCCGTTGGGGATCGTGGTCGGCACCTGCTTGCTGACCGCGCCACCCAGGGTGGTCAGGGCCGCCAGCACCGCGCCGGCGATGCCGATCACCACGATGACGATCAGCGCCATCTCGACGCTCAGCGCGCCGCGGTCGCCCGCGGACCGGGCGGCCCGCAGTCGTCCGGTGTGGACCCGCAGCAGCGCGGTGGCGAGCAGCAGCGGCAGCAGCAGCGGTTGCAGGAACTGGCGGGGAAGACTGCGCAGGGACTTCATGATTCGCTCTCCCAGGGGGGACGGAACTCCGGTGGGCCGGAGTGGACTTGATCCGGACGGGGGTGCAGCGGGGGAAGTCGGCCGGTCCTTCGGAAGACCGGCCCTTCAGAAGACATGGAGCATCTGGTACAGCGCGGGGTAGACGATCAGGACGGTCATCAGCAGGGTGAGTGCCGCGCCGGGCGCCACCATCCGCTCGCTGTCGGTGCCGGCCTTGGCCAGCTCGTCGGCGAGCAGCTCGTCCCGCAGGCCCTTGGCCCGGGCTCGCAGGGTGTCGTACACGGCGGCGCCGTCGGTGCCCGAGATCCGCATGATGTCGGCGACGTCCTGCAGCGGAGTCAGGCCGAGCTCCTCGGCGAGCGTGTCCAGGCCGTCCCAGGGCGGCAGCCGGTCGGTGGCGGCCCGCTCCAGGGCGTCCCGGATCCGGCGCAGCACCGCGCCGCGGCCGATCGCCGCCGCCCGGCGCATCGCCTCGGCCGGGCCGTGGTCGGACGCCCGCTCCAGCGCGACGAGTTCGAGGTAGGCCGCGATGCCGTGCAGGTACTCGACCCTGGCCTCCTTCGCCTCGCTCTGCACGATGGCGTCGGGCAGCAGCCAGCCGCCCGCGGCCATGCCGAGCCCGGCCAGCATCGGAACCGCCACCGGCAGGGCCACGCCGCCGACCGCTGCCATCGCGGACAGGTAACCGGGCAGCACCAGGCCGATCAGGGCGAAGAGCAGCTTGTGCGCCATGAAACGAGCCGGGGTGCGGCCGACCAGAGCCAGCTCCTGCTGCGGCACCCGGGCACCGACCACGGCCAGTGCACGGGCGCCGAGCTGGTCGTACCAGCTCGCCCGGACGGTGGTGGCGGCCGTGCGCCGGGGGTTCGGGGCGCGGTGCAGGCGCTCCAGGGCCTGACCCAGGTCGGGTGGCGCGGGGCGGAGTTCGGAGATCAGCACGGCCAGTCCGCCGGCGGCGGTGGCACCGGCCAGCACGGCCCAGGGCGAGATCATCGGGCCTCCCTGAGCAGGGACTGGCCGGCGGCCGGTCCGCCGTCGGGGGTGCGGGCCGGGTCGGGGACGTGTCCGGGGTCGGCGGATCCGCGGTCCTCGCCCGGGTCGTGCTCGCCGTCCGACTCCGGCAGTGCCATCACCCGGCTGCGCCGGTCGGGTTCCAGCAGGCGTGGCAGCGGCGGATTGGCCGCGAGCGACCGCATCCAGGCGATCACGGCGACGAAGAGCGCGGCCAGCACGCCGAGCACCACCTGGCCCTGGAAGGTGCTGTAGGGCGCGGTGTAGCGGCTGTTGAACGAGCCGACCACGATCACGATCAGGATGATCCCGACCAACCAGCGGATGGTCGTCCGGTGCTTGGCCCGGTCCGCCTCGATCGAGCGGCGCTGGCGCACCTCGTCGCGGACCGAGTCCGCCAGGTCGGCCAGCGACCTCGCCAGCCCCGGACCGCTGTCGCCGGAGCGCAGCAGCAGGGCGGCCAGCACCTTGTCGGCGGTGGCGTCGGCGAGGCTGTCGGCGAAGGCGCGCAGCGCGTCCTCGACCCTCCAGCGGGCCTGCAGGCGGGAGGCGAGATCGTCGATCTCGTCGGCGAGCGCGGCGGGGGCGGTCCGACGGCTGGTCAGCAGCGCCTGGTTGAGGCCGGTGCCGAGGAGCAGGACGTCGGCCAGCCGCTGGGTCCACTCGGCCAGCGCCTCCAGGCGGACGATCTGCCGGGTGTCCGAGCGGGTCGCGGCGAACAGCCAGGGGAGGCCGAAGACGGCCAGTGGCGCCAGGCCGGCGGTGACCGGGATCCCGGTGAACAGCCAGAGCAGCGGCGCGGCGGCCAGCGAGAGGCCGAGCTGGATCCGGCGCAGTCGGGCCGTCCCGGGGCTCGCCGCACCGGGCGCGCCGTACCAGAGGACGTGCGCCCGGGTGGCGAGCGGGCCGGGCTCGGCGGGCCGGCCGGCCCGGGTGCCGCGAACGCCGACGACCAGTGCGACCAGACCACCCGACAGCAGGACCCCGCACAGGGTGTAGAGGAGCATCAGTGGCCCCTTCCAAGGGTGGTGAGCGGTGCTCTCGGGGTTGGCGGTGTTGGCATGGGAGCGGCGCTCTTCTTCGTGAGCAGCGCTCTCGGCTTCGGCGCGAGAGCGCTGCTCTCGTCCGTGAGCGGTGCCCGAAAGGAGATCAGTGATCTCGTTTTGGAGCGGCGATCTCGGCAGCAGAGCAGTGCTCTCGCGCCGGATGCCGTGGACTGCGAGCGGAGCACCGCTCTCGTTTCGGGCACTGCGTTCATCGCAGACCACCGATCCGCAACGAGAGCGGTGCACTCCAACTGCCGTACGCCGACTGCAGGAGCCCGGCGTCGAAGCCGGCCCGTCGCAGGTCGTCCAGGCAGTGCGGCGGCGTGTGCGGGACGGCTCTGGGCTCGCCGAGATCCGGGCGGGGGCCGAACACCGTGTTGAGCGCCGGCCGGCCGTTCTCCCCGAGCCCGGTAACCTCCAGCACGTGCGACACGAACCGGTGACGCTGCCCGCCGACGGCCGTCTCGTCCACCATCGCCACGTGCACGATCAGGTCCACCGCGTTGGCGGTGAGCCGGTAGGCGAGGCTGTCGGTCATGTGTGAGCCGTACTCCAGGCAGAGCTCGGCGATCCGGTCGACCACCATGTGCGGTCCCCGGGCGTGCAGGGTGCACATCGACCCGCCCTCGCCGTTGGTCATCACCCGCAGCATCGGCACCACCTCGCCCGAGCGGACCTCGCCCACGATGATCCGGGAGAGCGTCATCCGCAGTGCGGCCGGGATGAGTTCACCGATCGTGAGCTCACCGGCGACCCGGCCGTCGACCCGTTCGCCGTTCCCCTCCCGGGCCTCCATCGGCACGACCTGACGCAGGTGTCCCAGCGTGTGCAGCCACAGCTCGAACTCCGACTCCAGAGTGCCGATCCGCTCGTCCGGCGGGATCTCGGCGGCCATCGCCCGCAGCAGGCTGGTCTTGCCGACGCCCTGGGTCCCCGTGATCATCACGTTCTTCCGGGCCCGGATGGCCGAGGCCAGGAAGGCGGCGATGGTCGAATCGACGGTCCCGAGGGTCACCAGGTCGGCCAGGGTGGCCGAGGCCACCCGGTGGCGGCGGATCGCGACGTACGGCCGCGGGGTCACCTCGGTCAGCGCCTGCAGCCGCATGCCCCCCTCCAGGCGAAGCGCCAGAGTCGGACTCGCGGTGCTCAGGGTCCGCTCACCGCCGCCGTGCTGGCGGGCCAAGTCCTGGAGCAGCTCGACGAGTTCGGCATCGCTGTTGGCCACCGGCGGCACCTGGCGCAGGGGTTGGTGGACCCGGGAGACCCAGACGTCGTCGCATCCGTTGATCACGATGTTCTCGATGTCGGGATCGTCCAGGTAGGGCTGCAACCGGCCGGCCCGGAACATCAGGTCGTAGACGGCCTCGGCCAGCGCGCGGTCCTGCTCGCGGGTCGGGCTCACCCCGTGGGTCACCGCGTACGCGTCCGACCAGCGGGCCACCGCCTCCTCGATCAGCGCCCGGCCACGCTGCCGCCGGGTCGCCCGGTCGGTGTCGGGCCCGTGGGTCCCGGGCGCCCGGGAGAGCTGCTGGTGCAGTTCGGTGGCGACCTGCCGCTTGAGCTCGCGGGCGACCTGCGGATCGACGGCGGGGACCGACCCGACCTCCCACGTCCCGGTGGCGGGCAGCACGGGCAGGCCCGACGGGGTGGAGGTCGCGCCGGGCGTCGGCACGGAGGCGGCGGACGGGACGGACGGACGGGCCGCCGCCACCCGTGCACCGGCGCGCGGCCCGGCACCCGACGGCTCCGGCTCCGCCGGACGCGTGCCGGGCACCACGGCCCACGGCAGGGCGGCTTGATCGGCCGGATCCATCGGGGCGGTCGCGGGCACGTCCCGCATCGGGCTACCGCGCACGGAGCACCTCTCCCGGGGCGTCGGCGCTCTCCGCGGGGGCGGGGAACGGTTCGGGCGCGGCCGGATGTGGCGCTATTCCGGCGAACGGCGGTGGCACGGGGGCAGCGACGGGTTCCGGCGCGGTGCCGGCCTCCTGGACGGCCCCGGTCTGCGGTCCGTGGAACTGACCGGACGCAGCGGCGTAGCCGGCCGGACCGGGCCGTGGTGCCGGGGCCGCGGCCATCGGGCCGGGGAGCACCGCACCGTTCACCGGGGGCCCGGGGGTGAAGGGAGTGCCCTCCGCCCAGGCCGGTTCGCCGACCGGACCGAAGTTCCGACCGGACGGTGGGGCGTAGGCAGCGCCGCCGTGCGGTTCATGGGCCTGCCCCTCGGCGTGGAAAGCCGGCGGGGCCGACTCCTGGGGCCGAGCGAGGGGGTAGGAGTCCACGGTCGACGGGTCCGCCCAGCCGTTCCACCCGCCGGCGGAGCCGGGCCCGCCCGGGAGGTCGGCGGCGGGGCTCGCAGGGGCGCCGGTGGCGGCAGGGCCGGCATTGACCGCAGGGCCGGCATTGACGACAGGGCCGGTGGGAACGCCCGGGACAGCGGGGACACCGGGAACAGCGGCGGCGACACCCGAGCCGGCGGGCACACCCGAGGTGCCGGCCCCGGTGGAGGCCCCGGGCGTGAGCCGCACCCGGCGTCGCCCGACGAGCGCCTGCAACTCGTCGGCCGCCGTCCGCACCGTGCGCATCAACTCCGAGCGGACGAACCGCCGGTCCGTGCTGTCACCGCCGTCCGAGAGGACGCGGGCCGTGCGGACCGCGTGCGGCAGCGTGGCGAGCACCGGCAGCCCGAACTCGCGGGTGATCTCCGCCGCCGGGTACGGGCCCTCGGCGACGACCAGCAGGCCGAGCGCGTCCGCGCCGGTCCCGGCGCTCTCCAGGTCCGCGCGGAGCGCGGCCAGCCGCGGCCGGGCCGTGCTGAGCCCGCGCAGCGTGCTCCGCACGGTCACCGCGACCGCGTCGGCCCGCCGGGCCAGCACCGCGCTGCGCCCGAACGCGCCGGACCGACCGAGGTCCAGCAGCACGTCGTAGCCCTGCGCCTCCAGCCCGTGCAGCGTCTCGACCAACGGCTCCCAGGTGTAGGCGAGCCCGGCGGCCTGGGCCGGGTCGGTCAGGCCGGGCAGCAGCAGCCGGTCCCCCGCGCCCTCCGGCGAGACGTCGATCAGCTGCTCCCACAGGGTCTGCGCGAGCAGGCCGCGCCGGTCCGCGACCGCGAGGTTGCGCAGTCCGTACACCGCCTCGACCCGGCCCTCCAGCGCGCCGGCCAGCGCCGCCCCGCCGTCCGGGTCGCACTCGACGAGCAGCACCCTGCGCCCGGCCGGCAGCGGCCAGGCGAGCAACAGGGCGAGGGCCGTGGTGGTGGCCCCGGGCGCACCCGGGCCACCGGCGATCGCGATCACCGCCATCAGGAACCGCCCCCGCTCTGGCCACCCGTGCTCGGACTCGACGACGCCTGTGGTGAGGACGAGGGCGACCGCGCCGCCAGGATCACCTCGACCCGACCGCTCGCCACCCAGGCCGCCAGCGTCGGCCCGTTGCTCGCCGGCACCGCGACGTTCACCACCTGCCCGCCGTCGCTGTCCGGTTTGCTCGCGTCCGCGACCACCGCGTTCATCGTGGTCGGCGATCCCCCGGGTAGTCCGCCGGTGGACGGATCGCCGGTCAGCACGAGGACCACCTGCTGGCCGGCCTCGAGGTCGCCGGCGGGCAGTTGGCCGCGCTTGAGCGAGACCCCGACCACCTGCTGGTCCGGCTGCACCACCAGCGCCCGGGTGATGTCCGCCACCAGCAGCAGCGCCCCGCGGTGCAGGTCGGTGGTGGCCCGCTGGCCGATCGCCAGCTGCTCGTCGGCCGCGGTCACCGGAGCCAGCGCCGGGTCGCTGGCGATCCGCGCCACCACCAGGTCGGCCGCGGTCAGCGGCTGTCCGTACGGGACGTCACGGGCCAGTGCCAGCACGGCGATCCGCTGGCCGGTGCTGTTGTAGAGGACGGCGCCGCCGAGCCCGCCGGCCGCGATCAGCGCGGCGGCCATCGCGATCACCGCGGGCCGGCGGCGCCGGGCGCGCAGCGAACGGGACGGCGCGACCGGGTCCGGCCGCTCCTCCGAGCGCGCCGGCACCGCCACCCCGGCCGCCTGCTCCCAGCCGAAGGCGGACCTGCCGAGGGTCGGTGCCGGGAAGGTGCGGTTCTCCATCGGGCGTCGGCCTTCCTCACGAGGTACGGGGTACCACCAGGTACGGGGTTTCGGGTACAGGTGCTGTGCTACGGGCTAGTTGAGGACCTGCAACTCGTTCACCGACAGCCCGATCGGGTCGCTCGCCACGGTGATCGTGAGGTCCGGATAGGCCTGGTCGCCGGCGGTGTTGTTCCACGAACTGACCGTCCAGTACTCGGTGGCCGTCAGGTAGAACCCCGCCGTGCCCCCCGCGGCGGCCGAGGCACCGGCCGTCGGGGTGGTCGCCTTGCTGAACGTCCTGGTGCACGCGCCGGCCGGCACGTCCTGCTCCAGGCCCGGCTGGTACGGCACCCCGGGCCCCCCGCAGTCGAGCACCGCCTCCTGGCCGGTCGTCGGATCGACGTAGCCGAGGTCCCAGAGCACGTGGTCGAGCCGCGCGGTGGCGGTCACCGAGAGGCCGTTGAGCGAGACCGTGGTGCTCTGCGGTCCGACCGTCTGGTCCTGGTCCGCGGCCGAGGTCTCGTACCAGAACCAGACCGGCACCCCCACCAGCGCCGTGCCGGCCGGCGCGGTGTGCACCACCGGTTTGGCGAACTTCAGTTGCTTGACGGCCATCTGGGCCACCGTGCCCGGGTCGGGCGGCGCCTGCCCGACCCCCGGCGGCTTGGCCAGCCAGACCGGGCTCTCGACCTCCAGCCCGCCGCCGGTCAGCGCGCAGGCCTTGGCGTACACCGCGCCGTCACTCGAGCTGTGGCCGCCCCAGAGCGGATCGCCCGGATCCGGCTGCGGACTCAACTCGTCGAAGTAGCAGCCGGACGAGCTGTCGAACCAGCCGTAGTCCGGATCCCAGCACGGCCACTGCTGACCGTTCCAACTGCACATCGCCGGGCCGCCGCCACCCCCCGAGCCGGTACCGCCACCACCGCCGGAGCCCGGCGTCGGGCTGCTCCCCGGCGAGGTGACCACCACGCAGACCTCCAACACCACACAGGGGTTGACGCCACCCCTGGTGGGTCCGGCCGCCGCGGCGGGCGGGGTCGTGCCGGGTAGCAGGGTCGTGCCGGCCAGCAGACCGGCGATCAGCAGGAGTTGGCCCATCGTGCGGCGTAATGACCTCAACATGTCCGGCCCGCCTCGCGGTTGAACTCGAATACCTTCCAACTGCTGTCATTGATCCGCAGCACCACGGTCGCCGGGTAGCGGGTGAGGCGCTGCGGTGGATCCTCGATGGCGCCGCTGTGGGCGTCCGCCTGGTGCCAGCCGGTGACGTCCACGCAGTCCTCGATCACCGCGCTCTGCGGACTGCTCCGCAGGTCGAGTTGCCGAACCACCGGGTCGGTGGCGGGCGCACCGGTCATCACCAGCTGCGCCTGGTGCAACTGCTGCAGGCTGACCAGCACTTGGCTGAGCGCCTGCCCGTTGGAGTACGCCCGCACCTGCGCACCGGTCTGGTCACCGGTGGCGAACGCCTGGACCTGCGCCGCCCACCAGGCCTGGTAGGCCCGGAGCACCACCCGCGCCACCGCCGCGTCGGGTCCGCTGCTGGGAACCGCCGCGCCGCCCGACGGACCGGGCTGCGGCACACCGGACTGCGACACCCCGGAGGAATCCGGCGACGCTTCCGACGACGGCTGCGAAGGCACCCCCGAGCCGCCGGCAACTCCCGTACCGGGAACGCCCGGTGCGAGCCGGGCCGCGGTCCCCGCCGAGGCCGCGCAGCCGGCCGGGAGAAGCGTGAGCAGAACCGCCGCACCGACCCCGACCGCCCTCAGGCGTAAGACCGCCCTCAGGCGTGACAAAGCCTTGCTACGGCACATAACCCCACCTTGCCGCGACTAACTCGACGACAACCGGCCGAAGTTGGCAGAAAACACCCACCTGTTGCCCAAGTACGGCGTGGGCACCGATTCTTCGCCAACCCACCCGCGCCCGGCAACACCTTGGGCCCCTGACCTTACGCGGAAGGCGGATCGGTTGGGGCACTTTCCCGCCACAGAACAGCCAACAGTTCTTCGGAAACCGACAATCCGGCCAGCGCGCCACGCACCGCGGCGCGATTGCGTATCAACAACCGGCCACCGGCGGGCGGCACCAGCAGCCGTGCCTCGACCCCCGACGCCAGCTCGCCCCGTGCCAGTTCGGCCACCACCGCAGGCTGCAGATCGGCCGGCCCGACCGCGGGCGGCGCACCCGGCACGCCCTTCTCCAGCACCCGGGCGAGCGCCCAGCTGAACGAACCCTCCGCACCCGGCAGCACCGCCGACCGGCCGCGCCGACCACCCGGGTACGGCCCGACTCTTCCCCACAGCGGGACTCTGGAGTGCGCCAGCAGCTCGGCCGCCCCCTGCTCGCCGGTGGATCCGCCGAGCGCCGCCCAGGTGTCCGGGGCGGCGACGGCGTCCACCAGGAGCAGTGCCTCCTCCTGCGCGCCGTGCACCATGGTGCTCACCACCCAGTCCCACGCCAGTCCGCGCCGGTAGGCGTTGTCGGGCGTGCTGCCCGCGGTGACCAGCGCCAGCCGTCGCGCGCGCGGGTCGGCCACCAGCTGGCCCAACAGGCAGACCACCAGCCAGCGCCCCTCCTGCTTGGCCGCCTCGCGCAGCGCGGTCAGAATCGTGTTCGCGTCCGCTCCGGGGGGCACCAGCGTGGTCCGACAGCCCTGGTTGCCGGTGTCGAAACAGACCCCGGGCAGCGCCTCGGCCAACAGCCGCGCGCCGCGCGCGGCCCGCGCCGAGCCGCCGAAGCTGCGCTCCGGACCGCCGTCCGCGCCGATCACCACCAGTTCCACCCCGCCGCTCATGCCCGCACCCCTTCGTCGCCCGTCGCCACCCCGCCGGCGTCACCCGCCGCTTCCCACCCGGCCCACTGGTACCGCGCGCCACCTTCCGCACGCCACCCACGCCGCCCGTGCCGCCGGCGCCGGACCGGGTCACCGACGGGACGTCACCGCCCCCGGCGCGTCGCTCACCTCACACTCTGCCGCACGGCCGCCCGCCGGGTGGGGGTCTCGGCGAGAACACCTCGATCGGGTGTCCGGCGAAGTGGACCGCCCCGGTCCCCCCGGACGGTGACCCCGGCCCGTCGGACGGTGACCCCGACCCACCCGGACGGTGATCCCGGTCACTCTCCGCCACGGCTTGCAGACTCCGGGACCATGGGCCCTATCGGCCCGCCCCGCCTGGGCGCACCATCTGGGGTATGGACCATCCGGACCGCATCGAGGACCTGAGCGAGGCCGACTGCCTGCGCCTGCTGGCCACCGTGCCCATCGGGCGCGTGGTGTACACCGAGCACGCGCTGCCCGCCGTGCTGCCGGTCGTCTTCCGGCTCGACCCGGACGGCCGGCTGGTCCTCGCGCTGCTGCCGGACCCCGGCCGCTCCCGCGCGCTGGACGGGACGGTGATCGCGTTCCAGGCCGACCACCTAGACGCCGCCGGCGGCACCGGTTGGAGCGTGCTGGCGCACGGCCGGGCCGAGGTGCTCCGCGACCCGGCGCGGCGCCACGCGCTGCTGAGCACCGGGCCGCGGCTCTGGCTGACCGAGCGCGAGCCGATGTTCGTCCTGTTCACCCCCGAGCTGCTCGCCGGGCGCTGACTGCGCCCGCCCGCCAGCGCCGCCCCGCGGCCCGCTCCGGCCCCGCAGCCCGCCGGCGCGGCTTGCGGGCACCGGCCCCTCGGGTGACCGGCCGGTAGGACTACGCTCCCCGAAACGGGTGGCCGGCCGTCGAGCCGGGCCGAGCCGTCCGTCCCGAGTCCGCACCGGCCCTCAGGAGCGCAGCATGACGACGTTCACCACCCTCGACGAGCTGACCGCCGCCGTCGGCACCGAACTGGGCACCAGCGCGTGGCACACCGTGACCCAGGAGCAGGTCAACCAGTTCGCCGAGGCCACCGGCGACCACCAGTGGATCCACGTCGACCCCGAGCGCGCCAAGGAGGGCCCGTTCGGCGGCCCGATCGCGCACGGCTACCTGACCCTCTCGCTGATCCCGCTGCTGGCCAAGGAGTGCTACGGCGTCGGCGGCGTCCGGATGGCGGTCAACTACGGCTCGGACAAGGTCCGGTTCCCCGCCCCGCTGCCGGTCGGCACCGCGGTCCGGGCCACCGCCGAGCTGCTCTCGGTGACCGAGGTGTCCGGCGGGGCGCAGGCCGTGGTCCGGTTCTCGGTGGTGAGCGAGGCCAGCCCGAAGCCGCACTGCGTCGCGGAGACGATCACCCGCTTCTACGTCTGACGCTCCCGCGGCTGCCGCCTGCACCTGTCACGGCGCCTGCTGACGGCCTGTCCGGCGTCGCCTCGAACGGAGGGTCGAATCCCCGATCCGACGGGCCGAGCGGCCGAGGGACCGGTAGTCTCCCGATGAGGTGTTGATCGTATCGAGCGGGCCCACCGGACGGCAGGCCCGCTCGGCGTCGTGTGACGTCCGTTCCAGGACTTCTAGGACTAGGAGCTGCCGTGCTACCCGGCCCCGTCCCCTGGTACTCCCGAGTCTTCGAACTGCTCTCCCCCGGGACCGGTGGACTGCGCGGGCTGTCGACCGCCGGCTGGCACCGCGTCCGGGCGAAGGCCTTCGGGGCCGAGCCGGCCGGCGAGCGGCTGGCCCGGATCCGGCGCAGCCCGCACTTCGTCGACGGGGCCTTCCGCAACCCGGTGCCGACCCGCCGGCTGGTCTACGAGCGGTCGCCGCTGGAGATCACCCGCGCCCAGCTGACCACCGACCGGGGCCGCCGGGTGCCCGGCAACCCGGTACCGGTGCACCCGCTGCGGGCGGCGGACCTCACCGTCCCGCCCACCTCCGGGCTGCGGCTGACCTGGCTCGGCCACGCCACCGTGCTGGCCGAGCTGGACGGCCGCCGGGTGCTCTTCGACCCGGTCTGGGGTGAGCGCTGCTCGCCGTTCACGGGGATCGGCCCCAAGCGGCTGCACCCGGCGCCGATCCGGATCGCCGACCTCGGTCCGGTCGACGTCGTGGTGATCTCCCACGACCACTACGACCACCTGGACATGACCTCGGTGCGGGCCCTGATCGGCAGCGGCGCGCAGTTCGCGGTGCCGCTCGGAGTCGGCGCGCACCTGGAGCACTGGGGCGTGCCGGCGCACCGGATCACCGAACTGGACTGGTGGGAGTCGACCGAGGTCGCGGGCCTGACCCTGACCGCCACCCCGGCGCGGCACTACTGCAGCCGCGGCCCGCGCACCAGCACCCACTTCCTGTGGGCCTCCTGGGCGGTGGCCGGCCCAGCGCACCGGGTGTTCCACAGTGGCGACACCGGCTACTTCCCCGGCTTCGCGGAGATCGGCGGCCGGCTCGGCCCGTTCGACGCCACGATGGTGCAGGTCGGCGCGTACAGCCGGTTCTGGCCCGAGGTGCACATGACGCCGGAGGAGGGCGTCCGGGCACACCTGGACCTCGGCGGCGCGGTGCTGCTGCCGATCCACTGGGGCACCTTCAACCTCGCGCCGCACCCGTGGGAGGAACCGGTCGAGCGGACCGTCGCCGAGGCCCGGTCGCTGGCCGTCACGGTGGCCGTGCCACGGCCCGGGGTGCCGTTCGAGCCGGCCGAACCGCCGGAGCCGGAGAGCTGGTGGCGCGCGGTGGTGGGCCGCCCGGAGCCGCTGGTGGTCGAGGCGCAGGCCGCCGAGCCACTGGGGGAGCCGCAGTCGGTGCCGGACGAGGCCTCCCACGGCGACGAGGTCCCCGCCTGACCGCGGGCGCGGGCCGGCCAGGGGCGCGGGCCGCTCACCCCGCCCGGCTGCGCCGCCGCCCCGCGGGTGCCCGTTACCAAGCTCACAGCCCGGTCGGCCCACCCTCTGTCACTATGATCCGATGACTGACGCGGTGACGGTGGAGCAGCAGGAGGCGGGGGCCGGCAGATCGTTCCGCGACCTGCTGCGGATCGACCAGCTCGACGAGAACGCGTTCCGCGGCCGCTGCCACGCCGGCGCACCGATGCGGGCCTTCGGTGGCCAGGTGGCCGCCCAGGCACTGACCGCCGGCGGCCGGACCGTGCGGGCCGGGCGTCAGGTGCACTCGCTGCACGGCTACTTCCTGCTTCCCGGCGACCCGACCGAGCCGATCGACTACCAGGTGGACCGGGTCCGCGACGGCCTCTCCTACGCGACCCGGCGGGTGACGGCGGTCCAGCGCGGCCATGCGATCTTCACGCTCTCCGCCTCGTTCAAGACGCCCGAGCAGGGGCCCGAGCGCAGGCGCACCATGCCGCCGGTGCCCGGGCCGGATGAGCTGCCCGACCCGATCCGGCGCTGGGCCGAGACCGACCCGGAGGACTTCGGCCGGGCCGCCGGCTTCCACTCGCTGGACATCCGGTTCGTCCCGGCCGACGCACCCGGCCTGCCACCCGCCGTCCCGGGCATGCCGCAGCAGTTCGTCTGGGTGCGGACCCGCACCGAGCTGCCGGCGGACGACCCGTTGCTCCAGGTCTGCGCGCTGACCTACCTCTCCGACCTGACGCTGGCCTCCACCACCGCGCTGCACCTGCAGCAGCACCGGTTCCAGCGGACCGGGCCGACCCGGGTGGCGCTGGCCTCACTCGACCACGCGATGTGGTTCCACCGGCCGTTCCGCGCCGACGACTGGCTGCTCTTCGCGCAGCGCAGCCCGACCGCGGGGGACGGCCGCGGGCTGGCCATGGGCGAGTTCTACGACCGGGACGGCGTGCTGGTCGCCTCCGCCGTCCAGGAGACGCTGCTGCGCGAGCGCGGACCGGTCCGCCCGCTGGGCTGAGCCCGGCCACCGCCCCGCTCCCACCCCCGCCCGCGTCATATTCACCGTGCGGAGCGGCCCGTATCATGGTGTGGGTGACGACCAAGGTTGACCTGTCACCCCGTCCGATCGAGGCGATGTCGCCCCGTCAGCTGGAGCGCCGCCGGAGCCTGATCGCGGCCTCGCTCGCCCTGGTCACCGAGACCGGCGTGGAGCGGCTGCAGATGAAGCAGGTGTGCGAGCGCTCCGGGGTCGCCCTCGGCACGGCCTACCGTTATTTCTCCTCCAAGGAGCACCTGCTCGCCGCCGCGATCGCCGACTGGCACCGGCTGCTGCTCGCCGATCTGGTCGCGGAGCCACGCCGGCCGCGCGGCCTGCCGGAGTCGGCCGGCCCGTCGGAGCCGTCCGACCGGATGCTGCGGTTCGTCCGGCACGGCATGCGGGCCTACCAGCGGCAACCGCAGCTCGCCCATCTGCGGGTGACCGTGGCGGGCTCCACCGACCCGTTCGCCAGCGAGGCGCTGCAGGGCATGGCCCGGGCGGACGCGCTGGCGCTGCGGGCGGTGATGTCCGACGTGCCACCCGCGGAGAGCGACCTGGTCGGCCGGATCGTGGCGCACGCCTGGCAGGGCGAACTGACCGCGTGGGTCACCGGTCGGGCCACCCTGGGCGATGCCCGGCGCCGGCTGGAGGACGTGGTGCGCCTGGTGCTGGCGCCGTACGGGACGGCCTGAGCGACCCTCCGCCATTCCTCCGTCCGGGTGAATTCCCAGCCCGACCGCGCGCCGCGTCCCACGGTCATCTCCCTTGGCGTGCCCGGGCGGTGCCACCTGAGCACGGTCGGTTACCAAAAGCAACCGCACATTACAGAAAGTCAGATGAGTGGCATGCTGGCGGACACCGACCGGCCCCGCCCGTCGCTCGGGGCCGCCCGGTCGCCGCACCGTCGCCGACCGGTCGCCGCCATCACCGCGTCCTTCCTCCCGTCCGTCCGAAAGCCGATCAGCATGTCCGTCCAGACGGCCGGCGCACCCGCCGGCCGGACCCGGGGCGCGGAGCCGGCGCCCCCGCCCCGCCCGGTCCCGCCTTCCGCGCTCCGTCCCTCCTCCAGTCGAACGCAAGCCGCTGACCAGCGGATCCACACAGAGTCCGACCCGCCGCCGCGGTTTCCGCGCAGGCTTCCGGACCACCGTTCCGAATCGCCGCGTGGGACGGGTGCGGCGTTCACCCTCGTGTCGTCATCGTTTAACACCTGACTGGGAAGCTCATCACCATGAACGACCGACTGCCACGCGTCGCCCGCCCGCTTCCCGGGCCGGCGGCGCTGGACCCCCTGGACGCGCGCGACCTGCGCGGCGCGTACCCGGCGAGCGCGATGGACGCCACCGCCGACTCGGCCCACCCGGCCACGGCGGCGAGCGCGAACCCCTCCGGTTTCCCGCTCCCGCAGCGCCACCGCCGGATCCTGGCCTGCGCGGCGGTGGCCGCGTCCATCGCGCTCGGCGGCTTCGGCGTCGGCGCGACGGTGGAGACCGTCCAGCACGGCACGGTCAACGCCGCGGCCGCCTCGCACTGACGGCGACAGGCGACAGCGGCTCCCGGAACCGCGCCCGCCGGGCCCGGCCGGCTCCCCTCGCACGAAGCTCCGCCGCCCCGCCCGCCGTCACGTGTGGCACCGCCGGTGGCGCGGGTAGGAACGCCGGTATGACACCAGCAGGCCGTGAGCCCACCGTCCCGGAGATGCTGCGGGCCAACGAGCGGAACTGGGACGCCCGTACCCCGGTGCACGCGACCAGTGACTTCTACGGGCTGGACGGCTCGCGCTCCCCCGCCGACTGGTTCGCGCCCTTCGAGTGGGAGGACCTCGGCGACCTGCACGGGCGCACCGTGCTCCACCTGCAGTGCCATCTCGGCACCGAGACCCGCGCCTTCGCCGAGCGCGGCGCGGCCCACACCGTGGGACTCGACTTCTCCGGGGAGGCCATCGCGCAGGCCCGCCGGCTCGCCGCCGGGGCGGAGCGGAGCCTGGAGTTCGTACGGGCCGACGTGCACGACGCGGTGGCCGCGCTCGACGGGCGGCGGTTCGACGTCGTCTACACCGGCAAGGGCGCGCTCTGCTACCTGCCGGACCTGGCCAGGTGGGCACAGATCGCGCACACCCTGCTGCGGCCGGGAGGCGTGCTGTACGTGGTGGAGTTCCATCCGCTGCTCAACTCCCTCGGCCCGGTTCCGCAGCCGGGCGAGGAGCAGGGACAACTGCGTCTCCACCGCGACTACTTGGGCGGCCGAGGACCGGTGCGGAGCGACTCCGCCCACACCTACACCGACGGCCCGCCACTGCTGGGGGCGACGGTCAGCTACGAATGGCGGCACGGCATCGGTGACGCCGTGCAGGCGGTGGTGGGCGCGGGGCTGCGGGTGGCGGGGCTGCGCGAGACGGACCTGCTGCCGTGGCCGCGCTTCCCGAGCATGCGGCGGGAGGAGAACGGCTGGTGGCGGCTACCGGACGACGCGCCGAAGGTACCGCTGATGTTCGCCCTGCGCGGGGTCAGGCCGGCCTGACCCCGCACGCGTGCGGGGACGGGAGCGACCCCTCGAGGAGGGCGGGTCAGGGGTGCGCGGCGCGCCGGGAGTGGCGGCCGTTGCCGGGGGTGGGGCGCAGTACGGCGGGGGCGGCGTAGCGGGCGGCCGGGGCCAGCAGCAGCCAGCCGCGGACCGGGCGTGCCGGCGGGAGGGTGGCGGCCGGGGCCGGGGTGATCAGGCTCATGCGGTGGAGCAGGCCGAGCACCTCGCGACGGAAGGCGGAGCGGTGGGCCAGGGCGGGCCGCCACCCCACGCCGGCGCCGTACTCGTCCGCGATGTCGCCGAGGATGCCGTCGATCAGCGCCTCCGGGATCGGCACGCCGACCGCCGCGTCGCCGTCCTCGGGGAGCGGGCGCAGGAGCTCGGCAAGCCGCTCGACCAGGAGCAGTGCGGCGTGGGCCGGGGCGTCGGCGCCGGGCAGCCGGAGATCGGTGAGTTCGCCGGCCGGGTCCAGCAGCGCGACCCCCTCCTTGCGGATCTCCGCGGTGAGGCCCAGGAAGTCGGCGAAGGTCTCCGCCTCCTGCCGGCGGGACTCCCAGAGCCACTCCCGCTCCAGCGCGGTGAGGTCGTGCAGGAGGACGACCGGGGTCTCCGCCAGCCGTCGCCGCACCGCGACCGGGATGCCGGCGTGCCGCTCGGAGCGTTCCGCCGGCTCTGCGGAGGGGAAGTCGGCGCAGCCGACGCTGAGCGCGCAGGCGAGCTGCTGGTCGACGGCCAGCCAGGGCTCGGGGGCACCGTCGGGGGTGGCGGGGGTGGAGAGGACCTGCCAGGTTGCCAGGACGTCGAGCGCGGCGGCGACGGCCCCCGGGGCGATCGCCGCGGTGAGGGCGGGAGCGGGGACGGCGGGAGCGGGGACGGCGGGACCGCTGGGGGCGGGCAGGCCGGGGACGGTGAGGCCCTCGGTGTCCGCGAGTTCGAGGAGGCGGGCGGTCAGTTGTGGCAGCGGCCGGCGGGGCGGGCCGGCGAGGAGCTCGGCCAGCGCCAGCGCCAGCGCCGCGTAGACCTCGGGCGGGCAGGGCCTGCCGTCGATCTCCAGGCCGCGCAGGGCGTCGGCGCCGGGGTGGGCCTTCACCAACCGGGCGAAGCCGTCGGTGACCACCAGACGGTAGCCCAGCAGCGCATCGAAACGTTCGGCCAGCCAGTCGGCGTGACGCCGGATCAGTGGCAGCGCCTCCGCGTGCGGCCCGGCCGCGGTGACCAGCGGGTGCGCGAGCAACATCCGTGCCGCCGTGCGGCGCTCCACGCCCAGTGCCGCGTCGGGGCGGTCGCCGGTGGCGGGCAGTTCGGGCTTGCGGTGGCGACCGGCGGTACGCCGTCCGGCACCGTCCGTGCCGCCCTCGGGCACGGCCGCGGGGCTCCCCGATCCCGCTCCGCAACCGCGGCGCGGGCGGCGCCGGGTCGGCGAACCGCCCGGACCGCTGGGCTGCGCGGACACCGGCGCCGGCGCCGGGGCGAGCGGCTGACCGACCGTCGGGCCGTGCCACCAGCTCACCTCCGCCAGGTCGGCGGCGTCCTGATCCGGTGCCAGGCCGAAGTGCCGGGCGCTGTAGAGGCCGAAGGCGGCGGCGAAGAGGTCGTGGGCCGCACGGTCGTCGGCCGCACGGGCGAAGCGTCCGGCCAGCCGCAGCAGGCCCGACACCGCGTCCGGCGCCGACCGGGCCAGCGGGCAGCCCTCGGCGGGTTCGTGGGCGCAGCGGGTACGGGGCAGCGCGGCCGGCACCGGCGCGTCGTCCGGTCGGGGGCCGGGCAGCGGGGTTGACGCGGCCTCCGGTTCGAGCGTCAGTACGCCGATCGGACGGAACGGGCCCGGCTGGCCGACGGTCGCGCCGTCACCGAGCGGCCGACCGGCACCGCCCAGCGCTCCGCCCCCGTTCACGCGCCCTCCGCCGTGCCGCCGGTTGCGCTCACCGCCCGGCATGTCCGTCCCGCCTTCATCTTGTCGGGCAATAGCCTAAGACACCCGGACGGGGGCTCAGCCGCTGCCTTGCGGTTGCGGTGCGGTACGACGGCGACACCTGGGGGACGGCCGCGCGGCCACCGGGCTACGCGGGAGTAACATGCCCTTCCCGCTCCGCCGCTCGTCCCCGTATCGTGCCGGGGATGGACGAGCGGGGCTCCGGGCCGGCAGCCCGAACCCGCCGCCCCCGCCAAGACCGACCCGGAGGTCCTCCCCCCATGCTGAACAGCCTCGCCATCCGCACGACGACGTTCTCGGGCCGCGGCAGCGGACGAGCCCGCGGGCTGCTGGGTGCCTTCGCCGCCACCTCGGCGGCGCACCTGGGCGCGCTGCTGACGGACGGCCGGGGCGTGGAACGGGCCACCAAGCCGGCACTGATGCCGCTGCTGGCCGCGCACGTGCTCGGTACCCGGGCCGCCCGCGCCACCGGCTCGCAGGCCCCGGGCACGACCGGCGCGACCCGGCCGCTGGTCCCCGCGCTGCTGGCGAGCGCGGCCGGGGACACCCTGCTGCAGTTCGAGGACGAGAGCGCGTTCCTGGCCGGGATGGGCGCGTTCGCCGCGGCGCACGTCTGCTTCGTCACGATGTTCGCCAAGCAGGGCGCGTTGACCGACCGGCGCCGCACCGCCCTGGTGGCGGCGGCGTACGGGACGGCCTGGGCGGTGATGATCAGTCAGCTCTGGCCGGGGCTGGGCGCGCTGCGGGTGCCGGTGGCCGGCTACAGCCTGCTGCTCGCCGCCACCGCGGTGAGCTCGGCCGGCCTCGGCCTGCGCGGCGGGCTCGGCGGCGGCCTGTTCCTGCTCTCCGACACCCTGATCGCGACCCGGCTGGCGGGCTGGCGGGAGCTGCCGGGCCACGAGTTCTGGATCATGTCCACCTACCTGGCCGCCCAGTACCTGCTGGCCACCGCCGCGCTGCGGGCCGAGGAGCGCTGAGGCGCGGGCCGAGGAGCGCTGAGGCGCGGGCCGAGGAGCGCGGACCGTCCCGGTGTCGTACGGTCGGACCCCCGGGGCGGCGAAGGAGGCCCGGGCAGAGAGGCAGGCAGTGCCATGACCACGGACAGCGGCCACGCGTGCCGGGAACCGGACCTCGACCTCGAACTCGTCCACGCGGCCACCCGGGTGGCCGAGACCGCCTGCCACGGTGAGCTGCACACCGTGGCCGCCGCGGCCCGGACTCGGGACGGCCGGATCGTCACGGGGGTGAACGCCTTCCACTTCACCGGCGGGCCGTGCGCCGAGCTGGTGGTGATCGGCGCCGCGGTGGCGCAGGGCGTCCGCGAGCTGACCGCCATGGTCGCGGTGGCGGACCGCGGCCGCGGGGTGATCCCGCCCTGCGGCCGCTGCCGACAGGTGCTGCTGGACTACTATCCGGAACTCACCGTGATCATCAACACCGGCGGCTGGCTGCGCTGCGTCCCGGTCCGCGAGCTGCTGCCCGAGGCCTACGTCTGGGCCGACCAGGTGTAGGCCCCGGGCCGGCGCGCCCGGTGGACTCAGAGCGCCAGGTCGACGACGACCGGCGCGTGGTCCGAGGTGCCCTTGCCCTTGCGGGCCTCCCGGTCGACGTAACTGTCGGTGACCGCGTTCACGAAGGCGGCGTTGCCGTAGGTGAGGTCGATCCGCATGCCGCGGTTCTTCGGGAAGGCCAGCTGGCGGTAGTCCCAGTAGGTGTAGGGCCGGTCGTACTTCAGCGGCCGGGGCAGCACGTCGGCCAGGCCGGCCTCGCGCAGCGCCGCCAGCGCGGCCCGCTCGGCCGGGGTGACGTGGGTGAGGCCCTCGAAGGCGGCCGGGTCGAAGACGTCCTCGTCGGTCGGCGCGACGTTGAAGTCGCCGAGCACCGCGAACGGCCGACCGCCGGCCGCGTCCTCCCGCACGGCGGCCCGGAGCGCCTCGAACCAGTCCAGCTTGTAACGGAAGTGCGCGTGGTCGACCTCGCGCCCGTTCGGCACGTACACCGACCAGACCCGGACCGGCCCGCAGGTGGCGGCGATGGCGCGCGGCTCCAGGGTCGGCAGCAGCGCGTCGTCGGCCAGGTAGCCGGGCTGGTCGGGGAGGTCACGGACCACGTCGGCGAAGCCCAGCCGGGAGAGGATGGCGACGCCGTTCCACCGGCCCGTCCCGTGCGCCTCGGTCTGGTAGCCGAGCGCGCTGACCTCCTCGTAGGGGAAGGCGTCCGCGGCGCACTTCAGCTCCTGGAGGCACAGCACGTCGGGCTTGGCGCCCTCCAGCCACTCCAGCAGCTTGGGCAGCCGCGCGGTGACGGAGTTGATGTTCCAGGTGGCGATGCGGACGGTCACGGCGGGGCCTTCCCGGGGCGGTGCGGCGGGGCCGGCGCCGGGCTCCCGCCACCGGCCGGCCCCCGGACGGACGGGCACCGGCCCCTGGCCGGTACCCGTCACCGAATCTACCGCCCGGCACCGACAACGCCGTCCCGCCGGTCGAGCCCTACCGCTCCGCGCGGCTGCGCTTGACCGTGCGGAACCGGCGGGCGACCGACCGGGCCAGGTCGGCGGCGCCGACCAGTCCGGCCTCGTTGCCCAGCGCGGCCCGGGCGAGCTGCGCCTCCGGACGGAAGCCGCGCCCGGTCAGGGTGCGCCGGAAGGCGTCCTGGGCCGGCGCGAGCAGCAGATCGCCGGCGGCCGAGACGCCGCCGCCGATCACGAAGCGCCCGGGGTCCAGCGCGGCGGCCAGGTTGGCCAGGCCGACGCCCAGCCAGGTGCCGATGTCGTGCAGCAGCTCCACCGCCATCGGGTCGCCGGCCTGGGCCGCCTCGGTGACCAACGGGCCGGTGATCGCCGCGACGTCCCCACCGGCCATCGCGAGCAGCGGCTGGGCCACCGGCGACTCGGCGGCCGCCAGCTCGCGCGCCTCGCGCACCAGCGCGTTGCCCGAGGAGTACTGCTCCCAGCAGCCGCGGTTGCCGCACGGGCAGCGGTGTCCGCCGGGCACCACCTGCATGTGCCCGAACTCGCCGGCAAGCCCGTAGTGGCCCCGGTCGACGTAGCCGTGCCGGACCACCGCGCCGCCGATCCCGGTGCCCAGGGTGATCATGACCAGCAGGTCCTCGCCGCGCCCGGCGCCGAACCGCCACTCCGCCCAGGCCGCCGCGTTGGCATCGTTCTCCACCACCACCGGGAACTTCAACCGGTCGCTGAGCGCCTCCCGCAGCGGCTCGTTGCGCCAGTTGAGGTGCGGGGCGAAGAGCACCCGGGAGCGGTCGGCGTCCACCCAGCCGGCCGCCCCGACGCCCACCGCGTGGACGTCATGCCGGTCGGCCAGCTCCAGCACCAGCTCGACGATGACGTCCTCGACGACCTTGGGGCTCTTGCTCTTGTGCGGGGTCTCGGTGCGCAGTTGTTCGACGATCCTCCCCTCGCCGTCCACCACCCCCGCGACCACCTTGGTGCCGCCGATGTCGATGCCGATCGTTGGCAGCCGCAACACGCTGGCGGGCAGCGGACGGCGGCCACGGCGGTCGGCACCGCGCTGGCCGAGGCCGAGCAGGGCGGGGAGGACGGGCTGGCCGGTCCGGCCTTGGGGGGCGGTCACGACGGCGGTGGCTCCTTCTCGGCGACGACGGGGCGGGAACGACGGACGACTCGGCTGCCATCCTCCCGCGCCGCCCGGGCCGGCAGCAGCCGGGTGCGGCATCCGGGCGGCCCGGGGCGGCCCCGCGGGCGGCAGTCAGCGGGCGGTAGTCAGGTAGTCCGCTGAGTACTTTCTGGGCCCGTGCGGGGGACTCGGTCGCGAAGATGACAGACTAGGGCGGCCACATTCAGTGGATTCTCATGTCCGCGTGATCTTCCTCTCAGGTTCCGTTCAGGTTCAGCGGCAACCGATCACACGTTCACGACCGTCCACTCCAGTGGTAATCGCACCGGGCAAGCGGCGTCCGGGGCGGCTGGCGACCCGGATACGAGAACTCCTGATGCAACTGACAGGCAAGCCCTTCCTGATCCTCACGATCCTGCTGGTACCCGTCTCCATCGCGGTGGCCATGCTGCTGTGGGGGCGGGTCCGCGGCTCCAGGGCGGTGCAGGCCCTGGCCCGGCTGATCATGCTGCTGTTCTGCCAGGCCACCGCGGTGACGCTGGTCTTCGTCCTGGTGAACAACGCCAACCTGCTCTACGGCAGCTGGGACGACCTGCTCGGCAGCGACAGTCACGTCCGCTCGGTGGCCGTCCCGCCGGCCGACGCGGTCGGCGGCGGCGCGGACGCCAAGGCCCAGGCCAAGGTGCTGCAGCAGTTCAAGGCGATCGACGACCCGGCCGTGCCGAGCGACGTGCAGACCACCGACCTGAAGGGCCGGCTCTCCGGGGTCGACGGCGAGGTCAACGTCTGGCTGCCGCCGCAGTACAACGACCCGGCGTACAAGGACAAGAAGTTCCCGGTGGTCGAGCTGCTCCCGGGCTTCCCGGGCTCCTCGAAGACCTGGTTCGGCACCCTGAAGGTGTCCGAGCAGCTCAAGCCGCTGATGCAGTCCGGCCAGGTGGCGCCGTTCATCCTGGTCTCGCCGCGCACCCAGCTGCTCGGCACCGGCACCGACAGCGGCTGCGCGGACGTGCCGGGCAAGATCAACGCGGACACCTGGCTCTCCCGGGACGTGCCGCAGATGATCCTGGACAACTTCCGGGCCGACCCGTCCGCGAGCCGCTGGGCGGTGGCCGGCTACTCGGCCGGGGCGCACTGCGCCAGCCGGCTGGCGCTGGAGCACCCCGACCGCTACCGCGCGGGCATCAGCATGTCCGGCTACAACGACCCGGCCGCCGAGCCGGACTCGCTGACCGCCAAGGACCCGCACCTGCGCGAGATCGCCAACCCGCTCTACGTGCTGACCCACGCCGCCACCCCGCCGAACGTCGCGCTCTACGAGGCCGGGGACGCGGGCGACGGCTACGAGGCCGGTCAGGCGCTGGCCAAGGCGGCCAAGGCGCCGACCACGGTGACGGTGGTCGAGACCACCGGCCCGCACACCCCGGCACTGTGGAAGCCGATGGTCCCCCAGGTGTTCAAGTGGCTGACCGGGATCATCCCCGCCCAGCCCTGATCACCCCGTCCTGATCACCAGATCCTGACCGGTCGTCGGCCCGACGACCGGTCAGGCCAGTTCCAGGGCCAGGTAGAAGTCCACCCGGTCCTCCAGCCGGGACAGGTCACGGCCGGTCAGCTCCTCGATCCGGCCGATCCGGTAGCGCAGCGTGTTGACGTGCACGTGCAGCTGGGCGGCGCAGCGGGTCCACGAGCCGTCCGAACGGAGGAACGCCTCCAGGGTGCGCACCAGGTCCGCCTGGTGCTCGATGTCGTAGCCGATCACCTTGTCCAGCAGCCGGCTGCGGAACGCCCGGCGCACCTCGTCCGGCACGGCGGCCAGCAGCAGCACGTGCGAAGCCAGCTCCTCCGGGCCGGAGACGCAGACCCGGCCGACCCGGGCGGCGGCGATCCGCCGCGCGTGCCGGGCCTCCTCCAGCGCACCGCGCAGCCCGCCGGCCTCCAGCGCGGGCGCCGAGACGCCGACGGTGATCCGGCCCTCCGAGCCGAGCCCGGCCTCCAGCGGCGCCAGCAGGTCGCGCAGCGCGTCGGCGGGCACCGCGGCCTCCGGCGCCGGCATCACGACCACCGCCGAGGTGCCGGTGCCGGCCACCAGCGCCCGGTCGGTGGTGTCGGTCAGCGCCTCCTCCAGGATGGTCCGCACCGCGCCGTCCGGCAGACCGGTGCCCTCCGCGCTGAGCACCAGCCAGGAGGTGTCCGACAGCGGGGTCCTGGGCACCGCGCCCTCGTACCTGGCGGCCATCGCCGAGGAGGCGTGCAGGGTGCGGCTGATCTCGGCCGGGTCGGCGTCGCGCTGCAGCAGGGTCAGCACCTCGTCGGCCAGCCGGCGGCGCAGCCGGCGCCCCTCGTCCCGTCGGGTGCGCTCGGCGGCCACCAGCCGGGACAGGTTCTCGGCGAGCTGCTGGCGCTTGGTGGTCCACTCGGTGACGTCGCCGGCGATCGCCAGCACCCAGTCGGAGAGCGGCGCCTCGGCCTCCGGATCGACGGCGGCGGGCAGCAGCGAGTACGAGCCGGAGGCCAGCCGGGCCCGGTGCGGCGGGCGGCGGCGCTGCCGCTGGGCCGCCAGGTGGGCGCGGACCAGCTGCTCGCGGTCCTCGGCGCCGAGGTGCTCGGCGGGGCCGGCCACCACCCGGCCGGTCGGGGTGAGCACCCAGCAGTCCAGGTCGAGGTCGCCGCCGAGCAGGTTGAGCACGGCGTCCAGACCGCCGCCGCCGGCCGCGGTGACCAGCAGCCGGTGCCGGTCGACCAGGGCGGCCAGGTCGGCGGCCCGGTCGGCGGAGACCTGCCGGCCGATGAACTCGGTCAGCGTGCTGAAGGCGATGTCGTCGGGGACCGCCAGCAGCGGCATCCGGTGCCGGCGGCAGGCGTCGATCAGGTCCTCGGGAACCGGCCCGACCTCGGCCTCGCCCGCCGCCAGGGCGACCGCCCCGCCGGCCGCCAGGGTCCGGACGAACCGCTCGGAGTCCTCCGGCGCGGTGCGCCACAGCATCCCGGTCAGCACCAGCTCGCCCCCGTGCAGGTAGCGGCCCGGGTCGTGCAGGTCCGTGGTCATGACGCCGCTGACCTGTCGGTCGAGTTCGTCCTCGGCGGCGAGCAACCGAAGTCTCGGGGCTCCGGGGGCGAGCAGGTCACGGACGCGCATCCGCGGACTCCTTGTCTGGGCTGGTAGGGGGCCGGAGGGGGTCGGTCGTGGGGGTGGGAGCGGGGGTGGGGTGGGCTGCGGTGGACGCAGCGTGGGGTGGTCGCCGCAGGTGAGGGGGCTCACAGTGTGCCCGAATCCGGGCCTTCGGTGTTACGTGTCAGCGCTCCGCGGGGTCACGGGGCCGTCGCTTCGTCATCACGGCCGGATTACGGTCGTATGGGGCGGCTGGAAAACCGCTCAGCTGGGCATTCATTGCCCTTAGAGGAACGTACAGGATGCCGGGCGACCCCGGCGCACGGGCTTCATGCCATCGGTGACTGCCTCCGGACGGCCGAACGGGAGTTCACTGGCCACACGCCGCCGGACACACCCCGGTGACCAGGACTCGACGCCGCGGCAACGCTCCGGTGCCGAGTCCGAACACCGAAGGTATGGACTCTCGCGCCGAGGCCCCCGAACGGGCGAAGCCCGGCGGAGTCCGGGCACAGTGCCCAAAGGTTCGATTGGCGACGACTTGAGGAGACACCCGCATGGAGTTCCTGCGGCCCGCTACCTGGGACGAGGCGCTCGCGGCGAAGGCTGAGTACCCGACCGCGCTGCCGATCTCCGGTGGCACGGACGTGATGGTCGAGATGAATTTCGACGTGCACCGGCCGTCCGCGCTGCTCGACCTGAACCGCGTGACCGAGCTGTCCGACTGGTCCATCACCGATGACGTGGTGAGACTGGGTGCCTCGGTGTCCTACACCCGGATCATCGAGGAGCTCTCCGGCCCCCTGCCGGGTCTGGCACTCGCGGCCCGCACCGTCGGCTCGCCGCAGATCCGCAACCGCGGCGGGGTCGGCGGGAACCTGGGCGGCGCCTCGCCGGCCGGTGACGCGCACCCCGCGCTGCTGGCCGCCGGTCGGGACGTGTTCGTCGAGGCGCACTCGGTGCGCGGCACCCGGCTGATCCCGATCGACGAGTTCTACGTCGGGGTGAAGCGCAACAGCCTGGAGCAGGACGAGCTGATCCGCGCGGTGCGCATCCCGGTGGCGGACGGCCCGCAGCAGTTCTCGAAGATCGGCACCCGCAACGCGATGGTGATCGCGGTCTGCGCGTTCGGCTTCGCGCTGCACCCCAGGAACGGCACCGTCGGAACGGGCATCGGTTCGGCCGCCCCCACGCCGCGCCGCGCCGTCGAGGCGGAGGAGTACCTGCAGGGCGTGCTCGCCGAGCGCGGCCTGTGGGAGTCCGGCGAACTGCTGGGGACCGAGGTGATCCAGCGGTTCGGCGAGCTGGTCAAGGCCGCCGCCTCCCCGATCGACGACGTCCGGGGCACCGCCGACTACCGGCGGCACTCGCTGGCCGTGATGGCCCGGCGCACGCTGACCTGGACCTGGAACGACTACGGCAAGCAGATCAGGAGCGCGGCATGAGGGTCACTTTCACCGCCAACGGCAAGCCGGTCGAGGCGGATGACGTGTGGGAGGGCGAGAGCCTGCTCTACGTGCTGCGCGAGCGGGTGGGCCTGCCGGGCTCCAAGAACGCCTGCGAGCAGGGCGAGTGCGGCTCGTGCACGGTCTACCTGGACGGCACGCCGGTCTGTTCGTGTCTGGTCGCGGCCGGTCAGGTGCAGGGCCGCGAGGTCCGCACGGTCGAGGGCCTGGCCGACGAGAGCGGCCTGGACCCGGTGCAGCAGGCGTTCATCGACGCCGGCGCCGTGCAGTGCGGTTTCTGCACCCCGGGCCTGCTGGTCCAGACCCACGCGCTGCTGGACCGTGACCCCCAGCCGAGTGACACCGACATCCGTGAGGCGCTGAGCGGCAACCTGTGCCGCTGCACCGGCTACGAGAAGATCATGGACGCGGTGCGGCTGGCGTCCGCCCGCAAGTGCCAGAAGGCGGGGTCCACGGAATGAGCACGCGCACCATCCAGGGTCAGAAGAACCTGCAGGACATCACCACCGGCAGCCCGGACGGCATCGGCGGCTCGCCGCTGCGCCCGGACGGCACGCTGAAGGTCAGGGGCGAGTTCGCGTACTCCTCGGACATGTGGCACGAGGACATGCTGTGGGGGATGGCGCTGCGCTCCCCGCACCCGCGCGCCAACATCCTCTCGGTGGACATCTCCGAGGCGCTCAAGGTGCCCGGTGTCCACGCGGTGCTCACCCACGAGGACATCCCCGGCTCCAAGTTCTACGGCCTGGAGATCCAGGACCAGCCGGCGCTGGCGATCGACAAGGTCCGCTACCACGGTGAGGCGATCGCCCTGGTCGCCGCCGACCACCCGGAGACGGCCCGCCGCGCGGTGAAGAAGATCAGGGTCGAGTACGAGGTGCTCACCCCGATCGTCACCGAGGAGCAGTGCCTCAACCCGGAGAAGTACGGGTACGTGCACGAGCCGCACGAGTACAAGTCGCACGGGTCGGGCAACGTCGTGCACTCGCAGAAGCTGGTCTCCGGTCTGGGCGTGACCGACGAGGTGCGGGCGATGGCGGACGTCATCGTCAGGGGCGAGTACGAGGTCGGCATGCAGGACCAGGCCTTCCTCGGCCCGGAGTCCGGCCTGGCGGTGCCGGCCGAGGACGGCGGCATCGACCTCTACATCGCCACCCAGTGGCTGCACGTGGACCGCCAGCAGATGGCCCCGGTGCTGGCGCTGCCGGAGGAGAAGGTCCGGCTCACCCTGGCCGGCGTCGGCGGCGCGTTCGGCGGCCGCGAGGACCTGTCGATGCAGATCCACGCCTGCCTGCTGGCGCAGCGCACCGGCAAGCCGGTCAAGATCGTCTACTCCCGCGACGAGTCGTTCTTCGGCCACGTGCACCGTCACCCGGCCAGGATGACCTACGAGCACGGCGCCACCCGGGACGGCAAGCTGGTCTTCGCCGACGCCCGGATCGTGCTGGACGGCGGTGCCTACGCCTCCGCCTCGCCCGCCGTGGTCGGCAACGCCGCCTCGCTGGGCCACGGCCCGTACGTGATCCCGAACGTGCGGATGGAGGCCATCGCCCTCTACAGCAACAACCCCTCCTGCGGCGCGATGCGCGGCTTCGGCGCGGTCCAGGCCTGCTTCGGCTACGAGTCGCAGATGGACAAGCTGGCCGCCGAACTGGGCATGGACCCGGTCGAGCTGCGGCAGCTCAACGCGATGTCCGAGGGCGACCACATGCCCACCGGCCAGCTGATCGACTCACCGGCCCCGGTCGCCGAACTGCTCCAGCGGGTCAAGGACATGCCGCTGCCGCCGCCGCTGGACCTGGACAACCTGGACATCCGTGAGGTCCCCGGCGCGCTCTCCAACACCTCGCACGGCGAGGGCATCGTGCGCGGCATCGGCTACTCGGTCGGCATCAAGAACGTCGGCTTCTCCGAGGGCTTCGACGACTACTCCACCGCCCGGGTCCGCCTGGAGGTGATCGGCGGCGAGCCGGTCGCCATGGTGCACACCGCGATGGCCGAGGTCGGCCAGGGCGGGGTCACCGTGCACGGCCAGATCGCCCGCACCGAGCTGGGCGTCGAGAAGGTCACCATCCACCCGGCCAACACCGAGGTCGGCTCGGCCGGCTCCACCTCCGCCTCCCGACAGACCTACATGACCGGCGGCGCGGTCAAGCTCGCCGCCGAGGCCGTCAAGCAGGCGCTGATCGCCAAGGGCCGCCAGCGCTACGGCTGGACCCAGAACGACATCACGCTGGCCGGCGGCAAGGTGGTCTCCGCGTCGTCGGGCGTGCTGGTCACGATGGTCGACCTGCTCGGCGACGACGCGATCGACCTGACCCGCGAACACCACCACCGCCCGACCGTCCCGTTCGACAAGGAGACCGGACAGGGCTTCGGCCACGTCCAGTACACCTTCTGCGCCAACCGCGCGGTGGTCGACGTCGACGTCGAGCTCGGCCTGGTCAAGGTCGTCGAGCTGACCGCCGCCCAGGACGTCGGCAAGGCGCTCAACCCGCTCTCGGTGATCGGCCAGATCCAGGGCGGCTGCACCCAGGGACTGGGCCTCGCGGTGATGGAGGAGATCATCGTCACGGACGGCAAGGTGCGCAACGCCTCCTTCACCGACTACCTGATCCCCACCATCCTGGACGTCCCGCCGATCCCGGTCGACATGCTCGAACTGCCCGACCCCAACGCCCCGTACGGGCTGCGCGGCGTCGGCGAGGCCCCGACGGTGTCCTCCACCCCGTCGATCGTGGCCGCCATCCGGGCCGCCACCGGCATCGCACTCAACCGGGTGCCGGTCCGCCCCGAGCACCTCACCGGGACGCTCTAGACAGCACCCCAACCTCCCCGGGGCGGCGGCCAGTCTTCCCCCGCCGCCCCGGGGCCGCTCCACCCCACCCGCGACAACAGATCCAGGCAACACTGTCGTGCATCAATCCGCTGCCTCTCCCACGCCGGGGCTCTGCAGCGGTGCGCACCACCCCAACGCACCGCGAGCACCACAGAGTGCGCCTCGTGAGTCGAACAAGTCCCCCTCCTGTCGTCCCCAACCGACAGCCAGGTCGACTCGCCCACCCCAATCCCCTATGACACTTGGGAGTGGACATGACCCGGATCCCCACGGACCCCGGCACCACCGAAGAGATTCCCGCCCAGGCCGGCACCCCCACGCAGGCCGAGGCACCCGCGCCGGACCCGGTCCCGAGGAACGCCCTGGACGCGTACTTCAAGATCTCGGCCCGAGGGTCGACCTTCGGCAACGAGCTCAGAGGTGGCCTCACCACCTTCATGGCGATGGCCTACATCGTCCTGCTCAACCCGATCATCCTGAGCGGCGCGGACGTCACCGGCGCCAAGCTCGACCACGCGCAGCTCACCACCGCGACGGCACTCGCCGCGGCCGTGACCACGATCCTGCTGGGCGTGGTCGGCAACGCGCCGCTGGCCGCCGCCGCCGGCCTGTCGGTCTCCGGCGCGGTCTCCGCCCTGGTCGTGCCGCACACCACCTGGGCGCAGGCCTTCGGCCTCTGCGTCATCTACGGCCTGCTGATCGTGCTGCTGGTCGTCTCCGGCCTGCGCGAGAAGATCATGAACGGCATCCCACTGCCGCTCAAGCACGCCATCACCATCGGCATCGGCCTCTTCGTGGCGCTGATCGGCCTGGTCAAGTCCGGCTTCGTGCACACCGGCGGGCCCACCC
Organism: Kitasatospora sp. NPDC052896; assembly: GCF_044547075.1. Taxonomy (NCBI): domain Bacteria; kingdom Bacillati; phylum Actinomycetota; class Actinomycetes; order Kitasatosporales; family Streptomycetaceae; genus Kitasatospora; species Kitasatospora sp. NPDC052896. The sequence goes on from NZ_JBITZU010000008.1 coordinate 95,562, forward strand.
CGGTCTCCCTCGGCCCCTTCGGCGAGCTGGCCGGCTGGCCGGTGGTCTGCTTCGCGGTGACGCTGCTGACGATCTTCGTCCTGCTGGCCCGCGACGTCCGCGGCGCGATCCTGATCGGCATCGCCTCCGGCACCGTCCTCGCGTTCGTCGTCAACCAGGTCGCCCACCTGCCCGCCAAGGCCTGGGCCAGCTCGGCGCCGGTCTGGCCGGGCAGCCCGGTCTCCGCGCCGGACTTCGGCCTCTTCGGCCACGTGGACCTGTTCGGCGCCTTCGGTGGTAGGGGCCTGGGTGCGATCAGCGCCTCGGTCGCGGTCTTCACCCTGGTGCTGGCCGGCTTCTTCGACGCGATGGCCACCATCATCGGCGTCGGCACCGAGGCCGGGCTGGCCGACCAGCAGGGTCGGATGCCCGGCCTGAGCAAGGCCCTGTTCATCGACGGCACCGGCGGCATCATCGGCGGTCTGGCGGGTGCCTCCGGCCAGACGGTCTTCGTGGAGTCCGCCACCGGCGTCGGCGAGGGCGCGCGGACCGGCCTCTCCTCGGTGGTCACCGGCGGCGTGTTCGCCCTGATGCTCTTCTTCTCCCCGCTGGCCGGGATCGTGCCGGTCGAGGTCGCCTCCGCGGCACTGGTCGTCATCGGCTCGATGATGATGAGTCAGGCCCGGCACATCGACTGGGCGGACCGCGAGGTGGCCGTTCCGGCCTTCCTGACCTGCGTGCTGATGCCCTTCACCTACAGCATCACCGCGGGTGTCGCCGCCGGCGTGATCTCCTATGTGGTGATCAAGGCGGGCAGGGGCAAGTGGCGCGAGCCCGGTCCGCTGATGTGGATTCTCACCGCGGTGTTCGTCGTGTACTTCGCGCTGACGCCGATCAAGGAATGGCTCGGCGTGCACTGATCGGTCACCCGCCGCGGTACGGGGGTCGACGGCCCCCGTACCGCGCTCACCGCTTCTCCCCGACCACCCCCGCACGGACGACAGGAGCACCGGACATGCAGGACATCGCCGAGCAGTTGCACGCCTGGCACGCCACCGGGCGCTCCTTCGCGGTCGCCACCGTGGTCGGCGTCACTGGCAGCGCGCCGCGCGACCCGGGCGCGGCACTGGCCGTGGACGCCGCGGGCGAGGCGATCGGCAGCGTCTCCGGCGGGTGCGTGGAGGGCGCGGTGTACGAGCTGTGCCAGGAGGCGATCGTCTCCGGCGAGCCGGTGCTGGAGCGCTTCGGCTACAGCGACGAGGACGCCTTCGCGGTGGGTCTGACCTGCGGCGGCATCCTCGACGTGTTCGTCCAGCCGGTCGTGCCGGGCGCCGATGCGGCGATCGACGCCGGCATCGCCTACATCGCCTCCGGCACGCCGGTCGCGCTGGTCCGGGTGATCGAGGGTCCGGCCGGGCTGCTCGGCGCCACCGTCGCGGTCACCGCCGACGCCCACCACGGCACGCTCCGCCCCAAGCCGTCCGCCCTCACCACGACCGGCGCGCTGGAGCGTTCGGCGGTCGCCGAGGCGCGGGCCATGCTGGACGCCGGCCGGACCGGCCGGGTGGTGCTCGCGCTGGACGGCCGCCCGTGCGACCCCACCGCGCAGGGGACCGTCACCTTCTTCGTCGAGTCGTACGTGCCGGCGCCGCGCATGATCGTCTTCGGTGCGATCGACTTCGCCGCCGCGGTGGTGCGGGTCGGCAAGTTCCTCGGCTACCACGTGACGGTCTGCGACGCCCGCCCGGTCTTCGCCACCGAGCGCCGGTTCCCGGACGCGGACCAGGTGGTGGTCGACTGGCCGCACCGCTACCTGGACACCCAGCTCGATCTGGTCGACGGGCGGACGGTGCTGTGCGTGCTCACCCACGACGCCAAGTTCGACATCCCGCTGCTGGAGCGCGCACTGCGGCTGCCGGTCGGCTTCGTCGGCGCGTTGGGCTCGCGCCGCACCCACCTGGACCGCAACGAACGCCTGCGCGAGGTGGGCCTGACCGAGACCGAGATCGCCCGGCTGCGCTCGCCGATCGGCCTCGACCTGGGCGCCCGCACCCCGGAGGAGACCGCCGTCGCGGTGGCGGCCGAGATCGTCGCCTCCCGCCGCGGCGGCGGCTGCCTCCCGCTCTCGGCCGGAAACGGCCCGATCCACCACGACCTCGACGGGGTGGCGGCGCCCGAGGGCCGGCGCCGGGTCGCCTGACCCGCGCGGCCCCGGCGGCCTGGCACCCGGCAAGTCGGCCCCGTGATCAGAGGTCGGCCAGGAGGCCGGGGCACCCGCTCCCCCGTCGGCTCGCACGTGCGTGCAGGACGCCTCACCCTGATGCCCGATGATGGCGCAGTGCGAAATGCAGATCAGTACGGCGGCGCCGCCGACGCCGCCGGCCCGCCGGAGCCGTCCTCGGGACCGCCGCCAGAGACATCGACGCCGGATCTCGCGGAAGCCGTCCGGGCCGCGCAGCAAGGGGACGAGGAGGCCTTCCGCCTGCTGTTCCGCGCCGTCCAGCCTCCGCTGCTGCGCTACCTGAGAGTGCTGGTCGGCGGCGACGGCTCGGACGCCGAGGACGTCGCCTCGGAGACCTGGCTGCAGATCGCCCGGGATCTGCACACCTTCCGCGGTGACGCCGACGGGTTCCGCGGCTGGGCCGCCACCATCGGCCGGCACCGCGCGATGGACCACCTGCGTGCCAAGCGCCGCCGGCCCACCACCGACCTGCCGGTCGAGGAGCTGCTCGACCTCCCGGCCCGGGACGACACCGAGGGCGCGGTGCTCACCGCCGCGGGCACCCGGGAGGCGCTGGCGCTGATCGCCGGGCTGCCGCGGGACCAGGCCGAGGCGGTACTGCTGCGCGTGGTGATGCAGCTGGACGCCGAGAGCGCGGCCCGGGTGCTGGGCAAGCGGGCCGGCACCGTCCGGATGGCCGCCCACCGCGGGCTGCGCAGGCTCGCCAAACTGCTCGAATCCCGCGGTGCGGTACCCGGCCAGCGGGCCGCGGCGGAGCCCTCGGGGACGGCGGCGGAGCCCTCCCGACAGTCGACCGGGCCCTCCCGGAAAAGTTCTGCCGAAAATTCTTCCGAAGGTGTGACACCGCCCGGAGCTCCGACGCTGAAGGACATGAGATGAGCACCAACCGATCCCGTCGGATCGACCGAGACGCCGCCGAGCAGCTGCTCACCGGCGCCGCGGACGGTACGCAGGGCGGTCGGGGCGCCCTCGCCGATCTGCTCGCCGCCGCGGCCGGCCCTGCCACCGCGGCCGAGCTGGCCGGGGAGGAGGCGGCCCTGGCCGCGTTCCGGGAGGCGGCCCAGCTCAGCCCCGGCTCCGCCACCCCGACCGTCCGCCCGACCAGCAGCACCCAGCCCGCCACCCGCCAGCCCCGGAGACCTTGGATGACCAGTTGCGCACCGGTGCGCTTCCTCAGCGCCAAGGTCGCCGTGGTCGCGCTCGCGGCGACCGCCGTCGGTGGCGTCGCCATGGCGGCCGGGGGCGGGTACCTGCCCACCGTGCTGGGTGGTTCGCCCGACGACACGGTGTCCGACAGCGCCGCGGCCACCGCCTCGGCGCGGCCCAGTGGGCGCGCGGTCGACCGTCCGGACGGGTCGACCAGGCCGCCGGCGGCCGACCAGGTGCCCGGTGACCGGGCGTCGGCCCAGCTGCTGGCCGGACTCTGCCTGGCCTGGGCCGAGCCGGGCCAGGCCACCGCAGACTCCCGGTTCGAGCCGCTGACGCGCGCGGCGGGCGGCCCGAACCGGGTCCGGGACTTCTGCGCGGACCTCCTCGCGTCCCCGAGCCCCACGGTCGGGCCCGCACCGGGTTCGGCCGGCACGCCTCCGGCCGGCTCGTCCCCGGGCGCTTCGAGCAGGCCGGCCGGTTCCACCGGTCCGTCCCCGAGCGCCACCTCCGACCACGACGGCGGCTCAGGCACTCCCGTCGACCCCGGTGGCACCGACCACGGCGGTCACGGCCACGGCGGCGGCCCGGGCAACCACCCCGACCCGGGCGGCCCGGACCAGGGCGGCCAGGGCACCAGTCGTCCCACGGTGGGCGGCGGGCTGCCCGGGCTGATCCCGCCCACGCCCCAACTCCCGTCCCTGTTCGGCACGGTAGGGGGCAGCTGGTAACCAGCGGAACACCCACGAACTCCGGACGGATGGCGGTCTCCCCGGGCACGCCATCCGGCCGGATCACCGGCAGCCCCGACTGTGCATGAGTTGGCTGCCGGCCACCGGAGCGGTGGCGGACTCCCCCGGGTCCACCACCGACCCGTGGTACGCCTGGGCTCGGTCCGGCAGGGGTCGGCCGGACCGAGCCCGGGCCCCATGGCGTCCCGTCGACGCGTCCCGTCGGCCCCACGGTCACCGTCGGGCCCTGCCACCCGCCAGGATCACCGGGTCACCGCGAATCCCGTCCGTGGCGGGCAGGCTGACGAGTGACCAGAAGTTGCCCTGCGTGTATGGTGCGGTGAGTGCCCGAACTCCGGCTTCCAGCAAGGAGGTCGTGTGCACCTGGAGAAGATCTTGTCATGCCCTTGACATTGAGGAGACGGATGCCCAAGCATCTTCTCGACCATCCCGGACAGGCCCCAGCCGGCGAGCAGCACGTCCAGGCAGCCTACGACCCGACCGGGCGAGCCGAACGGCTCTCCACCGAACGGGTGCCGGATCACCCCACTCCCCGGCCTCGCGCCGCCGCCGACTCCCGCACCAGCCGTCACACCCTCTGACGGATCATCAGGATCATCACCGATGACTGACGACAACAGCCAGGACAATCTCACCCTGATCCGCGAGAGCTTCGCGCTCGTCCAGGACCGCGCGGACAAGCTCACCGGTCACTTCTACGCCACCCTCTTCCTGCACAATCCCGAGGTCCGGCAGTTCTTCCCACCCGCCATGGACCTGCAACGCGACCGGCTGTTCCGGGCGTTGGCCGGCGCGGTGCGCATGATCGACCGCCCGGCGGAACTCATCCCCTTCCTCCAGCAGTTGGGCCGTGACCACCGCAAGTACGGTGTGCAGAACGCGCATTACGACGCGGTCGGCGCCGCCCTGCTGAGCACGCTGCGCAGCTTCGCCGGGGAGGCCTGGACCGCGGCGCACGAACGGGCCTGGACCGAGGCGTACCGGCAGATCGCCGCCGCGATGAGCGCCGCCGCCGAGGAGGAGGCCGGCCGCACCCCGCCGTTCTGGCTGGCCGAGGTGGTCGGACACGAACTGCGCGGCCCCGACCTGGCGGTGCTCACGCTGCGACCCAACGCACCGTTCCCCTACCGGGCCGGCCAGTACACCACGGTGGAGACGGCCCGCTGGCCGAAGGTCTGGCGACCGTACTCGATAGCCAACGCGCCGCGCCGGGACGGCCTGTTGACCCTGCACGTGCGGGCGGTGCCGGCGGGTTGGGTGAGCAACACCCTGGTGCACCAGACCCAGGTCGGCGACGTGCTCCGACTCGGGCCCGGGCGCGGCACCATGACCCTGCCCGACCAGCTCTCCCGCCGGGTGGTCTGCGTCGCCGGCGGCACCGGACTGGCCCCGGTGAAGGCACTGGCCGAGGAGATGATCTCGCGCCACCGCCCGCTCACCCTGCACCTGTTCGCCGGCGCGCGCCGCGCGAGCGACCTCTACGACCTGGACGGCCTGCGCCAGCTGGCCGCGGTCTTCCCCCGGTTGCTGCTGATCCCGGTGGTCTCCGAGGAGATCGAGTACGCCGGAGTACAGGGCCGGCTCCCCGAGGTGGTCCCGGCCCAGGGCCACTGGGCCGAGCACGAGGTCTTCGTGGCCGGCCCCGACGACATGGTGATGACCATGGTCGAACGTTTCCAGCGCGGTGGCGTCCCGGCCGAACGCCTGCACTACGACCTGACCACCACCCCCCAGGAACTCGACATCACCTCAGGCCTGCTGGACACCGGGGCCCACTACCACTGACGCCGTCACCGGCGCGACCAGAAACTGGGAGAAGGCTCAGGACAACTGGGAGAAATCTCAGGATAAGTCGCTTCGGCAAAAGTTGTGTGGCGGTTATCGAATTCGCACCGAACAGGTTCCCGGCATTCGATACTGTCTGCAAGCCCTCAACTCTCTTGCAGACACCCTGTGACAGCGGGGGTCCCCTGCCTTGCCTGGAGAGCCGGAGAGCACCGGCGCGGTCCGCGGAGCCTGCATCTGTGAACGTCCCGTACAACCCTTCCGCCGCGCACCCCGGTGCGCACGGCGGCCGTCGCCGAGCCCCGCGTGCCGGGACGGCGGCCAGAGGCAAGACCGGCCTGCTGCCCGTGCCGCCCGATGACCGGGAGAAGTACTCCTACGTCAAGCGGTACAACTGGGTGCTGACCCTCTCCTCCCTGGTCGGTTTCGTCTTCGTCCTCTACAGCCAGCTGGACACCGCCCGGCACAGCCTGTGGATCTGGCTGTTCTCGCCGGTGCTGCTGCTCTCGATGGTGGGCTTCCTGATCGGCGTCCGGCTGGAGGCCTTCACACCGAGCTTCGACCTCAAGCAGCACCGCAAGCTGGTCCGCGACTGGGCACCGCCGGTCCACCCCTCGGTGGACGTCTTCCTGCCCGTCTGCGGCGAGCCCATCGAGGTGCTGCACAACACCTGGACGCACGTGCGGCTGCTCGCCGACTCCTACCGGGGCCCGGTCACCCCGATCGTGCTGGACGACTCCGACACCCCCGAACTGGCCGCCATGGCCGCCGACTTCGGCTTCCGCTATCTCGTCCGCCCGAACCGGGGCTGGTTCAAGAAGGCCGGCAACCTGCGGCACGGCTTCGAGAACTCCGACAGCGACCACATCCTCATCCTGGACGCCGACTTCGCGCCGCGCGCGGACCTGCTCGACGAACTGCTGCCGTACATGGACGACGACCCGCGCACCGCGATCGTCCAGTCGCCGCAGTACTTCCGGGTGCTCGACCAGCAGAACTGGATCGAGCGCGGCGCGGGCGCCGTCCAGGAGCTCTTCTACCGCTCGGTGCAGGTCTCCCGGCAACGCAGTGACGGCTCGATCTGCGTGGGTTCCTGCGCGGTCTACCGGCGCAGCGCACTGGCCGAGATCGGCGGCACCAGCCTGATCGAGCACTCCGAGGACATGCACACCGGCTTCGACCTGCGGGCTCGCGGCTGGGACCTGCGCTACGTACCGCTGGCGCTGTCCACCGGCGTCTGCCCGGACAGCATCGGCGCGTACTACAACCAGCAGTACCGCTGGTGCATGGCCTCGATGAGCATGCTCGGCAGCCTCCAGGACTTCTGGCGGGTCAAGATGCGTTTCGCCAGCCGGCTCTGCTACATGTCGGGCTTCGTCTACTACATCGAGACCGCGCTGCTCACCTTCACCGGGCCGGCCATCGCGCTGGTGCTGCTGCTGTTCTTCCCGGACCAGCTGCGCGCCACCAACATGTGGTACGTCCTGCCCAGCGTGCTCTACCTGACCGTGGTCTACCCGCTGTGGCACCGCAACCCCTACCGGCTGGAGGCCTGGGCGACCCGGGTGATGTACGGCTGGGCCCACGTCTTCGCGATCTGGGACGTGCTGCGCCGCCGCCCGATGGGCTGGCAGCCCAGCGGCTCGGGCAACGCCAAGAACAACAAGACCCGCCGCTTCTGGATCGGCATGTGGGCCTGGAGCCTGCCCACCGCCGTGCTGTGGATCGGTGCGGCGCTGTGGCGGATGGACACCATGGTCCCGCAGGACTTCACCCTGATGCTGGCCTCCGGCGTCTTCTACGCCGTCGCGATCTGCCGGGTGCTGGTCACCCCCCGCACCGACCCCGAGCCACCGGCCGAACTCCCGGCCGGACTCCCCACCCAGACCGCGGCGGTGACCGGATGAGCGCATCGATCAGCCGACGGGCCGCGCTGCTCGCCGCCGCCCTGGGCGGTCTGGGGCTGGCCGGCTGCGCCAGTCCCACCGCACCGATCGGAGCGGGCGGCCAGGGCGCCGGGCCCGGGTCGGGCCCGGGCTCCACCTCGGCCGTGCCGTACGTGCCGTACGACGTCACCAAGCTGCTGAAGCCGAAGCACAAGTACCTCGGGGCCACCTTCGACGGGGTTCCGCAGACCCTGGCGCCGGTCGACGCCTGGACCCAGATCGCCGGCAAGGCGCCCAACCTGCTGGTCTACTACCTGGGTTGGGGCGACGATTTCCAGCCCGACCAGACCCTGGCGGTCTGGAAGCACGGCATGCTGCCGTACGTCGCGTGGGAGCCGTTCAAGAAGACCCTCCAGCAGATCGCGGGCGGCGGTGAGGACGACTACATCCAGCGCACCGCGGAGGCGATCCGCGCCCTCAACGTGCCGGTGGCGATCAGCTTCGGGCACGAGATGAACGGCGACTGGTACCCGTGGGGCACCAAGCAGAACACCCCCGCCGACTTCGTCAAGGCCTGGCAGCACCTCCACGACCGCTTCCAGGACGTGGGCGTCTCCAACGTCATCTGGGTGTGGAGCCCGAACGTGATCAACCCGGCGCCCACCGTGCAGCTGAAGCCGTACTACCCGGGGGACGGCTACGTGGACTGGCTCGGCGTGATCGGCTACTACGCCGCGACCGGGCCGCACACCTTCGACACCCTGTTCGGGCCGACCCTGGACGAGGTGCGCGCCTTCACCGCCAAGCCGGTGCTGCTCTCCGAGACGGCCTCCGAGCCGACCCCGCGCAAGCCCGCCGACATCGCCGACCTGTTCGCCGGCGTCGCGGCGCGCGACGACGTGCTGGGCTTCGTCTGGTTCGACCTCAACAAGGAGACCGACTGGCGGATCGACAGCAGTCCGCAGTCCCTGGCTGCCTTCCGGAACGCAGCGGCTGATCCGCGCTTCGGCTTCGACGTGGAGCACCCCGATGCCTGAGCAGAACACCAAGGGGCCCGGCGGCCCCGCGCAGACGCCCGAGAACGCGGGCTCCTGGTTCGCGCCCGGCCGGCCGGGCACCGGACCGGCTCACGGCAGCACGGCCGCACGGGCCGACCCGCGACCGGCCGGCCCGGAGGCGGCCGAGTCGCAGCCGCCCACACCCCGGTCGACCGTCCCCGGGCCGGCGCGGCAGTCCGGCTTCGACGTCGATGCCACGCTGAAGCTGTCCGTGCTGCCGAAGTCGGCGCGGCGCCACCCGGCCGCGCCACCCGCCGCTCGACCCACCGACCCGCCGACCGACCCGCCGACCGGGCGGCAGCCGGAACGCCAGGCCGAACGCACCATGCAGCTGCGGGTGTTGCCCTCCCCGGACCCGGCGGCGGACCCCGGCTACGCCTTCGCCGAGCCGGTGCGCCCCGGCTGGACACTGCCGCACGTCCCGGACGCCGCCTGGGCGGCCGGCGCCAGCTCCCGGCGGACCTGGATCAGCCGCGGGCTGCTCGCCGTGCTCCTGGTGGTGCAGGCGGCGCTCTCGCTCCGCCTGACCAACACCGCCTTCGAGGACGAGGCGCTGTACATCTACGCCGGTCACGCGATGATCGCGCACCTCTTCCACGGAGTCCCGGACTACGGCGGTTTCGGCTCGTACTTCTCCGGCGCGCCCACCCTCTACCCGGTGCTGGCGGCGGCGGTGGACTCGCTCTTCGGCCTGGCCGGTGTGCGGGTGATGAGCCTGTTCTTCATGCTGGGCAGCACCGCGCTGCTGTACTCCTTCTCCCGCCGGCTCTTCAGCGAACGTGCCGGGCTCTGCGGCGCGGTGCTCTTCGCCTTCGCGCAGTCCACCCTGTTCCTCGGCAACTTCGCGACCTACGACGCGTGCGCCGTCTTCCTGCTCGCGCTGTCGGCCTGGATCGTGGTCCGGTTCGGGCACGGCCACTGGGCGCTGTCGCTGCTCCCCGCTCCGGTGGCCGCGCTCGCGGTCGGCGTGAAGTACGCCTCCGCGCTCTACCTGCCCACCCTGGCCATGCTCCTGATGCTGGTCGCCTACCAGCGGTACGGCGTGCCGCGGGCGCTGCTGCGCGCGGCCGTCTTCACCGTCGGCGTGGTCGGGCTGCTCGGTGGTGCGCTGTACGCCACCGACTACCTCCAGGCGATCCAGAGCACCACCACCGCCCGGGCCCTCGGCACCGACTCGGCCTGGACGATCATCCAGGACAGCACCCAGTGGGGCGGCCTGCTCTTCGCGGTCGCCGCCCTCGGCACCGTGCTGTACGCCCGGCGGGCCCGGCTCAGCGAGATGCCGGGCTGGCGGCAGGCCGTCCCCGGGGCCCGCTGGCGACTGGCCCTGGGCACCCTGCTCACCGGGACGGCACTGCTCGCGCCCGCGTACCAGATCCACCTCCAGACCACCACCTCGCTGCAGAAGCACGTCGGGTTCGGGCTGCTGTTCGCGGCCCCGATGGCCGGGGTCGGGATGACCCGGCTGATGGGCGCCCACTTCAAGTTCCCGCAGGCGGCGATAGCGATCGGGACGATCGCGCTGACCCTGGGCATGTCGCAGTCCGCGTACAACTACGGGATCTGGCCGAACACCACCTACCTGATCCAGGAGCTGTCCACCAAGGTCCAGCCCGGGCAGCGCTGGCTCGGCGAGCCGCACGAGGGACCGGTCTACTACCTGACGGCACGCCGTCTGACCGACTACACGCGCTGGACCTCGATCTTCTACATCGACTACACCGGCCGTCCCGGTCAACAGCTGACCGGGATCCCCGGCTACGTGGCCGCGCTCCAGGACGGCTACTTCGACGGCGTGGTGCTCGACTGGTCGGACAACCCCGGCGCCGTGGAGACCGCCATCCGCGACCAGCTGCGGTCGGGCGGACGGTACCGGCTGGACAGCGCCCTGCCCTACCGCACCTCGGCCGGCCAGGGCCACTTCGAGGTCTGGCTGCGCACCAGCTGAACGGCCGATCGGCCGACCGGCTGACCGGCGGCCCGCGGGTCAGCGGGTCAGCGGGTCAGCGGGGATCAGCAGCCCGACGGCCCGCAGGCGCGCAGGTCGTAGAGGTACGACCGGCCCGCCTTCCAGCTCCGCCACGCGGTCAGCGGGGGCAGCGCCGCGTGGGCCGCGCCGGACGGGAGGGGCCAGCCGTTGGCGACGCCGTCCGCGTCGCAGGTGCACCAGCCGCGGTCGGGGAGCCGGACCAGCCACAGGTCGAGGTCGACGCGTCGGTGGCACGGGCTGCCGTTGCGGGTACCGTCCGGCCGGAAGTGGTAGGTCAGGCCGTCGAGGCGGCGGACGAAGGCGAGGGACACCGCAGCAGCGTACGCTGTCCCGAGCATGCCATCTGGGGGAGGGAACGCGATGGGGACCGCGCTCGCCGTGGGCTCGGGGGTCTTCTGGACCGTCACCTACGTGCTGGTCATCCGGGTCGGGCTGCGCGACCGCAGTTACGGGATGCCGCTGGTCGCACTGGGGGCCAACCTCTCCTGGGAGTTCATCTTCAGCTTCGTCCGGCCGCACGACGGTGTGCAGCACGTGATCGACCTGGTCTGGCTCGCCCTGGACTGCGGCATCCTGTGGACCGTACTGCGGTTCGGCCCGCGCGAGTTCCGGTGGCTGTCGTGCCGGGCCTTCCCCGCCCTGGTGGCCGGCACGATCGGGCTGAGCTACCTGGGCGTTGACGCGGTCTGCCGCCAGTTCGACGCCGGGGCGGGGACGTTCGCCGCGTTCGGCCAGAACCTGATGATGTCCGGCCTCTTCCTCGGCATGCTGCTCACCCGGCGCTCCACCCGCGGGCAGTCGCTCGGGATCGCCGTCTGCAAGCTGGTCGGCACGGCGCTGGCCTCGGCCGACACCTGGCTCGGCCGGGCGGACGAGCCGCTGCACCACGGGCCGCTGCTCCCCTACCTGTTCGTCAGCATCCTGCTACTCGACCTGGCCTACGCCGTCGCGCTCGCCGCCGTCGGGCGCGCCGGCACGGCCGACCGCTAGGGCGGTCAACCCTGGTCGGTGGCGGTCCAGTTGCCAGTGCGCGGGTCCTTGCTGATCTCGCAGGACGCGATGTCGTAGCCGCCCGAGGCGGTGGCCTGCGAGATCACCTGGCCATCCACCTCCAACTGGCAACTGACCGCGCCGCCGCCCTGGAGCTGGGCGGAGATCGCGTAGTAGCTGGGGTTGCCGAGCGGCTGGGTCACGCTCATCGGTGCGTGGCCCTGCAGGTCGGAACCGGCCGGCCCGTACTGGACGGCCGCGCTCCCGGCGCCGGTGACGACGTAGGTGAGCGTGTGGGGTGCGGTGGCGGCCGTCGACGGCCGCCGGGCGGAGGCCGCCGGGCGACGGGCGCCGTCCCTGGCCTCGACGGCCACGGCGGCACCGGCCAGGGCGACGAGCAGCACGACGACGGCGCACCCGAGCCGTCGCCCCCGCCGCCCGCCGCCCTTCTTCCGATGGGACGTCGGCGGCCGCGGCACCGACCGCGCGGGAGTCCCCCAGCTGGTCCGCCGCCGCGGATCCGGTGTCCCCATCGCACTGCTCCTGCTGCTCGCGCGCTCGCCTGCTCGGACAGCGGCAGCGTGGCAGGGCAACATGACAAACGGTCAGCTGTTTGCCGAGTCGTTACGCGCCGGCGGGTGGAGAGGGAGGGCCGGTGCGGTGCGCCCCCTCAACCGCCGGCCACCGGGCGGCTCGACTCGACTCCCCGCGACCAGAGTTCCTCGGCATGGGCGGCGAACCGGTCGAACATGCCGCCGTCCTGGCGCCGCCGGAGGTGGAACAGGGGCGAGTCGTGGCCGACCACCCGCGCGAGGTGGGGGGTCACCAGCGCGTCGGCGTCGAAACGGAAGACGCACAGGCCGACGTGGTTGGGCGCGTCCGCGGCCGAGCTGTGGCGGACTTCCAGCCCGGGAACGTCCCGCAGCCCGGCGAGGTTCTCCAGGGTGATCCGGATCCGGGTGGAGACCGTGAGGGCCACCTCCTCGACCTCCTCCCGCCGCCGGGTGACCTCGCCCTCCGGGTCGCCGAGCAGGAACCGGACCCGGCAACCGGATTCGGCCTTGTCGCGGAGCGTGGCGTGGAAAGCGGGCTGCTCGAGCGCGCATCTCAACAGACGTCCACCCGGGAAGGTGGCTGCACCATGTCCGAAATGATCGGGAGATCCCCGTCCCCCACCGGCGCCCACGACTGCTGGCTGCCCTACAGTCGGCGGGCGCCGGGGTTGGCGCGGCGCGCGTTGCGGGGGTGGCTGGGGAGCGCACCCGGGGGTGAACGCTTTTTGCGTCCAGGCGAGTTGCTGGTCAGCGAGTTGGTGACCAATGCCGTGCTGCACGGGCGAGCACGGGGGCGGCTGCTCCGCGCGCGGTTTGAACTCGAGGGCGAACGGCTGCGTATTGAGGTGCACGACGCCCGTGAGGAGCGTTGGCCGCAGCGGGGCGGCGGCGCCTGGGAGGCCGAGGGTGGACGGGGGTTGGTGCTGGTGGAGGCGCTGGTGGTCGGGTGGGGTGCCGGGGCTCGGACGAGCGGGGTCGGCAAGGTGGTGTGGTGCGAGTGCGCCCCGGAGGTGGGCGGGTGATCGGTGCGGTGACGGTGGAGCTGACCGGGATCACCGGGCCCGCGAGCTTCGCGCGGGTGGGCGACGCGCTCGCCGCGCTCTGGGCGGCGATGCGGGTGCTGGCGCTGGACGAGAGCACCCACCGGGCGTACGAGTACTTCCTCACCCGCCCGGACGCCGTGGAGCGGGCCACCGAGTTCCTGGAACGGGACGGCGGACTCACGCTGACGTTCGAAGTGGCGGGCCGGGTGCACCTGTTGCGGATGCACCCGACCGCCGGTGGGTAGCGGTCAGCCGAGGTCCAGCCGGGCCGCCAGGCGCAGCAGCCCCGGTGAGAGTCGGCCGAGCAGCCGGGCCGCCCTGGCCTCCAGCGTCACCGGGACCACCGGCTTGCCGGTGCGGACCGCCCGGACGATCTCGGCGGCGACCTTCTCCGGCGGGAAGCCCCGTCGGGCGTACAGCCGGGCGGCGCGGGCCTGCTTGACGGCCTGCTGGTCGGCCGAGAGACCGGAGAAGGTCGCGGTGCGGGTGATGTTGGTGTTGACGATGCCGGGGCAGATGGCACTCACCCCGATGCCCTGTGGGGCGAGTTCGGCGCGCAGGCAGTCGGAGAGCATCAGCACAGCCGCCTTGCTGGTGGCGTAGGCGGCCAGCATCTTGGACGGCAGGTAGCCGGCGGCCGAGGCCAGGTTGACGATGTGCCCGCCCTGTCCGCGCTCGGCCATCAGCGTGCCGAACGCCCGGCAGCCGTGGATCACGCCCCACAGGTTGACGTCCAGGACCCGTTGCCACTCCTTCTCGGTGGTCTGCAGGAAGGTTCCCGAGTGCCCGATGCCGGCGTTGTTGACCAGCACGTCCGGCACGCCGTGCGTGGCGGCCACGGTCCGCGCCCAGTCGTCCACGGCCACGCCGTCGCTCACGTCGACCCGGTACGCGTGCCCCGATCCGCCCACCAGGGCGACGAGTTCGACGGTCCGCTCGGCCGCCGCGAGGTCGAGGTCGCCGACCACCACCCGGGCGCCCTGCTCGCCGAAGGCCAGCGCGGTGGCCCGCCCGATCCCGCTGCCGCCGCCGGTGATCACCACCAACCGGCGGCTCGCGTCGGACGGTGCACCCGAGGCCAGGCGTCCGGTGAACTCCCGGACCAGTCCGGCGACTTGATCGCCACGCTCCAACAGGGCGGACCAGTGGGTGGCGTTCAGCTCGCGCCGGGTGAGGTGCGGCGCCCAGCGCTCCAACCCCTCGGAGAGGAACGGCGCGACGTAGTGGTCCCGGCGCAGGGTGATCAGCTGCACCGGCACCTTCGTCGGCCGCTCGCGCGGGGCGCGCAGCCGGGGACGCATGTTGGCGCGGTACAACTCGATCCCCCGGACGGCGTCCTGACGCAACGTCCGCTGCGGGTGTCCGGGCCGCGGGGTGACCGCCTCCAGATCGCGCAGCACCCGCGGCCAGGCCCGGGCCAGCCAGAGCCGCCAGGTGGCCGGAGCCAGCACCGGCAGGTGGAAGGCGGTGATGTACCAGGAGTGCGCTCCCTGGGCGAGCAGTTGGCGCAGGTGCCGCGGGGTGGGCCGGCGCAGCCGGTGCCGGATCCAGTAGCCCATGTGGTCCAGGCAGGGCCCGGAGATCGTGGTGTACGAGGCGATCCGGCGCTCCGCGTCGGGCTCGGTGACCGCCTCCCAGGACTGCAGGGAACCCCAGTCGTGCGCGACCACGTGCACCGGACGGTCCGGGCTGACCGCGTCGGCGACCGCGAACAGGTCCGCGGCCAGCAGCTCCAGCCGATAGCCGTCGCGGCCGTCCGGCACCCCGGACTCACCGGCCCCGCGCACGTCGTAGCGGACCACGTGGTGGTCGGCGGCCAGGTCGGCCGCGACGTCGTCCCAGACCCGATGGGTGTCGGGGTACCCGTGCACCAGCAGCACGGTGGGCGCCTCGGGATCGCCCTGTGCGAAGACGGCGAGCGCGACGCCCGCCGAGTGCACGGTGCTCCGCCGGGTCGCGGGCGGCGGCGTCGGGCTGATCGGCGTCATGGGGCTCATCGGGCGGCCTCCTCAAGCCTGTTCCAGCGCCGCACGTGCGGCAGGTCGTCGTCCAGCCAGTAGGCGTCGTCCTCGGTCACCACGAGGAGCTCCTCGAACTTGATGCCCACCTCGCGGAATCCGATGTGCGGTTCGACCGCCCACAGGCCCGGGGTGGGCGCGTGCCGGGACGCCCGACCGTCCGCCCAGAGCGGCGAACGCCCTTGCAGGCGCTCGCTGATGAGCTCACGGCCGAGGGTCTGCAGGGTGCGCAGCCCGAAGCCGAACAGGTTGACCCCGACCGGCGCCCGGCTGGTGTTGCGGGTCACCTGGTGGCCGATCACCCGGCCCGGGTAGACCTGGTGGCGGTTGTCGTAGCCGTGCGCGACGATCTGCGCGTCGACCGCCGCGTAGACCTCGTCCAGCGGCTTGCGGGCCCGCACCTCGCGCAGGATCAGCTCCCGGTAGACCCGCAGGTCGCGGGCGAGCCGGTCCCAGACCGGGTTGTCGCCGACCTTGCCGCCGTAGCCGATGTCGGCGGTGTAGCCGTCCACCACCGGCGCGCAGTCCAGCACGTACGGCATGCCCTCGCGCAGCACCCGGCCGCCGGCGAAGAACTGCAGCGGGGTGTGGAAGTGTCGGAACGCGGTGCGGTCGCCGAACCAGGCGAACGGCACGTGGAAGAAGTCCCGCACCCCGGCGGCCACCAGGAGGTGGCGCAGCCGTGCGGTGGCCTGCCGCTCGGTGACGCCGGGCTCGATCCAGGCGGCGACCTGTTCGGCGCAGTGGTAGGCCAGTTGCTGGACCTCACGGAAACGGTCCAGGTCCTGCGTGGTGTAGCGGAACGACGGTGACCGGCTCAAGGTTCAGACCTCCAGGACCAGGGTGTCGCCCTCGGCGGCCCGTGAGACGCAGGGCAGCAGGGCGCCGGCGGCCCGCTCCTCGGCGGTCAGCCGGCGGTCGCGGTGCTCGGGGCTGCCGGCGGCCACGCTGACCTGGCAGGTGCCGCAGAAGCCCTGGCGGCAGGAGTACGGCAGGTCGGGGCGGGCCTCGCGCAGCACGTCCAGCGCGGAGCGGTCCGCCGGGACCGGCAACACCGGTCCCCCGGTGCCCAGTTGCACGCTGAACGGGCGACCGTCGGTGATCGGCGCGGCGCCGAACCGCTCGAAGTGCAGGGCGGTGGCCGGCGATCCGTCCAGCGCCCGCTGCACGGCTGCCAGCATCGGGGCCGGGCCGCAGCAGTAGACCGCGGCGCCGGGGCGGGCCGGGGCCAGCAGCTCGGCACCGGTGGGGATCCGGCCGGTGAGCAGGGTGAGCCGGTCGGGGGCCAGGGCACGCAGCTCGTCGAGGTAGGGCATCGACCCGGAGCTCCGCCCGGCGTACACCAGGTGCCAGTCCAGTCCGCGCCGTTCGGCCTCCCGGGCGATCGGCAGCAGCGGGGTGACGCCGATCCCGCCGGCCACCAGGAGCGGCACCGGCTCGCCGCAGAAGGCGAAGCCGTTGCGCGGCCGGCGGACCGTCAGGCGGGCACCGACGTGCAACTCCTCGTGGATCTCCACCGATCCACCGCCTCCGTCGGCGATCCGCCGCACCGCGATCCGGTAGGTGGCGCGGTCGGCCGGGTCGCCGCAGAGCGAGTAGTGGCGTTCGCGGCCGGAGGGCAGGGTGAGCCGCAGGTGGGCACCGGGCTGCCAGCCGGGCAGCGGGCCTCCGGCGGGATCGGCGAGCAGCAACTCGACGACTTCATCGGCGACTTGCCGGTGCGAGACGACCACCAGGCAGAGCGGCGCGGTGGGCCGGGCGGCCGGGCGGCGCGGGTTGCGGCGCAGACCCGGAGAACCCAGCGCGGGGCCGTAGTGCCGGTCGAAGGCGGTCAGGCCGCGCAGGAAGCGGTCGGCGCGCGGACGCCCGTAGAGGTCGGGCGGCGGGGCGCTGAGGTCGTGCGTGCTGGTGCGCCCGAAGGCGGCGCTGCGGGCGGGGGCCGTCGGCCCGGTCGGGCCGTGCTGCTCGGTCGGGGTGTGGTCCATGCGGCGGTGCTCCGGAACTCAGCGGGCGGCGGCGCGGGCGGCCGGCGAGGTGGCGAGGTAGCTCAGGGCCTGGGCACTGGAGCCCTCCTGGGTGGGGTGGTAGCCCGGCTTCAGGTAGCGCAGCCCGGAGCGGATCGACTGCACCGGGTCGGGCAGCAGGCCGCGCCGCGCCGCGTCCTGCGCCTGTCGCCAACTGGGCCGGACCCGGCCGCGCAGGCTCGGATCGTGCGCCAGCAGGTAGCGCACCCCGCGGATCCACAGGTGCACCAGCAGCGGCCCGGAGACCAGCATGCCGCGGATCCGGCGCGGGTAGCCCGGGTCCAGGTGAACCATCAGGTCGAAGGCCACGCTGCGGTGTTCCACCTCCTCGGCGCCGTGCCAGCGCAGCAGGTCGACCATGGTCGGGTCGGCGTGCGCCCGGTCCAGGCCCGGCGAGTTGAGCGCCCAGTTGCCGAGGAAGGCGGTGAAGTGCTCGATCGCGGCGACGAAGGCGACTCGCTCGATGACGGTCTCACGCCGCTGCCGCGCGTTGAGGTGCGGCTTCTCGCCGAGGATCCGTTGGAACAGCCAGGCGATCTGCCGGACGTAGGGCCGCGGGTCGAGGCCCTGTGCCAGCAGGTGGTCCAGCACCTCCTGGTGCGCCTCGGCGTGGATCGACTCCTGGCCGATGAAACCGAGCACCTCCTCGCGCAGCCCGTCGTCGGTGATCAGCGGCAGGGCCTCCTTGAAGACCCGGATGAACCAGCGCTCACCCTCGGGGAGCAGCAGGTGCAGCACGTTGATGGTGTGGGTGGCGAACGGTTCGTCCGGGATCCAGTGCAACGGCAGCTCGGTCCAGTCGAACGCCACGTCGCGGGGTTCCAGCACGAGGTCGTGGTGCACCTCGGGGGCCGTGGGGCGGACGGGGCCTCTGGTTCGGGGCATGGGAGGGCCTCCTGACCTGCGGGGGTGGCGGCAGCACTTCAAACTACTGGCGGGTACCGCAGCTCACAAGGGGTTCGGCCATTCTTATCGACGGTGAGTCTAATAACGTCCGCGAGGGGCGCCGAACGCCGAGGGGCCCGCGCGCAGGCACGGGCCCCTCGGTGGGTGGACGGATCGAGCACTACACCGCCATCGCCAGCATCAGTGGCGCCGCCCGCTCGGCCAGCAGCTCCGACGCGGCCCGCAGCCGGTGCGCGTTGTCCAGCGGGAGCGACATCGCCAGGCAGCCCACCGTGCTCCCGGCCGTCACGGGGACGGCGGCGCAGACCGTGCCGAGGGCGTACTCCTGCAGGTCGAGGGTGGGGACGGTGGCCGGCTGGCGCTCCAGCCGGTGCATCAGCTGCTCGGCGTCGGTGATGGTGCGCGAGGTGAGCCGGGCGATCGGGTGCCGGGAGAGGTGGTCCAGCCGGCCCTCGTGGTCGAGTTGGCTGAGCAGGCACTTGCCCAGCGCGCTGGCGTGCGCGGTGGCCCGGAAGTCCACCCACTCGTGCACCGCCGGCGCGTGCTCCGCCGCGGCGACCGCCTCCACGCTCAACTCGCCGTCGTGGTAGCGCCCGAAGTACACGGCGGCGCCCAACTCGTCACGCAGCTCGGTGAGTTTGTGGTGCAGCCGGATCCGGATCAGCTGCTCGCGGTTCTGCTGCCCGAGCATCGCGAAGACCCCGCCCAGCAGCCAACCACCGTCCAGCGACTGCAGGTAGCCCTCGGCGGCGAGCACGCCGACCAGCTCGCGGACCACCGGCCCGGGCAGCGCGGTCTCCCGCGCCAGGTCGGCCAGGGTGGCCCCGTACGGGTGCCGATCCACCGCCTCGAGCACCCGCAGTGCCCGCCGCAGGGAGCCCTGCGGACCCGCCGCGTCGTGGTCAAGCATGGCCGGACGACCGTGGCTCTGTGCCGGCATGGCCTCCCCTTCCGCTCCCCTGTACCACCCATCAGCCTATCCGGGGTCAGGCCCGCGCAAGCCCCGGTCATCCCAGATTCCCGCAGGTGACAGCTATTGGCCGATTGGCATATGCGAGGCGGCCGGAAAGCGGCGCGAAGCGGGGATCGGCAGCACGTCGGCCCCTCCCCCACTGTCCTGGGAGAGGGGTCGGCGGCCGGGCGCCCGGAGCGGAGCGGGTGCCCTGAGGGTGGCCTGCCCGGCGAGTCAGCCGATCTGAACGGGCATCAGCCCTCGTCGCCCGCCCGGAGCTTGTTGACGGCGGCCTCCAGTCGCGCGCCGTACTCCTCGTCGGCGGCGTGGAAGTGGGCGAGGTTCCTCGCCACGACGTCGTCCCGGCTGACCTGGGCCAGGAACCCGGCCAGGTTGCCGATCAGCCGGCTCTTCTCGTCCTCGGACATCAGCCGGTACAGCTCACCCGCCTGGAAGAAGTCGTCGTCCTTGGTGTGGGCCGGGGTGGTGTAGCCGCCGGTGTGGCCGTTCAGCGCGACCGGCGCGGCCAGCGCGTTGTCGGTCTGACGCGGGCCGTCGTACGAGTTGGGCTCGTAGTTCTTGCCGCGGCCGGACTTGTTGACGGCCGAGAAGCCGTCGCGGCCGTAGTTGTTCGCCTCGGTCGCCTTCGGAGCGTTGACCGCGAGCAGCGTGTGGTTCACGCCGAGCCGGTAGCGCTGGGCGTCCGCGTAGGCGAAGAGCCGGCCCTGGAGCATCTTGTCCGGGGACGGGCCGATGCCCGGCACGAAGTTGTTCGGCGAGAAGGCGGCCTGCTCGACCTCGGCGAAGACGTTCTCCGGGTTCCGGTTGAGCACCAGCCGGCCGACCCTGATCAGCGGGTGGTCGGCGTGCGGCCAGACCTTGGTGAGGTCGAACGGGTTGAAGCGGTAGTCGGCCGCCTCGGCCACCGGCATGATCTGCACGTACAGGGTCCAGGACGGGAACACCCCGCGCTCGATCGCCTGGTGCAGGTCGCGCTGGTGGCTGTCGGCGTCGCCGCCCACCACCTCGGCGGCCTGCGCCGCGTCGAGCGAGCGGACGCCCTGGTTGGTCTTGAAGTGGTACTTGACCCAGAACGCCTCGCCCGACTCGTTGACCCACTGGTAGGTGTGCGAGCCGTAGCCGTTCATGTGCCGGTACGAGGCCGGGATGCCGCGGTCGCCGAAGAGCCAGGTGATCTGGTGGGTGGCCTCGGGGGCGTGCGCCCAGAAGTCCCACACGTTGTCGGCCTCGGTGATGCCGGTGAACGGGTCGCGCTTCTGCGAGTGGATGAAGTCGGGGAACTTCAGCGGGTCCTTGATGAAGAACACCGGGGTGTTGTTGCCGACCAGGTCGTAGTTGCCCTCGGCGGTGTAGAACTTCAGCGCGAAGCCGCGCGGGTCGCGGACCGCGTCGTTGGCGCCGAGGTTGCCCGCCACGGTGGAGAACCGCAGGAAGACCTCGGTGCGCTTGCCCACGTCGGCGAGGAAGTCCGCCCGGGTGTACCGCGACACCTCGTCGGTCACCTCGAAGTAGCCGTAGGCGCCGGAGCCACGGGCGTGCACCACGCGCTCCGGGATGCGCTCGCGGTTGAAGCGGGCGAGCTTCTCCAGCAGCTGCTGGTCCTGGACGAGCAGCGGGCCGTACTCGCCGGCCGAGGCCGAGTTCTGGTTGTCGGCGACGGGCGCGCCGGACTCGGTGGTCAGGATCTTGGGCATGGCGGTCCTTCGGAAGGGGAGCGGTGCGTGGTGAAGGGGGATCAGACGCCCAGCAGGCGCCAGATCGCGGCGCCCCGGCGGGAGGTCTCGGTGCCGTCCGGCCCGTCGGCCGGCCGCAGCGCCGCGAGGGCGGCGGTGACCTCGGCCGGGGTGGCCAGCGGGCGGGCGGCGGCCAGCGTGATGGCCTCGGCGCCGGTCAGGCCGGCGTCGGCGAGCGCCTGCGCGGCCTCGGTGGCGGGCAGCGCGTTGAACCAGCGCAGCGCGAGGGCGGCGCGGCCGGCCTCGGTGAGCCGGCCGGTGAGCCGCAGCCGGGCCAGGCCACCGTCCGGGTACACGTTGATCCGTACGTGGGTCACCGGGCGGCCCACGTCGAGGCGCAGCCGGTGGCGGGTGTCGGGCTGCAGGCGGGTACGCGGCAGGATCTCGAACCAACCAGCGGCATCGTCCTCCGGACGGCAGCGACCGGACCCACCACCCGCCGAGGCGTCGTAGCCCACCAGGTCGGCCCAGCCGGGGGCGTTGGCGACGAAGTGGGTGGTGTCCACCTCGACGGCCAGCACCTCGCCGCCCCCGGCCAGGGCGATCTGCACCCAGTCGTTGGCCTTGTCGCGCCGACGCCGGGTCTCCCAGCCCTCGCCCATGACGGAGGCACGGCCGGGAGCGTTCAGGTTGTGCGGGGAGGAGAAGTAACGGTCCGAGGCGGCCTCGGCGACCCCGCCGTACTCCTGGGCGGCCAGGTCGAAGGTCAGCCCGTCCAGGTCGCGGGGGTCGGGCAGCACCTCGCCGTGCACCCGCAGCCGGGCGACGCCGCCGTCGGGCCAGATTTTCAGCCGCACGTGGGTGTAGCGGGTGGGGTCGGTGACCTCGAACGCGTGGGCGGTGTCGCCCTGCAGCGGGCTGCGCGACACGATGTCGGTCCACTCGGCCGCGGCCAGCTCCTCGACCGAGGGGATGCCGGGTATCGAGGCGGCCTGCACGGAGGCGCTCTCCGGGTAGTTGCCGGTGAAGTGCGCGGTGTCCACGATCACGCCACGGATCCGGCCGGCCACTCCGAGCCGGACGACCGCCCAGTCGTGGTCCTGGTCGGTCGGGTGCGGCTGCTCGGCCGAGGCGCCGCGCCGGCGCCGGCTCTCCCAGCCGTCCATGATCTGGCCCTTGTGGCCGAAGGTGTGCGGACGGAACTCGGCGTCCTCGGCGACCAGCAGGTTCTCCGCGTCGGCGAAGGTGTCCTCGTTGGTGGCCACCACGCCGGCGCCGAGCAGCCGGGAGGCCAGGTTGACCAGCTCGGTGAAGGGAGCGGCCGGGGTCTGACGGGTACTCATCTCGCTCCTCAGCGGGTACGAAGGATCTGCCGGCCGAAGGGCTCGGCGTGCACGTCCACCACCCGGCCGCGCAGCCAGGTGGTCCGGACGACGCCGGTCAGGGTCTTGCCCGCGTACGGGGTGACCGGGTTGCGGTGGTGCAACTCGTCGGCTACGACGGCGAATCCGGCGTCCGGGTCGAAGGCCACCAGATCGGCGTCGCGGCCGACCGCGATCGCGCCCTTGCTGCCCTCCAGGCCGACCAGTGCGGCCGGCCCGGCGGACATCCAGCGCACCACGTCGGTGAGTTGGTGGCCGCGCCGGCGGGCCTCGGTCCAGATCGCCGGCAGACCCAGCTGCAGCGAGGCGATCCCGCCCCAGGCGGCGGCGAAGTCACCGCTGCCGCCGAAACGTTTCAGCAGCTTGAGGTCCGGGGTGGACGGCGAGTGGTCGGAGACGATCGCGATGAACTCGCCGGCCGCCAGCGCGGCCCAGAGCAGGTCACGGTTGGACTCGTCGCGGATCGGCGGGCAGCACTTGAAGGCGGTGTCGCCGTCCGGCACCTCCTCGGCGGCCAGGGTCAGGTAGTGCGGACAGGTCTCGGCGGTCACCCGCACGCCGTCGGCCCGGGCCTGGGCCAGCAGCGGCAGCACCGCGGCCGAGGAGACGTGCAGGATGTGCACCCGGGCGCCGGTCCGCCGCGCGGTGTCCAGCAGCCGGGCCACCGCGGCCGCCTCGGCGTCGTCGGGCCGGGAGGCCAGGAAGTCGCGGTAGTGCACGCCGGGTTGCTGCGGAGCCGCGGCCAGCACGGCCGGGTCCTCGGCGTGGATGATCGCGAGTGCGCCGATCCGGGCCTGCTCGGCCAGCGCCTTCTCCAGGTCGGCCTGTTCGACGTGCGGGAACTCGTCCACGCCGGACGGCGCGAGGAAGCTCTTGAAGCCGAACACCCCGGCCCGGTGCAGCGGTTCGAGCTCGTCGGCGTTGCCGGGCACGGCGCCGCCCCAGAAGCCGAGGTCGACCCAGGCCTGACCCTCGGCGGTCTTCCGCTTGACCGCCAGGCCCTCCACCGTGGTGGTGGGCGGGATCGAGTTGAGCGGCATGTCGATCACCGTGGTGACGCCGCCGGCCGCGGCGGCCCGGGTGGCGGTGGCGAAGCCCTCCCACTCGGTCCGGCCCGGCTCGTTGACGTGCACGTGGGTGTCGACCAGGCCGGGCAGCAGCGCGGTGTCGCCGAGGTCGGTGAGGGTGGCGTCCGCCACGAGCAGCGAGTCGTGGGCGGCGATCCGCTCGATCCGGCCGTCCCGGATCAGCAGGTCCGCGGGGCGCTCGCCGTCCGGGAGGACCACGCGGCGGGAACGGATCACCGCGGTCGCCTGGGGAGTCACGCTGCGCGGCATCAAGACCTCCGGACTGAGGTGGAGTAGCGGTGGCTCGGAGCCTAGGGCCGCCTTCAACAAAACGTCAATGTAGGAAAGTACGACAGGATCGGGTGGGGCCAGGAGGTGAACTCCCGGTCCTCAACGGGCCGCCAGCAGCTCCGCGGCCAACCGCTCCCCCGCGACCTCGGCCAGCTCGGCGGCCTTCGTCAGGCTGTCACCGGGCTGCTCGGCCAGGTCGGTCAGGGCGTACGCGGCGACGAAACCCGCGCCCCGCCACTCACCCTCCGACAGTTCGAGCCGCCCTGCCACGGCGGCCACCGGAACCCCCGCCCCGGTGGCCGCCGCGGCAACGCCGGCCGGGGCCTTGCCATGGAGCGTCTGCGCGTCCAGACACCCCTCACCGGTCACGACCAGGCGTGCCCCACGCACGGCCTCGTCGAAACCCAGCAGCTCGAGCAGCAGCTCGATGCCGGGCCGCATGGTGGCGCCGAGCAGGGCCAGGGCGGCGAAGCCGACCCCGCCCGCCGCTCCGGCACCGGGGGCGTCGCGGACGTCCCGGCCGGTGATGTCCCGCACCGCGTCCGCCCAGCGGGTCAGACCGGCCTCCAGGACCACCAGGTCCTCGCCCTCCGCGCCCTTCTGCGGGCCGTAGACGGCGGTCGCGCCGCGCGGGCCCAGCAGCGGATTGTCCACGTCACAGGCGACCACCACCTCCACGCCCGCCAGGGTGTCCGCCAGCGTGCCCGGGTCCAGGCGGTGCAGCCGGCGCAGGGCCGCACCGCCCGGGGGCAGTTCGACGCCGGCGGCGTCGTACAGCCCGACCCCGAGCGCCTGCACCATGCCGGCCCCGCCGTCGGTGCACGCGCTGCCGCCCAGACCCAGCACGACGCGCCCGGCGCCTAGCGAGACCGCGCGGGCGATCAACTGGCCGACCCCGTAGGAGGCCGCCGCGAGCGGCGCGGTCCGGCCGCCGGGGAGCCGGGCCAGGCCGGAGGACTGGGCCAGCTCGACCACGGCGGTGTCGTCCCGCAACGCGATCGCGGCGTCCACCGGCAGGCCGGTCGGGCCCGCCACCTTGACCGGGATCCGGGTGAACCCGGCCGCCAGCGCGGCGGCCAGGGTGCCCTCGCCGCCGTCGGCGACCGGCAGTTCGCGGACCTCCAGCTCGGGGCGGACCCGGCGGATCCCGGCGGCGAGGCGAGCGGCCACCTCGGCGCCCTCCAGGGTGCCCTTGAACTTGTCGGGAGCTACGACCACATGGCCCTGGGTGGGGATGGCGGGCATGGTGCTGGCCTCACTTCCGAGTCGAGCTGTTCCGGTTCGGGCTGTTCCGGGTCGAGCTGGGTGACGTGCTCTCAATGGTGGGTCCCAGGCTGTGGGGATGCGACCCCCTCCCCGCCGTTCCTCCCGTCCCGCTTCCGACGTACGGGGGGCTCCCCTCGGCGAGGGAGGGGGCCGGGCGGCGCCCGCGCACGACCGAAGTGCGCTGCGCCGCCGGTCTGGCACGGCCGGTAGGCAGGTGCTTGGGCCTCAGCCTGCCTACCGGCCGAAACTGCCCTCCTGGTGGCGCGGGCACGACCGGACAGGTACACGCCACCAGGAGGAGTTCAAGGGGCGCCGCGCGCAGCGCGCCCACAGAAGGGCGGTGGCGGGCGACGGATCCAAGGGGTGCCGCGCGCAGCGCGCCCACAGAAGGGCGGTGGCGGGCGACGGATCCAAGAGGTGCCGCGCGCAGCGCGCCCACAGAAGGGCGGTGGCGGGCGACGGGTGGGCGGGCGGGCTAGTCGACCTCGCGGCCCGCGAGCCGCTCCACGCCGCGCAGCAGGGCCGAGTGGTCCAGCGAACCGTCACCGTTGGCCCGGGCCGAGGCGACCAGCTGGGCCACCACCGCGCCGAGCGGCAGCGGGGCCTCGACCGCGCGGGCGGCGGAGGTCACGATACCCATGTCCTTGTGGTGCAGGTCGATCCGGAACCCAGGGGCGAACTCACGGCCGACCATGTTGGCCTTCTTGCGGTTCAGCACGGTCGAGCCGGCCAGGCCGCCCGCGAGCACGTCCAGCGCGGCCGACAGGTCCACGCCCGCGTTCTCCAGGAAGACCACGGCCTCGGCCACGGCCTGGATGTTGATGGCCACGATCAGCTGGTTGGCGGCCTTCACGGTCTGGCCGGCGCCGGCCGGGCCGACGTGGATGACCGTGGTGCCCAGCGCGTCGAAGAGCGGCTTGGCCTCGGCAAAGTCCGCCGCCTCGCCCCCGACCATGATCGAGAGGACCGCCTCGACGGCACCGGCCTCGCCGCCGGAGACCGGCGCGTCCAGGGTGCGGACGCCCCTCCCCTTGGCCGCGGCCTCCACCTTGATCGAGGTCTGCGGGGTGATCGAGGACATGTCGATCACCAGGGCGCCCGGCTCCACGTTCTCCAGCACACCGCCCTCACCGAGGATGACCTGCTCGACCTGCGGGTCGGCCGGGACCATGGTGATCACGACCTCGGCGTCCTTGACCGCGTCCGCGATGCTGGTCGCGCCGTGGCCGCCGGCCGCCACCAGGGCGTCGATCTGGGGCTGGGTGAGGTTGAAGCCGGTGACGTGGTGGCCGGCCTTGACCAGGTTGGCGGCCATCGGGCTGCCCATGATGCCGAGGCCGATAAAGGCGATCTTGCGGGAGGCGCTCATCGCGTCGCGTTCCTTCGTACGGGGGTGGGTGCGGGCGGGCAGGGAGGGGAGGGGGTCACCGCGCGGCGCGCAGCTCGCGCGGCAGCCACTCGAAGCTCTCGGCGCTGACGCCGGTGGACGGGCGGTACTCCAGGCCGATCGGGCCGGTGTAGCCGGCCGCGGCGAGCCGCTCGAACAGGTCCTCGAAGTCCAGCTCGCCGGTGCCGGGCTCGTTGCGGCCGGGGAGGTCGGCGATCTGCACGTGGCCGATCCGGTCGGCGAAGCCGTCGATCACGGCGGCCAGGTCCTCGCCGTTCACCGACAGGTGGTAGAGGTCGCAGAGGAACCTGGCGTTGCCGAGGCCGGTGGCGGCGTTGACCCGGTCCACCACGTCCACCGCGGCCTGCGCGGTGAGCAGCGGGTAGTCCGGGGCGTCGACCTTGTTGAGCGTCTCGATCAGCAGCACGGCGCCGATCTCGTGCGCCGCGCGGGCCGCCAGGACGAGGTTCTCCAGGGCGAGCGCGTCCTGCTCGGCCGGGTCGGCCCCGGCGAGCCGGTTGCCGTAGAGCGCGTTGAGCGCGCCGGCGCCGAGCGAGCCGGCCAGCGCCGCGGCCACCGGGAGGTTGGCCCGGAAGCGCTCGCGCTCGGCCGGTACGGAGAGGGTGCCCTTGGCGCCCACGGTCAGGTCGTCGAGGAAGTTGAGGCCGGTGAGCCGGACGCCGGCATCGGTGAAGGCCTTGCGGAGCGCGTCCAGCTCGGCCTCGGACGGGGTGGCCTCGGTCCCGAACGGCCACCACAGCTCGGCGGCGGTGAAGCCGGCGGCCGCGGCCGCGGCCGGGCGCTCCAGGAGCGGGAGCTCGCTGAACAGGATCGACAGGTTGACCGTGTAGCTGTGCTCGGCAGCGGCAGTCACGTCCATCACCTTTCACTCTTCCTCATCCGCAACTTCCACGATCCGGAAGAGGGATTCTGCTTGGTGGAAGCATGGCACGGGCACCCGATGGAGTGTCAAGGTCGTCGCAACAATTTGTTGAAGAGGCCGAAACCCGCCTCCCGCGTCGGCGACCGACTGTCCGATCGACCAGTCAGAACCGGCCAGACCCCACCACCCGCCCGCTCGCTACAGTGAGCAGGTGCGATTGATGGTGGAATTCACGACAGAACCGTTCGAACTGGTCAACTTCCCGGACCACGCCGTGGCGGCCCGCCGCGTGGTCGACGAGGCCGGCCTGACCGTCTCGGTCGGCCCGTTCGGCACCAGCGCCGAGGGCGAGGCCCAGCAGGTGCTCGCCGCGGTCGACCGACTGCTGCACGAGACCCTGGAGCACGGCGCGAGCCGGATCTCCGTCCAGGTCAGCGTGATCCCCGAGTCCCCCGAAGGAGTGGGTACGCAGTGAGCGACGCCCTGGAACACCCGCTCACCGTGGCGATAAAGCCACTGCTCGACGCCGTCGGCGCCACGGTCCTCGACCTGGACGCCGCCAAGCCGGACGATGTCGTGCTGCGCTGGGAGGACGAACCGGTCATGGCCGTCCGCCTGCCCCACCTGAGCAGCGCCCTGGACCGGCTGCTGACCGAGATGACCAGGCAGTTCGACGGCCGTCCGCTCGCCGAGCTGGACCGCCTGGAGAAGCAGCAGGTGGTCGCCCTGCTGGAGGAGCGCGGCGCGTTCACCGTCCGGCACGGCGTCGAGACGGTCGCCTCGGCGCTCGGAGTCAGCCGGTTCACCGTGTACAACTACCTGAACCGCCAGGTCGAAGGCCCGAAGGCCGGCTGACCGGGCCAGTCTTGCCGACCGACCGGGACGGCACACTTGGCGGATCGCACACGAAAGCGGCCGGCCGGCGGCGGCGCCTCGAAACGTAACCACCAAGGGTTCAACAAAGTGTTGACGCCCGGGGGTGGTGGATCTAGCTTGTGCGGGTGGCACCACTCTTCAGGAGGTCCACCCGTGAGCAACCACCCCCACGCGTCCCCTGACGCCACCGGCGCCCTCTCGGCGCTGGCGGCGACTCCGGCCGCCGAACTGGACCACCTCCTCCTGGAGGTCTGTTCCAGCCCCCGCTGGGCGGCCACCGTAGCGGCCTCCCGGCCCTGGTCCGACCGGAACGTCCTGCTCGCCGCCAACGAGGCGGCGATGGCCGGGCTCAGCACCGCCGACCTGGGTGACGCCATGGCCGGCCACGCCCGGATCGGCAGGCCCAAGTCGGGTGACGCCACCTCCGAGCGCGAGCAGGCCGGCATCCAGGGCGTGCACCCCACGCTCCTCGACGAGCTACACCGGGCCAACGCCGCCTACGAGGCGAAGTTCGGCCACGTGTTCCTGATCTGCGCCACCGGCCGCACCGCGGCCACCATGCTCGCCGCGCTGCGCGAGCGGTTCCCCAACGACGCGGCCACCGAGGCCGAGATCGTCCGCGGCGAACTGCGCAAGATCAACGACATCCGGCTCAACCGACTGCTGGACGAGACCCTCGCCCGGTAGGTTCCCCGGAGAAGCTTTTTGACGATCCGTCAATCACGTTACCAGTAAGGTCTTCTCGCCATGACTGGCATCTCCACGCACGTGCTCGACACCAGCCGCGGCCGTCCCGCCGAGGGCGTCCCGGTCGAGCTCGCACTCAACACCGAGGGTGGCTGGCAGGCGCTCGGCACCTCCGCCACGGACTCCGACGGCCGGGTGAAGGACCTCCCGGCCGTGGAGGCGGGCTCGGTCGTCCGGCTCCGGTTCGACACCGCGGCCTACTACGCGGGTTCGGACGAGGCGCCGTTCTTCCCCGAGGTCTCGATCGTCTTCACGGTCGCGCCCGCGCAGCACCACTACCACGTGCCGTTGCTGTTGAACCCCTTCGGATACTCCGTCTACCGCGGAAGCTAGGAACCAGGAGCCCGCCATGGCCCACGTGCTCGGTCAGAACCAGTACGGCAAGGCAGAGAACCGCATCGTCCGGGTGTACCGCGACAGCACCCGGCACGAGATCAAGGACCTGAACGTCTCGGTCGCCCTCTCCGGCGAGTTCGACGACGTCCACCTCACCGGCTCGAACGCCAACTGCCTGCCCACCGACACCACCAAGAACACCGTGTACGCCTTCGCCAAGGAGCACGGCATCGAGTCGGCCGAGGCCTTCGGCATCACGCTGGCCCGGCACTTCGTCGACGACACCCCGCCGGTGCACCGGGCCCGGATCCGGATCGAGGAGTACTCCTGGGACCGGATCAGGACTCCGGACAACACCTCGCGGTTCATCGGCTCGGAGGAGGTCGGCCACTCCTTCGTCCGCAACGGCGGTGAGGTCCGCACCTCCGAGATCGTCTACGACGGCAGCACCGTCCAGGTGATCTCCGGCCTCAAGGACCTGGTCGTGATGAACACCACCAACTCCGAGTTCTGGGGCTACATCAAGGACCGCTACACCACACTGAAGGAGGCCTACGACCGGATCCTGGCCACCCAGGTGACGGCCCGTTGGGCGTACTCCTACCGCGGCCGGGAGGACGAGACCCAGCCCAACTGGAACCGCTCCTACAGCCACGTCCGCCGGCACCTGCTGGAGGCGTTCGCCGAGACCTACTCCTACTCGCTGCAGCAGACCCTGCACGCGATGGGCACCCGGGTTCTCAACAACCGGGCGGAAGTTGACGAGGTCCGCCTCGAACTCCCCAACAAGCACCACTTCCTGGTCGACCTGGAGCCGTTCGGGCTGAAGAACGACAACGAGGTCTACTACGCCGCGGACCGGATGTACGGGCTGATCGAGGGCACCGTGCACCGCGAGGGCGTCGTCCCGGTCATCCCGGT
This sequence comes from Kitasatospora sp. NPDC052896, assembly GCF_044547075.1. Taxonomy (NCBI): domain Bacteria; kingdom Bacillati; phylum Actinomycetota; class Actinomycetes; order Kitasatosporales; family Streptomycetaceae; genus Kitasatospora; species Kitasatospora sp. NPDC052896. The sequence continues at coordinate 125,737 of NZ_JBITZU010000008.1, forward strand.
CGCCTGACCGGGGAACCGCGGCCCGAGGGATTCTCGCTCCGCGGTCCCGCCCTCGGGGGCCAGCAGTACCGACGGCGGTCCTCCCCCCGACGGGCCTCCGCGGTCGGACGGCCCACCAGCCGGCCTCCCCGCCCGGCCGTCCGACCGTGAGGTCCACCCCGGGGCACCCCCAAGCCCTCCCCCACTCCCAGGAGTCAGCCATGGCAGTCCAGCCTCCCAACCCCGAGCAGCGGATCGTGATCGAGAACGTCGCGATCGCGACGGTCGACGCCGACGACACCGAGCACGCCCGCGGCCACGTGGTGGTCAGGGGCAATCTGATCGAGTCGGTCGGCAACGGCCCGGCCCCGCGGTGGCTGGACAACGTGGTGCGCCGGATCAACGGCGAGGGCCATCTGATCACCCCGGGGCTGGTCAACACCCATCACCACTTCTACCAGTGGATCACCCGCGGCCTGGCCCAGGACAACATCCTCTTCGACTGGCTGGTCGCGCTCTACCCGACCTGGGCCCGGATCGACGACCGGCTGGTGCACGCCGCCTCCCAGGGCTCGGCCGCCGCGCTGCTGAAGTCCGGCTGCACCACCGCCAGCGACCACCACTACGTCTTCCCGCGCGGCGGCGGCGACGTCCTGGGCGCCTCGATCGAGGCGGTCCAGGAGCTCGGCCTGCGCTTCACCGCGCTGCGCGGCTCGATGGACCGCGGCCAGAAGGACGGCGGCCTGCCGCCGGACCACGCGGTGGAGACCACCGAGGAGATCCTGACCGCCTCCGAGGCGGCCGTGGACAAGTGGCACGACCCCTCCTTCGGCTCGATGCTGCACGTCGCGATCGCGCCCTGCTCGCCGTTCTCGGTCAGCACCGAACTGCTGCGGGAGGCAGCGGTGTTGGCCCGCCGCAAGGGCGTCCGGCTGCACACCCACGGCTCCGAGACGGCCGAGGAGGAGCAGTTCTGCAAGGAGTTGTTCGGGATGGGCCCGACCGACTACTTCGAGTCCACCGGCTGGCTGGGCGAGGACGTCTGGATGGCGCACTGCGTCCACATGAACGACTCCGACATCGCCAAGTTCGCCGAGACCGGCACCGGTGTCGCGCACTGCCCGTCCTCCAACGCCCGCCTGGCGGCGGGCATCGCGCGGGTCCCGGAGATGCTCGGGGCCGGCGTCCCGGTCGGCCTCGGGGTGGACGGCACCGCCTCCAACGAGTCCGGCGAGCTGGGCACCGAGCTGCGCAACGCGCTGCTGATCAACCGGCTGCACGGCCGCCCCGACGCGCTCACCGCGCGCGGCGCGCTGCGCCTGGGCACCATGGGCGGTGCCCGGGTGCTGGGCCGTCAGGACGAGATCGGCTCGATCGAGGTGGGCAAGCTGGCCGACCTGGCGCTCTGGAGGGTCGACGGCATCATGCACTCGTCGATCGCCGACCCGGTCGCCGCGCTGACCATGGGCGCGCTGCCGCCGCTGGCGCTGCTGCTGGTCAACGGCAACGCGGTGGTCGAGAAGGGCAACCTGACCACAGTCAACGAGGACCGGATCGCGCAGAACTGCGCCCGGGCCGCCAAGGAGCTGGCCGCGCGGGGCTGAACGCCGGTCAACACGCTCCCCCACACGGGTGGCACCTCACGTCCCACCCTCCCCCCAGACTCCGGGCCGCCCAGGGACGGTGCGTGACCCGGACTCCGCCCCGTCGGGGCGGACCGCAGCCCCGGACCCACGGCGAGGGTCCGGGGCTGCGGCGTTTCCCGTGGGTCGGCCACGTAGGTTACTGCTACTCGTATCTGATCGACAGCCGAGAGAGAGCACATGTCCACCAGCGGCTCGGGGGTCCTCGCCACCGCCCGTCGCGGCCCCTCCCCACGGCTGCTCCTCGCCCCCCTGCGGCACCCCGTGGTCGCCGCGACCCTGCTGGCCGCCGCGCTGGGCCTGTTCTGGGCGCTGGCGCTCGCCAACGAGGCCGGCGACCTGGCCGCCCAGTACGCCTGGACCGACTTCACCAGGCAGCACCCGGACGCGGCGTACAACCTCTCCTGGTACGGCGGCATGCACACCGCCTCGTACAGCGTGCTCTCGCCCTATCTGATGGGCCTGCTGGGCGTGCGCACCACCGGGGTGCTGGCCGGCACGGTCTCCGCCGCGATCGGCGCCGACCTGCTGGTCCGCTCGGGGCTGCGCCGCCCGCTGTTGCCCGCGCTGTGGACCGCCTTCGCGCTCTGGTGCGACATCGCCTCCGGACGGGTGACCTTCGCGACCGGGGTGGTCTTCGGGCTGGCCGCCACCGCGCTGGTCCACCCGCGGGCCGTGCTGACGAGGTCCCGGGGCGCCGGGCTCTTCGCGCTGGCCGCGCTGGCCACCCTGGGCAGCCCGGTGGTCGGGCTGTTCCTGGAGGTGGTGGCCGCCGCGCTGTTCCTCGGGCGGCGGCGCGGCGAGGCGTACCTGCTGGCCGGCGCGCCGGTGCTGGTGGTGGCCGGGACGTCGCTGCTCTTCCCGTTCTACGGGGTGCAGCCGTTCGACTGGTGGGCCGCGCTGCCGGTGGTCGCGGTGGCGCTGGCGGTGGCGCTGCTGGTGCCGCGCGAGTGGCGTGCGGTGCGCTCCGGCGCGCTGGTCTACGGGCTCGGCGTGGTCCTGGTCTGGCTGGTGCCGTCGCCGGTGGGCAGCAACGTGGACCGGCTGTGGCTGCTCTTCGCCGGGACGGCGCTGCTGGCCGCCGCGCTGGAGCCGCGCCCGGGGCTGCGGATCGGGCCGCACGCGGTGGCCGCGGTCTTCCTCGCGACGGCCGGCTGGCTGGTCGTCAAGACCGCGGGTGACCTGGCCAGTACCGTCCCGGTGCAGGCCGCCACCCAGGACTACGGGCCGCTGGTCGCCGAGCTGCGCGCGCTCGGCGCGGACCGCGGCCGGGTCGAGGTGGTGCCGATGCGCACGCACTGGGAGGCCGCCGCGCTGGCGCCGTACGTGGAGCTGGCCCGGGGCTGGAACCGGCAGGCCGACGTCAGCCGCAACCCGCTCTTCTACGTCGGCACCCTCACCCCGGACAGCTACCACGCCTGGCTGCTGCGCTGGAGCGTCGGCTACGTGGTGCTGCCCTCCGACACCCCGGACGACGCGGCGGTCACCGAGGCGGCCGTCGTCGCGTCGGATCCGTCCTGGCTCCGCCCGGTCTGGCAGAACCGGAGCTGGCGGCTCTACCGGGTCACCGACGCCGCGCCGCTGGCCCAACCGCCGGCCACCGTGCAGCAGGCCGGGGCGGCCGCGCTGACCGTGCAGGTGCCGGATCCCGGCTCGGTGCTGCTGCGGGTCCCGTTCTCACCCTGGCTGGGGATCTCCGGCAGCGACGCGGACGGTGACGACGGCTGCCTGGCCCAGTCCGGCGACTGGACGGTGCTGCACGCGCCGCACGCCGGCACCTACCGGATCACCGGGCAGTACACGCTGAACCGCGGCGCGCCCTGCCGCGCCGCGTAGCGGACGCACCGCACGGAACCGGACGGGGCCGGGGCCGCCTGTGTGGCGACCCCGACCCCGTCGCCGCCCCACCCGGTCAGGCGAGCGGGAGGATCGCGGTCGGCGCGTGGCCCGGCTCGCTGGCCAGCTCCTCGAACTCGTTCACCTTGTCGATGTCGGTGCCGCTCATCGAGATGTTGGTGATCCGCTCCAGGATCGCCTCGACCACCACCGGGACCCTGAACTCGGCGGCGAGCTTCTTCGCCTCCTCCAGGGCCGGCAACAGGGCCTCCGGCTGGGTGACCCGGATCGCCTTGCAGCCCAGCCCCTCGGCGACCTTGACGTGGTCCACGCCGTAGACGCCCAGCTCCGGCGAGTTGAGGTTCTCGAACTCCAGCTTGACCTGGAAGTCGATGTCGAAGTTGCGCTGGGCCTGGCGGATCAGGCCCAGGTACGAGTTGTTCACCAGCACGTGGACGTACGGGATGTGGTGCTGCGCACCGACCGCCAGCTCCTCGATCATGAACTGGAAGTCGTAGTCGCCGGAGAGCGCGACCACCTGGGCCCCGGGGGCGGCGGTGGCGACCCCCAGGGCGGCCGGGATGGTCCAGCCGAGCGGGCCGGCCTGGCCGCAGTTGATCCAGTGTCGCGGCTTGTAGACGTGCAGCATCTGCGCGCCGGCGATCTGGGAGAGGCCGATGGTGGTGACGTACCGGGTCTCCGGGCCGAAGGCGCGGTTCATCTCCTGGTAGACCCGCTGCGGCTTGAGCGGCACGTCGTCGAAGTGGGTGCGGCGCTGGAGGGAGGCCTTGCGCTGCTGGGTGGAGGCGGCCCACTCGCCGCGGTCCTTGAGCTCACCGGCCGCCTCCAGCTCGCGGGCGACCTCGATGAAGAGCTCCAGCGCGGCCCCGGCGTCCGAGGCGATGCCGAAGTCCGGTGCGAAGATCCGGCCGATCTGGGTGGGCTCGATGTCCACGTGGACGAACTTCCGGCCGGCCGTGTAGACCTCCAGGCCGCCGGTGTGGCGGTTGGCCCAGCGGTTGCCGATGCCCAGCACGAAGTCCGAGGCGAGGAAGTTCTCGTTGCCGTAGCGGTGCGCGGTCTGCAGGCCGACCATGCCGGCGTTCAGCGGGTGGTCGTCGGCGAGGGTGCCCCAGCCCATCAGGGTGGGGATCACCGGGGTGCCGGTCAGCTCGGCGAACTCGACCAGCAGCTCGGCGGCGTCGGCGTTGATGACGCCACCACCGGCCACGATCAGCGGGCGCTCGGACTCGTTGAGCAGCCGGATCGCCTTCTCGGCCTGGGCCCGGGTGGCGGTCGGCTTGTAGACCGGCAGCGGCTGGTAGGTCTCGGGGTCGAACTCGATCTCGGTCATCTGGACGTCGGCCGGCAGGTCGATCAGCACCGGGCCCGGGCGGCCGGAGCGCATCAGGTGGAAGGCCTGCTGGAAGACACCGGGGACCTGGGCGGCCTCCAGGACGGTGGTGGCGGCCTTGGTGACCGGCTTGGCGATCGAGGCGATGTCGACGGCCTGGAAGTCCTCCTTGTGCAGCCGGGCGGTGGGCGCCTGGCCGGTGATGCAGAGGATGGGGATCGAGTCCGCGCCGGCCGAGTAGAGGCCGGTGATCATGTCGGTGCCGGCCGGGCCGGAGGTGCCGATGCAGACACCGATGTTGCCGGCCTCGGCCCGGGTGTAGCCCTCGGCCATGTGCGAGGCGCCCTCGACGTGCCGGGCCAGCGTGTGGTTGATCCCGCCGGAGGCCTTCAGGGCGGCGTAGAAGGGGTTGATCGCGGCGCCCGGCACGCCGAACGCGACCTCAACGCCTTCGCGCTTGAGGATCTCAACTGCCGCGCGGGCGGCTGTCATTCGAGGCATCGGGGGACTCCTGCGGTCGACTCATATTTCCACAATGCGGAATATAGGTTCTGTGATGTGAAATCAACGTACGGGCGGTCCGGCGGCACGTCAAGGCTTCGACCCCGCCATCTTCAACAACTCGTTGAACCCTGGCCATTGGCGGTACCACCAGGTCGCAGGCCCGTTTCCACGGCCCGAGCAGGTGCGACGTCCATCCGCCCGGGCCGGCGCGACTCGGGGCTACGAGGCCGATACAGCGGACTGTCACGCTTCTCGACGCGTCCCGCAGCCGAGTCACCCAGAGGAGTCTTGGTGCCCGAACCAGCCGACCCCGCCCGTCTCGATCTGTTGCTCCGGGTCTATCCCCCGGAGCTGGTGGACCAGGCCGTCGCCGCCTGCGGCCGAACCGAGCAGCGGCGCCGGCTGCTGTCGGCCCGGCTGATGGTCTACTTCGTCCTCGGCATGGCGCTCTTCTCGCCCTCCCCCTACCTGGACGTGATGCGCCGGCTGGTCTCCGAGCTGCACTGGCCCGACCTGCCGGGGGATCACCAACTACCCAGCAAGGCAAGCATCTACCAGGCCCGGCAGCGCCTCGGCAGCGGTCCGCTGCGCGCGCTCTTCCACACCGCGGTGCACCCGCTGGCCATGCCCGGCGCCAGCGGCACGCACTGGCGCGGGAGACGGCTGCTGGTCCTGGCCGAGCAACACGTCCGGCTGCCGGCCGGCACCCCCGGCACCGCCCGGCTGCGGGTCGACGCGCTGGTCGAGGGCGGCACCGGCGTCGTCCTGGATGCCGCCTGGGCCACCCCCGACGCGGTGCACGCGCCGCTGTGCCCGGCGGGGCCGGACGCCCTGCTGTTGGCCGACCGACTGTCACTGAACGGCCGACTGGCCGACGCCCTGACCGACGCCGGGGCCGGCTTCGTCTGGCGGCTGCCCGCCGGCCGAGCGCACGGACGACCACACGGACGGTTGCCGGACGGGACGTTCCTGGTCGGCCGGCTCGACCGGCCGCTGCGGGCGCTCGCCCCCGACGTGCTCACCACCCTGCTCGACCCCGCCGAGGCACCGGCCGCCGAGCTGCTGGACGCGCTGGGCGCGGGCACGGCCGCCGGCACCGCCGCGCTGACCGAGGCGCTGCACGGAGCGGACCACGCGGCCGGGCCGCTCACCAGCCGGACCCCGGGCGGGATCCATCAGGAGGTCTACGGCCGGCTCCTGGTGCACCACGCGCTGCGGCACCCCGTGTCCGCGTGATCCACACATGCCCCGATGCGGCGCACACAATTCCGCTTGCCGAATTCACCGAACCACCCGGAAACGGTCGGGGATCTTCCGGAAATCAGCGCTAAATAAACGCCGTTGCTCCGGCCCGGAGGCAGCGAGTAGCGTCCCTGGCGACCGGTCGGGGGAAACGCAGAATGCCCGGTCCGGCGACCATCCACGCAATTCCACGGAGGAATCCATGCGCATCAAGGCCGCTCTCGCGCTCGGCGTCGCCGGTGCCGCGCTCGCCACTCTGGGTGCTGCCGGCACCGCTTCGGCGTCCAACTCGCTGAACCTCTACTACAACTCGAACTACCAGGGCGACTGGGCCAACTTCAGCAGCAACGTGCCGAACCTGGCCGGCTACTACTTCATCGACGGCCAGCCGATCAAGAACAACGCCGCCTCGGCCTGGAACTTCGGCACCACCACCGCGACCATCTGGTACAACTCCAACTACGCGGGCACGTCCGACACGCTCTACCCGGGCACCGGCGAGGGCCACCTCACCAACACCTACAACGAGGACGCCTCGATCTCGTTCGGCTGAGCCGCACCGGCCGGCCGGGTCCGTCCCGGCCGGCCACCGCACCGGTTCCCGCCCGTCCGACCAGGAGTCAGCCCGCCATGTCCGGTCGTTCCCGCCCCCTGCCCGTCCTGCTGGCCGCGCTCTGCACCGCCGCGGTGCTGGCCACGGCGTCCGGCTGCGCCGGCGACGCCGACGCCGACAGCGCCACCGGGTCGCCGACGCCGGCTCCGACGCCCACCGTCCTGGACAGCACCGCCCTGCAACTGCCCATCGCCGGTTACCTGCTGACGCCGCCCGCGCAACTCCGGCTGGACCAGGCCTCACAGCTGCTGGTCACCCAGTGCATGCAACGCCACGGATTCACCTACCTGACCACGCCGGCGGCCCCGCGGAGCACGCCGACCAGCATCACCGAAATGCGGTACGGGGTGACCAGCCCGGACCAGGCGAAAAGCACCGGATATCATTTCGGACCGGCCGATCCGGGATATCTGCCGAACGTCGCCGAATCTTCTCCTCCGGACGACGGGGACCCCGGGTACCAGCTGGTGCTCAAAGGCAACGGATCACCCGGAAAGCCCGGCACGGCGACCAGCTACAAATCGCAGCCGGTATCCGCCGGCGGCTGCCTGGGCGATATGCACGACAAGCTGTCGGACGGTGCCACCTTTCTCGGCGACGCCGCCCTGGCGCAGCAGATCGACAGCGAGAGTTTCAGCGACTCGCTGAAGGCGCCGGCGGTGCGGGCGGTGTTCCAGGAATGGTCCGCCTGCATGGCGGCCAAGGGCTTCCACTACGCGACCCCGATGGACGCGGTGAACGACCCGGCCTTCGCCGGGCCGACCCCGGGCAGGAACGAGCAGCAGACCGCCGAGGCGGACGTGGCCTGCAAGCAGCAGGAGAACGTCGTCGGCGTCTGGTTCACCGCCGAGGTGGACCGGCAGCACGCCCTGATGGCCCAGCACAGCGGCGAGCTGCAGACCATCAAGGTGCAGATGGCGGGCCAGGCGGCGGTCGTCGACGACCTGCTGCGCCACGGCGACTGACCCCACGGTGAGGGGGGGGGGGGGGGGGGGGGGGCCCGGCGCCGGCCCCCCCCCCCCGCGGGGGGGGGGGGGGGGGGGCCCCCCCCGCCCGGGGGGGGGGGCGCCCCCCCCCCCC
>NZ_JBITZU010000008.1:133997-216131 GCF_044547075.1 Kitasatospora sp. NPDC052896
TCCCCCGTCCGGGGGGGGGGGGGGCGGGGGCGGGGGGGCCGCCCCCCCCCGGCCCCCCGCGCCCCCCCCCCGGGGGGGGCGGCGGCCCCGCGCCCCCCCCCCCCCCCCCCCCCCCCCCCTCACCGTACGGTCGTTCAGCTGGTCCGGCCCAGAGCGGCCAGGTAGGCGCGCCAGCCGCCGAACTCGGTGATCTCCTTGTGCACGCCGCGCTCCAACTCGCCACGGGCCAGCACCATGGAGAAGCAGGCGCTGCCGTCCGCCAGCCGGATCACCCCGAGCTGCAGCTCCGGCGGCTCGCCGGGCAACAGCACGTCGCGCAGCAACTCCAGGCTCAGCTCGTAGAGTTCACCCTCGATCGCGCCGCCCGCCGCCGGATCGGGCAGCAGGCCGGGGCAGACGTCCCGGATCGAGAAGAAGCGGTGGCCCGGCGCGGTGCGCACGGTGCCGAGGAACGGCGCGTCGCCGAGCAGCGCGTGGAACTCACCACCGCGCATCGCCTGGCCGTTGAGGAACATCCGGACCATGGTGCTGGACCCTTCGGGGAGACGACTCGCACGGTCCACCGAGGACTTGTTCGCCTCGGCGGACCGTACGAAGGGGAGCGGGCGGCTCAGCCGAGCAGTGCGTAGCCCGGCAGCGTCAGGAAGTCGACGAAGTCCTCGGCGAGCGAGACCTGCTCGAAGAGTTCGCGGGCCTCGGTCCACCGGCCGGCCGCGTACGCCTCGCCACCCAACTCGGCACGCAGACCGTCCAGTTCCGCGGAGATCAGACGACGGACCAGCTCGGCGGTGGCCTTCTCGCCGGAGTCGGCGAGCACCACGCCGTTGTGGATCCACTGCCAGATCTGCGAGCGCGAGATCTCGGCGGTGGCCGCGTCCTCCATCATGTTGAAGATGCCGACGGCGCCCAGCCCGCGCAACCACGCCTCGCAGTAGCGCAGGCCGACCGCGACCGCGTTCCGCAGGCCGACCGCGGTGCAGGAACCGCCGGCGCCGGCGATGTCCAGCAGTTGGGCGGCCGTCACCGGCTCGGCGGAGCCGGGGTTGTCCTTCTGGTGCGGCCGGTCGCCGAGCACCGCGTCGAACGAGGCACGGGCCACCGGGACCAGGTCGGGATGGGCCACCCAGGAACCGTCGAAGCCGCCCGCGGCCTCACGGTCCTTGTCCGCCTTGACCTTCTCCAGGGCGGCGGCGTTGACCTCCGGGTCCTTGCGGGAGGGGATGAACGCGGCCATCCCACCGATCGCGTGGGCCCCGCGCCGGTGGCAGGTCCGCACCAGCAGCCGGGTGTACGCGGCCATGAACGGCGAGGTCATGCCGACGCTGTTGCGGTCCGGCAGGACGAACCGCTCGCCGGCGTCCCGGAAGTTCTTGATGATGGAGAAGAGGTAGTCCCAGCGGCCCGCGTTGAGCCCGGCGGCGTGGTCGCGCAGCTCGTAGAGGATCTCGTCCATCTCGAAGGCCGCGGTGATCGTCTCGATCAGCACGGTGGCCCGGATGGTGCCGTGCTCGATGCCCAACTGCTCCTGGGCGTGGCTGAAGACGTCGTTCCAGAGGCGCGCCTCCAGGTGGCTCTCGGTCTTCGGGAGGTAGAAGTACGGCCCGGAGTTGGGGTCCTCGGGGCCCTTGGCGAGCAGTCGCGCGGCGTTGTGGAAGAAGTAGAGGCCGAAGTCGAAGAGCGCGCCGGCCACCGGCCGCCCGTCGACCAGCAGGTGGTTCTCGTCCAGGTGCCAGCCGCGCGGGCGGACCACCACGGTGGCGAGTTCGCCGGCGGGCCTGAGGGTGTAGGCCCTGCCCTGCGGGGTGGTGAAGTCGATCCGGCCCTCGAAGGCGTCGATCAGGTTGAGCTGCCCGGAGACCACCGACTGCCAGGTCGGCGAGGTGGCGTCCTCGAAGTCGCAGAGCCACACCTTGGCACCGGAGTTGAGGGCGTTGACGACCATCTTGCGGTCGGTCGGACCGGTGATCTCGACGCGGCGGTCCCGCAGGGCCCGCGGCGCCGGCGCCACCGTCCAGTCGCCCGCCCGGATCCCGGCGGTCTCCGGCAGGAAGTCGAGGGTGCCCGCCCGGGCGATCTCGGCCCGGCGGGTCTTCCGTCGGGCGAGGAGTTCCTGGCGACGGCCTTCGAAGGCACGGTGGAGGCCGACCACGAACGCGACCGCCTCCGGGGTGAGCACCTCCTCCGCACGGGCGACGCGCGGACCGGCGACAGTGACAGCCGAAGCGGCGGCGGCGCCCGGGGGCACCCCCGGCCGCAGGCTGCGGGCGGGTCCCTGTTCTGTAGCCATGGGCAGGACACTCCTTGGACGGTTGAGCCGTAGGGAGTTCCGGTGGGAACTTCCTGGATCCGAACCCGCCTACCGGCGAGTTCGATTCTGTAAGGTGGAGACTAGTTTCCGCGATACAGAATTTCAACGGTTTGTTGAGGTGATCGCCGGGACCTTACTCCTCCTCCGACAGCAAAGGGAACGCCGGTGGCCAGCACCCCCGCCACAGCCTCACCGGGCAACGACCGCAGCGCCGGAACCGTGCAGTCCGTGGAGCGCGCCTTCCAACTCCTGGAGGCCCTCACCGACTCCGGCGGCATCGCGACCCTCAGCGAGCTGTCCAGCAGCTCCGGACTCCCGATGCCGACCATTCACCGGTTGGTTCGTACCCTGGCCCAGCAGGGTTATGTCCGCCAGGACACCGCCCGCCGCTACACCCTGGGCCCCCGGCTGATCCGGCTCGGCGAGACGGCCGGCCGACTGCTCGGCAGTTGGGCCCGCCCCTACCTGGCGGAGCTGATGGAGGCCACCGGCGAGACCGCCAACCTGGCCGTCCTGGAGGGCGGCGAGGTGGTCTACGTGGGCCAGGTGCAGTCGCGGCGCTCGATGCGGATGTTCACCGAGGTCGGGCGGCGGGTGCAGCCGCACTGCACCGGTGTCGGCAAGGCGCTGCTGGCCCAGCTCCCGGAGGAGGAGGCCAGGGCCATCCTGGGCAACCGGCCGCTGCCCGCGCACACCGAGTTCACCGTCACCGACCCGAAGCGACTGCTGGACCAGCTGGCCGGCTTCCGCGAGGCGGGCTACGTGGTGGACGACCAGGAGCAGGAGATCGGGGTGCGCTGCATCGCGGTCGCCGTGCCGGGCGCGCCGACCCCGACCGCGCTCTCGGTCTCCGGCCCGGAGGCCCGGATCCACCTGCTGGAGCAGCAGGCCGGCAGTTCCGCGCTGGTCCCGGTGATGCGCCGGATCGCCGAGCGACTGGGCCAGGTGCTGGCGCCCTGAAGTCGGCTCCGTCGACCTCGCCCTCGCCGGGCTCACCCGCCCGGGTGGTTACCGTCCCCATGGCCTGGCGTGTCGGGCCGTACCGGCCACACCATCGGTCCGGCGGACCAGCTCTCAGGGAGACAGGCGGGTGATGGCGTTGTCCAAGGTGAGGATCGGCAGGACGGTGCTGACGGGGTGCGCGGCGCTGCTGCTGGCCGCCACCCCGAGCGTCGCGGACACCCCCACCCCGGCGCACCTCGTCGTGGTGCCGATGGCCCCGGATCCGGTCGCGCCCGGCGGCACCACCGCGGTGCACGCCTTCGTGGCGAACGAGGGCCCGGGCACCACCGCCCAGCCCTTCACGGTGACCGTCACGCTGCCGCCCGCGGTCACCGCGGTCGGCCCCTTCTTCCCGAACGACTGCACCGTGGACGTGACGATGCGGGCGGTCACCTGCGTCTTCCCGGCCGGTCTGCCCCAGGGCAGGACGGCCACCGCGCTGGTCCCGGCGCAGGTCCCGCCGGACCAGCCGCCCGGCGGGCTGCGCGGCGGGTTGGTCGTCCTGACGAGCGCGGAGGATGCGAACACGACGAGCCACGCCGCGGAATTCACCATCGCGGTGCGGTGAGCGACGGCGCCCCGGCTCAGCGGTGGTCGCGGTCGGCGGCGGACGCGGACCCGGTCGGCGGCGGGGAGCGGCGGGGCAGGCGGACCCCCGAACCGTCGCGGGAGTCCGACGACGGGCCGTCACCCGGCTCGCATCGGCCAAGAATGATCCGTCCGCGGACGGTACGGAACGTCCGGGTGCCGCCCCGGTGACCTGGACATGAAGACTCTGCCGAGCCCGCCGCACCCCCTTCCACCCCTGCCTGACAGGCCCTCAGACTGCCTCTCATGCAGAGATTTCTACTCGCGTTGAAGTCGCGTTCCGTCTCCGTGCTGACCGTCGGTCTGCTGGCGCTGGCCCCCACCGCCGGCTTCGCCACCGCCGCCCACGCGGACGTCAGTGGCTCGGTCTGCCAGTCGGCGCTGCCGAGCGAGGCGGACGACACCCTCAACCTGATCGCCGACGGTGGCCCCTTCCCGTACTCGGAGGACGGCGAGGTGTTCCAGAACCGCGAAGGCGTGCTGCCCAGCCAGCAGTACGGCTACTACCACGAGTACACCGTCGACACCCCGGGCGACTCCAACCGCGGCACCCGCCGGATCATCACCGGTGAGGGCGCTCAGGAGGACTACTACACCTCGGACCACTACGAGACCTTCTACCTGATCGACTTCACCTGCTGAAGCCCGCCGTGGCGCGCACGGGGTCGGCCCTCACGGGCCGGCCCCGTGCGGCGTCCGGGTCAAGCCGGGCCCCGACGAACCCGGCCCGACCCGGCTACCTGCTGGCGGCGTAGACCCGGTTCAACGGGCTCTCGGCGGCCAGCCTCCAGTGGTGCAGGCCGGCGCCGTCGGCCATACGGCGCATGGCCTCCTCACCGGCGTGGTTGCCCATCGCCTGCGGCCCGTGCTGGGCCAGGGCGCAGGGCAGGCAGACGGCGACCGAGGCGGAGACCACCGCCCGGCCGATCGGGTTGGCGTTCGCCCGGACGTCCGGGGAGACGTTGGGCTCGACGATCATGCAGGCGCCGTCCGGCGCCAGCGCGTGCTCGGCGTGGTGCAGCGCGCTACCCGGGTCGCCCATGTCGTGCAGGCAGTCGAAGAAGGTGATCAGGTCGTAGCCCTCGCCCGGGAAGTCCTGGGCGCCGGCCACCTCGAAGGTCACCCGGTCGCTCAGCTCCTGCTCCACGGCGATCCGCCGAGCGGCCTCGACCGACGGCCGGTGGAAGTCGAAGCCGTGGAACCGGGAGGCCGGGTAGGCCTGGGCCATCAGCATCGTCGAGTACCCGTAGCCGCAGCCGACGTCGGCCACCTCGGCGCCCTCGCGCAACCGCTGCTCGGTGCCGTTCATCGCGGGGATCCACTCCGGGACCAGCGCGCCGGCGTAGCCGGGCCGGAAGAACTTGGCGGTGCCGGCGAAGAGCGCCTCGCCGTGCTGCTCCCAGCCCACGCCGCTGCCGGTGCGGAACGCCTCCACCAGAGCCTCCTCGGCGCCGTACAGTGCCTGCAGCATGGTGAAGAGGCCGGCCGCGTAGGTGGGGGCGGTCGGGTCCGCCAGCACCGCGGCGTGCTCGTCCGGCAGCAGGTAGCCGTCGGTCGTCGGGTCGTACCGCACGTACTCGCCGGCCACCTGGGCGGCCAGCCACTCGCGCAGGTAGCGCTCGTGCAGGCCGGTCCGCACGGCGAGCTGGGTGGGGGTCAACGGGCCCGCGCCCGCCATCGCCGCGTAGATCCCGAGCCGATCGCCGATCGAGGTGCACAGGCCGGCCATCGCCGCACCACCGTCGGCCACCACCCGGCCCAGGAACCGCGTCACCTTCTCCTGGTCCGCGGCCATCGCCACCACCTCCCTGCCTCCACTCCAGCAGACGACGACGGCCCCGGGCGATACGGGATTCTCCGTACGGTCCGGAGCCGGTTCGGGGACCAGGTCCTCGGGTGGACCGTCAGGTGTGCTGGAGGACCAGTTCGTCCTTCAGGGCGCCACGGATCATCTCCCGCAGTTCGGGGGTGTCCGTGTGCCCGTGCACCGCCACCGCGTGCTGGACGGCGGCCTCGACCACCTCGTTCTCCTCGCCGGAGATGGCGAGGCTGCAGTGCGTCTCGCTCGGCTGCTCGCGGCAGTCGACCACCTTGCGCATGTTCGACCTCCCGGCTCGCCGCTCCGCCACGTTCGCCGGCTGGCCACCCGCTGGCCGGGGAGACCGGCCCACGGCTGCGGCGTGTCGTGTGACCATTGTCCCTCGGCCGAGTGCTTCCGCTAGCTTGGTGAGCACAGGTATCCGTCCAGCCGCGCGCCCGCCCGTCCCGAAACGAGGAACTCGACCAGCATGACCGCCACCACACAGCTGCCGGGCTTCGCCGGCCGGACCTACCTCTTCGAGGTCGACAACGGCGCGGCCTTCCGCAACTCCTACTCGGCGGACGGCCGGCGGCTGCACTGGGAGGGGCTGGGCGAGTCGGCCGGTCAGTGGGAGGACGTGGCCCTGCACGTGGCCCAGGTGGGCCCGGAGCTGTACTTCGTCAGCTGGACCGAGCGGAGCGGACTCACCGTCAGCCACGTGATGGACCTGGCCGAGCTGACCGTGCGGGTGTTCTGGACGTACGAGGGCGAGGGCGGCCGGGTCGGCGAGCTGCACACCGGGACGCTGCGGCCGGTGGCCTGAACCCTCGTCACTCGAGTGAGCCGAAGCCGGGCGGCGCCCCCTGACGGGGCGCCGCTCAGTCGTCTGCGGCGCGCGTGCCGCTCGTCCCGGTGGGAAGGCCCGGACCGCCCGGGTCGCGCCACAGGCGCAGGCCCGCGGTCAGCTCCAGCACGCAACGACCGGCCAGCGCACCGGGATCGGCGGCCGCGCCCGGGCCGTCACCACCGCCGGTCCGCTCCCCCTCGCCCGTGGCCCAGCTCTCCAGGGCCACCCGGATCGCCGCCGTGGCCGCCGCCGCGGCGAGCCGGACCTCCAACGGGTCGGCCCCGGCGCCGCAGCGTGCGGCCAGCACCGGGACCAGTTCCTCCTCGGAATCCTGGTGCACGCCGCGCCAGACGGTCCGCAGCGCCGGATCGGTGAGCAGGGCACGGGTCCAGCGCAGCTCCTCGACGGCCCGCGCGTCGGCCGGGGTGAGCGCCCGGACGGCCGCCCGCGCCAGCACCTCGGGCACCGGCAGGTCGGCCGGACTGTCGGCGATCAGCGCCACCCAGCGCCGGCCACCGGCCGCCAACAGCGGCGCGACGGCCTCCTCCTTGGTGCGGAAGTAGCGGTAGAAGGTGCGCAGCGCGACCCCGGCGGCACGGGCGATCTCCTCGGCGGTGGTCGCCTCGGCGCCGCGCTCGGCGAAGAACTCGGCGGCGGCGACGGCGATCTCCAGCTGGGTCGCGGCGCGACGGCGGTCGGTGAGCGAGGGACGGTCCGGGGCAGTGCGTTCGGTCATGCCACCACGCTACGCGTCGACATGCCCATGTGGCACTCTGAGTCATATTGGCACGTTGTGCCACACAGGCGTACGGTGGCACGGCACGATCGCACCACCCCCAGCACCACCAGAACGGAGCTTCCCCATGCAGCGCTTCACCGGACACCGGATCCTCGTCACCGGCGGCGGCTCGGGCATCGGCCGGGCCACCGTGCACCGACTGCTCGCCGAGGGCGGCCGGGTCGTCGCGGTCGACGTCAGCGCGACCGGCCTGGCCGGCACCGCCGAGCAGGCCACCGCCGCGGGCACCGCCGAGCGGCTGACCACCGCGGTGCTGGACGTCTCCGCCGAGGCCGCGGTCCGCTCCGGCGTGGCCGCCGCCGTCGAGACGCTCGGCGGCCTGGACGTCCTGGTCAACGCCGCCGGCATCCTGCGCTCCTCGCACACCCACGAGACCAGCCTGGAGTTCTGGAACACCCTGCTGGCGGTCAATCTGACCGGCACCTTCCTGATGACCCGCGAGGCACTGCCCGCGCTGCTCGCCTCCGGGCGCGGAGTCGTGGTCAACTTCAGCTCCACCTCGGCGAGTTTCGCGCACCCGTACATGGCGGCCTACGCCGCGACCAAGGGCGGCATCCAGTCCTTCACCCACGCCATCGCGCAGGAGTACAGCAAGCAGGGCCTGCGCGCGGTCTGCGTGGCCCCGGGCAGCATCGACAGCGGGATGACCAACAACCCCGGCCTGCCGGCCGACGCCGACTTCTCCCTGCTCGGCAAGCTCGCGCCGGCCCTCGGCCAGGGCTTCGCCGGCCCGGAGACGGTGGCCGGCGTGATCGCCATGCTGGCGAGCGAGGACGGCGCGTTCATCACCGGTACGGAGATACGGATCGACGGCGGCACGCACATGTGAGCCACCTTGGACCGCCGGCCCCGGACTCCATCCCCCGGCGTCAACCGGCCTGCGGCCTCAGGGAGTTCGCCAGACGGTCGCGAACGCGCGGGAGGGGTTGACGCGGAGGATCTGGTCCGCCTGGGATTCGCCCAGCTCTCGGGCGATGCGTGGGCGCAGGGTGGTGAGCAGGAACGGCATCCCCGGGCCGGCGTTGACCGATCGGGCGGCGGCCGTGGTGGTGTCGCCGCCCAGCAACAGGCGGTCGCCGTAGCCGGCCTCGGCCAGTGCGATCAGGTTGTCGAGCAGCCAGGGGTCCGTGGCGTGGTTCGCCCGGGACGGTCCGTCGAAGGCCAACCACGCACCGGAGGTGGCGAGTTCGCGGTAGAGCCGGAGGTCGGGGAAGCGGTTGAGGTGGCCCAGGACGACGCTCCGCGGCGGCACGCCCAGCCGGTCGCAGAGCAGGTCGAGCACCGCGGGCGCGGCGGTGCCGAGCTCGTGGTGCACGCCGATCGGCGCGCCGGTGGCGTGGTGCGCCTCGGCGGCGGCGGTCATCACCCGGTGGGTGTGCTCGTCCAGGCTGTGGTAGCCGCCCGCCACCTTGATCATTCCGGCCCGCGGCCCGCCGTGGATGCCCTGGGTCAGCTCGGTCACGAAGAGTTCGGCCAGCCGCCCGTAGAGCGTGGCCGGCAACTCCGGGGCGTAGTGCGCCGCCTGGTGCAGGCCGGTCGCGGCGACCAGGTGGACGCCGGACTCCTGTGACAGCGTGGGCAGCAGCCCCGCGCCCCGGCCCAGCCCGTACGGCGACCACTGGATCACCGCGTCCCCACCGGCCGCCCGGAAGGCCGCCAGTTCGGCGGCGGCCGCCGCCGGGTCGTCCAGCTCCTGGCCGGGCAACAGCGGGGAGCGGAAGAAGAGGTGGTCGTGCGCGTCGCAGACGCCCAGCTCGGCGGGGTCGAGGTCGCCGAGTACCGTCCGGACCGCGGGGGTGGTGACCGATGGGGTGGACACGGGCGTCTCCTGGGTCGGCGGGCGGGATCCGTTCGAGCGGTGGTCGGTGGTCACCAGTGCCGCCCCTGGGTGAGTCGGTCCAGCTCGGGGCTGCTCAGGTGCAGCAGCTGGTAGTGCTCGCCGGGAACGTCGGCGGCCGGCGGGTCGCTCCACAGCGTGAAGACCAGCAGCTCCCAGGCCGTGGTGTCGACGGCCAACGCGGTGCAGTGCGTGCCGGACCGGTGGTCGGGCAGCCTGGCGAGCGCGCGGTCGATCACCTCGACCGGGTCCTCGCCGGGCGGGATCGGCTCGGTCCGCCGGGTGGCCGCGACCGGCGGGCGGGAGCGGTCCGGGCCGTCCCGGAACGCCAGGCCGCCCCACTGCCGGACCTCCGGGCGGCCGAAGTCCGCGCAGAGCGCCCGGAACCCCGGACCCCACAGGAAGCCGTTCATGCCCTCGGTGGAGCGCCAGAGGTAGAAGGGCGCGTACTGGTTGACCGGCGAGCCGGCCACCCCGCGCTCACGGATGAGGTAGGCCTTCAGGGCCAGCCCGGGCCAGTCGTCGAGCAGGTGGCCCCGGTCCGCCACCCGGCGGCGGATGACCCCCATGTCGTAGTCGGCCGGGAGGGTGATCGCGTACTGCATCGCCTGCATGAAACCGTGCCTTTCCTCGAGCCTCGGATCCTCGGGGCTCGCTCCTCGAGTCCCGGCCCTCGGGTCCCGGGTGGAACCCCCTCGCCCGCTCCTTGGTCGCCCGTCCGCCGCTTCGTCGGGCTACCGGGGAACCTGGGCCGCCAGCAGGCCGAGCGCGCCGCGGACCGCGCGGTCGAACGGCTCCGTCGAGCCCGCCGCCCGGGCCAACACGTAGCCCCCCTGCACCAGCGCCACCAGCGCCGCGGCCAGCTCCCCCGCGTCCGGCCCCGGCAGCAGCTCACCGCGCCGCCGGCCCTCCTCGAGCACCGCGGCGATCCGGTCGGTCAGCCAGGCGAAGGTCTCCTCGACCGGCGCACGCAGCTCGGCCTCCGCGACGACCTCCGGATCCTGCGCCAGCCGGCCGACCCGGCAACCGCGCAGCACGTCGCGGTCGCGCCGCAGGTAGGCCTCGATCCGCTGGTAGGCGCTGCCGGGGCCGCCCAGCTGCTGCTCCACCTCGGCCCGCAGCTGCTCGGCGCTGCGGCGGATGGCCGCGGCGGCGAGGTCGGGCTTGCCGGCGAAGTGGTGGTACATGCTGCCCTGGCCCACGCCGGAACGCTGCTGGATCGCCCTGGGGCTGGTGCCGGTGTAACCGCGCTCCCAGAGCAGCTCCTGGGTGGTCTCGATGAGCCGGTCCTGGGTTGCCATGATGCGACTGTACATACCAGTAGGTACAACCGTCCATCGACATCCGAGAAGGGGAATAGTTGAAGCTTCACTCATTGTTGGCACCCACGAACCGTGGACCGGGACCACGACGAGAGGAGCCACCACCGTGACCGCCACCACCGCCACCCTGGAGGAGTACACCCGGGCGCGGCTGTACTTCGACTCCCAGGCGTACTCGGACGCCGCGCTGATCCTGGCGGAGCTGGTCGCCGCCGAGCCGGCCAACCTCGCCGCCCGGCTGCTGCTGGCCCGCAGCTACTACCACTCCGCGCAGCTCGGGCGGGCCGCCGCCGAGCTGCGGCGGGTGCTGGAGCAGGACCCGGCCGAGGGCTACGCCCGGCTGATGCTCGGCCGCACCCTGCAGCGACAGGGCCGCGCCGCCGAGGCCCGGCCGCACCTGCGGCTCGCCGCGGCCATGGGCGTCGAGCCGGCCTGACCCGCGCCGCCGCCCGGCCCGGGGCGCCGGCACCTCCCTACGGAGTCCACTCCTCGGCGAGCAGGCCGAACACGACCTCGTCCACGATGCCCCCGTACACCCAGGCGGCCTGGCGCAACGTCCCCTCGTGGGTGAACCCGGCCCGGGTCGCCGCCGCGATCATCGCCGCGTTGTCGGCGAGCGTCTCCAACTGGAGCCGCCGCAACCCCCTCACGGCGAAACCGTATTCGCACAGCACCCGGACGACGTCGTAACCGAGCCCACGCCCCCGGAACGCCGGGCGCAGCGAAAGGCCGAGGTGGGCGAGGCGGTTGTGGGTGTCGATGCCCCAGAGCACCGCCTCGCCCGCCAGCTCCTGCGACTCCAGCTCGACCACGGAGAAGCACACGGCGCCCGGCGACGGCGCGTCGACCGCGTACGGCACCTCCGCCGAACCAGGCGGGACCGGCCGCCAGGGGCTGGTGCCGACGCGCGACCTGGTCGGCACGTCGTCGTACAACTCCCTGTGCAGGACCGGGACATCGTCCTCGTGGCGGGCCCGCAACCCGACCCTCGCGCCTCGCATCATCCGACCTTGGTACCCCGGCTGCCGGCTTCGGGGCAACCGGATTCGCCGCCGCGCCCACCACGACGGTCCCGACGAGGTCGCCGCCACCGCCCTCCACCCGGCCGGGGACCAGAGCTCCTGCACCACCGGCGCGGAACTGTTCGTCGACGGCGGCGCCACCCAGCTCCAGGGTCTGTCGGACCGGCGCCCAGCCGGCCGGGCTGCGGGTGGCGGGCAGCGGCTCCCGGGCCAAGAGGGCTGACCTGCCTCTTCTCCTCCGCACCCGAGGGTGTATGACTGTGCGTTCGTGGTGCACCGCCGATCGGCCGCGCCACGCCACTCCCACCCAGTCAAGGAACCCCGCTTCATGCGCAACCGTACAGTCGCCGGCGCCGTCACCGCCCTGCTCGCCGTGGTCGGCCTGGTCCCCGGCGCCGACTCCGCCCAGGCCTCGACGCCGTCCTGTTCCCAGCTGTACCAGGTCAGTCCGTTCGGCAACCCGATCGGGAAGCTGACGGCCGGCCAGAGCCTGGATGCCCCCAGCAAGGGGCCGGGCCAGAATCCGGTGGCCGAGCTGGTCATGCAGGGCGACGGCAACCTGGTCGAGTACCTGCTCACACAGGACGGCGGCCGGGGCCCGGCCATCTGGAACACCGGCACCTGGGGCCACCCCGGTGCCTACGTCGTCTCGCAGGGCGACGGCAACCTGGTGCTCTACAGCGCCACCGGCACCCCGCTGTGGGACAGTGGCACGTGGGGCGGCGGCCAGCCGGCCCAGCTGCTGGCCGACGGCAACCTGTTCGTCACCTCGAGCTCGCCGAGTGTGCTGGTCTGGACCAACATGGTCAACGAGGCGCCCTCGCAGTGGTGCCCGTCGAACTCCCCCGCCACCTCCTACACGACCGCGCTGAGCAGTCTGGGGATCGGCGGCTTCGCCCAGTCCCCGAACGCCTGGTTGGTGATGCAGTTCGATGGCAACCTGGTCATCTACCGCAAGCGCGACAACGCGGTGCTCTGGAACTCCGGGACCGCGGGGAGCCAGGCCCAGGCCGTGACCATGCAGGCCGACGGGAACATGGTGATCAACGGTCTGCGCGGCGTCGTCGGCTCCACCGGCACCGGCGGCCACCCGGGCGCCCACGCGGTCTTCCAGACCGACGGCAACTTCGTGGTCTCCGACGCCAACGGCACCCCGCTGTGGAACACCGGCACCTGGGGCAACTGATAGCCGGCCCACGCGGGCCTCTTCCGACACACGCCCGGGGTGCGGACGCGGCTGGACGGGGACACGGCTCCCCGTCCACGTGTGCGCGCCCCGAGCCGCTCGACCGGGGCTGCTCGACACCGGCCCTCCGGCACCACTGATCCACTGTCAGCGATCGCCCCCCGGGGCAGCGCCGGAGCAGGGTCCAGGGACGAGAATCAGTGGGCCCTGTCAGGTTGGGCCCCGGTCGCGTGACGGTCGGGCTGTCGGCATGAGTACGGAACGGACGAGGCCGAACCGCTGCCCGGCGGTCGCGTCGGCGGCAACCCTGTTGATCCAGGCCTGTTCGGGGATGGCGGGCGGGTCAGAAGAGCGCGTCCTGTCCCTCTTGGCGACAGGGGGCGGCGAGGGGTTGGGAGGGAGCCGTGGCGGGGGCGCCGGCCTCGGCGCGGGCCAGGGCCCATCCGACGAGCAGGCGGGTGTCCAGCAGCATCAGGCCGCAGGCAGTGTCCAGGTAGAGGTCGGTGCCGATCCGGCACGCGATCCGTCCGCTGATCACGTTCCCGGGAGTGAGTGGCAGCAGAGCGGCGGTCGGCGACAGTCCGCTCGCGGGTAGCGCGTAGGCGGTGGTGTGGTCGGTGACCTGCGGAGCGCGGAGGGTCTGACCCTGCGGCCAGACCAGTCGGCTGGCACGTTCCGCGGTGGCGAGGAGATCGCGGGCGCGCTCGCCGGCGCCGCCGGGGCGGGTACGGGCTTCGCGCTTGCGCGCGGCGCTCATCCGGTCGGGCAGGCCCAGGGCCGAGCCGAGGAGGTTCTCGACCCGGCGGGCGGCAGTCAGGGTGCCGGTGGAGAGAACGGTGGAAGCCAGTGCGCCCTGTTCCAGGAGCCGGGCATCGCCGCGTTCGGCAGCGGTGATGCCCACCTTGACGGCGCAACCGTGGTGGGCGAGATAGACGTTGAAGGGGCGCGGGTCGTGCAGGCGGGTATCGGCGGCGATGGAGTCGGCGCGGTCGATCACCTGGCAAGACGGGCACTGGGTGGTGCGCACGGTCGGGCTCAGGGCCGCGGAGGTCGGGCAGTGGCGGCGGTGTCCCGCCCGCCACACGCCGATGCAACGCCGGTCCGCCCCGATGGTGACGGCCAGGTCGGCGCCGATGACCAGCGGGCTCGTCCGGGGAGTGCCGGCGTCCGGAGCCGACCATTCCAGCAAGGCCGTGCCCTGCTCCCAGACGAGCCCGGTGGCCCGCCAGGCGGACGGCGACACGTCGCTGCTCACTGCTCTCCCATCGCCGGTTGACCTCCGCGAGTAGGTGCCAGCCTGCCAGTTGCGCGATGCCGGTGCGGGCCTGGGCCAGGTTGTCGGGCGCGTGCAGGTGGTTGACCGGCGTACCGGGCCGCAGGGCCGCGCGCACCAACCGCCTGAGGGCGGAGCCACGTTGGACCACGTCCGGGCCTCCGGCCAGAGGGACCGGAGCAGTGCGCACGGGTGCGGTGGCAGGATGGCGGCATGGTTTCGAATCAGCCGTGGACGGGGCTTCACGGTGACCTGCTGGCAGCGAAGGCACTGGTGTACGACCCGAGCGGCTTCGTCTGCTCGCTGCCGGTGCCCGAACCGGAGAGTGCCGAATACGCGGCTTGCGCGTTCACGCTCGACGACCGCTCGGTTCGGTTCCGCGTGGCCAGGACCACCCCGGCCAAGGTGGGCCAGTTCGTCACCGTCTGGCAGCGGTCCGAGGAGGGGCCGATCCGGCCCTTCGACGCCGACGACGGAGTGGATCTCCTCGTCGTCAGCAGCCGCGACGACGACGGCTTCGGACAGTTCGTGTTCCCGTGCGACGTGTTGTGCGAGCGCGACATCGTCTCCTGTGACGGCTCCGGTGGGAAGCGCGGATTCCGCGTCTACCCGCCGTGGGTGACCACGACCAACCGGCAGGCCCGCAGCACGCAGGCATGGCAGGTGAACCACTTCTTCGACCTCGGCCCGGACGGACGTGCCGACCTGGCTCTCGCCCGCGCCCTCTACCACCCGCGGCCTGTCCCGTGAGTGGCCTTCCAGGCCTCACGATCTGACGCGGAAGGCTCCGCGTGGAGACGGGGGACGCCAGCTGCCGGCGATCGAGCTGGGAGAGCACGTTCGCGCCTCGCGGGCTTTCCGCTCGTGGAAGGTCCGGCGAGGAGGCCGCGAACGCGGTCGGCCCGCTCGCCCTGGTCGCAGGCCAGGACGTCGAACCGGCCGGTGAATCCGACGGCCGCGACGGCCGCCGGCACCTCACCCGACCTGGCAGGATGCCGGACATGAGCTATCTCGCGGCCGACGACCGCTACGCCTCGATGACCTACCGCCGCGCCGGCCAGAGCGGCGTCCGGCTACCGGCCGTCTCGCTCGGCCTGTGGCACAACTTCGGCGACACCCAGCCGCTGGAGGTCCAACGCGCCGTGCTGCGCCGGGCCTTCGACCGCGGGGTGACCCACTTCGACCTGGCCAACAACTACGGCCCGCCGTACGGCTCGGCCGAACGCAACTTCGGCACGCTCTTCGCCCAGGACTTCCGCCCGTACCGGGACGAGCTGTTCATCGCGAGCAAGGCCGGCTTCGACATGTGGCCCGGCCCCTACGGCGACGGCGGCAGCCGGAAGTACCTGCTGGCCAGCCTGGACCAGTCGCTGGGCCGGATGGGCCTGGACTACGTGGACGTCTTCTACTCGCACCGTCACGACCCCGAGACGCCGCTGGAGGAGACCATGGGCGCGCTCGCCTCGGCGGTCCGCCAGGGCAAGGCGCTCTACGCCGGGATCTCCAACTACCCGGCGGAGCAGCACCGGGAGGCGGTGGCGATCCTTCGCGAGCTGGGCACACCCGTGCTGCTCAACCAGTCCCGCTACTCCATCCTGGACCGCGGGGTCGAGGACGGCGTGCTGGACGCGGTGGGCGACACCCGGACCGCACTGATCGCCTACTCCCCGCTGGCGCAGGGGCTGTTGACCGACCGCTACCTGAGCGGCGGGATCCCGGCCGGCTCCCGGATGTCGGTGGGTCACTTCCTCCGGGAGGAGGCGCTCACCGCCGCGAAGCTCGACCGACTGCGGGCACTGGACGGGCTGGCACGGAAGCGCGGACAGAGCCTGGCCCAGCTCGCGCTCAGTTGGGTGCTGCGCGACCCCCGGGTGGTCTCGGTCATCATCGGCGCCAGCAGCGTGGCCCAACTCGACCAGAACCTCGACGCGTTGGCGGGTGGACCGCTGAGCGCCGAGGAGCTGGCCGAGATCGACCGGCTGAGCGGCTGAGCTACCGCACTCAACCCCGGCTGAGCGGGGCGTACTTGTAGCCGACCCGGCGCACCGTGACGATGCTGTCCCGGTGCGCCGCGCCCAACTTGCGGCGCAGCCGGGCGACGTGCACGTCCACCGTGCGGCCGTCGCCGACGTGACCGTAACCCCAGACCGCGGAGACCAGTTGGTCGCGGGTGTGCACCCGCTGCGGGTGCCGGGTCAGGTGGGCCAGCAACTCGAACTCCAGGTAGGTGAGATCGAGCAGCCGACCGTCCACGTGGGCGGTCCGGCGGTCCGGGTCGACGGTGATCCCGACGCCGGCCGGACGGGCCGGGCGATCGGCGAGTGGCGCCGCCGGTGGTGCGGGCACCCGCTCGTCCGGCCGGGTGCCGGGCGCCGCCTCGGCGGGGACCAGTACCAGGTAGCCGATCAGCGGGTGCGCGCCGGCCGCCGTTCCCGCCTGGGCGCCGTACTGGGCGAGCAGGCCCTGCGGCAGCGCGGACTGCGGCAGGGCCGCGACCACCGCGGCACCCTCCGGCAGCGCGCCGAGCAGTTCGGGCGCGAGCGTGGTGGGCGAGGGGGTGAGCGAGGTGAGCGGGACGGCGGTGCCGGCCGCCGCGGTGTGGGAGGACGCCGGGGTGCCGTGCCGGCGCTCGGCGCCGGTGGGCAGCGAGGAGACCGAACGGACCGCCCGCAGGTGCGGGGTGGCGGCGGGGACGGTGAGGGTGGCCGAGGAGGAGGACATGGGGCAGCTCTTTCGCACAGGACGGTGGGTGGACGTCGTCTGCGCGTCGGCGGGACTCTGCGGTCCGCAACCGGCCCTGGTTCGGTGACCTGGGATCAGTTGTGGACGAGCCGGGACGCGCGAGGCGAGCCCGGACAGGTCTGGTCGAAGAGATGCGGCTGCCGGGACGGCCAGAACGGCTCGAGGTCCTGACGGCCTCGGCTGCGGTCCACGGTGGTGTGCATGCGCCCATTCAAGCAGACGCCGGCGGGGTACCGCCGCATCGGCCACGCCTGCTGCGCGCTCATCGGCTCCGCCTCCCCCGGCTCTCCGCCCGGCGCGGGTCCCGCGCCTCGGTGTGCGGATCCGAGCGTTCCATGCCGACCCCCTCGGGGGCAAGCCCGTCCGATCCGTGGGTCGGTGACCCCGGACCGGCACGGTCGGACGCGGTCGGTCAGGGCCGACCGGTCAGAGCGCGCGGAGTCCGCTGATCACCTGACGGAGCACCCGCTCGTCGGGGAGCTCGGCGAGCGGGACGGGCCGGGTCACCTCGATCAGCTCGGCGTCGTACAGATCGCCGAGCAGCACCCGCACCACGCTGACCGGCAGGTCGGTGTAGGAGCCCAACTCCGCGACGCTCAACGGCTCTTCACGGCAGAGGTCGAGGATCGCCCGATGCTCCGGGTCGAGCGCGGGCTCGGACGGCGGCTCGGAAGCCGGCTCGGACGACGGCTCGGACGACGGCTCAGGGACCGGCTCGGGCGCGGTGGCAGCGCGCCCGGCCGGCTCCCGGCTGATGATCATCGAGATCAGGTCGAAGAGGCCCTCCTCCGCCGGGCGGGTTCGGCCACGGGTCATCGCGAAGAGCCGCACGACCGGGCCCGCCTCGTCGTCGAACCACTGCCCCTCGGCGGGGAGTCGGTCCGCCGGGCCGGTCATCCGGCCGCGGTCCGCGGCGCGGCACCGAGGTGCTCGCCGACCCGCTTCACCAACAGGGCCATCTCGTAGGCGATCTGGCCGATGTCGGAGTCGGCGCCGGCCAGCACGGCGAGGCAACTGCCGTCGCCGGCCGCGGTGATGAAGAGGAAGGCCTCGTCCAGCTCGACCATGGTCTGGCGGACCGAGCCCACCTCGAACTGGCGCCCGGCCCCCTTGGCCAGGCTGTGCAGGCCGGCCGCCACCGCGGCCAGGTGCTCGGCGTCCTCACGGCCGAGGTTCCGCGAGGCTGCCGTGGCCAGGCCGTCACCGGAGAGGATGACCGCGTGCCTCAATGACGCGACCCGTCCCACCAGGTCGTCCAGGAGCCAGTTCAGGTCGCCGGCTGGCTGGGGTGTTGCGGTCATCGATCTCTTCCTTCCGCTGGTGCGGGTGGTGCTGGGCGTGGTGTGACCGGCAGGGCCGGGGGTACGGGGGCCGAGGCCAGCGCCGGCCGGCCGCCCGGCGCCGCGGCGGGCACGGGGACGGCCGGCGGCGACACGGCCGGCGGTTCGGCGGGCGGCGCGACGGGCGCCGTGGGCTCCGCGCGGCCTCGGCGGTAGCCGCGCTGGAAGGAGGCGAAGGCGGCCCGGGCCTCCTCCGGGGAGCGCTCCCGGGGCGGTTGCTCGGACGGTACCGGGCCACCCGACCGGGCCGCCGCCTCCTTCAACTGCGGGGCGAGACTGGCCTGACGGATCCGCCGGGGCAACGCCGAGCCCTCGTCACCCGGCGCGGGGTCCGGCTGCACCACGGGGTCCGGCTGCACCGAGGGATCCGGCTGCGCCGAGGGGTCCGGCTCGTTCGGGCGCCGGTGCCGTCCGGTGCCACCGGGCGCGGGCACCAGCACCGGCCCGCCCGCCGGCCGCCGCCGCGGCAGCCCGCCGGGGCCGCGCCCGGGCTCGCTGCCGGCCGGCTGCGGCCCGGTGACCGCCCGCTGGTGACCGCGCGAGCGGCCGGCCGGGCGCCGCGGCGGCGCCGCGCCCTCGGCCCCGCCGGCCACCGCCACCAGCTCGCGCGGCCGGCCCGTCACCGCACCGGCGACCGGGGCAACGGGCGCGGCGGGCGCGCTCGCCGCCGGCACCTCCGCCAGCAGCTCGCGCGGGATCAGCACCACCGCCGTGGTCCCCCCGTACGGCGAGGGCCGCAGGCTCACCCTGATCCCGTGCCGCCGGGCCAGCCGACTGACCACGAAGAGCCCCAACCGGTCGGTGTCGGCCAGGTCGAACTCCTGCTCCACCGCCAGCCGTTCGTTGATCTCGGCCAGCGCCTGCTCGCCCAGCCCGAGCCCGCGGTCGTCGATCGCCAGCGCGAAGCCGTGCGCGACCACCTCGCCCTGGACCGCGACCTCGGTGTGCGGCGGCGAGAAGGCCGCGGCGTTCTCCACCAGCTCGGCTATCAGGTGGGTGACGTCGGCGACCGCGCTGCCCAGCAGCCCGGTGCCGGGGAACGGCCGGATCACCACCCGGCCGTACTCCTCCACCTCGCCGATCGCCGCCCGGACCACGTCGACCATCCGCACCGGACGGCGCCAGGCCCGGCCCGGTGAGCCACCGGAGAGGATGATCAGGCCCTCGGCGTGCCGCCGCATCCGGGTGGTCAGGTGGTCGAGCCGGAACAGGTCCGCCAGCTCGGCCGGGTCCTCGGTGCGCCGTTCCATGGTGTCGAGCAGGGTGAGCTGACGGTGCAGCAGCACCTGGCTGCGCCGGGCCAGGTTGACGAAGACCGCGGAGACCCCGCGACGCAGCTCCGCCTGCTCGACCGCGGCCTCGATCGCGGCCCGCTGCACCGCGCTGAACGCCCGGCCCACCTGCCCGATCTCGGCCGGCCCGAAGTCCAGGTCGGGCGCCTCGGCGGCGAGGTCCACCGGCTCGCCCCGGCGCAGCCGTCGCATCACCGCGGGCAGCCGGGTGCCGGCCAGCTCGTGCGCCGCGTTGCGCAGGCCGATCAGCTGGCGGACCAGTCCGCGGCCGACCCGGAACGAGATCAGCACCGAGAGCACGACCGCCAGCAGCCCGGCCAGCCCGGCGATCGCCGCGTGCCAGAGCTGCGCGCTCGCGTCGGAGGTGGCCTGCGAGGCGAACTGCTCGGCCTGGCTGCTGTCGAGCGCGCCGAGGTCGTTCAGCGCGTAGTCGGCGGTCTCCCGCCAGAGCGGGGCGCCGACGATCTGCGCCGCGTCGGCGGGGTCGGTGGCGGCCTGGAACTCGCGCTCGGCGAGTTGCAGCTGGGTCAGGTCCGGTCCGGTCTGCAGCTTGACGTACTGGGCCTGGTCCGGCCCGGTCAGCTCGCCCCCGAAGACGGTGTAGAGCGCCTGCTGGTCGTGCATCGGGTCGAGCACGGCCTGGTAGTCGGACTGGGTGGGGGTGCCGTCGGCCTGCAGCGCCTCCATCGCCGCGTCCTCCTGGGAGAGGTAGTCGCGGGCCCGGGCCAGCTCGATCAGGATGGTGCCCTGGCGCGGCAGCTGGCCGGTCAGTCCGGTCAGGAAGACGGCGCGGAAGTCGAACAGCGGCTGGATCAGGTTGGTGTACTGACCGAGCGCGTACTCCCAGGTGATCGCGGCCTGGCCGACCTGGCCCCGGAGCGCGCCGAGCTGCCCCTCCCGGGTCAGCAGGGTCTGCATCGCGGTCCGCTGGGTGCGGCCCAGCTTGGCCGCGTCGTGGCCGTGCAGCCGGGACTGCAGCACCTGGAGGTCCTGGTCGGTGTCGGCCTGCGCCTTCCGGTAGCCGTCCAGCACGCCGTTGCCGGCGGGGTCGGCCAGCTGTAGCGCGGCGGCCCGGCGCTCGCTCTGCAGGTCCTCGGTGAACTGCTGCACGGCCGGCCCGAACGCCCGGTAGGCGGCGGCCAGGCCGAGCTGGTCCCAGGCGCCGCTCGTGGTGACCAGCGTGGCGTAGGCCCACAGGGCCACCAACGACACGATGGGCACCAGGAGCAGCGCGACGATCTTCGCGCGGATCGAGCTGCTGCGCAGGCGCATGGAGTCCTCGGTCGGGTCTGCCCGAACGGGTCGCCGTCGGGTGACGGGCCGTCCGGTCCGGGCATGCGGGGCGTACGTCGGGCCGAGCCGGCCCGACGCGGTCGCCAGGCCGATTGATCTGCGTGAGCTTACTACTGGATCCCTGGCGGTTCGACGGGTCATGGA
Source organism: Kitasatospora sp. NPDC052896 (assembly GCF_044547075.1). Taxonomy (NCBI): domain Bacteria; kingdom Bacillati; phylum Actinomycetota; class Actinomycetes; order Kitasatosporales; family Streptomycetaceae; genus Kitasatospora; species Kitasatospora sp. NPDC052896. Next base: position 154,794 of record NZ_JBITZU010000008.1, read on the forward strand.
ATTCGACGGGTCGTGGAGTTCGACGAGCCGTGGAGACCGTTGGTGCCGATCCGGTGTGGGAATCCGGCAGCCCTGGGCAGCACGACGGCGATCCGATAGCTTCGCCTCCGGACCCCGGAGGGGGCTTCAGACCCGGGAGGACCGTGCGCGAGCTGAGCACCCCGCCGCTGGCCCCACCCGCACCGGGCGGCCTCGCCGAGTCGGTGTACGAGACCGCCGAACACACACCCGAGCTGGTGCAGTTCTGCCGCCCGGGCAGGGACGCGGGCGGCTGGACCGCGGTCACCGCGCGGCGGTTCCGGGACGAGGTGCTCGGCCTGGCCAGGGGGTTACTGGCCCGCGGCGTGCGGTTCGGCGACCGGGTCGCCCTGATGTCCCGCACCCGCTACGAGTGGACCCTCTTCGACTACGCGCTCTGGTCGATCGGCGCGATCCCGGTGCCGGTCTACCCCACCTCCTCGGCCGAACAGGTCCGCTGGATCCTGGCCGAGACCGGCGCGGTGGCCTGCGTGGTGGAGAACGAGGACCACGCCATGACGCTCGGCGCGGTCTGCGACGCGCTGCCCGAGCTGGCCGCGATCTGGCAGCTGGACCAGGGCTGCGTGCGGACCCTCACCGAGGAGGGCGCGGTGGTGCCGGGCGAGCTGGTGCACCGCCAGCGGCAGGCGGTCACCGCCGACTCGATCGCCACCGTCGCCTACACCTCCGGCACCACCGGCCGCCCCAAGGGCTGCCTGCTCACCCACGGCAACTTCGGCGCCGAGGCGGACAACGTGCTGGCCGGCTGGCGGTCGGTGTTCACCGAGACCCCGGGCGAGCAGCCGAGCACCCTGCTCTTCCTCCCGCTGGCCCACGTCTACGGCCGGATGGTGCAGGTCGCGGCGGTGCGCGGCGGGATCCGGCTGGGCCACCTGACCGAGCTGGGCACGGACGCCCTGCTGCCCGCGCTGGCCTCGTACCGGCCGACCTTCCTGCAGGCCGTCCCCTACGTCTTCGAGAAGCTGCACGCCGAGGCCCGGCGGGCCGCCGAGCGGGCCGGGCGCGGCGAACTCTTCGAGCAGGCCGCCGAGGTGGCGGTGCGCTGGGCGCGGGCGGTCGAGCTCCGCGCGCTGGGCCACGGCCCCGGTCCGGGAGCCGGGCTGCGGGTCCGGCACCTGGCCTACGACCGGCTGGTCTACCAGCGGATCCGGGACGTGTTGGGCGGGCGGGTGCGCGGCGCGATGTCCGGCGGCTCCAACCTCAGCCGCGAGCTCGGGCTGTTCTTCGCGGGCGTCGGGGTGACCGTCCACGAGGGCTACGGGCTGACCGAGACCACCGCCGCGATCACCGCCAATCCGGCCGGACGGCCCAAGTTCGGCACGGTCGGCCGGCCGATCCCGGGCGCCACGGTGGCCATCGCCGAGGACGGCGAGGTGCTGGTGCGCGGCGGCAGCGTCTTCACCGGCTACCTCAACCACCCGCGCTGCACGGCCGAGGCGCTGCGGAACGGCTGGTTCGCCACCGGCGACCTGGGCCGGCTGGACGAGGACGGCTACCTGACCATCACCGGGCGCAAGAAGGAGCTGATCGTCACCAGCAGCGGCAAGAACCTGGCGCCGCTGGCGCTGGAGGAGCGGGTGCGGGCCCATCCACTGGTCGCGCAGTGCCTGGTGGTCGGCGACGACCGGCCGTACGTGGCGGCGCTGATCGCCCTGGACGCCAGGGCTCTGGAGCACTGGCAGCGGTTCCACGGCCGGCCGGCCGCCGACGAGTGGACCGCGCTGGCCGACGAGGAGCTGCTGGCCGAGGTCCAGCGTGCGGTGGCCGCCGCCAACACCGCGGTCTCCCGGGCCGAGTCGATCCGCGCGTTCCGGCTGTTGCCCGGCGAGTTCACGGTCGAACAGGGCCTGCTGACACCCTCGTTGAAGCTGCGTCGGGAGGCCATCGCGCAGCGCTACGCGGCCGAGATCGCAGCGCTCTACCCGGGCTGATCCCCCGCTCGCTGCCATCCCGGTGCTTCGGTTGAGCGGCGGTGAAGCGCCACCTCAACGGAGTCTGAAGTCTGCGCCGATCCTCTTGACCGGCCAGTTGGTCTAGTCCATTTTGGTGACAGCTCGTCCGCTCCGCGCTCCCCCAGCGCGCGGGACGACGCCCCCACAGCCGTCTGCCGGAGAGGTTCCCATGGACCGTGCCCAACTCCCACCCCAGCCCGCCGCGCCCACGGCGCGGGTTCCCGGGCACCGCCGCCGGGGCCGCGCCGCGGCGACCGTCGCGGCCGCGGTCGGCCTGCTCGCCGGCGGCGTGGCCGCGGTCGCGACCGGCGGGGCGGCGTCCGCCTCCACCACCGCCGGGACCACCGGCGCCGCCGCCGGCACCGCGCTCGGCAGCAACTGGTACGCCTCCGCGCCGTACCTGATGCCCGAGGACAACAGCCCGCCGGACGTCTCGACGGTGATGGACGCGACCGGCCAGAAGGCCTTCCAGCTCGCCTTCATCCTGGACTCCGGCGGCTGCACCCCCGCCTGGGGCGGCACCTCGCCGATCGACACCGACACCACCATGCCCGCGGTGATCCAGACCATCCGGGCCAAGGGCGGCGACGTCTCGGTCTCCTTCGGCGGCTACGGCGGCACCAAGCTCGGCCAGGACTGCGGCACGCCCGACGCGACCGCGGCGGCGTACCAGAAGGTGATCACCAAGTACGGCCTCCGGGCGATCGACTTCGACCTGGAGGAGCCGGAGTACGAGAACGCGGCGGCGATCCACAACGAGATCGGCGCGGCCAAGATCCTCCAGCAGGACAACCCGGGGATCTACATCTCGATCACCACCGCGGGCACCACCGCCGGAACCGGCTGGTTCGGCCAGCAGATGCTCAACGAGGCCAAGGCGGACGGCTTCACGCCCGACAACTTCTCGATCATGCCGTTCGACGGCGGCTTCAACGGCGGCGCGGCCCAGACCGCGGCGCTGACGGCCTTCAACGGCATCCTGCAGACCACCTTCGGCTGGGACGCGGCCACCGCGTACGCCCACGAGGGCGTCTCGATGATGAACGGGCGGACCGACTCGGCCGAGTACTTCACCCAGGCCGACTTCCAGACGGTGCTGGACTTCGCCACCTCGCACGGGCTGGCGCGGTACACCTTCTGGTCCGTCAACCGCGACCGGCAGTGCGCCGGGACGGTCGACCCCGGGCTCTCCGGCTCGTGCTCCAGCGTGGCGCAGAACGACTGGGACTTCACCAAGTACACCGTGAAGTTCGCCGGGGCCACCCCGCCCACCACGCCGCCGACCACCGCCCCGCCGACCAGCACGCCGCCCACCACGCCACCGACCAGCACGCCGCCCACGACCACGCCGCCGACCACCGGTGTCTGCACGCTGCCGGCCTGGAGCGCGACCACCACGTACACCGCGGGCGACAAGGTCTCGTACGACGGGCACGACTACCACGCCAAGTGGTGGACCCTCAACGAGGTGCCGACCGCCAGCGGCCAGTGGGGCGTCTGGGCCGACGACGGCCCCTGCTGACCTGCTGACCTGCCGCCCGGGCCGGGCCGGGGTGCGCCGCTCGCGCGCCCCGGCCCGGCGGGGGTCAGGCCGCGGCGGAGAAGACCGGCAGGTAGCCGTACTGCTGGCCGTCCGCGGTCGGGTGGTAGCTCTCGTCGATCGGGAAGGTGGTGCTGTTCAGCCACGAGTCGTCGTCGCAGATCTCGTGCCCGGAGAAGGCCGACCTGACGTCCACGTACGTGAACCCGGCCTGGGCGGCCGCCTGCTGGATCACGTTGTCCAGCACGTCCGCCGCGCCGTTGATCGCGCTGCGCGAGGTGTCCCCGATCCCGAACAGGCAGTCACCGTCGATCTGGTAGAGCTCCGGGTAGCCGAGCACCACCACCTGCGCGCTGGGAGCCTTGGCTCTGATCGCCGCGTACAGCTGGTTGAGCTGGCCCGGCAGGGTGTTCTCGGCGTACTGCTCGGCGGTGCTCACCGCGCTCTCGCAGGCGCTGGTGCCCTCCAGCACGCAGGCCTCCATCGTGCTGGCGAAGCCCGCGTCGTTGCCGCCGATGGTCAGACTGATCAGGTTGGTCGAGGCGTTGACGGCGGAGAGCTGGGTGTTGAGCACGTCCCCGGTCTTGGCGCCGGAACAGGCCACGAAGCTGAACGAGGACGGTCCGTTCTGGTTGGCCCACAGCTGCGGGTAGGCGTTCTCGCTGCGGCTGCAGTCACCGCTGGAGCTGTCGTAGTTGCCGGCGCCGACGCCGGCCGAGTAGGAGTCGCCGAGCGCAACGTAGTTGACGGTCTGGGCACCCGCCGGAGAGGCGAGGAAGAACGAGCCCACGGTGAGCAGGAGTGCCATCGGGGCGACGAATATGGCGCGGACGGGACGCACTTGCACCTCCACTGGATTGTGACGCAGGTCACTCAGTGGTAGCAGTGGTCCGGGCCTTCGGGAAGTGCCCATGCCAAAGTTGTTGACGAGAATTCTCGTAGCGGAAGCAGGAGTTGGCCGTAATGTCGGCCTGACGTCGTTTCGGACCGGTTACCGGATCGGCGGTACGCTCCGGCCCTCCCGGCCGACCACATCCCAGCGGATCCGTCACGCACCCGCTCGACCGCCCGCGCGCAAGACCGCGGAACCGGTCAGCCGCGGAGCACTTCGCCCGCTCACTCCGGTGTCGGGGAGAGCACGCAACCCTTCTCCGGCAGCTCCTCGATCACCTCGTTCGCCGCCGCCGGCACCCCGAGCCGGGCCACCGCCAGCCGCACCGCGGCCCGGGCCTGCCGCAGGCCCGGCTCCCCCCAGCCCAGCAGCTCGACGGCCAGGCCGGGTGCCACCAGCAGCCGGCGGTAGTGCCGTCCGGAGGCCGGGTCCGGTCGGCTCGAGCCGACCGCGTGCAGCCTCGCCGCCATCCGCACCCGCGCGCACTCGTGGCCGCCGTTGGCCGAACCGACCCGGTCGTAGAGGTAGCCCAGGTAGTGGGCCGGCCCGATCACCGCCCGGGCCTCCTCAGCCGCCTCCCGGGCCAGCGCGGCGCCCGGGTCGCCGCCGTCCTCGGCCTCCAGCGAGCCGCCGGGCAGGCTGACCACGCCGTCCTTCGGATTGACCAGGGTGAGCACCCGGCCGTCCGGGGCGAAGAGCCAGCCCCAGGACTGCTTGACCGACAGCCAGGACGGCACCGGCTCGCCCGGTCGCCAGGGCCAGCCCGCCACCGGACGACGACGGACGCGGCCGAGCAGGTCGGCGATCTCCGCGCTGTACTCGATCCGCTGCATGCGTCCTCCTTCGGCCTCGGGCTTCGCCGTGGTCCGGCCGTCCGGCCGGCCTGTTGATCTTCCCCGAACAGGCGGTCGATGAACAGCCCTCGCGGCCGCATGGGGCAAAGAGCGGACCCGCCCGACTGTCCCTGCCGCCCGTTAAGGTCGGGGACCATGCGACTGCTGCACACCTCCGACTGGCACCTGGGCCGCTCGTTCCACCGGGAGAACCTGCACGACGCCCAGCGTGCCTTCCTCGACCACCTGGTCGCGGTGGTCGAGCGGGAGGCGGTCGAGGCGGTGCTGGTCGCGGGCGACGTCTACGACCGTGCGCTGCCCGGGCTGGAGGCGGTGGAGCTCTTCGACGACGTGCTGCACCGGCTGGCCGCGCTCGGCGTGCCCGCCGTCTTCATCAGCGGCAACCACGACTCGGCCCGCCGGCTCGGCGTCGGAGCCGGCCTGATCGGGCGGGCCGGCGTCCACCTGCGGACCGACCCGCGCGGCTGCGGCACCCCGGTCCTGCTGGCCGACGGGCACGGCCCGGTGGCCGTCTACGGGCTGCCGTACCTGGAGCCCGCGCTGGTCCGCGAGCGCTTCGGGCTGGCCCGCGGCGGCCACGCGGCGGTGCTCGGCGCGGCGATGGACCAGGTCCGCGCCGACCTCGCGACCCGCCCGGCCGGCACCCGCGCGATCGTCCTGGCACACGCCTTCGTCACCGGCGGCGCCCCCAGCGACAGCGAACGGGACATCGCGGTGGGCGGCGTGGCGAGCGTTCCGGCCGCGATCTTCGACGGGGTGCACTACGCGGCCCTCGGCCACCTGCACGGCGCCCAGACCCTCGCCCCGCACCTGCGCTACAGCGGCTCCCCGCTCGCCTACTCCTTCTCCGAGGCCGACCAGCGCAAGAGCATGTGGCTGGTGGACCTGGCCGCCGACGGCTCGGTGGCCGCCGAGCGGGTCGCCTGCCCGGTGCCCCGCCCGCTCGCCCGGCTGCGCGGCCGGTTGGAGGAACTGCTGACCTCGGCGGAGTACGCGCCGCACGAGCAGTCCTGGGTGCAGGTCACGCTGACCGACCCGGGCCGCCCGGCCGAGCCGATGGAGAAGCTCCGCCGGCGCTTCCCGCACACCCTCCAGCTGCTCTTCGAGCCCGCCGAGGAGGCGGCCGGCGGGCCCCCCTCGTACGCGGCCCGGGTACGAGGGCGCACCGACCTGGAGATCGCCGAGGGCTTCGTCCGGCACGTCCGCCCCGGCGTGGCGCCGGACGCCACCGAGCTGGGCTGGCTGCGCGAGGGCTTCGAGCAGGTCCGGGAGGCCACCGACCGTGTCCAGGAGCTGCCGCGATGAGGCTGCACCGGCTCACCGTCACCGCCTTCGGCCCGTTCGCGGGCCGACAGCGGGTGGACTTCGACGCACTCGCCGAGGGCGGCCTCTTCCTGCTCCGCGGCGCCACCGGTGCGGGCAAGAGCAGCGTCCTGGACGCCGTCTGCTACGCCCTCTACGGCGAGCTGCCCGGCACCCGACGCGCGAACCGGACGCGCAGCGACCACGCCGACCCGCACGAGCTCACCGAGGTCCGGCTGGAGCTGACGCTCGGCGGGCGGCGGCTGGAGATCACCCGGATCCCGGAGCAGCCGCGCCCCAAGAAGCGCGGCACCGGGCTGACCGTGGAGAAGGCGCAGACCCTGCTGCGCGAGTGGGTGACCGACGCGGGCGAGGGCCGGCCCGGCTGGCGGGCGGCGAGCCGCTCGCACCAGGAGACCGGCGAGGAGGTGCTCCGGCTGGTCGGGATGAGCCGGGACCAGTTCTGCCAGGTGGTGCTGCTGCCGCAGGGCGACTTCGCGCGCTTCCTGAAGGCCGACGCCGCGCACCGCGGCGAGCTGCTCGGCAAGCTCTTCGACACCGCCCGGTTCGGACGGGTGGAGGGCTGGCTGGCCGAGCGGCGCAAACGGCAGGAGGCGGCCGTGCAGGGCGGACGGCAGCGGCTGCGCGAGCTGGTCGGCCGGACCGAGCAGGCCGCCGGACCGCTGGCCGAGACGGCCGCCGACCAGCTGCCCGCGCTGGACGGCCCGGCGGAGGCGCCGGCCGGCCGGCGCCGGGCGGCGGGGGCGCCGGGCGCCAGCACCGCCCCGCCCGCCGCTCCCCCGCACGGGACCGCTCCGGACGCCACCGCCGCGCTCGGCTGGGCCGCGCTGCTGCGCGCCGAGGCGGCCGAGCGGCTGGCCGGCGCCTCGGCGGCACTCGACGCGGCCGAGCAACGCCAGCACGCGGCCGAGCGGGCGCTGGCGGCGGCCCAGGAGCTGGCCGCCCGCCAGCGCCGGCACCGCGAGGCCCTGGCACGCTCGGCCGCGGTGGCGGCGAGCGAGCACGAGGACGCGGCCGAACGGGACCGGCTGGCGCTGGCCCAGGCCGCGGTGGGCGTGGAGTCGGCGCTCCGACTGCGCGAGGCCGCGGCGACCGGCCACGCGCGGGCCGGCGCGGCCGAGCGCGAGCAGCGGGAGCAGCTGGCGGGCCTGCTCGACACCGTGGGGACCTTCGACCAGGAGACCGGCACGGCCGGCCACGGCACGACCCCCCTCCCCACCCCCCTCACCCCCACCGCCGGCATCCCCCACCTCGCCGCCGCCGAGGCCGCCGTCCGCGCGGCACTCGGACGGCTGGAGTCCGCCGCGGCCGACGAGCGCCGGGTCGCCGAGCTGACCGCCGCCGGCCGCACCGAGGCCGCCGAGCGCCGGCAGGCCGAGGAGTTCGCCGAGGAGGCCGAGCGCTGGCTGGCCGGCCACCAGGCCGAGGCCGAGGCCCTGCACCAGCAGGAGGAGGCCGCCCGCAGCGCCGCCGCCCGGGCCGAGCAACTCGACGCCCACCGCGCCGAGGCCGAACAGCGGCTCGCCGCGGCCCGCCGCCGCGACGACCTGCGCGACCGGGCGAGCACCGCCGAGGCCACCCTCCTCACCCGGCAGCGCACCGCGCTCTCCGCCCGGGAACACACCCTGGACCTGCGCCAGCGTCGTCTGGACGGCATGGCCGCCGAGCTGGCCGGCCGACTCCGGCCCGGCGAGGCCTGCCTGGTCTGCGGCTCCGACACCCACCCCGCGCCGGCCCGGTCGTCCGCCGCACCCGTCCGCGCGGCCGACGAGCAGGCCGCGGTGGCCGCCCAGCAGGCGGCCGAGCACGCCGCGGCCGAGGCCGAACGCGAGCTGACCGCCCTGCGACTGGCCGCCGCCGAGGCGGCCGGCACCGCCGGCGAGGGGCCGGCCGTCGAGCTGGCCGAGCGGCTGGACCGGCTGACCACCGAACACCGCACCGCCCGGCAGGCCGCCGAGCGGCTGACCGGCCTGGCGCAGCAGCGCGAGCGCCTGGCGCAGGGCCACCAGCACTACACCGCCCGGCTGCAGCAGAGCCGGGAGCGGGTGGCCGCCCGGACGGCCCGGCTGGAGGCGCTGGCCGCCGAGCGGGCAGAGCTGTCCCAGCGGGTGGCCGCCGCCCGCGGTGACGCGCCGTCGGTGGCCGAGCGGGCCGGCGGGCTGGAACGGCTGGCCGGGCGGCTGGCGGCGGTGCTGACCGCCGCCCGGGCCGCCGAGGAGTCCACCGCCCACCTCGCGGAGGCCGGGGCCGAGCTGCACCGGGCCGCCCGGAGCGCCGGTTTCGACAGCCCGGAGGAGGCCGCGGCGGTCCGGCTGCCGGCCGCCGAGCAGGACCGGCTGCGCCGGCGCCTCGACCAGCGTGCCGCCGAGCGGCGGGCGGTGGCCGACCTGCTGGCCGACCCCGAGCTGCTGGCCGCCGCCGCGCTGCCCCCGGTCGACCCGGCCGACGCCCAGGGCGCCCTGCGCGCCGCGACCGACCGGCTGCGGACGGCCGCCACCGCCGAGCACGCCGCCGGCGAGCGCTGCGCCGAGTTGGCCCGGCTGGGCCGGCAGCTGACCGCGCTGGCCACCGAGCTGGGTCCGCTGCTCGCGGAGTACGGCCGGATCAGCCGGCTCGCCCAGCTCGCCGCCGGCACCAGCGTGGAGAACCGGCTGAAGATGCCGCTGGAGTCGTACGTCCTGGCGGCCCGGCTGGAGCAGGTCGCGGCGGCCGCCAGTGCCCGGCTGGTCCGGATGTCCGGCGGCCGCTACACCCTGGTGCACAGCGACGAGCGGGCCTCCGGCGGCCGGCGCTCGGGCCTGTCGCTGCTGGTGGTGGACGCCTGGACGGGCACCGAACGGGACACCACGACCCTCTCCGGCGGCGAGAGCTTCTTCGCCTCGCTCGCCCTCGCGCTCGGCCTGGCGGACGTGGTGACCGACGAGGCGGGCGGCATGCCGCTGGACACCCTCTTCATCGACGAGGGCTTCGGCACGCTGGACGAGCAGGCGCTGGAAGAGGTGATGGACGTGCTCGACGGGCTGCGCGAGCGGGACCGGGCGGTCGGCATCGTCAGCCACGTCGCCGACCTGCGCCGGCGGATCCCGTCCCAACTCCTGGTCCGCAAGGGGCGCCAGGGCTCGACCCTGCACCTCACCGGACCCGACGCCGGCTGAGCACGGGAGCGGTCAGCCGGAGCAGGCGATCCGCTGGGCCTGCTGCCAGGCGCACACCGGGCAGAGCGTGCTGCCCGCCTGGTCGGCCGGCAGCTCGGTGGGCTCGCCGCAGAGCACGCAGTCGGCCCGCGGGCCGGCCCCCGCCGCGGGGGTCAACGCCGCGAGGGCGTCCAGGGCGGGTGCCGCGGGGCACGCGGCGGCGGGCTGGTTCGAAGAGTCCATCACCCCGACTTCCTACTCCGCCCCCGGCCCCCGGGCAACTCCGAGGTCAGCCGAGGAAGGAGAGCCGCACGGTCCGCCGCGGGTTGTCACCGTTCGTGTCGACCAGCACCACCGACTGCCAGACCCCCAGCGCCATCCGCCCGCCGATCACCGGGAGGGTGGCGTGCGGCGCGACGAAGCCGGGCACCACGTGGTCCCGGCCGTGCCCCGGGCTGCCGTGGCGGTGCAGCCAGCGGTCGTCCGGCGGCAGCAGCTCGCGGAGGGCCGCCAGCAGGTCGTCGTCACTGCCCGAGCCGGTCTCCAGCACGGCCACCCCGGCCGTGGCGTGCGGGACGAAGACGTTGAGCAGCCCGTCCCGGCCGGCTGCCACCCGCTCCAGGAAGGTCGCGCAGCGCTCGGTGATGTCCAGGGCGACCTCGTGGTCGCCGGTGAGGATCTCGAAGGTCGTGGACTGGAAGGAGTCGGCCATGCCGCCATCCTCACCCATCACGGGTTTCCGCACCGCTCAGGAGGGCCCGCAACGTCCGTCTCGTGCCCCCGCTGCCTTCGCCCGGACACGGCAAAGGCCCGGCGGGCGATTCAACTCCCCCACCGGGTACCCGTCGTTGCCCGCCCTCGGCGGACCGACAGGCGTTTCCCCTAGCCGCGGCTGCCGAACAGGCTGCGCTTGAGCCTGCGCAGCGGCGCCAGCAACAGCACCCGCTTGGTGTGCCGTCGGACCGCCCGGGAGCCGGCGCCGCGCGGCGTCAGCTCCCTTATCAGCCCGAGCGCTTCGGCGGTGTCCACCGCCGAGAGCGCGGGCGCGCCGAGCACGGCCAGGTGACGGTCGATCCGCCGGCCGGTCGCGCCGACGCCGCACTGGATCGCCGGCACGCGGGGCCTGCTCCGCACTTGCATGTGTTCCATGAGTTTTTCCCACCCCTACGAGGCGCCAGGGCCGTGAGGCGAAGACTATCCGTGCGAGACGGTGTTCACGCAACCGTCCTGGTCTTCCGCCACCGTATCGCGTGGTGACAACTCACGTGGCCCCAGGGACCCGTGGCTTCGGTCACGACTGCGCATCGATGAGCGGGATCCGGCCACTCGACAGCTGATATCGCGTCACGGGCAGTGACCAACTCCCGCAGTCCTTCAGTGGCCATGACACCTCATCAGCACGCGGCGGCCGGACCGGGCGGAAGCGGGTCGCGGAATGCCGGGCCGCCGACCCGGGGGAACCCGGCCCGAGCGGCGTGCAGCGCACCAGGAGCGTGCAGAGCGCATTGCCGGCGGTCGCGACCCCGCCGTGACCCGGTGCGCGGCGCACGGCGCCGGCGCCGGCATCACGCGGACCGGACGCTCTGCGGGACGAGCGTCCGGAGGCGGACCGACGGGCACGGCACCCCCTCGAGGCCCCGCGAGGGCGCACGGCACCATAGGAGCCGGCCCGGGCCCGGGCAGGCCCTCCGAGCAGGGCTGACCAGCCCGAATGAAATATTCGAGAACTGAACGCACGTGGGGGATTGACGCCGGGGTTCCCTCCAAGCAGTATCTGTGCCAACGCAGAAAAGGGGCCACAAGCCCGCCTGTCAGGTGCGCTGCGTTCGACTGATGAACATATGTGCACATCTTTTCCGCACTTCCACCACCCCTGAGTCACTGTCCGGCCGTCTCGACGCTGCGGCGGCCCGGCTCCAGGCGGTGGAGGACCGGCGGTCGGCCGTTGAGGGTCGGCCGAGCCGCCAACCGGCTGCCGGTGCCGCCCTTGCACGGGCGCGGCACCGGCGGTCTCGTTCCGGCCGCCACTTCCCCCGCCGGAGGGCCCACGGCGAGTCGGTAGAGTGGCCAGGTCAGGCGCCCGGCCCTCCCGCGGAGACAAGAAGAGCGTGCGAGTCCTCCTCAGCATCGTGCTGCCCGTCCACGGCGTGGAGCGGTTCCTGCCGCGCTGCCTGGACTCGATCCTGAACGACGGCGGCGCCGGCGCCGACGGGCCCCGGGACTTCGAGGTGATCGCGGTCGACGACCTCTCCCCCGACGGCTGCGGCGCGCTGCTGGACGCCTACGCCGCCCGCGACGACCGGCTGCGGGTCATGCACCTCACCGAGAACCAGGGCCTCGGTGGCGCCCGGATCGCCGGCCTGCCCGAGGCGACCGGCGAGTACGTCTGGTTCGTCGACAGCGACGACTACCTCCCGGAGGGCTCGCTGGCGGCCGTGCTGGCCGAGCTGCGCACCGAGCGGGCCCGCCGGGAGGCCGGCGCGGCACCCGCGGACGTCCTGCTCACCGGCTTCACCCACGTCTATCCGGACGGCGCCACCGAGGACAACCCCTGGCGGCACGTGCTGGCCGGCTCGCCGCTGGAGGCCGGCGCCACCCTGCGCGAGCACCCGGCGCTGCTGAAGACCGTGATGTCGGTCTGGAACAAGGTCTTCCGCCGTGACTTCCTGGACGGCCTCGGCGTCTCCTTCGGCCGCGGCTACTACGAGGACATCTCGGTCACCTACCCCGCCCTGCTGACGGCCGGCCGGCTGCGCTACCTCGACCGGGCCTGCTACGCCTACCGTCGCGGCCGTCCCGGCGCGATCACGGCCACCTCCTCGCCCAAGCACGCCGACGCCTTCGCCCAGTACGAGGCCATCTTCGACTTCCTCGACCGCCACCCGGTCGACGCCGAGCTGCGCACCCTGGTCTTCGAGCGGACCGTCAGGCAGGCGCTGACCGTCTACGACTCCCCCGGCCTGGTCCCGGCCGAGCTGCGCAAGGACTTCTTCCGCCGGATCGCCGCCCACTTCGCCGCACACCGCCCGGTCGGCTACCGCTTCCCCGGCGGCGCCCGCGGCCTGCAGTACCGGCTGGCCGCCCGCGGCTCCCGGCTGGCCTACGACGAGCTGCGCCGCACCGGCCGGCTGCCCCGGCGGCTGAAGGCCGCCATCGCCCCCGCGCTCCGGCGCCGCTAGGGCCCGTCCGGTTCACAGCTCGCCGAGCCCGGCCTCCTCCAGGTCCAGCGCGTGCTGCACGGTCCCCCGTGTGCTGCCGCTGATCCGGTGCGTCTCGTAGAGCCGCTGCAGCTCGGCGCTCTCCACCGCGATCAGGTCGCGGCGCAGCCGCCGGAACGCCAGCATGGTGGCCGCGTCCTCGACCGGTTCCTCGTCGGAGAGCCGGAGCCGGGCGTGGTCGAGCCGGGTCTCCAGGTCACGGCGCATCCGGTCGGCGACCACCGCCGAGACGCCCTCGGCCTCCACCATCTCGTCCAGCCGACCCAGCGCGGCCCGCAGCACCGCCTTCGACGCCTGGGCCTCCTCGCGCACGGTCGTCTCCGGCTCCAGCGCGATGCCCGAGGCGCGCACCACCGGCGCCAGGGTGAACCCCTGGACCACCAGCGTGCAGGCGACCACCGAGGTGGTGAGCACCAGCACCAGCTCCCGGTACGGCAGCGGCGAGCCGTCCTGGGCCAGCAGCGGAATGCTCAGCGCGGCCGCCAGCGGCATCACGCCCCGGGTACCGGCCCAGGTGAGCACCGCCGGCACCCGCCAGTTCAGCCGGGCCGGCCCGCCGGCGACCGACGCCCGCCGCCGCTGGGTCAGCCAGGTCATCGGCACGATCCACAGCAGCCGGACCAGGATCAGCGCCAGCGCTATCACCAGCGCCTGCCAGCACCAACCGCCCTGCGTGGCATTCAAGTCACGTATCAGGCCGGGCAGTTCCAGCCCGATGAGGGCGAAGACCACGCTCTCCAGCATGAAGACCACGGTCCGGTAGACGGCGTGCACCTGGAGCCTGATCCGGGCGTTGGTCAGCCGGTGGCCCCGCGCGCCGAGCGCCACCCCGGCGACCACCACCGCGGTCACCCCCGAGGTGCGCAGGTCCTCCGCCAGCACGTACGCGACGTACGGGGTGACCAGGGCGGTCACCGTCTCCAGCACCGGATCCCCGGTGCGCGCCCGGATGAAGGTGACCGCCGCCGCCACCGCGCCGCCGACCACCGCGCCACCGCCCGCCAGCAGCACGAACTCGCCCCCCGCCGCCACCGGCGAGACCGCCCCGGCGGTCACCGCCAGGCCGACGGCGACCTTGAACAGCACCAGGCTGGTCGCGTCGTTGAAGAGGCTCTCGGACTGCACCAGGGTCTGCATCCGCGGCGGCAGCGCGAGTTTGCGCCCGAGCGCGGTGACCGCGACCGGGTCGGTGCTGGCCAGCACCGCGCCCAGCACGAAGGCCATCGGTCGCGGCAGCGGGGTCAGCGCGGCGGCCAACGCGCCGATGCCGAACGCGGAGGCCAGCACCAATCCGAGCGCCAGCAGGCTGACGGGCCGCCAGACCGCCTTCAGCTCGCGCCAGGAGATCTCCTCGGCCGAGGCGTAGAGCAGCGGCGGCAGCACCGCCACGCTGATCACCTCGGGCGGCACCACGACCCGTGGCACGAACGGCAGCAGCCCCGCCAGCAGCCCGGCCACCACCAGCAGTGACGGCGCCGGGATGCTCCAGTGCCGGGCACCGGTGGCGACGGCGGTGGCGAGAATGACCAGCAGCAGGACGGTGGTGACCATGCTCACCGGGGTGCAGCCTCCATAAGCCGTAGTGGGCGGTGGTGGTATGAAGGGTCATTGTATGAAGACCTGCCCGGGCGTGGCAGGACCGCGGTGGCCCCGGTGCCCAGGGAGGGAATCATGATCAGGCTCGCGACCAAGCTGGTGCTCAAACCACTCGCACGAGCGGTCTACCGGCCGGTGGTGGAGGGACGGAAGAACGTCCCGCGCAAGGGTCCGGTCCTCATCGCCAGCAACCACCTCTCGTTCATCGACAGCGTGGCGATCATCCTCACCGCGCCGCGCCCGGTCTCCTTCCTCGCCAAGGCCGAGTACTTCCACGGCAAGGGGCTGAAGGGGAAGTTCGTCAAGGCGGTGCTGGAGGCGATCGACGTGGTGCCGGTCGAGCGCGGCACCGTCCACCTCGCGCAGACCGCGCTGGACGCCGCGCTGGAGGTGCTGGAGAGCGGGCAGGCCTTCGGCATCTATCCCGAGGGCACCCGCTCGCGGGACGGCCGGCTCTACCGCGGCAAGACCGGCGTCGCCTGGCTGGCCCTCACCGCCGGGGTCCCGGTGCTCCCGGTGGCCCTGGAGGGGACCGACCAGCTGCAGCCGGTCGGCACCCGGATCCCCCGACTTCGCCGGATCACCGTCCGGTTCGGCGAGCCGCTGGACTTCTCCGAGCTGCACGGCCAGGCCCGCTCGGCCCGCGCCCGCCGCCAGGTGACCGACGAGGTGATGCGCGCCATCCACGAACTCTCCGGCCAGGAGCTGGCCCCGGTCTACAACGAGGTCCCCAAGGCCGCCTGAGCCCCGTCACCCGGCCCGGTCGGCCGGGTAGCGCCGCACCGCGATCATCAGGGGGTGCGCGGGCTCGCCGGCGTACCGGCCGTGCGTCCCGGCGGAGCGGACCTCGGCCCGGTCGCCGAGCCGGGCCGCGAGCATCGCGGCGGCGGTCGGCGAGCGGCAGATGTTGCCCTTGCAGATCACCAGCACCCGGCGGGGCCGTTCCCCGGTCACTGCCCGCCCCTTTCGATCCCTACCCCACCACCTTCGCGCGGCGGCCCGGCCAGGGCTGAACGACGGGCTGTGCCGCGGCCGGCTCCGCCCGCGGCGAAGGCTCCGCGCCCTCCGCCGAGTGCGGCGCCTCCCGCCGCAGCAAGGCCGCGTAGCGGCCGTCGAGGGCGAGCAGTTCCTCGTGGGTGCCCAGCTCGGCGACCCGACCGTGGTCGAGCACGGCGATCTGGTCGGCGTGCCGGATGGTGGATAGCCGGTGCGCGATGGTGATCGTGGTGCGGCCGGCGGCCAGCTCGTCGATCGCCTGCTGCACGGCCCGCTCGGTCTGGTTGTCCAGCGCGCTGGTGGCCTCGTCCAGGATCAGCACCGGCGGGTTGCGCAGGATGGTCCGGGCGATCGCCAGCCGCTGCTTCTCGCCGCCGGAGAACCGGTAGCCGCGCTCGCCGACCACGGTGTCGTAGCCCTTGGGCAGGCCGGCGATGTGGTCGTGGATCTGCGCCGTCCGGGCCGCCTCCACCAGTTCCTCGTCGCTGGCGTCCGGCTTGGCGAAGCGCAGGTTGTCGGCGACCGAGGCGTGGAAGAGGTAGGTCTCCTGGGAGACCACCCCGACCGCCCGGGAGAGCGACTCGAAGGCGAGGTCGCGGACGTCGGCGCCGTCGATGGTGACCCGGCCGCCGGTCACGTCGTAGAGGCGCGGGACCAGGTAGCTGAGGGTGGTCTTGCCGGAGCCGGTCTCGCCGACCACCGCGAGCGAGCCGCCGGCCGGCACGGTCAGGTCGACGCCGGACAGGGTGGCCCGGGGCTGCTCGGCCTCGTAGCCGAAGTCGACCTGCTCGAAGCGCACCTCACCGCGGACCGCGGGCAGCCGGACCGGCTGGGCGGGCTCGGCGATCTCCACCGGCAGGTCCAGGTACTCGAAGATCCGCTGGAAGAGCGCGAGCGAGGTCTGCACGTCCACGCCGGTGGAGAGCAGCTGGACGGACGGGCGGAAGAGCTGCTGCTGCAGCGAGACGAAGGCGACCAGGGTACCGATCGAGACGAAGGGCGCACCGCCCGCCGCGGTCAGGCCGGCCGCCAGGTAGATCACCGCGGGCATCGCCGACATCACGATCTGGATGATGTTCATCCGCCAGCGCCCGGCCATGCTGGCCCGCACCTCCAGGTCGGCGAGCTGCTCGGACTGGCCGGTGAACTCCGCCGAGAGCGAGTCGGAGCGGCCCATCGTGCGGCCGAGCAGGATGCCGCTGACCGAGAGCGACTCCTGGACCGCCGAGGACATCACGGCGAGCTGCCGCTGCCGCTCGGAGGTGATCCGCTTGCGCTCGTTGCCGACCCGGCGGCTGATCCAGACGAAGACCGGGAGCAGCAGCAGCGAGACCAGGGTCAGCCGCCAGTCCAGCGCCACCATGGCGACCACGGTGGCGATCACGCTGGTGAGGTTGGAGACCAGCGAGGTCGCGGTGGAGGTGACGGTGGACTGCATGCCACCGATGTCGTTGGCGATCCGGGACTGCACCTCGCCGGTGCGGGTCCGGGTGAAGAAGGCCAGTGACATCCGCTGCAGGTGGGAGTAGACGGCGGTGCGCAGGTCGTGCATCACCAGCTGGCCCACGGTGGTGGAGATCAGGGTCTGCAGCACGTTGAAGACGCTGTTGACCACGGTGGCCGCGACCATGCCGAGCACCAGCAGGGCGAGCAGGCCGGTGCGGCCGTGCGGGATCGCCACGTCCAGGACGGCGCGGAGCAGGAACGGGGTGACCACCGAGACCACCGCGGAGGCCCCGACCAGCAGGCCGACCGTGGCGAGTCGCCACCGGTACGGCCGGAAGAGCGCCAGGATGCGGCGCAGCTGGGCCGGGGGCCGCGGCTCGCCGGCCGCGCGCGGTGGTGGGGTCCAGTCGATGGTGTCAGGACGCACGGCACCTCCAGGAAAAGGACAACATGGAGAGGATAGCTCATTGTTAGCTCTGCTAATAATGAGCTATCCACCCAAGGCATTCCCGCACCCCGGCGACGGTCCGGTCAGGTGGTCCGGTAGGTCCGGGCCGCCTTCGAGGAGAGCCCGCCCAGCTTGCCCGCCGGCAGCAGCCGGGCGACCGCCACCGCCAGCTTGTACCGCTTGCTCGGCACCGAGAGCGTCCGCCCGTGGGCCAGGTCGCGCATCGCCTCGTCCACCACCCGCTCCGCCGGGAGCCAGGCCCAGCGCGGCACGTTCGAGGTGCCCATGCCGGCCCGCTGGTGGAACTCGGTCCGGGTGAAGCCCGGGCAGAGCGCCAACAGCCGCACCCCGGTGCCACCGAGGTCGCGCGACACCCCCTGGGTGAAGTTGACCACCCAGGCCTTGGTGGCGCCGTACGTGCCGCGCGGCAGGAACGCCGCCACCGAGGCGACGTTCACCACCCCGCCGAAGCCGCGCTCGCGCATCCCCGGCAGCGCCGCCGAGGTGAGCCGCAGCACCGCCTCGACGTGCACCTTGAGCATCTCCAGCTCCCGCTCCAGCGGCACGTCCAGGAAGGCGCCCCGGTGGCCGAAGCCGGCGTTGTTGACCAGGATCCCGACCGGCCGGGAGCCGTCCCGCAGCCGCTCCTCGACCGCGCCGATCCCGGCCTCGGAGGCGAGGTCCGCGGTGAGCGGCTCCACCTGCACGCCGAACCGCTCGCGCAGCTCGGCCGCGGACTCCGCCAGCCGCCGGGTGTCCCGGGCGACCAGCACCAGGTCGTGGCCGTCCCCGGCCAGGCGACGGGCGAAGGCGGCACCGATACCGGCGGTGGCGCCGGTGATGAGGGCAGTTGTCATGATCGCACGCTACTGGCCGCCCGCCTCCGCGCGCGAGGGTCCTGCTGCGGACCGCGCGGCCTCGTCGGCCGCCCCGCCCGCGCCGACCGGGCGCAGCCGGCTCCCCGCGGTCTCCCGCAGCCGCGGCGCCAGTCGGCCCACCTCGCGGCCGCCGACCGCGGCGATCAGCCCCGGCAGCACCCAGCGCACCGGCTGCATCCCGCGCAGCCAGGCCTGCGCGTAGACGTGTGACGAGCGGCGGGCGATCCCGGCCACCAACCGCTCCACCGCCGGGCCGACCGGGTAGGTCCGGTTGGCCGGCCAGGGCAGCCGGGCCCGCATCTCGCGGAGCACGTCGTCCTGGTCGGCGCCGCGCACCATGTCGGTGTCGGTCCAGCTCAGGTAGCCGACCCCGACCCGGACCCCCTGGTGGGCGACCTCGGCGCGCAGCGCGTGCGCGAACGACTCGACGCCCGCCTTGCTCGCGCAGTACGCGCTCATCAGCGGGGCCGGGGTGATCGCCGCCAGTGAGGCGATCTGCAACAGGTAGCCGCGGCTGGCCGCCAACGCGGGCAGGAAGGCCCGGGCGGTGGCCACGCTGCCCAGCAGGTTGACCTCGATCACCCGACTGAAGGCGGTGTGATCGCTGTCCAGCAGTGGCCCACCGATCGCGATCCCGGCGTTGGCGACCACGGTGTCGATCCGGCCGTAGCGCTCCAGGATCCCCTCGGCGGTTCCGCCGAGGGCGGCCAGGTCGGTGACGTCCGCCTCCCACCAGGACGCCTCCGGCCCGCAGAGCGCGGCGGCGGCCTTCAGCTCGGCCGGCTCCAGGCCGACCAGTGCCACCTTGGCGCCGCGCTCGGCGAGCCGGCGGGCCATCAGCGCGCCCAGCCCGCGGGCGGCTCCGGTGACGACGACGACCTGTGCGTGCAGCGGCGGGGTCATCCGGCTTCCGTCCTCTCGGGTGCCAGGTGGGCGGTGACCAGCCGGCGGATCTCGGCGGCGATCTCGGCGGGTCGCTCGGCGGGGGCCATGTGCCCCACGCCGGGCAGTTCCAGCAGTCCGGCCGGGGCCTGGGCCGCGGCCAGCATCCGGTGCGCGTGCACCGGTGGGGTGAGCCGGTCGGCGCTGCCGACCACGACGGCGGTCGGCGCGGTCATCGCGGCCAGCCCGGTCCGTACGTCCAGCTCGCCGAGCACGTCCGCCCAGCGGGCCCGGACGGCGGTCGGGCAGGCGTGCACGATCCGGGCGCACGCCTCGACCGGCTCGGGTGGGGTGGCCCGGCCCATCGTGGCGTGCTTCAGCACCGCCTTGCCGGGACCGGTGACCGGGCCGAGCGGCAGCGGGGAGGAGAGGATCCGGCGGGTCAGCCAGGCCCGCAGCCGCGGTGGGCGGACGGCCGCCGGGATCAGCCGGACCTCCTCGGTGAGGCCGCCGGCGCCGGTGCTGACCAGCAACGCGGCGGCGGTCCGGGCGGCCACCGCGGGCCGGCCACCGGCCGCCATGATGGTCATCCCGCCCATGCTGTGCCCGGCCAGCACGGCCCGGCCGCCCGCCGGCACGACGCGGGTGAGCACCGCCTCCAGATCGTCGGCGAGCGCCCTGGTGGAGTAGCCGCGGACGGTCGGCGGGATGTCGCTGCCGCCGTGGCCGCGCTGGTCGTAGGCGACCACCCGGTGGTCGTCGGCGAGCCGGTGGATGACCGGGGACCAGAACCCGATCGAGCAGGTCCAACCGTGCGCCAGCAACACGGTCGGCGCGTCGACGGGTCCGAACGCCTCGGCGTTGAGCCAGCTGCCGTCGGCGGAGCGGACCCGCAGCCGCTCGGCGGGGGTGGGCAGCACCCAGTCGGCGGGCGGCGTCATGCCGGGACCTCCTCGGTCACGGGCGCCGGCACCGGGGCGGCGCGCTTGATCAGCTCGTACTCGGCGAGGTCGATCCGGCGGGTGGCGCGGCGGAACTCGGCGGTCGAGCCGGGCCAGAGCACGGTGTTGCGGCCCTGGGAGTCCAGGTACCAGCTGCGGCAGCCGCCGGTGGTCCAGACCGTGCGCCCCATCCGGTGCTGGAGCCGCTGGTTCCAGTGCCGCTGCGCGCGTTCGGTGGGCTGCAGCGCGGTGGCGCCGACCGAGCGGAGCGTGCGCAGCGCGTCGATCAGGTAGTTCAGCTGGGACTCGATCATCAGGATCATCGAGCTGTTCCCCAGGCCGGTGTTCGGCCCGATCACGAAGAAGAGGTTGGGGAACCCGCGCACGGTCGACCCGCGCAGGGCGGCCATCCCCTCCTTCCACTCCTCCGCGAGGCTCCGCCCGTCCACCCCGAAGACCCGCTCGGCGATCGGCATGTCGGTGACGTGGAAGCCGGTGCCGAAGACGATCGCGTCCACCTCGTGCTCACTGCCGTCCGCGGCGACCAGCGTCGAGCCGCGCACCTCGGTCAGCCCGGCGGCCACCAGCTCGGTGTTGGGCGCGGCCAGCGCCGGGTACCAGGTGCGGCTGAGCAGGATCCGCTTGCAGCCGATCCGGAAGTCGGGGGTCAGCTTGGCGCGCAGCACCGGGTCGGCGATCTGCCGGGCCAGGTGCCGCTCGGCCAGTTGCTGGACCAGGCGCAGCGTGCCGGGCCGTCGGACGAAGGCGTCCACCTGGAACTCGCGGACGGCGAACAGGGTGGCCCGGCGGACCGCCGCGGTGGCCGGGACGGTGCGGTGCAGCCAGCGCTCGGCGGCGCTGATCTCGCGGTCGGCCTTGGGCAGCACCCAGGCGGGGGTGCGCTGGAAGACCGTCAGCCGTCCCACCTTCGGCTGAATCTCCGGGACGATCTGCACCGCGGAGGCGCCGGTGCCGACCACGGCGACCCGCTTGCCCGTCAGGTCGTGGTCGTGGTCCCAACGGGAGGAGTGGAAGACCTGGCCGGGGAAGGCGGCCAGCCCGGGCAGCTCGGGGATCTGCGGGTCGGAGAGCGGGCCGGTGGCGCTGACCAGCGCGTCGGCCGTCCACTCCCCCGCGCTGGTGCTGATCCGCCAGCGGGTCCGGGCGGCCTCCCAACGGGCCTCGGTGACCTCGGTGCGCAGCCGCAGGTGCGGCCGCAGGCCGAAGGTGTCGGTGACCCGCTCCAGGTAGCCGCGGATCTCGGCCTGGCCGGAGAAGCTGCGTGGCCAGTCGGGGTTGAGTGCGAAGGAGAAGGAGTAGAGGTGCGAGGGGACGTCGCAGGCGCAGCCCGGGTAGCTGTTGTCCCGCCAGGTGCCGCCGACCGAGTCGGCGCGCTCCAGGATCACGAAGTCGGTGATGCCGGCCCGGCGCAGCCGGACGCCTGCGCCGATGCCGCCGAAGCCGGAGCCGATCACGGCGACCCGGACGTGCCGGGGCTCGGGGGTGGGGGGTTGGTCGGGGATGGCTGCCATGCGGCGGTCCTCTCGGGAGGTACGAGGCGCGGGCGGGATGACGCTGCCCCCTGGGGGATGCGGGACCGGTCGGGAACAGTGTGGGGGCGTCAATCGTGCCAGTATTCACTGGCACGATTGGCAGGGTAACCGCTGGGATCCGGGCTGGGAAGAAGCCGGACGGGCCCGGTTCACCGGGCCCCTCCGTCACTCGTGGCCGTCCCCGGCCCGCCCCTATGCTGGCCGCGTGGCGGAGATCGAGAGCACCCCAGCAGGTCCGCGCGAGTACCGGGTCGAGCAGCTCGCCGCGGCCGCCGGCATCACCACCCGCACGTTGCGCTTCTACCGCGAGCGCAAGCTGCTCCCGCCGCCGCGCAAGGAGGGCCGGATCGCCTGGTACGGCGAGGCGCACCTGGCCCGGCTGCGGGTGATCGCCGAGCTGCTGGAGCGCGGCCACACCCTGGGCGGCATCGCCGAGCTGATCGGCGCCGGTGAGAGCGGCCGGGACGTCGCGGAGCTGATCGGCCTGGAGGCGGCGATCACCGCGCCCTGGTCGGACGAGGCTCCCGTCTCGCTCAGCTGGGCCGAGCTGGCGGCCGCCTTCGGCGACCAGCTCACCGAGGCCAACACCGCGGAGTCGATCGCCCAGGGGTACATCACCGTCACCGAGGACGGCATCACCCACGTCAGCCGCCGGCTGATGGACGCCACCATCGCCCTGGTGGCCGAGGGCGTCCCGCTGGCCGCCGTGCTGGACGCCAGCCGCAAGGCGCAGGAGTACGCCGACGCGGTGGCCGAGGTCTTCGTCGGCCTGATCCGCGACCAACTGCTCGGCGCCCTGGCCACCGAGCAGCCGCTCCCGCCCGGCGAGGCGGCCCACCTGACCGAGCAGCTGAGCCGGATCCGCCCGTTCGCCCGGGTGGTCGCCGACGCCCAGTTCACCCTCGCCATGGACCGCCGGGTGCACGCCGAGTACGACGACGTGGTCCGGCACCGCCACCGGTGACCGGCGCGCCCCCGCGCCCGGCCCGCCCGCGCCGGTGGGGCCCGCGCCCGGTCCCGCCCCGCGGCTGCGTACCCGAACCGTCCGCCGCCCCCGCAGGTACCCCCAGGAGGTGGTCCGCCGCAGGTCACGCCCGCCGTGACGTGCGAGAGTGGTACCCGAGCGAAGGGAGCGGGCGCGTGCTCATGGAGAAGGTGGCGGAGATCCTCGCCGAGACCTCGGCCGAGGCCGTCGAGCCGCGCTTCCGTGCCCTGACGGCCGGCGAGGTGATGGAGAAGGCCCCCGGCGACGTGGTGACGGTCGCCGACCGCGAGGCCGAGCTGATCATCGCGCGGCGGCTGCACGACCTGCTGCCGCTCCCGGTGGTCGGCGAGGAGGCGGTGGCCGCGGACCCGATGCTGGCCCGCTGCCTGCACACCGAGCCCGCCTGCTGGCTGGTCGACCCGGTGGACGGCACCTCCAACTTCATCGCCGGCCGCCCGGACTTCGCGCTGATGGTCTCGCTGGTCCGGGACGGCCGGACGGTCGCCGCCTGGATCTGGCAGCCGATGACCCGCACCTCCTACGCCGCCGAGCTGGGCTCGGGCGCCTGGCGGGACGGCCACCGGCTGGTCCGGACCCCGGCCGCGGACCTGCCGGAGAAGTGGCGCGGCTCGGTCAAGCGCCGTTTCCTGACCCCGCATCTCTTCCCGGGGCTGGCCACCCGGATCCAGGCGTTCGGCCAGGTGAACCAGGGCCGGCGGGCGGCGGGCATCGAGTATCCGCAGATCGCCGACGGCGAGCTGGAGTTCCTGCTCTACTGGCGCACCCTGCCCTGGGACCACGCCCCCGGGTCACTGCTGGTCACCGAGGCCGGCGGCGTCTCGGCCCGGCTGGACGGCTCGCCCTACCGGGCCGACCCGCCGGGCGGCGAGGACGGTCTGCTGGTCGCCAGCGACCCGCAGACCTGGGAGCACACCCGGGCCGTGCTGCTCGGCCTGCACGGCTGACCCCACCTCAGCCCGTCACCGGAACCCCGGCCCGTCACCAGAGCGAGGCCGCCCCGGACTGTGCGATCAGCGGCCCTCGCATTCCCGGCCGGCCCGGACCGCGTCGTCCAGCAGCCGGGCCAGCTCCGCCTCGGTGGTGTGCGGATTGAGCAGGGTGAGCTTGAGCCGGAGCAACCCCGGCCCACGGCCCGGCAGTTCGGTCCGGCCGAGCACCGCGCGCCCCTCCGCCAGCAGCCGGCGGCGCAGCTCGGCGTTCAGCCGGTCGACCGCCGCCGGGTCGGCCCGCCGCGCCGGATCCCACGGCAGCACCCGGAACAGCACGGTGCTCAGCAGCGGTTCGGCGTACAGCTCCAGCTCGGGCCGGTCCCGCACGGCGGTGGCGGTCGCCCGGGCCAACTCGTGGCAGCGGTCGACCAGCCGGCCCAGCCCGGCCCGGCCCAGGGTGCGCAGGGTGACCGAGATCTTGAACGCGTCGGCCCGGCGGGTGGTCCGCAGCGAGCGGCCGAGCAGGCTCGGGTAGCCGGCCGCCTCGTCGTCGGCAGGGTTGAGGTACGCGGCCCGGCGGGCCAGCGAGGCGTAGCTCTCGGCCCGGCGGACCAGGAACACCCCGGCGGCGGCCGGCTGCCAGCCCAGCTTGTGCCAGTCGAGCGCCACCGAGTCGGCCCGGGCCAGCCCGTCCAGCAGCGGGGCCAGCCGCTCGGAGAGCAGCGCGCCACCTCCGTACGCGGCGTCCACGTGCAGCCAGGCACCGTGCCGCGCGGCCAGGTCGGCACAGCGGTGCAACGGGTCGATCGCGCCGGTGTCGGTGGTGCCGGCGGTGGCGACCACGGCGAGCGGCTTCTCGCCGGCCCGGACCACCGCGGCGAGCGCGGCGGCCAGCGCGTCGCCGTCCATCCGCAGGTCGCGGTCGACGGCGACCGGGACGACCGCCCGCTCGCCCAGTCCGAGCAGCGCGGCGGCGCGCTGGATCGAGAAGTGCGCGACCTCGGAGGCCAGGATGCGCGGCCGGCTGGCCGTCGGGATCCCGTCCAACTCCGGTCGTCCGCCGAGCAGTTGGTCGCGGGCCAGGAGCAGGCCGAGCAGGTTGGACTCGGTCCCGCCGGAAGTCACCACCCCGGCCGCCCGATCCGCCCGGAAACCCGCCAACTCGGCCAGCTCGGCGATCAGTTCGGTCTCCAGCACGGTGGCGGCCGGGGCCTGGTCCCAGGAGTCCAGCGAGGCGTTGAGCACATCGGCGGCCAGGTCGGCGGCGACCGCGACGGCCAGCGGCGGGCAGTGCAGGTGGGCGGCGCAGGCCGGGTCGGCGGGGTCGGCGGCCCCCCGCGCGAACAGTTCGGTCAGCCTGGCCAGCGCCGTCGGGTCCGGCGCGTCGGGTCCGCCGAGCCGGAGCGCGTCGGCCACCAGCTTGGCGAGTTCCGCCGGGCCACCGGCCGGCAGCGGGCCGCCGCGCCGCGCGGCGCCCACCGTCAGCGCGTCCAACACCGCGCCGAGCAGCGGGCGCAGCGCCGTGGGTCCGGCCACCCCGCCGGCCAGTGGCGGCAGCTCCGCCTCCTGACGGACCGTCACCGCTGGTCCCGGCAGGCCGCGTCGATCGCCTCGGCGAGCCGGTCGAGCACCGCGCGGACCTGCTCGTCGGTGATGGTCAGCGGGGGCAGCAGGCGCAGCACCGCGTCGTGCCGGCCGCCGAGTTCGACGATCAACCCGCGCGCCAGGCAGGCCTCGCGCACCCGGACGGCCAGCCGGGGATCCGCCGGGTGCGCCCCGCAGCTGTCCGACGGCCCCTCGGGGTCGACCAGTTCGACCCCGAGCAGCAGCCCGCGCCCGCGCACGTCGCCGATCACCGGGAGCCGGCCCCGCAGCTCGGCCAGCTCGGCCTGGATCCGTGCGCCCAGCACGGCGGCCCGGTCGGCCAGCCCGTTCGCGGCGACGTGCCGCAGCGTGGCGGCGCCGGCGGCCATCGCGAGCGTGTTGCCACGGAAGGTCCCGGTGTGCGCGCCGGGCCGCCACCTGTCGTACTCCTCGCGGTAGACCACCACGGCCAGCGGCAGGCTGCCGCCGATCGCCTTCGAGAGCACCATGGCGTCCGGCACGACGCCGCTGTGCTGGACCGCCCACATCGCACCGGTCCGGCCGACGCCGGTCTGCACCTCGTCCACCACCAGCGGGATGCCGCGCTCGGCGGTGATCCGGCGCATCTCGCGCAGCCAGCCGTCCGGGGCGGGCACCGCGCCGCCCTCGCCCTGCACCGCCTCCAGGATCATCGCGGCCGGCGGCACCACCCCGCCGGACGGGTCGTCCAGCAGCCGCTCGGTGTAGACCGCGGCCATCCGCTCGCCCTCCGCACCGCCGAGCCCGAACGGGCAGCGGTAGGAGTAGGGGTACGGCAGCCGGGTGACCTCGCCGCCGCTGGGCAGCGGCTCCTTGACCGAGACCGGGCCGGAGACCGCGAGGGCGCCGGCCGTCATGCCGTGGTAGCCGCCGGTGAAGGCGAGCGCGCCGCGCCGGCCGGTCGCGGTCTGCATCAGCTTGAGCGCGGCCTCGACCGCGTCGGTGCCGGCCGGGCCGCAGAAGTGCACCCGGGCCCGGTCGGCGAACTCGGCGGGCAGGGTCTCCAGCAGGGCGGTGGTGAAGTCGTCCTTCTCCGCGCTGGCCAGGTCGAGCAGGTGCAGCGGCGCACCGCTGTCCAGGGTGCGACGGATCGCCGCCAGGACCACCGGGTGGTTGTGGCCGAGGGCCAGCGTGCCGGCGCCGGCGAGGCAGTCGAGGTAGCGGCGGCCGTCGGCGCCCTCCACCGTCATGCCGTTCGCGCGGACCGGCACGATCGGGAACGAGCGCGCGTAGGTGCGGGCGGCGGATTCACGCAGCCGCTGGCGGCGCAGGATGCCGTCGCCGGGGCCGGTGGACGGGGCGGGCAGGGCAGCGAGGGACACGGCGAACTCCCCAGTTCCAGAGGTGAGCCCTCCCTGACTTAGGTTAGGCTAGCCTTAGTTTATGGGGTAACGGCTGCCCGCTCCGCCACCTTCAACGACCACCCGACGGTCAGGTCACGGGAGGTACGCTGCCGACCTGTCGGGGAGCACGACCGAGGGAGTGTGCCGCCATGCCGTTGCCGTCCGAACCCGCGAGCGACGCCGCGGCCGAGCGGACCAGGACGCGCGAGTTCTTCGCGGTCCGGGCCGCCGACTGGGAGCGGCGCTTCCCCGACGACGGCCCGCGCTACCAGGCGGCCGTCACCGATCTCGGCCTCCGCCCCGGCCAGCGGGTGCTGGACGCCGGGTGCGGCACCGGCCGCGCGCTGCCGCCGCTGCGCCACGCGGTCGGCCCCTCCGGCACGGTGCTCGGCCTCGACCTGACCCCGGAGATGCTCCAGCAGGCCGCCCGCGCCGGCCGGTCCGGGCTGGCGGTGCTCGCGGTCGCCGACTGCGCCCGGCTGCCGCTGCCGGACGGCGCGCTGGACGCGGTCTTCGCCGCCGGCCTGATCGCCCACCTGCCCGGACCGCTCGCCGCGCTCACCGAACTCGCCCGCGTGGTGCGCCCCGGCGGCCGGCTCGCGCTGTTCCACCCGGTCGGCCGGGCCGCACTGGCGGCCCGGCACGGGCGTGCGCTCACCCCGGACGACCTGCGCGCCGAGCCCAACCTGCGCCCGCTGCTGGCCGCCGCCGGCTGGCGGCTGACCAGCTACCTGGACACCGACGAACGCTTCCTGGCGCTGGCCGACCGGCCGGCCGACCGCCAGTAGCTCGGTCGACGGCAGGTCGGTCGACGTTGGGTCAGTCGGCGGTGGGTCAGTCGGCGCGCGGGCCGGGCCGCGCGCCCACCGGGGCCGGCGACCCGAGCGGATCGGGCGCCGGCGCCCCCGCGCGGGTCCGGGCCGCCAGCCGCGCCTCCGCGAGCGCCAGCCCGCTGACCGAGAGCAGCAGCAGGACCGTGCCCACCACCGTCGCCGCCGCCAGCCGCTCACCGAGCAGCGTCACCGCGATCACCGCCGCACTCACCGGCTCGATCAGCACGATCACCGAGGCGGTCGCGGCCCGCACCACCGCCGCCCCCGCGAAGTACAGCGCGTACCCCAGCGCGGTGGGCACCGACGCCAGGTAGCCCAGCAGTCCGAGGGTGCGCCCCAGGCCGGCCGGGTGCGGCAGGATCCCCTCGGCCAGCGCGAACGGCAGCAGACAGAGCGCGCAGACCGCGAACGACCAGACGGTGGTGGTGAAGGCGTCCGAGTGCGCCCCGGCCCGCCCGCGCCACCGGGTGTACAGCGTCAGGCAGGCGTACCCGGCGGCGGACAGCAGCGCCCAGGCCACCCCGGCCGGGCGCACCCCGCCGCTCCCGGCCCGGTCGCCGAGCACCAGCACCAGCAGCCCGGCCAGCGCCCCGCCGACCGCCAACAGCCCGGCCCGGCCCAGCCGTTCACCGAGCAACAGACGGGCGCCGAGCGCGATCAGCACCGGCCCGGCGCCGAGCGTGACGACGGTGCCCACCGCCAGCCCGGTGCCCCGCACGGCCTCGAAGTAGCCGGCCTGGAAGACGGTCAGGCCCAGACCGTTGACCAGGATCCGGCCGGCGGACGGACGGGCCGCCACGCGGTCGGCTCCCCGGCGCCGCCCACGGATCGCCGGCGCGGCGAGCAGCAACAGTGCCGCTCCGCCCACCGAGCGCCAGAAGGTGAGCGCCAGCGGGCCCAACCCGCTACGGCCGTAGAGCAGTTCGGCAGCCGCACCAGCGGTGCCCCAGGAGGTGGCGGCCACGGTGAGGTAGAGCATGCCCCGCCCGACGGACAGGGTGCGTGCAACAGCGGACACGGGTGTTCTCCCACGGAAGACGTGAACTGGTCGGGTTCCCGTGAGCGGGCAGCACCGACCGTCCCAGGAGCACGCCCGGGTTCTGGTCTTCGGGGTCCTCGCCGCCCGCTTAGGCGGCGGGAGGGGGGAGCACGGCGGTCGTCGGCATGTCTTCACGATAGCCGACCGGCTTTCCGGTAGGAGATGGCCGGACAGGCAGCACGCCCCCCCAGCTGAGAGGTCGCCGATGATCCGCAAGCTCGCCACCCTGACCCTGCTCGCCGCCGCGGCCGTGGCCGCCGCCCCCATCCCGGCCCTCGCCGACGGGCCGAAGACCCCGCAGGAGGCCGCGGTCTGCCAGAACCTGCTGGACGAGTGGGCACACCCGCTGGGCTTCACCCCGACGTCGGTGAACAGCGTCTGCACGGTCCGGGGCAACGCCTCGTAACTCCCCCACCCCCGCCGCGCCCCCTACACTGGGACCGCGGCGGTTCGGCGCCCATGATCACCATTTGTCCACAAGTCACACCATGCGCCCCCTTGGCCGCCGTACCGGACACCGCCCGGCCCGCGCGGGCCGCCCACCGTCCGGGGGGACAGAACCGGGCGGACCGGACGCGCGGGCCCGCCGATTCGGGACCCCGCGCTCTGCCCCGGTGCGGAATACGGCAGACTCTGCCGGGAAACGCCCGGAGCATTCTTATGACCGCTCTCATGAACGGTTGCTTTGATGCTCAGCCCGGGCCCGAGCCGCCGGACCGGACGGCCACCGTTCGCCGGAGTGTCCGGCCTCACGGAACCAAACGGGCCGCCGGGGCCGTACTGAGATACCGGGGGACATCGACCCGGTAGAGGAATGAGGACATGCCGGCATGACCGATATAGAGCTGGAGCAGCCGCAGCCGAGGCGGCGCCGGCAGGGTGCCGTGGCCGACGCCGCACCTGCTGTCGGCGGCCGGGCCGGGTCGCGCAAGGGCCGCAAGAAGCCCCGGCGTCGCGGCCTGCGGATCCTGGCGTACACCACGGCCGGTCTGGTGCTGGTCACCGCGGCGGGCGGTGGGTACCTCTATGTCCACCTCTCCGGCAACATCAAGAGCTCCGCGCTGTTCTCCGGCACCTCGGGTGACGCCGGTCACGAGAAGGCCGACGCCTTCGGCCGCACCCCGATCAACCTCCTGGTGATCGGCTCCGACGAGCGCGACAACGCCACCGACTGCCAGATCGGCGGCGACTGCGGGCCGGGGGCCAACGCGGACGTGGAGATGGTGGTGCACGTCTCGGCGGACCGCAGCAACGCCACGGTGATGAGCATCCCGCGCGACACCGTCACCCAGCTGCCCGCGTGCGACGACACCCAGGACCACACCTCGATGAAGGCCCAGCGCGGCCAGATCAACTCCACCCTGGACTACGGTCCCGGGTGCACCGTGGCCGCCGTGCACCAGCTCACCGGCATACCCATCGACCACTTCATGAAGGTCGACTTCTCCGGCGTGATCCAGATGTCGGACGCGGTGGGCGGCGTGCCGGTCTGCGTGAGCGACAACGTCTACGACCCCGACTCGGGACTGAAGCTGAAGGCCGGCACCCACACCCTCAAGGGCCTGGCCGCGCTGCAGTTCGTCCGCACCCGGCACGGCTTCGGCGACGGCAGCGACCTCACCCGTACCGTCTCCCAGCACATCTTCATCGGCGCGATGGTCCGCCAGCTCAAGAGCGCCGGCACGCTGGCCAACCCGAGCGCCGTGTACGGGCTGGCAGACGCCGCGACCAAGGCGCTGACCGTCGACAACGGGCTGAACAGCATCCCCAACCTGGTCGGTCTCGCGGACGACCTGAACAAGGTGCCGGCCAACCGCATCACCTTCTCCACGATGCAGAACGAGCCGGACCCCGCCGACAGCTCGCGCGTCCTGGTCTCGCCCGCCGCGAAGAACCTCTTCTCCGCGATCATCAACGACCAGTCGCTGACCACCGGCAGCGGCGACAAGTCCTCGGCCGCCGCACAGGCCACCTCCACCGCGACCAGCGCGCCCAGCTCGGCACCCGCCGCGCCGCCCGCGGCCTCGGGCGCGCCGAAGTCGGAGATCGCGGTCCACGTCAAGAACGGCACCAAGGTCGCCGGCCGGGCCGGTGACATCGCCGAGGCGCTCAAGGCGGACGGCTACTCCTCGCTGACCAGCTCGTCCACCTCCACCGCCAGTGCGGACAAGACCGAGGTCAGCTACGCCGCGGGCCGCCAGGCGGACGCGACGGAGGTGGCCGCCTCGCTCGGCCTGCCCGCCTCCGCGGTCCAGCCCGGCGACGGGCCCGGGATCACCCTGGTGATCGGCAACGACTGGACCTCCGGCACCAGCTTCGGCGGCGGCGCCCCGGCGGCCCCCGCACCGGTCAACACCCAGGCGGCGCTGTCCGGCTCGAACTCGGCGACCGCGGACGACTCCAGCTCCTGCGCCCAGGTCAGCCACCAGGACACCGTCAGCCTGAACGGTGTCGGCATGACGCCGATCCAGGCCTACGCCAAGAGCCCCAACGTGCCGGACTCCGCGCCCTGATCGGCGCGCACGCGTGACCGCGGGCCCGGTGCCCGGTGTGGTTCCCCCGCACCGGGCACCGGGCCCGCGGCGTCAGCGGGGTCGGCGCACCGACGCGACGTCACCAGTCGCGCGGTCGGCCCCAGTTCGGGCGGCGTGGCGAGGCGGGGGCGGCGGCGCGCCGATGCCGAACTTTTACCTCCCCTTGACGTTCACTGCCGGTCGCCGCTCCCTGGCCGCGACCTACCCCCTGAGCCTCCGCCACGCGGGCCACCCCGCGGATCGCCCGGCTTCCCCGCCTCCGCTGGGTAGAGTTCGGGCCCGGAGCAACGCTCGCGGCGGTCCCCGAGGCACGCCGCCCCAGCGCGTGAGTCGAGGGAGTACCGATGGCAAGGCTTCAGGGCACCGTCAAGTGGTTCAACGAGTCGAAGGGCTTCGGTTTCATCAGCCCGGAGGACGGCAGCAAGGACGTCTTCGTGCACTTCAGCGCGATCCAGGGGACGGGTTTCAAGACCCTCGCCGAGGGACAGCAGGTGGAGTTCGAGGTCGAGAGGGGCACCAAGGGCCCGTCGGCCGCCAACGTCCTCGCGGTCTAGGACCGGACGGACGTCGAGGCCCACTGCCGCCCGCCGGTCTCCGTGGGGAGGGCCGGCGGGCGGCGGGCGCGCTGCCCCGAGTGGACCGCCCCGCCCGCCGGCGCGTCTCCCGGGGCCGGCGCCCGGCCGATCACGACCCGCTCGGGCCGGACGACGCCCCGACCCAGCGGCTGCCGACCCTGCCGGCCGGCTGGGGCACCGTCAGGCCGCGCCAACTCATCGGCCGTACCAGCGGGTTGTCGCCAGCCGGCGCCGGGCGGAGCCTGTTCGGCGGGCTCGCGACCAGGCCGATGGGCCGACCGCTCTCCACGGCCGGCCCATCGACGTCCCTCACTACCGGCGGTCCGCCGCCCAGCGGACCGTGTCACCCGGGCCGAACGGCACCGGCTTGCGCACCCCGGTCAGCACGAACGGCCGCACCGCGGGTGTGCCGCTCGCCGCCGGAGCCGCCGGAGCCGCCGCGACCACGCTCGGGTGCACGGCCTGCGGCGCGGCCGGCGTCTGGATGGTCACCGTGCTCTGACCCGCGCCCGGGGCCAGCCAGCCCGACAACTCCCCGGCGTAGGTCGAGCCGACCGCCGTGGGCGTGGTGCCGGTCTGCTGCACCTGGACGGTACCCGTCGGCGCGGTCACCGGGACCTGCACCCCGGCCGGCGCGCTGACGGTCACCGTCGAGCCGATCTGGTACCCGCTCGCCGTGCCGGCCGCCAGCGCCGCGTTCCACGCCGCCTGGTTCTGCTCCTGCCCGGCGATGTCCTTCAACCGCAGGTTCACCATCGGGGTGTTGGTGTTGAACAGCGCCTGGTAGCTGCTGACGATCTGGTTGAGCAGCGGGTAGGCGATCCGCTCCTCGGCGAAGTTGGACTGGTGCAGCACCAGCGGGGTCGGGTCGTTGCCCATCACTCGCTGCATCGCGATCCGTGCCTCGGTGGGCACGATGGTGATCTGGTAGCCGGTGGTCTCGTCCAGCGGCGCGGCCAGGCAGCCGGTCGCCGTCGAGGTACCGCAACTACCGCTGCCACCTTGGGCGGTGGGCGTGAAGACCCAGTTGTACTCGTCGGTCTCCTCGGCCGCCGTGGCGGCGTTGTAGTAGACGTCGTCCTGGTGGCCGGGGACGGTCAGCGCCGTACCGACCTGCCGGGCCGCGGTCTCCGTCGAGCCGTTGGAGGCCAGCGCGGTGACCCCGGCCGCGGTGAGCGCGGGGGCCAACGACGGGTTGTCCTGGGTCTGTTGTGGCGGCAGCGCCAGCCCCGAGTTCTGGTAGGTCACCAGCTCGCTCGGGTCCACCGACAGGCCCTTGCCCTGCGCCCAGGTCAGGTTGGACTGGATGGCGGAGGTGATGGCCGCCTGGTTGGTCCACTGCGGGGCGCCGGTGCCGTCCGTGTAGCACACCCACGGCACCACGGTGACGTTCTGCACGCAGCCCAGGTACGGGTGGCCGTAAGTCCCGTTCACCCAGCGGAAGGAGGCGGCGTTCGCCGCGAACTCCGCCTCGGTGGGGTCGGATCCGCTCGCCGCGACCGTGCTGTCGCTGCCGCTGCCGTCGTAGGCCAGGTCCAGCGTGATGTTGTTGGCCGCCTCCCACTGCTTGGCGTAGTCCACGTCGGCGGCGGTCATCCGGATCGGCACGGTGTCCGGGCTGCCGGCGGCCGGGTTGCAGTTGGCGCTGCCCATGGTGCACTTCAGCGTGGGGCTCCACCGGTTGTCGGCGAGCAGCACGTCGTCCACCTGGACGCCGAAGTAGTCGCGGTCGAAGCCGAGATGGACGCCCTGGGTCATCCAGTCGACCATGCCGCGGGCCAGCAGCCGCCACTGCTGCTGGTACTGGTTGTAGGCGAAGGTGGTGACCAACTCGTCGATGCCGTCGTGGTGGTAGTCACCGACCAGACTGCCGGTCTGGGTGCTGCCCGGGATCGGCATCCCGACGAAGGTGGTGAAGCTCGCGCCGGCCGCCTGGGTGGCCAGCGGGGTCGCCAGGAACCCGTAACTCTCCACCACACTCGGGTTGATCTGCTCGAACGGGACGCTGCCCTTGAGGTAGCCGAACGGACCGGCCAGCCCGGCCGCGGTGACCGTTCCTGTCATTCCGTCCAGACTGCCCAAGTAGCCTGGGTTCTGTGGCCAGTTGAGGCCGACCGAGGGCTGCGGGTAGGTGTTCGCGTCCACCTGGCGGACGTGGTAGCTCTGCTCGTAGGCGGTCAGCGCGGTGGTCTCGGCGCTGCCGGCGCCGAGGGCGTAGGCACTGGACATCACCACGGCCTGGAACCTGGCCTCGACGCTGCCGTCCGGGGCGGTGCCGGTGAGGAAGGCCGCGTTGATCACCGGTCGGCTGGTGTTGCTGAGCAGCACGTCGGTGAACGGGATTCCCTCACTGGTGAGTTCGGCGGTGATGGACGCCACCGAGGGTCCACCGTCGTCCAGCACCAGCACTCGCAGGTCGGTCCGGTAGGCCGGCGCGGTGTCCGCGTGGGCGGCCGCGACGGGCGCCCCCAGCGCCAGCAGTCCGCCGGCGGTCAGCGCGGCAGCCCAGCGTTTTCTCAAGCCCATTGGTTTCCTCCACGGAGAGAGGCCCCCGCACGGGCGGGCGCCTCGGACAGAAGTGCCGGTTCCGGTGGATCCCCCCGTTGCCGTCGCGGCCTGCGGATCTTGGTCCGGCGGCGACGGGACGAAACGCTAACGCAGAGTCAGCCGGTGGGACCAGTGGGTGATTTCGCACCGCGTGGCGCAGCTGTCCGATTCCATCGCGCCCGCCGCACCGACCGCGACCTCCCGGACCGCCTTCCGCCTAGGCCAGAGGCATACCCGGCGACCACTCGACGCGCCCCCGCCGGCGCCCGGCAGGCCGGGCTAATGGCGGAATCTCGCCGCCCGGGCCGCCGCTCGGGCCCCAGCGCCGGCGCCACACCAGGAACCGGCCAGGCGCGGCACGCTCCCAGAAGTATCTTGACGTCAAGAGATTTCGTGGCATGCTTGCTGTCGAGACAGTTCTCTTGATGTCAAGATACTTGGAGGGCCGTGATGCTTCCCACCACCCCCGCCGGTCCCGCCGCCGTCTGGGACCCGCAGCAGTACCTCCGCTTCGCCGACGAGCGCACCCGCCCGCTGCGCGACCTGCTCGCCCGGGTGCCGGAGCCCGCCGGTGGCGGCACACCGCGGATCCTCGACATCGGCTGCGGGCCGGGCAACTCCACCGCCGTGCTGCGCGAGCGCTGGCCCGGGGCTCGGATCACCGGTGTCGACAACTCCGCCGAGATGCTCGCCACCGCCCGTACCGAGGGCGATCCGAGCGCCGACTACCTGCTCGCCGACGCCCACGACTACGACCCCGCGCCGGCCGCCCCCGACCTGATCGCCTCCAACGCCGCCCTCCAGTGGGTCGAGGGGCACCTGGACCTGCTGCCCCGCTGGGTCACGGCACTGCGCCCCGGCGGCACGCTCGCCTTCCAGGTCCCCGGCAACTTCGAGGCGCCGAGCCACGTCCTGCTGGCCGGCCTCTGCCGCTCCCCGCGGTGGCGCGCCGCCCTCGGCGACACCGTCCGCGGCGGCGCCGTCCACCAGCCCGCCGAGTACCTGGCCACGCTGGCCGCCAGCGGCTGCACGGTCGACGTCTGGGAGACCACCTACAGCACCCTGCTCACCGGCCCCGACCCGGTCCTCGCCTGGACCAGGGGCACCGCGCTGCGCCCGGTGCTGACCCGGCTCACCGACCCCGGCGAGCAGCAGGCCTTCCTCGCCGAGTACGCGGCCCTGCTGCGCGATGCCTACCCGGCCACCCCGTACGGGACGGTCTTCCCGTTCCGCCGCGTCTTCGCCGTCGCCACCCGCCGCTGATCCCCGGGAGCTCGGGCCGGCCCCGGCGCCGGGCGGCCGGCAACGACCGGGCCGCTCTCGTCCCGGTTGCCGCCAGCAGGCGCTCCGGCGGGGTGTCCTCGAGCAGGAGGCCGGGTCCCGTCGTCCCCTCGCGCGACGGGATCCGGCCACTGCGCACGGGAGATGACGCTACGGAACCCGCGCGGCGCGGTCCTCCCGCCGCGGACGGAGATCACCACCGCCCCTGGTGGTAGGGCGGGAGGAGGACCCCACCCCTAGTCGTAGTCCGAGCCGCTGACCGCCCAGGCCAGGCCGGTGGCGGGGTCCTCCAGGGCCAGGTGCAGGTGGTAGATCTCGTCTGCCGGATCGCACCAGGTGAAGCAGCGCATCCGGGCGACCAGGGCGTCCACCTCCTCGACCGGGCAGCAGCCGGACGGGTCGGCGATCAGCGCGAGCGCCCGCCAGACGGCGAGCCGGCCGCGCGCGGTGCCGCGGGGTCGGGCGTGCGCGCCGGCCCCCGCGGCGGCCCGGACCAGCGCCGGGTAGGCCGTGGCGAACGGGAGGTAGCCGCCGGTGGCGGGCCCGGCGCCGGCCGGGGCCGGGGCCAGCAGCGCGGCCGCCTCCGGCGCGGTGCCGCGCAGGCAGCGGACGGTGACCCAGCCGGACAACGAGCGCAGCGCGGCGGTGGCGGGCTGCGCGCCCGCCGGCAGCGCGGACCCGCGGGCGGGCAACGCCACCGGCCCGAGGCCCTCCAGGCTGTCCGGCAGCGAGAAGAGCGCGGTGGCGGCCGCCCCGCCGGAGCGGTAGCCGGTGATCCGGCTGCCCACCTCCCAGCCCGCCTGCTCCCACGGGCGCAGCGCGAGCGGCGGCGCCGGCGGGCTGGTCGGTCGAGCCGCCGGGCGTGGCAGCAGCCGGCTGCCGGCCAGGTCCTCGCCGAGCAGCACCCGGGTGTGCGCGGCCAGCGTGCGCACCGGCTCGGCGCGCAGCAGCGGGTCCAGCACGTCCCACGGGTGACGGATCGCCAGCACCTCCCAGAGCGGCCCGACCTGGCCGTCGTCCGGACCGGCCGCGGCGCCCGGACCGGCGGAGCGGTCGAACAGCGCGGCCGCGATCCCGACCGGCGCCGCCAGCGCGAGCTCGTGGCCGAGCGGCGCCGTGCGCTCGGCGGCCGCCCGCTCCCCGCCACCCGCGGCGACCGCGGCCCGGGTCCGCCGGTAGACCCCGAGCAGCTCGGCCCAGCGGCCCTGGGCGGCCAGGGCGCAGAGCCTGCGGTCCTCGTGCGCGATCACGTTCGCCAGGGTACGGCCGGCCCGTCGGCGCGCCCGGGCACCGCGTCGGCCCGGGTGCGTCGTCGGGGCCGGGCACGCAGGTCACTCGTACTCGGTGCCGCCCTTGCGGGTCAGGTACCCGCCGCTGACCACCTTCGCGATGGCCCGCCCGTTCAGTACCGGGCTGTAGCGCTCGACCACCGGGCGTACCACCACGCCCTCGCGCAGGTGCAGCTGCCGCCCCGAGACGGTCTCCAGACCGTCGGCCAGCGCCAGCACCACCGCCGGGTCGAACGGTCCGCTCCACAGCCGCGGCACCAGCGGCAGCCGGCCGGTCAGCAACTCGGCGGCGTCCAGCCAGCGCAGCTGACCGTCGATCACCGCCGAGACGTCGAAGACCGCGTAGCCCGGCAGCCCGGTGCGCCCGTTCGCCCCGTACGTCAGGTCCTGCACGCCCGCGCCGAAGACCTCGCCGAAGATGCCGACCCGCTCGGCGCCCAGCCGCTCGGCCAGTTCGGCGGCCACCGCCGGCACGCCGTGCGCCCGGACGGTCCGCCAGTAGAGGTTGCGCTCGTCCTCCCTGAGTGCCAGGCCCTGCGCGCCGATCCCCTTGGACGAGACCTGCACCGTGCCACTGCCGGCGTGGTGGGTGAGCAGGCAGCAACTGCCGTGCAGCTTCTCGGTCAGCACCACGGGCTCGCCGGGCTCGAAGACGTCCGGAAAGCGCTGCAGGTTCTCGATGTCCACCCAGGGCAGCAGGTCCGGCGCCGCCTCGACCTCGCCGCTCATCGAGGTCGGGATCGGCGGCGCCCACTTGGTGATGCCCAGTTCGGCGGCGAAGTCCGGCCCTCGGCGGCGGCGCCGGCCAGGTCGACGCCGGCCAGCGCGCGCGGACGGCAGACGATGCCCTGGGAGAGCTCGCCGCGCAGCCGGACCGCCTTCACCCGGTTCGCCGCGCCACCCGCGAGCCGCCCGGTCAGGCCCAGCTCCCCGATCAACGCCTCGGGCAGCACGGCCTGCTCGGGTATGTAGAGGGCGTAGTCGCCGGTCCGGTAGGCGCCCTTGGCGATGACCGCGCGGTAGAGGCCGACCTGGGCGAGCTCCAGGGCGTCGGCGTTGGGGTGGTGGAGAACGGTCAACCGCTCGGCGGTGACCCGCAGCGTGGACATCGGACAGGCCTTCCTGCTGGGTGCGAGCCACCACTGTGGCGAACCCCGGGCCGGGCCGGCCAGCGTTTTTCCGCGGCGGACCCGGGGCCCGGGCGGCGGCCGCGGAGCGGACCCGGCGAAATTCCGACGCTTCGCACAGCCCGCCCAGTAGCCTGCTCGGGGCGGTTCTGTGCAAAGAGACAGGGGATTCCAGGCTTGCATCTGCGGCACTATGATCGGCACATCGACCGCAGATACGAGCCCTGCTCACTCGGTCCCCAGGGTCGCCCCCTTTCGCCGCAGGCCGTGGCGGACCGGCCCGTACCTACCGCACCCCGCGCGCCCCCGCGCGGCAGGAGGGGAACTTCAGCATGACCACCACCCGATCCCGCACCGCCGCCGGAACGCTCGCCGCCCTCGCGCTGGCCGCCGGCCTGACCGCCTGCAGCAGCAGCTCCTCGTCGAGCTCCGCGGGCTCCGGCGGCTCCTCGGCCTCGCCGAAGGTCTCCGGCACCATCACGGTCTTCGCCGCCGCCTCGCTGCAGGACACGTTCACCGAACTCGGCAAGAAGTTCGAGGCCGCGAACCCGGGCAGCACCGTCAAGTTCAACTTCGGCGGCAGTGACACGCTGGCCGCGAGCATCGTCTCCGGCGCCCCCGCCGACGTCTTCGCCGCCGCCTCGCCGGCCACCATGAAGACCGTCACCGACGCCAAGGACAACGCCGACACCCCCACGGTCTTCGTCAAGAACACCCTGGAGATCGCCGTCGCCCCGGGCAACCCGAAGCACATCACCTCGCTGCAGGGCCTCACCGCGCCCGGCATCAAGGTCGCGCTCTGCGCGAAGACGGTGCCGTGCGGCGCCGCCGCGCAGACCGCGCTCAAGGCGGGCAACGTCAACCTGACCCCGGTCACCCTCGAACAGGACGTCACGAGCGCCCTCACCAAGGTGGAGCTGGGCGAGGTGGACGCGTCCGTCGTCTACAAGACCGACGTGCAGTCGGCGGGTGGCAAGGTGGACGGTGTGAACTTCCCCGAGGCGCAGCAGGCTGTCAACCAGTACCCGATCGCCGACCTGAGCAAGGCCCCGAACGCCGCCGGCGGCAAGGCCTTCGAGGCCTTCGTGCTGTCCCCCGCGGGCCAGCAGGTGCTCACCGCGGCCGGTTTCCAGACGCCGTGACCCGACGCGCCCGCACCCCGGTGGCGCTGCTGGCGCCCGCCCTGCTCGGGCTGCTCTTCCTGGTGCTGCCACTGGCCGGGCTGGTGATCCGCGCACCCTGGCGGACCATGCCGGCACTGCTCACCAGCTCCGAGGTGTGGCAGGCGCTGCGGCTGTCGCTGATCTGCGCGACGGCCGCGACCGGCGTCTCGCTGCTGCTGGGTGTACCGCTGGCCTGGCTGCTGGCCCGGACCACGTTTCCCGGGCAGCGGTTGGTGCGGGCGCTGGTCACCCTGCCGCTGGTGCTGCCACCGGTGGTCGGCGGGGTGGCGCTGCTGCTGGTGCTGGGGCGCAACGGGATCGTCGGGCGCTGGCTGGACTCGGCGTTCGGGCTCACCCTGCCGTTCACCACGCCGGGTGTGGTGGTCGCCGAGGCCTTCGTCGCGATGCCGTTCCTGGTGATCAGCGTGGAGGGTGCGCTACGGGCGGCCGACCCGCGCTACGAGGAGGCGGCGGCCACCCTCGGCGCCTCCCGGCTGACCGCCTTCCGCCGGGTCACCCTGCCGCTGATCGCCCCCGGGGTGGGCGCGGGCGCGGTGCTCGCCTGGGCCCGGGCGCTGGGTGAGTTCGGCGCCACCATCACGTTCGCCGGGAACTTCCCGGGGACCACCCAGACCATGCCGCTGGCGGTCTACCTGGCGATGCAGAACTCCCCGGACGCGGCGATCGCGCTCAGTCTGGTGCTGCTGGTGGTCTCGATCGCCGTGCTGGTCGGGCTGCGCGACCGTTGGATGAGTGCGCCGTGACCGACTCGCCTGACCTCACCGGCCGTTCACTGGACGCCCGACTGCGGGTGGATCGCGGCGGCTTCTCGCTGGACCTCCAACTCACCGCCGCCGCGGGCGAGGTGATCGCGCTGCTCGGGCCGAACGGCGCCGGCAAGTCCACCGCGTTGCGCGCGCTGGCCGGGCTGCTGCCGCTCAGCGGCGGCCATCTCCGGCTGGACGGCACGGTGTTGGCGGAGCCGGCCGACCACCGGCACGTCCCCGCCGAGGGCCGGCCGATCGGTGTGGTCTTCCAGGACTACCTGCTCTTCCCGCACCTGAGCGCACTGGACAACGTGGCCTTCGGCCTGCGCTGCCAAGGCCGTTCGAAGCAGGAGTCGCGGGCCGAGGCGCTGCCCTGGCTGGCCCGGATGGGACTCGAGGAGCACGCGGCCGAGCGGCCCGCCAAGCTCTCCGGTGGTCAGGCCCAACGGGTCGCGCTGGCCCGCGCGTTGGCGGTCCGGCCGCGACTGCTGCTGCTGGACGAACCGCTGGCCGCACTGGATGCCCGCACCCGACTCGACGTCCGCTCCCAACTGAGGCGCCACCTGGCCGAGTTCGAGGCGGTGGCGGTGCTGGTCACGCACGACCCGCTGGACGCCATGGTGTTGGCGGACCGGCTGGTGGTGATCGAGAACGGCCGGCAGGTGCAGGCCGGGACGCCGGCCGAGATCGCCCGCCGGCCGCGCACCGACTACGTCGCCCGGCTGGTGGGGCTCAACCTGTACCAGGGGGTGGCGGACGGCCACGCGGTGAAGCTGCCCGACGGGGTGACGGTGGTCACCGCGGACGAGCTGGCCGGCCCGGCCTTCGTGGCCTTCCCGCCGGCCGCGGTGACGCTGCACCGCAACCGGCCCGACTCCAGCGCGCGCAACGCCTGGGAGGTCACGGTGGCCGGCCTGGAGCAGCACGGCGACCAGGTCCGCGCCGACCTGACCGGCCCGCTCGCGCTGGCCGCCGACCTGACCCCGACGGCGGTCGCCGAACTGGACCTGGTGACGGGGGCGGCCGTCTGGGCCACCGTCAAGGCCACCCAGACCCACGCCTACCCGGCCTGAACCCCCTCGACCGCCGATGAGCCGTGCTCGGAGCAACTCCGCTCGATGCCGCGCTGCCACCACCTCGGGCGGGTCTTCGCGGCGGCCGGCCCCTTGACCACCGCTCAGCCGATCGAGACCGCGGAGGAAGCGGATCGACTGAGCGTACGTACGGACCACGGCGTATGGCAGCCCGTCTCGCAGGGCTTCGCCGAGGAGTGCCCCGACTTCCCCTGACGACAAGGGCTGCCTCGGCGCCCTCTGGCATGGTCGGACGCCTTCGCACGTGCTCACGCTGATCACTCAGCGCGAGCGCCGCTTGGACTCGGCCGCGCACAGGCGACACCTGAACACGCGAGCCCACCAGTCCCGAGGCCGAAGACCTGGCCACCCCGCTGACGGCGGTCACAGCCTCCGGCACGGCAGGCCCGCAGTCCGGCGCCTGACGGCCCTTCCTTCCCCCTCGCCCGGATGGTCGGGTCTCCCGGCGCCGCACCGCGTCGGAGGCCATGCCGGAGCGGGGAAAGTGCGAGCCAGAAGATACGGTATTCAAATGTCTGATGTTTGGATATGGTACTTCCATGAAACGCATCAGCGCACCGCGGCGGACGGCCAGCCTGTCCGCCCAGCTCGTGGCGAGCCTCCGCTCGCACATTGAGGCAGGGGGCTGGCCGGTCGGGACGCGGATCCCGCCGGAGCAGGCCCTCATCGAGGAGCTCGGGGTCGGACGCAGCACACTGCGGGAGGCGATCGGTGCGCTGGTGCACCTCGGCCTGCTGGAACCCAGAGCCGGTGACGGCACCTACGTCCGCTCCTCCAGCGAGCTCCAGTCGGTCATGGTGCGGCGGGCAGGCTCCGCGAGGCGGGACGACGTGCTGGAGCTGCGGACCGTCCTGGAGGAGTACGCCTCGGGCGCCGCGGCCCTGCGCCGCAGCGAGGGGCAGGTGCGGCAGCTGCGGGAGCTGCTGGCCGACGCCGAAGCGGCCATCGCCGGCGAGGACGCGTCCGCGGCCTCAGGCGTCGACGCGCTCTTCCACCGGTCCGTCGTCCGGGCGAGCGGGAACGACCTGCTGATCGAGGTGTACGACTACCTCGGCACGGCGCTCGCCTCGCACCTGGGGGGCCCGTCCTGGGACGCCGCCCACGCCGAGGAGCACGCCAGCCTGCACCGGCGGCTCGTCGACGCGATCGAGGCCCGGGACGCCGGCGGCGCTCGCGGCGCCGCAGCCGCGATCGTCCGGCTCACCCACGACCACGGAACCGCCGACGCACGCGCGACCGAGGACCAGTGAGCCCGCAGCCAACCCCGATGCCCCGGCACTCCGCCGCCGGGGGCGCGGGCCGGGACCGTCGCCCACGTCAGCCCTGCCACGGATCCGATCACCCCGCCCGAACGGCAACACCGTCCGCCTGAACAGGTTTTCTCGGCCACAAAGGAGATCACTCGTGTCTCGCTCCCACCTCCCCGCCGACGAGCTCGACGCACGTACTGACCGACGAAGCACCCACTTGTACGCGACCGACGCCCAGTTCCGTGACGCTGCGCCCCTGGACGCCGTCGCCGAGGCGATCCGGCGCCCCGACCTACCGCTCGCCGACCTGGTGGCCACCGTGATGGAGGCGTACGCCGACCGCCCCGCCCTGGGCGAGCGTGCCACCGAGCAGGTCACCGACCCGGAGACGGGCCGCACCACGCTGCGCCTTCTTCAGCGGTTCGACACGCTCACCTACGGCGAACTCTGGGAGCGGGTGGGTGCGGTGGCCTCCGAGTGGCGGCACCACCCCGAACAGGCGCTGGGCCCCGGCGACTTCGTCGCCCTCCTCGGGCCCACGAGCGCCGAGTACACCGTGGCGGACCTGGCTTGCGTCCGCTCCGGCGCGGTGTCCGTCCCCCTGCAGTCGGGTGCTCCAGCGGCACACCTGGCCCCCATCGTCGAGCAGGCCGGACCGCGCCTGCTCGTGGTGGACGTCGACCAGCTGGACGTCGCGCTCGAGGTTGCGGCGAACGCCCCCTCGCTGGGCAGGATCGTCGTCATCGGCCACCGACCCGAGGCCACCGCCCACCAGGAGAAGCTGGAGTCCGCGCGCGCCCGGCTCGCGGCGCAGGGCCGGACAGTGGCCCTGGACACGCTGGCGTCGATCGTCGAGCGGGGAAGGGCGCTGCCGTCGCTCCCCCGGGTTCCCGACGGGTCGGCGGCCGACGCGCTGAGCGCGCTGATCTACACCTCGGGAAGTACCGGCACCCCCAAGGGGGCCATGTACACCGAGCGTCTGGTCCGGCAGTTCTGGGTCGACTTCATGCCCGGCCAGGCGGCGCGGCCCTCCATCATGCTCAACTACCTGCCGTTGAGTCACATGATGGGCAGGGGGGTGCTGTTCGGGACGCTCGCCAAGGGGGGCCTCGCCTGTTTCGCGGCGTCCAGCGACCTGTCGACCCTCTTCGAGGACCTCTCCCTGGTCCGTCCCACCGAATTCGTCATGGTTCCCCGCATCTCCGACATGCTCTTCCAGCGCTACCGGGCGGAGTTGTCCCGCCGGGCCGGGACAGGCGGCGATGCGGCCGAACAGGTGATGGAGGAGCTGCGGGAGAAGGTCATGGGCGGCCGCCTCCTGTGGGCCGTCAGTGCCTCGGCCCCGCCGAGCGCCGAGACGACGGCATTCATCGAGGACTGCTTCCACGTCAGACTGCGCGACGGCTACGGGTCGACGGAAGGCGGGGTCGTCTCCCTCGACGGCCGGGTGCTGCGCCCGCCGGTGACCGACCACAAGCTGGCCGACGTACCCGAGCTGGGATACTTCGGAACCGACTCGCCGTACCCCAGGGGCGAACTGCTGATCAGGTCCGACCGGCTCGTCCCCGGGTACTTCCGGCGTCCGGACGCCACCTCCGAGGTCTTCGACGAGGACGGCTTCTACCGCACGGGCGACATCATGGCCCGCGTCGGCCCCGACGAACTGAGGTACGTCGACCGCCGCTCCAACGTCCTCAAGCTGTCCCAGGGCGAATTCGTCGCCGTCTCCCGCCTGGAGGCGCTCTTCAACGGCAGTCCGGTCGTCCGGCAGATCTTCCTGTACGGCAGCGGCGCCCGCGCCTACCTGCTCGCGGTGGTCGTGCCGACGAAGGACGCCCTCGACCGCGTCGACGGGGACGCCCGGCGCCTGAGGCCGATCCTGCGGGAGTCCCTGCAGAAGCTCGCCACCGAGGCGGGGCTGAACTCCTACGAGATCCCACGGGATCTGCTCGTCGAGACCGAGCCGTTCACTCAGGAGAACGGGCTGCTCTCCGGGATGCGCAAGC
Organism: Kitasatospora sp. NPDC052896; assembly: GCF_044547075.1. Classification (NCBI taxonomy): domain Bacteria; kingdom Bacillati; phylum Actinomycetota; class Actinomycetes; order Kitasatosporales; family Streptomycetaceae; genus Kitasatospora; species Kitasatospora sp. NPDC052896. The sequence continues at coordinate 198,892 of NZ_JBITZU010000008.1, forward strand.
CGTTGCGGCCGGCCCTGACGAAGCGGTACGGCGAGCGTCTCGAAGCGCTGTACACCCAGCTGTCCGACCGGGAGGCCGAGGAACTCCGGACGCTGCGTCAGACCGGCACCGACCAACCGGTACCGGCGACCGTGCTCCGGGCCGCGCAGGCGCTTCTGGGGTTGGAGGAGGGTGTCGTGGAACTTGGCACACGCTTCCTCGAACTCGGCGGTGACAGCCTCACGGCGCTGTCGTTCTCCCAGCTGATGAAGGAGACCTTTCACGTCGACGTCCCCGTCAACGTGATCATCAACCCGGTCAACTCGCTGCAGCAGGTGGCCGATCACATCGAGCGGGCGCTCGCGGCGGAACACCGCCGTCCCACCGCCGACAGCGTCCACGGCCCGGACGCGACGCGGCTCGACGCGGCCCAGCTGCGACTGGACGCGTTCCTCGACGCGCGGACCGTCGAGCAGGCCGAAAGGCAAAGGCCGGCTGGTCCGCTACCCGAGGCCCGGACCGTCCTGCTGACCGGGGCCAACGGCTACCTGGGCCGTTTCCTGTGCCTCGAGTGGCTGGAGCGCGCGGCGGAGCGCGGCGGCACGCTGGTGTGCGTGGTCCGCGGCTCCTCCGCCGAGGAAGCCCGGGCGCGGCTCGACGCGGCCTTCGACAGCGGCGACCCGGAACTCATGGAGCGCTACCGCAGGTCCGCCGCCCAGCATCTCCAGGTGGTCGCCGGCGACATCGGGGAACCGCGTCTCGGGCTCGACGAGGAGACCTGGCAGCGGCTGGCCGACACCGTGGACCTGATCGTCCACCCGGCGGCACTGGTCAACCATGTCCTGCCCTACGGCCAGCAGTTCGGCCCCAACGTGCTGGGAACGGCCGAACTGATCAGGCTCGCGGTCACCTCCCGGACCAAGCAGTTCACCTACCTGTCGACGGTCGCCGTCGTCTTCGGGAACGCGGCAGCCGCCGACGAGTCGGCGGACATCCGGACCGCCTGCGGGGCACGCGACCTCGACGGTGACTACGCCGACGGTTACGCGGCCAGCAAATGGGCCGGCGAGGTGCTGCTGCGCGAGGCGCACGAAGCGTTCGGTCTGCCGGTCGCCGTCTTCCGCTCGAACATGATCCTCGCGCACCCGCGCTACCGCGGTCAGCTCAACGTCCCGGATGTCTTCACCCGCCTCGTGCTGAGCCTGCTGGCGACGGGCATCGCACCCGGCAGCTTCTACGCCCGGGGCACCGGCGACGGCCGCGGGCACTTCGACGCGCTCCCGGTGGACTTCACCGCGCGGGCCATCACCGCGCTCGGTGACGACGCACGAGAGGGCTACCGGACCTACAACGTGGTCAACCCGCACGACGACGGCATCTCACTCGACACGGTCGTCGACTGGCTGCTGGCAGCCGGACATCCCCTGACACGTGTCCAGGACCACGCCGACTGGATCGACCGCTTCGAGACCGCCCTGCGCGGCCTGCCCGACCGCCAGCGGCAGCATTCGCTGCTCCCGCTGCTGCACGCCTTCACCGAGCCGGAACAGGCACTCGCCGGATCCGCTCTGCCGGCGGACCGGTTCCGCGCGGCAGTACGGGCCGCAGCCCTCGACGACGACAACGACATCCCCCGCCTGTCACCGGACCTGATCACCAAGTACGCGGCCGATCTCCGGGCGCACCGCCTGATATGACACCACCCGTGACCGCCGCGGGGCCCGCCATCGCCGGCCCTGCGGCGGCCGGGAGGCCGGTGCGGGTGCCGGGCATCGGCTCGTGATGCTAGCTGGGTCCGGACTTGCCGCCCGCCAGCCCCGCCCGGCCGGACTCCAGGAACTGGCGACTCCCTCACACAGCAGGACCCGCAAGAAACGGGCCCTGCCACAAGGTCTGACGCGCGACGTAGGCGAACAGGGTCTGCTTGGCGTGGTGATGGGTGGGGAAGGTTGTGCGATCGATGAGCTCTGTTTCCGGCGATGCGAGGAGGCTCTCGGTCACGGCATCGTCGAAGCAAGATCCGGTGCGCCCGGTGGACGCCCGGATGCCCGCCCCGTGGCATCGCTGACCGAACATCAGACTGGTGTACTGCCCAGGCTCAAGCTGTCGTCGCGACAGCGACGGCCCAACCGATGTAGGCGAAGTTGAGAAGCACCTTGACGGTTGCGCTCGCCAACCCGGGAGCACGGCGCGGCCGCTCAGCCACGGCCCGGGCCAGCCCATCGAGATGCGCGACGACGAAGACCGAGATCATCGCCGCGGCGAGCCACCCGCCCGCCGCTCGGCTCCGCGGCGCGAGGAGGAGAACACTGTCGACGATCAGCGCAACCCCGCCCGCGGCGACGAGCAGTCGTGCGCGACCCAGCCAGGAAGGGACCAACCGGCGGACGTAGTCCGGGCGCACGAAGTGCGCGACGCCGTTGACAATCAAGAAGGCCGCCAAGGCGACGGCCGCAATAGAATTCATGGCATGACGGTGCCGCCGACCCGGGCGTGGACGCTTGAACGAAACGATCGCCGCCTCCACTTCGCGTCCGGCCCGGCAGCGACGATGTTCGCCGAGACCGGCGCCTTTCGGGTACGCCCCCACCGGCACCCGGCGTGGAAGATCGTGCTCGCGCTCGGCGGTGGTGTCGAGGTCGGCTACGGCGGTAACCGCAGCACCGCCGCAGTCGGCGTGATCGTGCCGCCGCAGCTGGCACACACCTGCACCGTCTCGTCGGCCTACGTCGCCCTCTTCCTGGACCCGTGGGAGCTGGCGCTCGGCACCGACCCGACCCGCCTGAACGAGACCGCGACCCGGCGCCTACTCGCGGCCCTCGACCACCCCGGCCCCAGCGCCGACCTGGAAGCGGCCCGTGCCGAGCTCGCGACCCTCGCCGGAGCGGGCGCCCCGCTCGATTCAAGGGTCGCCCACGCGGTGCGGGAGATCACCCGCCCCGGGTCCACCACCACGATCGGCGCGGTCGCCGCCCAGGTCGGACTCTCCCAGTCGCGGTTGCGCACCCTCGTCCGCGACTGGGTGGGGATCCCGCTCCCGCGGCTACGCCTGTGGGCCATGCTGCGCACCGCCATGACCGAACTACCGGCCGAGTCCGCGGCCGCCGCGGCCGCTTTCGCGGGCTTCGCCGACCAGGCACACCTCACCCGCACGGCGCGAACCCTCGCCGGCCGCACCCCGTCGGAGATCTTCCGCCCGGGAGTCAGGGCTGCGTCGTTCCCGCCGTTGCAGCCGGTTGATGGGCAATCAGGTGGTCTGCGGGGCTGGTGATGATCGGCCCGGGGCTGGATGCTGAGGCAGGCACGACCTCCGGTGATCACGAGGTGTCGAATCCCTGATCACCACGACGGAAGACCGTGCCTGCCCGCTCATCCTCGCCCGTCCCTCCCGTCCTCGGGCAATCGGCCGGTGCCGCCGAGCCCGAGCCGGCGGTGTCCTGTCCGGGCGCTCGTGCAGCGAAGTGAAGCTGATCCCGCAGGTACGCAAGGGTTCTGACAGAAATCGGTGGCTGGGGTTCTTGAGCGCCCTCGATTCGTACCAGCCGTCCCACACGTCCATGCCAGAGCGAGCAACGCTGGTGTCCCGCTGGGGAGTGAACCGCGGAGAAGCGGCACGAATCCGTCCGTGGGAGCGCTACGTTGGTATCCCGTCACAGACCTTTGAGGAGAACCGGCGGCGTGACCAGCGAGCAGGATGCCATCAACACGGCCGTGGACGCCGTCGTCTCCGCGGTACGGGCCGGTGACACCGCCGCTCTGTACGAGGCCGTGATGCCACCGGCCGGCGAGAGAACGCCTCCCGACGAGGCCGCCAGGTGGTTCGGCTTGCTCCTGATCCACCTGGCGCTCGCCGCCTCGGCGGCCTGCGAGTTGGAACGGGGCTGTTCCCGGGAGGCCCTCTCGCGGTGGATCGCGGATGTGCTGGGCCCGCCGCCCACCCCCGCGCTGATCCGCGGTGCGGACCCCGCCCGCATCGACCACGTCACGGCCGCCAGTGCCGCGGCCGACCACGCCCGGTACGTCGCGTACACCGTCGACCTGATGGGGGTGGGCCTTGCCACGCCGGGCGAGGACGTGGACACCCGGATCGTCGACGCCCACCAGGCGGCGACGAACGACAAGACGGCACGCATCAACGTGATCGCGCTGCTCGCCAGCCTCGCCGCCGCGCCCTCCCGGCACGGGTGAGCCCGGGAAGCGTCCGGCAGGACCCTCAGCAGTGCGACGACAGGGCGCACGTTGCTTCCCGCCGAGCTGCGACAGCTCCTGCTCACCCACCTGCCGTCCGTCACCGGGGTGGAACCGGTCGCCCCCTTGACCCGCCCGGCCGTACGGACTGGGCGTCACCGTGGAGGGCGCCGGCGCCGGGACCCCGGGCCACCAGAATCAGTGCTTGGAACTGCCGCTTCGAGGTCCCCGTTATCCGACAGCGCCGGCGTCTGGTTGCACGTCTTTGCTCTGCCGCACCATCCTCTCGTAGGTGCGGGCATGCACCTCGTTCTCGGTTGCGAACCGCAGGAGCGACGTGGACCAGTCGGCGAACAGCGAGAAGACCCGGTCCACCATCAGTTTTGATTCTTCGCGTTGGATCACGCCGAGTGCGGGCAGGCTCGATTCGGCCACTTCCGGCGACTTGATGCTGTGCGACGCCTCCGCGGCATAGTGCTTCGTGCCGAAGAACTCACACTCCCGCCCGTCTTGCATGGTGATGCCCTGGCAGTGCTTGAAGATCGTTATCGAAACGGCCTCGATGGACTCGACCATCGCGAAGACGGCATACGTCGGCGAGTCGGACGCAAGCGATGCCAGCTCGAGGCAGAGGCGCCGGGAGTGCTTGAAGTCCGCTCCCCACAACACACGAGTGGCGTCCGACAGCGACATCCGACTGTCGGCTCCGAGCTTGTCCAAGTCGTTCAGCAGCCACTGCCAATGAAAGTCCTCTTCATAGGTGTGGGCATTCAACAGGACCTGCAAGTGCTCGAGTCGAGCATCACCCTCACCCTTACGAAAGACGTATTTGTTCAGGTCGGAGTAACCCATGATGAAGGGGATGACGCTCGGTGCCCACGCGAGGCGCCGCTCCCCGGACAGCGATTCGTCGGCCAACAGCTGGACAAAGAAGTCATGCGCTTCGTACAGCTTCCGCCGCTCTTCGATGTAGTTGATGACTTCTTGCATTTCCTGCTCCATCCTGGCTGCGGGCAGCGCATCATAGTGCTGAATAATTCAGTGCCAGACCGGGGCGGCAACACATGGCCGGCGTACCGGATCTCGTTGCTCTGCCTGTGATCCGACCCCGCGTCCTCACCCGCGCTCCGGGGGCGCAGGGATGGTCTCTTGGTCCTACCTGCGCCGGATCGGGACCAGGGGCCCGGGGCGACGGCTCAGCCGGTGACCGTGGGCCGGTCCGGGATCCAGTTGCCGTGGAAGCCGAACGGCACCCGGACCGGCAGGTGCACGGTGGCCACGGGCTTGGCGTCGAGCTGCTCGGCATCCAGGATCACCAGGTCGCTGGTGTCGGTGGCGGGGTTGTAGACATAGCTGACCAGCCAGCCGGGGCCGTCCGGGGTGTCGTCGGCGGGTACGAACGCCGCTTCTCCGGGCACCCGGCCGTCGGCGAACTCGTGGCTGCCGATGGTCGCGCCGGTGTGCAGGTCATAGCGGGTGATCGCGCCGTGCTGCCCGTCGGCCCCGGTGCGGGTGGTGGTGACGTGGCCGCGCCGGGCGGGCAGACCCGCCTTGCGGTCGTCGATGCGCGGGAACTCGCCGGCGCGGTCGTCGAGTTGCTCCTCGTGGACGCGCCCGGCGGCCAGGTCGATGGTCCAGCGCCAGAGCGTGGCCGCGTGCGGGTGGCCGGCCTGTTCGTCGTCGAAGCGCCGCAGGTAGCGCAGGACGTGCAGGACGATCCGACCGTCCGCGTCGTCGTACGCGTTGACGGTGTGGAAGACGTAGCAGGGGTTCACGTTGAGCCAGCGCACCTCGCCGTACGCGTCGTCACGCCGGAGGACTCCGACGCGCGCCTGGTAGGTCTCGTCCCAGCGGTAGGGCATGAGGCCGCTGCCGGGCGGGACGGGGGTGAGGACCACCGGCAGATCCAGGAAGACCACGTGCTTGGCGGTCATACTGAAGTCGTGCGCCATGGTCGACGCCGGGACGTCGATCGGCCGGGTCAGCACGAGGTTCCCGGCGGCGTCGGCCCGGTGGTAGGTGAGGAACGGCGCGCGGCGGCCGACGCCGAAGAAGTGCAGTTCGCCGGTGGTCGGGCAGGTCTTGGGGTGGGCGGTCATCGCGGTGCGCAGCCGACCGGCGAAGTCGTAGCTCCCGACGGTCTCGAGCTCGGCGGTGATCTCGTACGGGTACGAGGACTCGACGAGGGCGAGCAGCCGTCCGGCGTGCCGCACCACGTGGGTGTTGGCCGGCCCGGCGGTCAGGTCCTCGCCGTGCGGGCCCTCTGTTTCGGCGCCGTGGGTGAAGGTGCTGGTGCGCACCCACCGATTGCGGTAACTGACGGCGCGGCCCCGGTCGAGGCGTACGCCGTGGATCATGCCGTCGCCGAAGAACCAGTGCCCGCTCGCGGCGTCGTGCGGGTTGGGGCCGTTGCGCAGGTACCAGCCGGCCAGCTCGGGCGGGATCGCGCCGGTCACGGGCAGCTCGTGGCTGGTGAGTTCCTCGGCGACCGGGGCGTAGTTGCCGGCGAGGAAGTAGGGGAGGGTGGTGGTCATCAGCGCCTCTTCTCTCGGGTGCGGGCTCGTCGGGCTTCGCGTGGCGGACGCCGGTCAGGCGGCGGCGGAGTTGCCGGCGGCCGGTGCGGCTGCCTTGGCGCGGGCGTGCGCGGCGTAGCGGACGGTCAAGAAACCCGCGACGGCCATGCCGATCAGCTGGACGAGCGTGGCGTCGAGGCCCTTGTGGGTGGCGTGGTAGGCCAGCGCGATCAGCGGCGCGGTGATGATGAACATCGAGGCCCAGAACGTGCTGATGGTCATGTTCACCTTCAGGAAGCGCGGCTCGGCCCAGATCTCCTTGGGCGTGCTCCGCTTGGCGAAGGCCATCGTGAACGGCTTGCGGACGGCGATGCTGAACCACGCGACCAGGCCCAGGAAGGCATGCGATCCGGCTCCCGAATAAGGCTGGAGGGAGGAGTGCGGCGAGACGGATGCGATGGCGGCGACGAGGACGAAGTAGAGGAGCGTGCCGACATCGAGGATCAGGTCCTCCCATCCGGTGCCGGCGCGGCGCTTCTGCACCACGATCACGAGGGAACTCACGGCCGCGGCGATGGCGGCAGTCTTCCAGCTGGTCGAGGCCAGCGCGGTGAAGAAGATCCACGGAAAGGCGCTGCGGAGCAGGCTCATGGCGGTGTCCATTCGATCGTCCTACTTGTGACATGTGAAAAGTAGGATGTCGACTGATGACCTGTCAACAGTGGGAGGTATAGTTCAGGACATGAGTCTCCGACATGCGCTTCTCGGCCTGCTCAACAACAAGTCGGCGAGCGGCTACGACCTGATCGCCGCGTTCAACACGACCTTGGCCAACGCATGGCCGGCGAACCAGAGCCAGGTCTACCGGGAACTCGGGTACCTGTGCGACGAAGGTCTGCTACAGGTGGGCGAGGAGGGGCCGCGGGGCCGCAAGGAGTACTTGATCACCGAGGCGGGCCGCACCGAACTCGTGCACTGGCTGACCGAAACCGAGCCCAACCGGGTGAGGCGCAACGAGACGCTGCTGCGGATCTTCTTCCTGGGCAACCTGACCCACCAGCAGGCCACCGACTACCTGCGCCAGGAGGCTGAGGTGACGACAGAGAAGCAGAAGATGCTGGACCACATCGAGGAGGCGGCCGACTGGGAGGCCGACGACATCGCGATCTACGGGCACCTGGCTCTCGAATACGGCCACCGCCTCATGGCCATGAACCTGGAATGGACCGAGTGGGCCATCGGCCAACTCGACGCGCGCCAGGCCCGCGCCGCCGGGGCCTCAGCCGGGACCCCGGCCGACACGGCCTGACCGGCTGGCCACATGACCCAGCCCCGACGACTCCCCGGCTTCCCAAGCTCGGACCGGCTCGTCAGCCCTCGCGACTGCCGGGAACGCACGCGGCTCACCCGCTACGCTGCCGTGTCGGGTCAGAGCGGTGCGTTCACGAGCGTCATAGGCGCCCGACGGGGCAGTAGCGCTCGCCGCCTTCCAGTGCAACAGTCAGCCCGGGGGCGATCTCGGTGAATCCGGCGTCGTGGACCAACGGCAGTCCGCTCGCGGTCAGTTCGGCCCACCGCGCTGGGCCGGCGGTCCGCACCGCCAGCGCGAAACCGCTCTCCGCCCACTCCTTGCGCTGGACCTCGGTCAGCCGCCACCAGGCGAGTTGGGCCGCGTGCCCGGTCTGCGCCATGGTCTTCCCGGCGCTCATCTCCAGCCCGGGGTTGAGCCAGAGCACCGGGACACCGGGCGCGGGGGCGCCGGGCTCGACCGGGTCGGCCAGCTCGGTGCCGGAGACCTGCAACTTCACCAGCTCCTTGGGCCAGCCGTCCAGCGGGACCGGCGGGTAGACCCGGACCTCGGCCGCGGCACCCGTGACGGTGATCCCGGGCAGCGAGCTCGCCTTGCGCCACTCGCCGCCCCGGGCCCGCCGGACCACCTTGCGGATCCGGCCGTCCTCCCAGGCGTGCAGTGCCGCGGCCCACTCGCCCTCGCCGGTCGCCCGCGGGTCGGCGAGCAGGGTGAGCACCGCGCGGGCCGAGGTCTCCAGCGCGTCGGTCCGGGCCGGCGGCTCGGCCTTCTCCAGCCGGACCACCAGCGGGAGGACGTACTGCGGGTTGGCGTCACGGCCGTCTGGGGCGTCGGCCTGACTCGGGGCATCGAACGGTGAAGTCACCGGTCAAGAATGCCAGGACGGCCCGGAGACCCGAACCCGCCCCCGTTCAGCGACGGTAGCCGCGCCCCGGTTCGCGCTCCTCGGCCTCCTCGTAGGTGAGGAACCAGCCCTCGGGGTGGGTGGCCGCCAGCAGGGTGTCCAGCCGCACCCGGGCGTCCTCGTCCGGGTCCTGCCCGCCCAGGTCGTAGACGCCGAGCAGCTCGTCCGCGCAGCCGTCCCAGTCGTAGTCGTAGAGGTCCGCGGGCAGTTCGCCCATCAGGTCGGCCACCGCCTGCGGCTGGGCGACCAGCAGCGTCCGGGCGTCGGCGAGCGCGAAGCGCAGCGCCAGCTCCTCGCCCGGGCAGCGGGGCAGCGGCCACTCGCCGAGGCCGAGGTCCTCGGCCAGGTCGTCGAAGGCCCGGGCCATCGCCCGCCGCCAGGCCCGGTGCATCGGCCAGCTGCTGCGCGGCAGCCTGGCGAAGACCGCCCAGTCCTGGTCGTCCTGCTCGGTCACCGCCTCGCCGCCGTGCTCCTCCAGGTCGTCGTAGGCGGCGTCGGCCAGCGCCAGCAGTTGGGTGTGCAGCAGGCAGGCGGTGCGCGGGGTGAGGGTCCAGTCGCCCGGCTCGCTGTCCTCGGAGTCGAGCGGGAAGAGCTCGGCGAAGTCCGGCGCGAAATCGTCGGTGGTGCTGATCTCCAGCGTCCCGCCGAGCGGCTCGATGCCGGGCACCGCGCCGATCAGCCGGTCGGGGTGGAGCAGCGCGCCGAGCGCGGCGTGCGGGTCCTCGGAGACCTCGCGGAGCAGTTCCCGGCGCTGGCCGGCCGGGTCGATCCCGGTGAAGTCCAGCTCCTCGACGGCCGCCCGGGCCGCGTCGCGCAGCGCGGGCCAGTCCGTGACCCGGATGCCGAGTACCACGGTCGCCTCGATCTCCAGCGCCCCCGGATTGTCCGTCGCGCCCGACCCCTGCGGATGATCGCCTCGCTCGCCCATGCGCCTACGGTACGGCTTTTCCGAGCGCCGCTCACCGGTCCGTGACAGCTTTTCGGGCGCGCTGGGCGGACGTCCGCGCCGCCGTCGCGCGGCACGGCCCCATGACAGGATGGCCCCATGAGCAACCTTGACGAGTACGGCGGGGGCCCCAGCGCGGGCACGGACATCCTGGTCGTGACCACCAACGACGTGCCGGGCTACCGGGTGGACCGGGTGATCGGCGAGGTCTTCGGCCTCACCGTGCGCAGCCGGCACATCGGCACCCAGATCGGCGCCTCGTTGAAGTCGCTGATGGGCGGGGAGCTGCGCGGCCTGACCAAGACCCTGGTGGAGAGCCGCAACCAGGCGATGGAACGGCTGATCGAGCAGACCAGGGCGCGCGGCGGCAACGCGGTGCTGATGATGCGCTTCGACGTGACCGAGGCGGCCGACCTCGGAACGGAGATCTGCGCGTACGGCACGGCGGTGGTGATCAGTCCGGCCGGCTGAGCCGGGAACATCCGGTCGCGCCCCTGATGTTTCAGGGGCATGACTGTTTACGGTGCAACTAACCTCGACGTCGTGGTGATCGGCGCGGGCCAGGCCGGCCTCTCCGCCGCCTACCACCTGCGGCGTCGGGGCTTCGCACCGTACGACGACTTCGTGGTGCTGGACGCCGACCCGGCGCCCGGCGGCGCCTGGGCGCACCGCTCGCCCTCGCTGCGGATGGCCACCGTGCACGGTTTCCACGACCTGCCGGACTTCGAGCTGCCGGAGCCGGACCCGGACGCCCCGGCGCGCGAGGTGGTGCCCGGGTACTTCGCGGCCTACGAGGCCCGCCACTCGCTCCCGGTGGTGCGCCCGGCGCGGGTCGGCGCGGTCCGGCCGACCGGGGGCGGGAGGCTCCTCGTCGAGTCGGACGCCGGCAGCTGGTCCGCCCGCGCCCTGATCAACGCGACCGGGACCTGGACCCGCCCGTTCCTCCCCCACTACTCCGGCCACTTCGCCGGCCGCCAACTGCACTACGCCGACTACCGCGGCCCGGAGGGCTTCGCCGGGCGGAGGGTCGTGGTGGTCGGCGGTGGGGCCTCGGCGATCCAGCTGCTCTCGGAGCTGGCGGCGGTGGCCGAGACGGTCTGGGCGACCCGCCGTGAACCGGTCTTCCGGGACGGGCCCTTCAGCCCGGAGGCCGGCCGGGCCGCGGTCGCGCTGGTGGAGGAGCGGGTCCGTCAGGGGCTCCCGGTGCGCAGCGTCGTCAGCGTGACCGGGCTCGGTCCGTCCGTCGCGCTGCGCCGGGCCCGCGAGCTGGGCGCGCTGCACCGGCAGCCGATGTTCGACCGGCTGACCGAGCGCGGGGTGCTCTGGCACGGACCGGACGGCGACCGGGAGCTGCCGGTGGACGCGATCGTCTGGGCCACCGGCTTCCGCCCCGAGACCGGCCACCTCGCCCCGCTGCACCTGCGCGAGCCGGGCGGCGGGATCCGGCTGGACGGCACCCGGGCGGTCGCCGACCCGCGGATCCACCTGGTCGGCTACGGCCCCTCGGCCTCCACCATCGGCGCCAACCGGGCCGGCCGGGCAGCGGTCAACGAGATCGCGCGGCTGCTCGGCCGGCCGGTCGCCGGCGTCGGTCAGCGGTCGTAGTCGACCGTCACCCGGTCGGAGACCGGACGGGCCTGACAGGTCAGCACGTAGCCCGCGGCCAGCTCCTTCTCCTCCAGCGCGAAGTTGCGGCGCATCTCGACCTCGCCCTCGGTGACCAGCGCCCGGCAGGTGCCGCAGACCCCGCCCTTGCAGGCGAACGGCAGGTCCGGGCGGGCGTGCTGGGCGCCGTCCAGCACGCTGCGGTCGCGCGGCAGCCGCAGCTCGCTGCGCCGCCCGTCCAGCACCAGGGTGACCTCGCTGAGGTCGCCCGGGGCCAGCTCCTCGACCGGCGGGCGCTCGGCGATCGGCTCGTCCTCGGCGACGAACAGCTCCTGGTGCACCGCGCCGGCCGGCACCCCGAGCGAGCCGAGCAGCTCGCGGGCGGCGGCCACCATGCCGTGCGGCCCGCAGAGCCACCAGTGGTCCACCGCCGGGACGTCCACCAGCGCCTCGAGCAGCGCGCCGACCCGCTCGGCATCCAGCCGACCGCTGAGCAGCTCGGCGTCCCGGACCTCCCGGGAGAGCACGTGGACCAGCTCGAACCGGGCCAGGTGGCGGTCCTTGAGGTCGGCCAGCTCGTCGGTGAACATCACGGTGTCGCTGCGCCGGTTGCCGTAGAGCAGGGTGACCCGGGAGTCGGGGTGGGCGGCCAGCACCGAGCCGGCGATCGACAGCATCGGGGTGATCCCGGAGCCGGCCGCCAGCAGCACGTGCCGGCCGGGCACGCCCAGGTCGGCGGTGAAGGCGCCGCTGGGCGGCAGCACCTCGATCACGTCGCCGACCGCGGCCCGGTGCACCAACTGCCCGGAGAACAGGCCGCCGGGCACCTCGCGGACCGCGATCCGCAGCGGCCCGCCGACCGGCGAGCAGATCGAGTACGAGCGCCGCTCGTCCGCGCTCCCGGTGACCTGGCGCAGGGTGAGGGTCTGGCCCGCCTTGAAGGCGAAGTCGGCGGCGAGCTCGTCCGGGACGTCGAAGGTGACCGCCACCGCGTCGTCGCACAGGCGCTCGATCGCGGAGATCCGCAGGGGGTGGAACTGCGCGCGACGCGGCGCCATCAGATCTCCTTCAGGTGTTCGAACGGTTCCCGGCAGGACCGGCAGCGCCAGAGCGCCTTGCAGGCGGTGGAACCGAACCGGGACAGCTCCTCCGTCTCGGTCGAACCGCACTGCGGGCAGGCCACCGCGGCCAGCCGGGTCGGGCCGAGCCGGACCGGGGTCGGGCCGGCGGCGGCCGGTCCCGGCGGGGCGATCCCCGCGGCGGCGAGCTTCGCCCGGCCGGCCGGGGTGATCTGGTCGCTGCTCCACGGCGGGTCGAGTCGCAGCCGGACCCGGACGTCCGGGAAGCCCGCCGCCTCCAACCGGGTCGCCACGTCGGCCGCCATCTCGGCGACCGCCGGGCAGCCCGAGTAGGTCGGGGTGAGCCAGACCGTGACCGCGCCGCCGTCCGCCCGCTCGACCCCGGCCAGCACACCGAGGTCGGCCAGGGTCAGCACGGGCAGCTCGGGATCGGGCACCGCACCCGCCACCACGGCGGGGTCGGGCAGCACGGCCGCGGTCGTCACCATGTCGCCCCCGGGTGCTCCCGGGCCACGCACTGCAACTCGGCCAGCAGCCGGCCCAGGTGCTCGGTGTGCACGCCGTCCCGGCCGCCGCGCCCGCCGACCAGTGCCAGTGGACGGGCGTCCGGCACCGCCAGCCGGGCCACCCCGATGGTGCCGGCCAGCTCGGCCAGCACCTCCTCGCGCAGGGCGGCCGGGTCGAGCCCGAGCCGCAGCTCCACCTCGTGCGGGGTGAACAGCTCGGCCAGCAGTGGCCAGACCGCGTCCAGCCCGGCCTGCATCCGCTCGGCCGAGTACGCCGTGCCGTCGCCCAGCCGGACCGTCCAGGCCGCCGCGTACTCCTGGTGGTAGGCCAGCTCCTTGACGCCCCGGGCGGCCGTCGCCGTCAGCACCGGGTCCACCGCGGCGGCGGCCAGCCGCTGGTAGAGCGCCCGGCGGGCGGTGGCGAAGACCAGCAGCCGGGCCATCGAGAAGGCGAAGTCGCCGTTCGGCAGCTCCACCAGCCGGACGTTGCGGAACTCGTGCTCGGCGCGCCAGTACGCCAGGTCGTCCTCGGTGCGCCCGCTGCCGTCCGCCTGGCCGGCCCGGGTGAGCAGCAGCCGGGCCTGGCCGAGCAGGTCCAGCCCGAGGTTGGCCAGCGCGACCTCCTCCTCCAGCTCGGGCGCCCGGGTGCACCACTCGATCAACCGCTGGGCGAGGACCAGCGCGTCGTCGCCGAGGAACTGGCAGTAGAGCGAAAGGTCGGCCCCGTCGACGTTCGGCGGCAGCGCGGTGTCGACGCCGAGCAGCGGGTCGGCGAAGCCCGTGCCGTAGGCCCAGCGGGCCTCGGCCTCGTGGTCCGACTCGGCCAGTGTCAGGTAGACGTGATCGTCCGTCATCGTGGTCCCCAGCTCGGCTCAGATGTGCGGGACATCCTCGGGGATGTCGTAGAAGGTCGGGTGGCGGTAGACCTTGTCCCCGCTCGGCTCGAAGAACGGGTCGCGCTCGTCGGGGGTGGAGGCGGTGATCGCGTCCGAGCGGACCACCCAGAGGCTGACGCCCTCGTTGCGGCGGGTGTAGAGGTCACGGGCGGCGAGCAGCGCCATCCGGTCGTCGGGCGCGTGCAGCGAACCGACGTGCACGTGGTTCAGGCCGCGGCGCGGGCGCACGAAGACCTCGTAGAGCGGCCAGGACGTCTCAGACATTGCTCTCCTCGCACTGCTCGCGCTTCGCCCGCTTCGCCGCGTGGGCCAGCGCGGCCTCGCGGACCCAGGCGCCCTCCTCGTGGGCGTCCCGGCGGCGGTCCATCCGCTGGGTGTTGCAGGGCCCGTTGCCCTTGATCACCTGCTGCAGCTCGGTCCAGTCCGGCTCGCCGAAGTCCCAGCTGCCGCGGTCCTCGTTCCAGCGCAGCTCGGGGTCGGGGAGGGTGACCCCGAGGTGCTCGGCCTGCGGGACGGTCATGTCGACGAAACGCTGGCGCAGCTCGTCGTTGGTGTGCCGCTTGATCCGCCAGGCCATCGACTGCGCGGTGTTCGGCGAGTCGCCGTCCGGCGGGCCGAACATCATCAGCGACGGCCACCACCAGCGGTCCACCGCGTCCCGCACCATCCGCCGCTGGGCCTCGGTGCCGCGCATCAGCGTCATCAACAGCTCGTAGCCCTGGCGCTGGTGGAACGACTCCTCCTTGCAGACCCGGACCATCGCGCGCGCGTACGGGCCGTACGAGCAGCGGCAGAGCGGGACCTGGTTGCAGATCGCCGCGCCGTCCACCAGCCAGCCGATCACGCCGACGTCGGCGAAGTTCAGCGTCGGGTAGTTGAAGATCGAGGAGTACTTCTGCCGGCCGGAGATCAGCTTCTCGGTGAGTTCGGCCCGGTCGGCGCCCAGCGTCTCGGCGGCCGCGTAGAGGTACAGGCCGTGGCCCGCCTCGTCCTGCGCCTTGGCGAGCAGGATCGCCTTGCGGCGCAGCGAGGGCGCCCGGGTGAGCCAGTTGCCCTCCGGCTGCATGCCGATGATCTCGGAGTGCGCGTGCTGGGCGATCTGCCGGATCAGGGTCGCCCGGTAGGCGTCCGGCATCCAGTCCCGCGGCTCGACCCGCTGTTCGGCGGCGATCACCGCCTCGAAGCGCTCCGCGAGCGCGGTCGGTGTCTCCTCCGCCGGCTCGGCCGACTGCGCTGCCACCATGGCACCTACCTCCCGACTGACCGTTCGGTCGGTTCCATTGTGTAGTGAGCCCCCTACCGGTGACAAGCCCTGTCGGGATCTTTGGCCGGGTGGTGGTGTGCGGTCCGGCGGAATCGGACCGCACACCACCACCCGCGGTGGGGTCAGCGCGAGCGCAGGCGCGGGAGGGGAACCGCGAGCAGACCGGCGAGCAGGGCGATCCGCGGCGCCAGCTGGTCCAGCGCGATGTGCTCGTCCCGGGCGTGCGGGCCGGCGCCGACCGCGCCCAGGCCGTCCAGGGTGGGCAGGCCGCGGGCACCCGCCAGGTTGGTGTCCCCCGCCCCGCCGGCCGGCGCGCCGTCCACCTGCTGGCCGAGCGCGGCGGCGAGTGAACGCACGTGCCGCAGCAACGGGTTGCCCTCACGCTCGGGCCAGGCCGGCCGGCTGGACAGCACCTCGGTGTGGACCAGCGCGCCGGGGCGCAGCGCGGTCAGGTGGGCCAGCGTGTCCAGGGTGCTGCGCTGGGCCTCGGGAGTCGAGAAGCGCAGGCCCAGCTCGGCCTCGGCCTGCCCGGCGACCACGTTCGCCCGGGTGCCGCCGCGGATCCGGCCGGTGTTGAGCTCGGTGCCGGGCTGGCAGGCCAGGCCGCGGACCGCGACCAGCTGGTCCACCAGCTCGTCCACGGCCGAGGTGCCGTCCTCCGGGTGGTTACCGGCGTGCGCCTCGTGACCGGTGACGGTCAGCTTCACCCGGGTGCTGCCGCGCCGGGCGGTCTTCAACCGGCCGTCCTCGTGCGGCGGTTCGAGGCCGAACACGGCGGCCGCGCCCGGCAGCTGGCGCTCCACCACGCGGCGGCCGTCCGGGCTGCCGATCTCCTCGTCCGCGGTCACCACCACCCGGACCGGGTGGTGCGGGCGCAGGCCGAGGTCGGCGAGCATGGAGAACGCGCCTTCGAGCAGGGCCAGTCCGGCCTTCATGTCGAGCACGCCGGGGCCGCAGAGCATGCCGTCGTGCTCGGTCACCGGCCAGTCGGCGAGCGTCCCGGCCGGCCAGACGGTGTCGTGGTGGCCGACGAAGAGCAGGTGCGGCAGCGACTCGTCCTGGCCGGGCCACTGCATCAGCAGGTGGTCGCCGGCCGGGCCCGGCTCGCGGCGCACCTCGGCGCCGGTGGCCCGGTAGCCGGCGGCCAGCTCGTCGGCGAGCTGGTCGAGGCGGCTGGCGTCGCCGCTCGGGGACTCGATCCGGGCCAGCTCGGCGCAGCGGCGTCGGACCTTGCCCTCCATCGTCCGGGCACGGGCGGCGAGGGTGCCCGACAGGCCGGGCAGTGCCTCGGTCCCGGGGGCGGGGTCGTCGCCGCCGGGCGCGCTGGTGGTGTCGGGCTCGCCGGCGGACTCGGTCGGGGCGGCGGGGGCCGTGGCGTTCGGGCTCATCGGGCACCTCCGCGGCGGCTTCCCGTACTCAGGCATTCCGCACTCAGTGGCGCGGGCACCTGCCGGCACACCCCCTGGTCACGCTCGGCACGCCGGCCGCCGCTTCCGGTCACCGCAGGTGGCCAGAGACGGCGTGGTGCGATGGAACGGCTGGTCGACATGCGTCCTCCTCGCTCGGTCCGGGATCCCGGCTCGCTCGGGACCCCGCTGGGGCGGCCTCCGCTGCGCGGCGCGGGCACCGCGGCAGGTAAGGCCGAGGTGAGCCTAGAAGAACCGTTCGGTCTCCTGCGAGGTGGCCCTGCTCCGCGGCCCGGACCGGGGGCGCGCGCGGGGTCGTCGTGGCGCGTCTGACGGCGCGTCGCAGCGCTCGGACCCGGACCGGCCGGAGCGGGCGCGGTCACCGGATCGCGCCCACACCTCCACGATGGACCCGCCGCGGCACTTCGGCAGGGCGAACGCCCGAGGCCGGCCGGATACCCTCCGGACGGGTGACGGGCCGACAGGGGCGCGGGGGGTCGCTCCGAGCGACGGCCGGGGGGGGGGGGGGGGGGGGGCCCCCCCCCCCCCCCCCCCCCGCGGCGGGGGGGGGGGGGGGGGGGGGGGGGGGGGGCGGCCCCGGGGGGGGGGGCCGCCCCGCGCCCCCGGCGCCCCGCCCGCCCCCCC